>JAIRYE010000012.1 GCA_031267915.1 Puniceicoccales bacterium
AGGAACTAAAGCAACTGGAAGAGCAAAAAGAAAAGGAACTAAAGCAACTGGAAGAGCAAAAAGAAAAGGAACTAAAGCAACTGAAAGAGGAAAAAGAAAAGGAAGTAAAGCAACTGGAAAAAAAGAATTCGGCTCTGTTAAAAGAGCAAATGGAAACGATCAAATCGTTAGTGAAGCACAATGAAGAGATAAGGTCCAACTTGACAAACTTACAGACTTCGAACAAGGGTTTCGAAGAATTTCTTGGGCAGCAAAAATTTCAGCACAAAACAATCGATAACATCATTATAGAATCCCAAAAACGTATTAAAGAAATATGTGATTTGCTTAAAAAAAATTCCGAGGCATTGCAAAACCTTAAAAATACTAAAAACCCTAAAAATATATCGCAAAAGATAGAAGAATCCCAAAAACTACAGGTGGAGGCGATAGGCAAGCTTGTTGATTTTCAGCAGTATATCTTCAAAAGCCTCTGCGAATTAAAAATAACGATGATAGAAGCCTCCGAAAAGATGAAGGAGGAGTTAAAAAAATCCAACGAGAATTTGAGTGAAATGGACAAGAAACTGCACACAATAAAAGATGAATTTGAGAAAAAGGAAAAGGAATTGCAAACAACAAAAGATGAATTTGAGAAAAAGGAAAAGGAATTGAAGGATAAGAAAGAGGAGTTGGAGAATAAGAAAGAGGAATTGGAGAAAAAGAAAGAGGAGTTGGAGAATAAGAAAGAGGAATTGAAGGATAAGAAAGAGGAGTTAGAGAATGAGAAAAAGAAAGTTGCTGATACATATCAGCAAAAAAATAATAAAACGACAGCAAAAGCGAAAAGAATAGTAGTGGCTTCTGATATTGATGAATACTATTATGTTCATGATAAGGATAAAGAAACGGAGGTTGATGAGGAGCCAGAGACTGATCCAATTTTTAACGCAAAAATAGCGAATTTTTTTCGCAACATTGGCTCTTGGATTAGAGGGAAAGATAAAAAAGCGATCGAAGAAGGTGAAGAAGATGAAGAAGATGAAGAAGATGAAGAATTGATCGAAGAAGATGAAGAATCGATCGAAGAAGATGAAGAATCGATCAAAAAAGATGAAGAATTGATCAAAAAAATGGATACCAAACGGACAAAGACGACATTAATAATAGAAAAATTGAAGGATGAAATAAAACAACTGAAACATAATCTCGAAGACGCACAATCCCGCATGATTGCGGCCGAGGAAAATTCAAAACAAAGTGAAAAATTAGTTGAAGAAGTAAATAAAGATTTGGAAAATCTACAAGACGATACTCTTATTTTTCCAAACTTGAATGCAAACGGTACTTCGCTATCCCTAGCGGCTGGAGCGGTGACTTTGTCAGTTGCATCAGTCGTTGGAGCTCCTGTGCTACTCCCCACCTTCGCAGCAGCAGCAATTGCCTATAAAATAGGAAGCTCGCTCAATTCATACGTAAGCAAATTCAAATTTGAGCCAATAAAAAATCCTCCGAAGTAGTGGATAATCCATAAATTTATTGCAATTTATCTGACTTGCTTAGAGTGTGTCAATGGATCAAAAGTTTACGCTGGATTTCGAAAGGCCAATTCACGATCTCAGCAATCAGCTTGAAATTTTGAATGAGCGGGCATCCATTTCCGATGTCGATTTTTCGGAGGAAATTGCATCCCTGAAAAAAAAAATAGAGGAAACCAAAAGAAGAATATATACAAATTTAACCGATTGGCAGAAGGTGCAGCTGGCTCGGCATCCGCTGCGGCCGTACTCCTCGGACTATGTGAGTAGAATTTTCACAAATTTCCAGGAGCTGCACGGAGATCGACTATACGCTGACGACCAGGCCATGGTTTGTGGAATCGGAGAGTTGGGTGGCCAGGCGGTGATGATAATCACTCAGCAAAAGGGACGAACGGTAAAGGAAAATGTCCTGCGAAACTTTGGCATGCAAAATCCCGAAGGGTATCGCAAAGCACTCCGCCTGATGAAATTGGCGGAAAGGTTTAATATGCCCATAGTAACTTTTGTGGATACTCCGGGAGCATTCCCGGGGGTGGAGTCGGAGGAGCGGCACGTGGCTGAAGCAATAGCGGTAAACCTGCGTGACATTATGCTCATAAAAACTCCGATAATCTCCGTGTTCATAGGAGAAGGGGGATCGGGAGGAGCACTGGGCATTGCCATCGCAGACAGAATACTAGTCCTGGAAAATGCATATTACTCCGTCATCTCCCCCGAAGGATGCGCTGCCATTCTCTGGGAAAATAAAGCAAAGGCTCCCGAAGCAGCCAAAGCACTGCGCCTATCTCCACAAAATCTTCTAAAATTTAATGTTGCGGATGAGATAATATACGAACCATTGGGGGGTGCGCACAATGACTATGACTTTACTGCAAATGCCATCAAGGTCGCACTTGCTAAAAATTTGGAAAATTTATTGAAAATTGACCGGGAAGACCTTCCGAATCTGAGGTATGAAAAATTTCGCAGGCTGGGAATTTTCGAAATTGGAAAGCAAGCCACAAGTGCTTCCTAATTCGTTTTGCCGCAGAGCAATTGCGAAAATTTGAATTCGGGAATTTGACGGCGTAAGATGCTAAATTTTTAGGCCGGAAACGCTGCGTATACTTTTATCTTTTAATTTTTAAATTTTTTTTTACTTTGGAACACTTGTTCTCCAAGTATGCGTGGGAAAATTTTTCTATCCTTTATCGTAATTTCTCTGCTTCTCTGTGATGCCAAGCTGATCGTAACACTCGTCAACTCCCACAGGGAAAACAGCAGGCTTTTACGCAGAATAAATCTACTGCTGGAAAAAAACAATGAAGTGAAGAATGAGTTTGTCCTCAAACAGGATCACATGCGAAAAATGTTGACGGATAGAAATTTCATGAATCAGGTAGTCCGCCAAAAAGAGGGATACATAAAGCCCAAGGAAAAACTTTTTAAATTTGAGGATTAATAAAAAACATGATAGATAAACAGGCTAAGGAATTGAGACTTCAATATTGCAACTATGGGCAGGAGCATGTCTTTAAATTTTGGGAAATACTTCCAAGCGAAAAGCAAGTTCAACTATTCCAGCAGGCAAAAAATTTGGACCTGGATTATCTGTCAAAAATTATCAGAAATGCCATCTCCGAAACACCACCTCCCGGGAAGCGATTTGGAAGCATAATTCCAGCAAAATTTGTGAGATTTCCAAATTCCGAAACTGACTGGCAGAAGTGGAGGGAAGCGATTGCAATCGGAGAGCAGAAAATAAGAGATGGGAAAGTCGCGGCATTCACCACTGCCGGCGGAGAGGGAACACGTCTGGGATGCATCGCTCCGAAGGGAATATTGTCCGCAACTCCACTGAAAAAAAAATCACTATTCCAGGTGTTTGCAGAGAAAATTAAATCCGCCGAACGAAACTACGAAACATCGATTCACTGGATAATAATGACGAGCGAGCGAACTCACAATGAAACAATAGAGTTTTTTGGAAAAAATAACTCCTTTGGCGTGGAAAACATTCACTTTGTAAAACAGGGGCAAATGCCAGCCATTACCTGCGAAGGGAAAATTATAATGGAGAGCACGAGCAGGATTGCGATGCATCCAGATGGCCATGGAGGATCGCTAAAAGCACTCGGAAAATCCGGGCTGCTGACAATGCTTGAAAACATGGGCATCGAAATTCTGAGTTATTTCCAAATCGATAATCCTCTCGTCCGCTGCATTGACCCTTACTTCATCGGAATGCACGTAAAAAATCAATCGCAAATGTCATCGCGAATGGTTAAAAAATTATATCCGGACGAAAAGGTTGGTGTCTTCTGTGAAAGCAAGGGGAAAATTTATGTGATCGAATACTCGGACCTTCCGAAGGAGCAGGCAATGCTGAAAGACCAGGATGGAAATTTAATGTTTTGCGCTGGAAATACTGCCATACATTTACTCGAC
This sequence comes from Puniceicoccales bacterium, assembly GCA_031267915.1. Lineage (GTDB taxonomy): Bacteria > Verrucomicrobiota > Verrucomicrobiia > Opitutales > JAIRKQ01 > JAIRKQ01. Next base: position 3,948 of record JAIRYE010000012.1, read on the forward strand.
GTTCAATTCATAAAGCAATTCAATGGCAAGGACATCAGCTCTGAAATTCCATACCACATTGCACAGAAAACAATATCAACCATAAACGAGCTCGGAGACCCCATAAATCCACAGGTTTCAAATGGACTAAAGCTGGAAATGTTCCTCTTTGATATTCTACCATTTGCCGAAAGAACAATAATTCTTGAGAGTGAAAGGGCGTCAAATTTCAGCCCAATAAAACATTTGGAAGGAATGGATTCTCTGAAAACATGCATGCAGGATCAGCTTAGGCTGTTTGCCAGTTGGTTGCTGGCAGCTGCCGTAGACATTCCCACGGACTCCAACGGACTTCCGCCATTCGATATTGAAATAAGCCCCATGTTCGCGGACAATAAGCACGATTTTTTAAAAAAATGGGAAAAACTTGACCCCAAACCGACTATAGCTGCCGGACAATACATCGAATGAAATTCTACGCATCTGCGACCAGTCGAGGGAAATGCTGCCCCTCTTCGGGTGAAAAATTTCCGGCACGGTGGCTCGCTGCTTCGGCATCTGGAATCCAGACATTCTTCTCCTTCAGCATTTGCAACTGATAGGTCATCATTTTTTTTGAAAAGGGAACCTGAGACACCACTTTATCAGCTCCAAGGTACTGAATTCCTGCACATTCAATTCCGATCCTATGGCATGACGCTGCAACGCTTTCCACACTTTCTTTTTTGTCGTCGATAAAAACTACTTTGAGGGGATTTACATTGAAATGCCTGAGAAAGGCTTCCATAACTTCCCCCTTCGAAATGTCACAACTGCAAATAACTCCAGAGCCATACATCGGCGGGTATTCACAGCCGAATTCGTCGAAATATTTGTTGGGCAGAGATGGCCAAAACTTCCCAAAGTCATATCCCAATTTTTTCAGCATCATCACTCGCCACCCAAGCGGATCCGTTATTTCACCAATTGGCTTCGTGGAAAGCGCAGTCAGCACAACCGCTTTGATCCCTCCCGAATACAGAGATTCGATAATGCTCGGCATTTCCGCATCGACCAGAAAATTTTCGCTGGATACAAGGATAAAATCTGCCACGTCGTAGGGCAAATTCTTGCCTTCCGGAATGTTTTCTGCGCACCATTTCAAAAAAAACGCATGGTTTTGCCTTTTCCAAATATGCTCCCGGAGCGTAGTCAAAACATCATCACAGTCGAAAATAACGAGAGAGTCTTCATCAACATCTTTCAATGCGTCTTTTATATCGGCTATGGCATCCGCAACTATCATCATTTTTTATCTTTAAAATCAAAGCCCTGGCAGCTTTCGGCTTCTTGAAGATGGGGAATCCGATCAACGCAACTAACATCAAAAATAATTTTCGATTCGTCAACAATTAAAAATTGAAATTTCAATCGATTCTGTTTTGAATTGCAAAAAATATGAAAATTTACACAGTGGCTGGTGCATGGGCTCAGTTCCGCTAGTAATTTTCTGTGACGCCGATGAGAGTACGCGCTCGTATTTGGAACAGCACCGGGTCAGGGATGTGGCCAATTGCATAATTTTTCACGAGTGCTTAAATGATCTCGGAAGTGAAACATTACGGCAACTCTCGGGAGCGGAAATTATTTCCACGTTCGTATATTCAAATCTATCCGCAAGTGTGCTGGAGAAATTTAAAAATTTGAAGTTGATTGCTACACGTTCAACGGGATATAATAACATTGATTTAAATTACTGCCGGAAGCATGGTATTAGAGTAGCCAATGTCTCCGGATACGGAGAAGTGACGGTGGCAGAGTACGCCATGGGAATGCTGCTGAACCTCACCAGGAAAATTGAATTCGCCAACAATAAACTGCGAAACGGCATAGTCAAAGTTGAGGACGATGTCGGCATTGATCTGTGTGGGAAGACAGTGGGCATCATCGGAACAGGCGCCGTTGGCAGTTATTTTGCAAAACTCTGCCATGCTTTTGGATGCAATACCATCGCCAGCGACCCATTTCCCAATCAAAAATTGGTGGACAGCGGCATTTGCAAATATGTCGACACTGCCGCCCTGCTCAGGGAATCCGATATAGTGGCGCTAAACTGTCCAGCAACTGACAGCAACTACCATTTCATCGGCAGCGACACAATTGCCATGATGAAGGACGGAGTATACATAATAAATATTGCGCGCGGAGAATTGATAGATCCAATGGCTCTCTACGAAGCAGTGGTAGCTGGGAAAGTGAAAGGAGCCGGATTGGACGTTCTGGACTATGAAAACGTGATCATAAAGAATGACATGGAGTCCGTCAAAAGCAGCGACCAAAGCTTTGCGCTATACTCACTCGCCAATGCAAAGCTTCTGCAGCTACCAAACGTTATAATTACGCCCCACATTGCCTTCAACTCAAAGGATGCCATCCTGAAAATTTTAAAAACAAACACCCAGATAATTCTCGATTTTATCGATGGGAAACCGGTTACTTCCGTAATTTGACAATTTGCACAGGCTATTTTTCTCCCGTAACTCCATCGGCTATTTTCTTTGCCCTGAGATACTGCGCTCTGTATTTCGCGCTAATCTTATTTTGCAGCGCAATATTTTTTAAGACATTCTTCCCGGATATGACCGGAATAATATCCCTGTGGATATTCTCGAACGTCAAATCCGATAGATCAGCTAAAACCTCATAGGCTTCGGCAGCATCATCTTCTCTTCCCTCCACGCGTGCGCGAATTATCGCTCCCATTGCGCTGGAAAGCTCGTGATTTAATTCAATGAACGCCACCTTCATAATGTATGCAAGCGGCCTGACCAACTTCACTGTCCACTCGTCGTGAGAAATAAACAATCCCGCCGCTTTGTATGGGTTTACCGTCGAATCACATCTGTATTCTGCGTACTGCGGCTCATAGATTGTTTTTAATATCGGAACACGTCGCATTGTTGTCTTTTCCGGACCACCGGGAGTATCTAATTTGAAATCTATTATTTTCTGGCCATCGATGGATAGAACGAATTCGAGAAATTTTTCCGCCAATTCCGGATTGGGAGCTCCTCTAAAAATTCCTATTGGATCCGGCGATGGAGCTCCTCCATTGCGCGGCATGATAAATTTGAATCGAGTGCTCCCGCTGCGCTTATCCAAATACCCGGACTCTATGAATCCATAAAAATCAACGCTTATCCCGGCTAGGCAATTCCCAAATGACACGTCAACCACCGGTCGCGCCGTTGAGTCGGTAAAATAGCGCCCATTTGCAACGATTTTTTGCAGCAAACGCAGCGCATCCATCCATCCATCTGCAATTGCTTGCTCCTCATCCGGCGAAGACAATTTTTCTACGCCAAGTTCATCCCGCAGAGCATTGTAACGCACTTGCATCTGCTGCTGAACCAGCATGCTAAGTGCGGTTTGCGTTGAACTACTTTTGGTTGGATCAACGACGGCTAATTTTTTAAAAAATTCGGGACGTCCTATGTCATCCCAAGTCTCCGGGAAAAACCCAACACCATCCGCTTCAATTGCCTCACTGTTATAAAATATACCAAACGTGCTGAGCGAGGCTCCAAACCACCGGCCCTTTTCATCCCAAAGCCTATTCCCGGCAAAATACTCCGGAATTGTGTCTTCGGAAAACATTTCGGGATGCTGTCGCAGAATTTCACACGGAATCAAATCTCCATTGAGCGCCTGCATGTTGAATTCAAAAACTCCACCACCGAACAAAACATCAATGTCGCAGCCAACATTTGATCGAAAAAACTCTTTGCTAACTTCGGCTTCGAGAGTGTTTTCATTGGAATTTGACTTATCCTCCGATCTCGCAGCAAAAGCAGAGGCAACTTCCATGTTCCATTTGCGGTGTAGATTTTGAGTCCAGTGGAGACGAAAATAATTCGCGTACATTGACTCAATGTATCTTACTGCATCGCGACCACCCTGGCGCCTCCAATCTATGTTAACATTCTTTCCGGTTTTGGCCTTGTACCATTTCCTAAATCCAGCTTCGTACTCACCCCTCAGTGCCTCGTTGTGAGGCGTAATGATAACCAGTGTTTCAGCACTGTGAATTGGGACAACGCTGGTGCTTTTTTGCCTAAAAGCAAGTGGCACTCCTATTGTGAGCGCAATCAGAGAAACAATTACTATCCTCGGCAAGTTAGACATATTTTCTCGCTAGGATTTCAAAATGACGACATCATCACGGGAAACGTGCGCACACATCCCCCTGTGCCGAACATTTGCAAAATGACTTGGGTTAATTTCGGAAATGCGCAGAGTGACATCATTTTTTTCAAACTCATAGTGAGCAACTTCTCCGAAGTACACCACATTCCCTATTACACCGTCGATACTGTTTTCCTGTGCCGGGAAATCTCTCAATTTAAAACATTCGGGTCGAATGGAAACATATGCCTTTTCCCCCGGCCTCGGATCCCCTGCTTCCACGCTTAAGATACCCCTGAAATTACCAATTTTTGTCCTCACAATTGCTTCCCCCGCTCCAACTTGCACAACAACGCCATCGATCACGTTAGTTTCCCCTATAAATTCTGCCGTAAAGCGCGTGCTCGGGAACTTGTATAATTGAACTGGTGTTCCAACTTGCTCAACCCTGCCCTTGGAAATCACTGCAATTCTGTCAGCAATCGATAGAGCTTCCTTCTGATCATGGGTAACATAGACGGTTGTCAGCTTATGTTCCTTGCAAATGTTTCTTATTTCACTGCGCATGTCATTGCGCAACTGGGCATCCAAATTTGAAAGAGGTTCATCCAGCAATAGACATCGCGGCCTTACGACAAGTGCTCTGGCAAGGGCAACACGCTGCTGCTGTCCGCCGGATAGCTCATTGGGTTTCCTGGAAGCATACTGCTCAAGCTTCACCTTGCCCAAAATATCATGCACAAAATCCTTAATTTTCGCCCTGGGAGTTTTGTTATTTTCCAGTCCAAAGGCGACATTTTGATAGACAGTCATGTGTGGCCAGAGTGCATAATTTTGGAAAACCATGCCAACTTTTCGCCTGTGGGGCTGCAGCTTGGTAACGTCGTTTTTACCGAAAATTATCTGCCCCTCATTGGGAATATAAAACCCTGCGATTGAGCGCAGCAGCGTTGTTTTGCCACAGCCGCTAGGCCCGAGCAAAAAAAACAATTCTCCGCTGGATATGCACAAATCAATCCTGTCAAGCGCAACAACCGACCCAAAACGCTTGCTAAGGTTTCTGATTCTTATATCAGTCATCAATGGCAACATTTGTTGCAATTATTCCACCCATTGTCAAAAACTTTCTTTGTGTTTTTATTTTTGCCTGGTGGCGAGTTCCTTGGAGATGAGAAGTCGCAGCAGTGTTGCAAAAGTATTCCTCTCAAAAAATAAATTTCCCTAGTGAAATCTTAAATTTGGAACGGTTGCAAAAAAATCCCTCACAATCTCCGCCCGTTTGATATCTCTCTCCGAGTCACTCAGCAATTTATTTGCCAGCACCTGTATGTGCGAACTTTGAATTTTCATCAAAATTTGGGCAAGATCATTACGCAGGGCATTTGGCAAATATCCCAGGTCCGAAGCCAGCATCATTAGGGAAATGCCGTTTATTGCATCCTCAGAGGTCATGAGATAGCAGCCTCTGAGAATTCCCAGTGCCCGCCCCATGAAGTCGCACAGCCACACCATTCTTTCTTTTTTTACAATTTCACGGGCATTCATTTCGTAGTCGATGATTGATTTTATTATTTGCGTTAGCCGGGACAAAATATCAACCTCCGACAATCCAAGAGTCTGCTGATTGGATATTTGGAAAAGATTTCCCTGAGCCTCCGATCCCTCTCCGAAGAGACCTCTTACCACAAACCCAAGCTTCTGCACGGCAAGAATCAAATTGTTCATTTGTTTGGTAATTACCAAAGCAGGAAGATGTAGCATCACCGAAGCACGCATGCCAGTTCCAACGTTTGTGGGACAGGATGTCAAAAACCCATATTTCGCATCGAAGGCTATGTCCAGGTTTTTTGACAGATGGTCGTCTATTCCGTTGATTTTATCAAACATCCCTCTGAAGTTCAGGTCCGATTGAAATACTTGCGCACGCAAATGATCTTCTTCGTTTATCATCACAGATATCAGGCGATCGTCTGCCAAAAGCAGTCTTGCTTCGTTTGTGTCCACAATGAATTCCTGGCTGCACAGGTGTCTCTCCACCAGAGCCATTCTCTCATACTCCTGGAGGTCGCTCATGTTTATCACATCGCTATTTTTCAGGCTGGGATAACTCAGCAAAGCCTTTTCGCATCTGTCAGCAACGGCACGCAAATCGCCCCGGCAGGCATACTTGACAAACTTGGAATCGGACAAATTGCGTGCCAATCTTATCCTGGAACTAATGACCGCCGGCATAATTTCATGCTGCAGATCGGACGCCTGAAAAAGCTTTTTTACAAAATCCTTCATGACTCCTCCCCTTCCGATTTTTTCAATTTTCTTATTTCGTCCCTCAACTTAGCCGCTTCCTCATATCTCTCATTTTTTATGGCGTTGCTTAAATTTTCTCCCAGCTCTTCCAATTTACTCCTGGGAGAATTTTTCCTCCTCCTTCGACTTGTATTTCCATTTGCCGGAGAATCACTCAGCCCTTCCTTTTCCAAAATTTTTTCAACCTCCACAGTCGTTTGACTCTTTGGTTTTTTCCCCTTGTGGAATGCTCCTTTCTGAGAAGAATCCACTATCCCGTCTATCAATAATTTTAGATCCCTGTAGCAGTTTGGACATCCAAGCCTGCCGGTTTCCTTGAACGACATAGGTGTGCAACCACACTTGGAGCATATCAATCCCTGTGTGGATAAATTTTGCCTAATGCCAGCAAACAATGCCTCTCCCAAACTCGACAGCATGGCAAACGGAAGCTCTTCTTTGCTGAAAAGACCATGCTTGGTAGCACATTCGTTGCACATGCGAACAACCGTCGTTTTATTATTCACTATCTGCGTCATGTGAACTGTCGCAGGTTTCCCACAAAACTGGCACTTATCCATTCCTCTTCCTTTCCAAATGTTCTCTAATGTATCTTTCAGCGGCTATGGCAGCCATCGCTCCTGTGCCTGCGGAAGTAATTGCCTGTCTGTACACCTTGTCTGCGCAATCCCCAGCGGCAAACACCCCACTAATGTTTGTTTCCACAAATGAATTTTCCATTCGCCTAATGTATCCATCCTCATCTAAATGCAAAAATTTTGCAAATTGCTGCGTGTTTGGTTTGTGCCCAATCGCAAGAAACACGCCGGCGCACTTGATTTCATCCCTGGCCCCATTCAAAACATTTTCCACTCTGATTCCATTTACCTTTTCACTGCCAAAAATTTCACGGACGACACTGTTCCAAACGGGAACGATTTTCGCGTTTCCCAGTACCCTTTCGCGCATCAGCGGTGATGCCCTAAGGGTATCGCGGCGGTGGATCAAGTATACTCTCTGGGAAAAATTTGTCAAGAACATAGCTTCCTCGCAGGCTGTATCCCCTCCTCCAACAACGGCAACGTCTTTCCCGCGGTAGAACGCACCGTCGCAGGTGGCGCAAACACTTACTCCCCGTCCGCCGAAAAATTCTTTTTCGCCTTTCACTCCCAGCAGTCTTGGTGAAGCTCCCGTCGCAATGATAACGCACGGTGCCAGATAGCTTGCGTTCTCGCCGAGAACTTTTTTTGTGTCGCTGGAAAAATCAACGTCAATCACGCTATCATCCACAAACCTGGCTCCAAATCGCTCCGCCTGCAGCCGCATGCTTTCGGTCAATTCAAAGCCCCCCACTCCATTCCTAAAACCGGGAAAATTTTCAACCTCGCTGGTCGTTGTAAGCTGCCCTCCGGGCTGCAATCCATTTACCACCAGCGGCAACAATCCAGCCCTGGACGCGTATATTGCCGCCGTCAAACCGGCACATCCACTCCCCACTATTAAAATTTTTTCGCTGCTCTCCACTTTCCGGAGCATTCTATCGCCGGAAATTTCTTTTGAAAGAAAAATTCAAACGCAATCCGTAAATTGAGGAGAAAAGTAAACTCTCCGGAGAAATGTTGCAAAAAAAGCCTTGCGTTTCCGGTCGCAGTATATTTATTGCGAATATTCATATGAAGGCAGTCATTAGAACTCAGGGGAAACAATTTACGGTGCAAAGCGGAGACGTTCTTTTCGTTGACAGATATGTCGGATCGTCCGCGGGAGATGAAATATCGATAGGCGAAGTCCTGCTTCTCACAACGGAGGAAGGCTCGAAAATTGGCACTCCCCTCGTCGACGGAGTAAGCGTTCGAGCCAAAATTCTTGAAAACAAGCGGGCGAAAAAAGTAATGATATTCAAGAAAAAACGACGCAAGGGATATCAGCGCAAACGCGGACACCGCCAGGAATTGTCTGTGATCAGGATAGAATCAATTCAAGGATAGAAAGGTTTGTATGGCACACAAGAAGGGGCAAGGAACTTCAAGAAATGGGCGTGACACCGCGGGGAAGCGGCTGGGTGTTAAAAAATATGACGGCGAAATTGTGCTCGCTGGAAATATATTGATGAGGCAGAGGGGGACCAAAATGCATCCCGGAAAGAACGTCGGCTGCGGACGCGATCACACGCTGTTCGCTCTCGCCAATGGAACCGTCAAATGGGACGGCAAGCACGGCAGGGTGAGTGTTGACATTCCACAGCCCGCGTAAGTTCTCCGCTCCATGGCGGACACACCTGCGCATTTCATTTTTGCTTTTCCGGACGCAGGGGAGCGGCTGGGCGTTAAAAAATATGGCGGTGAGATTGTGCTCGCTAGAAATATATTGCTGCGGCAGAGAGGTACAAAAATGCATCCCGAAAAGAACGTCGGCTACGGGCGCGACCACACGCTGTTTGCTGCCCGCTTATCAAAAGAATTTTTTCAGAAAAAATATCGCCACAACCGCACACACTACCACGGCGCACTTGAGCATAAGCTTTTCAAAAAATTTGTAGCGAATTTCAATGGCATAGATGGCATGGGCGTCGCTGATGGATTTTTGTTTTTCCCGGAGAGAAATTGTTTCCAATTTGGAGCGGAGCTTTAGCAAATCCACCACCTCTTCTCCTATCGCTTCGATGGATTCCAGTGTAATAGTTTCGGCGTATTTTTTTTCCGCTTCATCCGGCTCTCCGTGTATGGCAATCGCAACATTCAGTGCGGCATCAGCAAGAGGACTATCCTTTATTCTGCCGACGTACAGCATTATTTGTTCAATATCCTGCAATTTTTTTGCAATCTCGGCAATCTCTCCATGCACGCGGTAGATTCGTTCCAGGCGGGCCTGATGCGTTTTCGCCAGGGAGCTGCAACCTCCGCAAAATGCGAAAACCAAAACTGAAATTATTAGGACTGGAAATGCTGTTTTCATGGAAAATCTCAATGCAAAAACATGCAATCGACCCGTGGCCAAATCTACACATTTGCGAATGATTTAACTCTCCACCGCTGAAATATCAATGGCGGAAAATGACTGCTATCCTGCGTTGCAAACGCAGCAAAACAAACAAATGAACTGGAAAGATTGATGAGAGAAAAGATGGGCCGGGAGCATAAGCTTGCTCACAGATTGCATCTAAAATTTCTCCAATTACACTGCACTGGATTTGCTCTTTTCGACAAATTCCAGCCTGATCGGGCATCCTTCCATGCGAAAATTCCTGCGCACTGCATTCAGCAAATACTTTTTATAATTGCTACTCAGCAGTGATGTTCTGTTGCAAAATAGCTTGAAAGTGAATGGCATATTTCCCGTTTGAACAGCGTAGTATATTTTGAAGCTATTTCCGCTGGCCGTCGATGGCGGGTGCTTTTCGAAAGCTTTTTGAATCACACGATTGAGCTCGCCGGTACCAATTTTGGCATTCATTCTTTCATACAATTTCTCTGCCAGCGGAAGCAGATCCTCCATTCCGTGCTTTGTTTTTGCGGATGCAAAAATCACGTCCACATCAGGCAGGGCTAGCAACTCTTTCCCGACGGCGGCAAGAAAAGATCTGCGAAAATCTTCCATTGATTTGAAATTTTCCAAATTTCCACATTTCCAAGATTTTTGTGCAATGTCCCACTTGTTGACAACCACAATAATGCCCTTCCCCGCATCAATGATGTCACTGGCTATTTTTTTATCCAATTTGCTAATGCCGCTCTCCGCATCGACCACAAGAAACACCACGTGACTGTTGTCTATGCTATCCCTGGTTCGAAGTGAGGAGAAATAGTCAAGCGATGTGGAAATTCTGTTCTGCGCACGCAGCCCGGCGCTATCGATCAGCTCAAAACTCTTTGCGCCATCAACTTGCAATTTTACCGCAACTGCTTCCCGAGTCGTCCCGGAAATATCGCTAACTATCATTCGATTTTTTCCAAACAGGGAATTTACCAGAGATGATTTTCCCACATTCGGACGCCCGACAAAAACTAATTTTATTGGGTCATTCGATGTTTTTTCACTTTTAAGCTGTGCTGAAAATTCTTTCGTTTCATTTGCGATCAGCCGCCTGATTTCCTCCTCCCCTACCCCATGCTCTGCGGATGCAATTATTGGATTTCCAAACCCAAATGAATGAAAAGAATCTGCCAAATATGCATTCTCCCGGCTATCAATTTTATTGGCAATGGGAATAATTTTTGCACTGCTTTTCCTGAGCATGTTTGCAATGTCGTAGTCCACGGGGCTGATGCCTTCCTTCGCATCCAGGACGAAAAATATCAAATCTGCCACTGCAATTGCCAGCATGACCTGTTCCTCAACGGCAGCAGTTAGTTCGGCCACGCTGTTTTCCCCGGAGAGCCCAAATCCTCCGGTGTCCATCAAAACTACATTCTCACCGATTTCATGGGTCAGTATGTCACGCGTAACACCAGGAGTATCGTGGACAATGGACAGGCGTCTGCGAGTTAATCTGTTGAATAGACGGCTCTTCCCAACGTTTGGGCGCCCAACAATCGCAATACTATAGGAAAGATTCATCCCAATTTATGCTTTCTAAGTTTTCGGAGAAATACTTGCAAGTTTTTTCCAAAAAAAACAATTTTCAGGAAGCTCTGGGTGAAAAACCTTGACATAAATTTCACAAATGCTACACTCGCAGCATGAGTAATTTAATCGATAACGCCCCTACTAATGAAACTAGCAGCGATAAAATCGAGGAAGGAAGTCCGATCTTCAGCGGGCATTTTATCACTTCCTCCTCATTGGAGCCTTATACCAACTTCCCAAGCGAAGACGTTATATCCTATGTGCTTGCGGGAAATTCCTTACAAGGCTACACAGTAACCAGGACCGAACTTGGCAGCGGATCGAGCGGGAAAGTCTTTGAGTATGCGATAAAATCGAAGAAAGGATCTGAGGAGGCGAAATTTGCAATTAAACTAGCGAACGACAGCATGCAAAATGAAATTAAAATTGGCGATATCGTCGCAAAAGGAATTATAAAAATATGGGAAGGTAATAATGCCTACCTGAAACATCACTCAACAAATGTAATTTTTCCGAAATATCGCGACTCATCATACACCACAACTATTTCGCCTTGTGGGTCGAGAACGGATTTGTCTAAAGTTTCTTGTAAAAATCTTACTGGAAATCAGAGACTGATTCTTATGGCCAAATGTTTTGGGGCAGTTGCAGTTTCGGGAAAATGTGACGTTGTCCACAGAGATTTGAAACTTGAAAATTGCGTCTGTTATTTGAATCCCAAGAATCATGAAGAACTGACGATCCATATCGTAGATTGGGGAGAAGGTTTTAACAAGAATTCACAATGTTCCGACATCTTTTTTGCCGCGCGGTATTGCAGTTCCCGAGAGCAGTATGAAATTAAAAAGGAGTACGAAGCAGCTAAACAAAAGTATGAACAAGCTGAACGAAAGTATGGACAAGCTGAACGAAAGTATGGAGAAGTTGAACGAAAGTACGAAGCAGCTAAACAAAAGTACGAAGCAGCTAAACAAAAGTACGAAGCAGCTAAACAAAAGTACGAAGAAGTTGAACGAAAGTATGGAGAAGTTGAACGAAAGTACGAAGCAGCTAAACAAAAGTACGAAGCAGCTAAACAAAAGTATGAACAAGATAAAAATACCCTGACCCAGCAGGATAAGCAGCTGCAAGAAGATAATAAGAAACTGAAATCTAAGGATAAGCGGCGGGAGCTGGAGAACCGGGAGCGGGAGCTGGAGGGTCTGATTTTCGACTTGATAGGTCAAAATCAAAGTGAAAAGCTGGAGAACCAGTGGCGGGACCTGAAGGGTCTGAAGAAGGAGTTCGAAGATCTGCAGAATCAGCTGCAAAAACTGAATGATCTGAAGAAGAAGTTCAAAGATCTGGAGAATCAGCTGCGGAAACTGAATGATCTGAAGAAGGAGTTCAAAGATCTGGAGAATCAGCTGCAGAAACTGAATGATCTGAAGAAGGACATGACTGCGATCATCAACACAACAACGGACGTATACGGTCTCGGAATGATGTTGCTGAAGGTGTTATTTAGGCCAGATTATTTCGATCAAGTGGCGAAGAACTACTTTACCGCTCCAAGAAGACACAGCGACTGCGATGGAAACATCCGAGCAAGGGATGGATTTATTGCAAATATTGACAAGATAGTCGACGATCTAGCAAGAATGCAGAACATTTACACGCCTGAGCAGATAGACGGAATCAAGCATCTAATCAAATGGTGTATGGATAAAGACCCAACGAAAAGGCCCACGGCTTACCAAGCGGGCGCACTTATTGAGTTACTTGCCGCCGAGTGCTCATTTGAGGATAGTAAAAAGTTGGCAATAGAAGACAATCCAACGCCTAAAAACTACATAAGCGAAGAGGCACGGGAAGTGTATGAAAAGCGTGGCCTGACAGCCTCTGCCTAGCTCGAGTAAAATTTTTCCCTAATTTTTCTTGGCATTGAAATCGGCAGAAAATTCTCCGCACTTCCACTCGCCTCCCCTGCTCGAAATTTCTGGGCAAAAAATCGATGGCCGCATGCGAAATACACCGCTAAAAATCAACATCGATGCCTTCCCAGCCCCGGTGTAAAAGCTCATCAGCGGAAATTGCAGCTGTTTCATGCTTAGAAACAACGATCCCAGCTGCTATGTTCGCAAATTTCGCTGCCCTAATAAGAGATTCCCCTGCGGCAAGAGCCAGAGCTAGGCAGGCGATGGATGTGTCCCCTGCACCGGAAACATCAAAAACTTCCTTCGCATAGGTTGGAATTCGCCAAATTTCCCTGTTCTCTCCGCACACTAGCATGCCGTCCGCACCCAGCGTTATCACAAGATTCTGCGGAGCGTATTTCCCGATGATTTTTGTGCAAATTTCTTCAAATGGGCAGTCGTCGTGGGGGGACAAGTCGAACCCTGCCATCTGTGCTGCTTCCAGCTTATTCGGTGTCATTAGGGAAACTCCGGAAAATTTCAATTGATTGATCGGCTTGGGATCAATGGCGCTCAGAGTATTTCCATTTCTGGCAGCATCGATAAACTTGGCAACATTGGCATTTGTCAGCGTTCCCTTGGCGTAGTCAGACAAAATCACGGCATCGGCAGACTGAATTTTTCTGCAAATTTCCTCCTGTAGGTCCTCCTCTGAGATTTCGTAGTGGGATTTCTTCCCCTCCCGGTCAATTCTGCACATCTGCTGCCCGCGCACAACAACCCGTGCTTTTGTGATTGTGGTAGTGTGGCCGGATTCAAACTTCGAATCGAAGATGATGCTGTTTTTCCCAAGCAGTAATTTCAGCATCATTCCGGCACGATCGTTTCCAATTTTTCCCACAACTTCCGTGGCACATCCAAGTCGAGCAACATTGAGAGCGACATTTGCAGCGGCTCCGAGAACATATTTATCCTCCTCCACTGCGACTACGGGAACCGGTGCTTCCGGAGAAATTCGCACAACATCGCCGATGATGTAGTGGTCCAGCATGATATCGCCGATCACCAAAACCTTCAGAGTGGAAATTTTATCAAGTAACTCTTTCACCTAAAAAAACATTACATTTGTTCAAAAAACTGCAAACATAAAAACATAAATCCTAGTCATTAAAAATCTCAATTGAGAATTTTTGAATCTCGGAGGAGATTTTAAATTTCTCCGAAAACGACTTTAGTTTTCTCAGAAAGAATTTTGCGAAAATTTTAATGGGCCAGAGCAGGAGCGGCCAAGGGCTCACCGACATTTGCAGCTCCCAGGGACCGAACGCATCGCCCGTAAACTTCAAACGCGCCCGCCTCACCCACCAGAGACGTTCAAATAGAGATTCCAGGCAGTATGGGAAATATTTTTTCCCATCCAGTGCAACCGTGTCTTTAATTTTTCCGCAGCACCAAATTCGCTTCCTCTGGTCGAAAAATCCATACAGCTCCGTGTGCGTGAACTCATGGGAAGCACTCTCTCGGAAAATAATCTCCCCCCAGTGGCCAAGGGGTAAGTTTTGATCAGAATGCTGAATTTCACAAATGCTGTTCCTGGCAACTTCAATGATTCGCACCTCAAAACCGCTTTCTGCGTACCCCAAAACAATCCCCGCACCACAGCACTGGAGAGGCAAACATCTGCTTTTAAATTCCGCCAGAGGGAGATAAAAGAATGGAAATTTCTCATAAATCTCATCGGCAATCCTGCGAAAGTTCCGCATCGGCAAAATATATTTCAAGATTTTAAATGCCCGCATGCTCAGAATGTGCAAACAAAAACTTGTCCAGCAACGGAAAATTTTATTAAATTTGCGAATGGAAGCCGAAGGGAATGAAAGTTTATCGCGGTACTACGATTATATTCGCAGCGAGTGTAGATTTTCTCCGGCAACTGTGGCAACTTACCGAAATGCGATAAATGTTTTTATGAAATGGAAATTTCACGGAGAAGTTGATTTTTCTAAGGTTTCCCATCGGGATTTGCAAGATTTTATAATAGAGGAGCAGAGGAGGCACAGGCGCACGACGGTGCACAACTATACCTCCGCACTGCGATCACTGTTCAATTTTTTATTCGCAAATGGGAAAATTTCCAGCAATCCATCCATTGACCTGCTGACACCAAAGCTGGAAAAAACACTGCCAAAAATATTCACTCTGTCGCAGATAAAAGAACTCCTAGCCGCACCCATGCGAGCCTGCGGGGAGGAAAAAATCTCACGAGAAATGGCCCTGCGCGATGCAATGATTCTGGAACTTTTCTACGGTGCTGGACTGCGCATCAGCGAACTCAGGAACATCGAAATTGGAGCTATCGACTTCACCAATCGCACACTGAAGGTTCTCGGCAAACGCAGCAAAGAACGCATATGCCCATTCCCAATGGCCACGAGCGAAATAATAAAGCAATACCTGGGTGTTAGAAAAAATCAGCTGACGGGAAAACTTTTCGAGCACGATGGGAAATTGCTCACGCCCAGAGAGATGCAGTATCGCCTGAAATTTTATTTAAGATTTTCCGGACTGCCCATGGACCTATCTCCGCACAAAATTAGGCATTCCTACGCCACACATCTGCTTAATGCCGGGGCTGATTTGCGTCTCCTGCAGGAACTACTTGGACATTCCAGCCTCTCAACGACACAGGTTTACACGCACATCGATTCAGCCAGGATGAAAAATATTCACGAAGCTTGCCATCCGCGGGCCTAATCGCCACCCGAATTAAAAAATCCAAACAAGTTGCACCACCGGGAAGTCTTTGATTGATTTCAGCTGAAGAATTCTTATTCCCTGCCCGATTATGTCAAATTATTTCGTGAGTAAGCCAGTTCATTTGGAAAATGAAGACGATGACGAAGAAGATGAAGAGGAGATCATCTCTCCGTGCAATTGCAGGGACTCCTGCAGTCATTCATCCCTAATCCAGAAACGCTTTTTAAAGGAAAGGAAAATTTTCCTCTGGGGTGGAATTGACGATAAAACTGCCAAAGACATCACGGAAAAATTTTTATATTTGGAATTGTTAAAACCGGGAGATCCCATTGATTTTTTCATAAACACACCCGGCGGATCCATAACATCTGGAATGTCAATCTACGACACCATGATTTTAATCTCATCGCCAATTCGCGTGATAGTCACCGGCATTGCCGCAAGTATGGGCTCAATTTTGCTCTGCGGAGCAAAGAAAGGCAATAGGTTCATATACCCAAACGCAAGAGTCCTGATCCACCAGCCGCTTGTCATGGGGCAAATTGTAGCTCAGGCGGTGGACATTAACATTCAGGCGCAGGAAATGGAAAAGACGCGCGCAGAGTTGAACAGAATTCTTGCTGCTGCTTCTAAACAACCCATAGAAAAAATTACAAAGGACACGGATCGGGATTTTTACATGAACGCGCAGGAGGCAATTGAATATGGATTGGCGGATAAAATTATAAAAAAGTTATTCTAATCACATGAGTGAGCCCATAAACATTGCATTTGTTTTTGATGATAAATTTTCCGATCTGTGTAAAGTTGCGATATATTCAATTGTAAAAAACACGCAATCGAGTTTGGCAATATATATTGTTGATTGCGGAATAGCTGAAAATAACAGGAATCAAATTGCTGAATTCGCAGCAAAATATGAAAATATTCTATTCCTAAATTTTAAAAAACCCGAGCGCATTGATGCCTTTGAAAAATTTCCCAAACCAAGTCATTTTTCTTCAGCTGTTTTTTACAGATTAGCCCTGGGAAAAACATTCCCAGACCTGAAACGAATCATATATTTGGACTGCGACGTAATTGCAGATGGGGACATTAAAGAATTTTGGAACGTCGACCTGCAAACCAAATCTTTTGGCGCCATGAATGACGAAATTAATTTTTTTCCACCGGAAGATCTTGAGCGGCGCAAAAACAGGGCAGGAATACCTCTCGAACGCATATACATGAGCTCTGGAGTACTACTCATAGACCTCGAAAAATTTGAGCGCGATCGTGTATTTGAGCGCATATTAGAATTCGTCGGACAGTGCAAAAAATTACTCACATGTCCCGAGCAGGACGCCATGAACATTTGTATTCATCAAAGTGAGTATTTTCCCATAAGTCCAAGATTTAACTTTACACCATTCTCCACACTATCAAAGCAGTGCCTGCAAAAAAATGGAGCACCACTGCTTATTCACTACTCTTTCGCGAAACCATGGCTGTTAAATAAAAGGCTAGTGGAGTGGCTGTGCATACTTAACCCATTTAGCTATGACATAGGATTCATAAAAAAATATTGGAAATACTCCGATGAAATTGATAAAAACTTATACCCACCTGGAAGCGTAAGGACAACAATCACATTTTTTTATAAGCGAGTATTTGGGAAAATTGAATATTTTATTGCGAAAAAAATTCGCAATAGAATTGCGAAAAAAATTCGTAAATTTTTAAACAAAGATTGTAAATGCGTTCCATAATGGAACACGCATTTTTCCGATAAAATTTGCAAAACACACTGAAATATGAGTGAATCCATAAATATCGCATTTGTTTTTGATGATAAATTTTCCGATTTATTTCGAGTCGCTGTGTACTCGATTGATCAAAACACAAAGTCAAAACTAGCCATATACATCGTCGACGGTGGAATAAGCGAAACGAACAAAAGAAAAATTTTTCAGCTGAGGGAAAAATGCAAAAACATTTTGTCCATAAAAATCAATGCTCCGGAACGAATTTCGGTTTTTGAAAATTTTCCGACGGAAAAACGATTCAACTCGGTCGTTTTCTACAGACTAGCAATCCCAAAAGTGTTCCCAGAATTGGATAGGGTAATATATCTGGACTGCGACATTGTGGCGATTGGAGACATTTCTGAACTTTGGAACGAAGATTTACAGGGCCGTCCATTCGGAGCGGTCGAGGAAGATGGAAATTTCTTCGGGGAAAAAATTAGAGCAAACAAATTGAAATATCTGAAATTCCCAAAGGAAAATCGCTACTATAATTCCGGAGTTTTTCTGATGGATCCAAAAAAATTCGAGGAGTCACAAATTTTTGAAAGGGTAATTAATCAGATAAAAAAGACAAAAATTTTCCTCCACTACCCGGAACAGGACGCAATGAACATGTGCCTGCGCAACGATGAACATCTGCCGCTGCATCCAAAGTATAATTTTATGCCATTCGCGCTGCTGGCAAAGAAATGTTTCCATGACATCGGGAGGAAAGTAGTCCTCATTGAATATGCCTGCGTAAAACCATGGGAAATGAACAGAACAACTGTGAAAATATTCCACAAGCTTGGCCTTTGCCGCTATTCAACTTTCATGCTTCAAAAATTTTGGTACTACGCCGATAAATTGGGCGACGTGACTCTCAGCAACAAAAATCCACTCTCCGCGCTCAAGTTTTTTTATAAACGACTGTTGCAGCCACTGGAACGGCTCGCTGTGGGAGCAATATCGAAAATCATCCAGATATTAAAAAATCTTCACCCAAAAAAGATTCATGAATGAGGCAATGAACATAGCATTCGTTTTCGACGATAAATTTTGCGATCTATTCAAAGTTGCAGTGTATTCGATAGCAAAAAACACACGAGCTAGAGCGGCAATACATGTTGTGGATTGCGGCATAGCGGAGGAAAACAAAGAGCAGCTGCGAAAATTCCTATCGGCATTTAAAAATATTTCATCAGTCGAGTTCAGACTTCCGCAGCGCATAGATATTTTGGAAAAATTTCCAATGAAGTCGCACTTTAGCTCTGCCATTTTCTACAGACTAGCGATCCCAAAAATATTTCCAGAGCTCAGTCGGGTCATATACCTGGACTGCGACACAATCACCACCGATGATATTGCCAATCTTTGGAACGAAGACTTGGGAAGCTGCGCTTTCGGAGCGGTCGAGGAAGACGTAAATTTTTCCGATGAAAAAACAAAGTTGCGCAAGATGAAGGAAATCAATCTTCCAAAAGATAATCACTACTACAACAGTGGAGTACTACTCATCGATACGCACAAATTTGAAAGCGATAAAATTTTCGAAAGAGTGACTGGGTTTTTGAAAAATACCAGCATTTACCTGTCATGTCCTGAGCAGGACGCCATGAACCTATGCCTCGCCGACAATGAGCACATGGCTCTGTCTCCAGCCTATAATTTTATGCCATTTGCGCCTCTGGCTAAGGGGTATCGGCAAAATGGTGGCAAAGTCGCAATTATTCATCACGCATCAACTAAACCATGGCATATGAATAAAACGGTGATCAAGCTGTTTCACCTTTGCGGCATTTGCAGATATTCCACCGAAATGTTTCTGCAGTACTGGGAATATTCAGACTGCGTGGACAAGAAAAAATTTTCCAGTGGAAATATTTTCCCTGCTCTGAAATTTTTCTACAAATGTCTCTTTCAACCAATTGAGCGGCACGTTGTGAGGAAGTTTTGCCAATTTATCAGACCTCAATTTAAAAAACCGAAAAGAAATGTTTAACATGGAAACGAAAAAAAAAGTAATTTTAACCGGAATGCAGCCGACTGGGAAACTGCACCTCGGAAGTTTGCTGGGCGCAACAAACAATTGGCAGAGAATGATAGGTGACTATGACTGCCTATTTTTCCTGCCAGACCAGCACGCCATTACAATGCCACATATTCCGGCCGAACTGAGAAAAAATACTCTCGATTGCGTAGCTCAATATATTGCGTGTGGACTTGATCCAAAGCGTTGCAAAATTTTTCTCCAGTCCCAGGTGATCGGACACGCCGAACTGATGTGGGTGCTAGCCTGCATTACTCCAATCGGTCAGCTGGAAAGAATGACGCAATTCAAGGATAAGTCGAAAAAAGTCGGCGACTCGGTTTGCGCAGGATTGCTCTTCTATCCGGTGCTAATGGCTGCTGATATTCTGCTTTACAACGCAGATCTCGTTCCCATCGGGGATGATCAGAAGCAGCATTTGGAAATTACGCGTGACATTGCACAGAAATTTAACGGCACATTCTCCGAAACTTTTATCCTTCCTGAACCTTACATCGGAGAAACTGGCGCCCGCATAATGGCACTGCAAAACCCAACGGTTAAAATGTCGAAGTCGGATTCTAACCAAAATTCCGTGGTGTATCTGGTGGATAGCGATGATGCCATTTGCAAAAAGATCATGGGAGCCACTACGGATTCCAGCGGAGAGATATCCTTCGATCCGGAAAACAAGCCGGGAATCGCAAACCTTCTCGACATTTACGCTGCTTCCACGGGGCAAAGCATTGCAGATTCGGTGGCGGAATTTTCACATTTAACAAGCTATGCTAGTTTTAAGCAGTCGGTGGCAGATGCGGTAATTGCAAAAATTACACCAATTCGGACGCTGTATCAGTCAATTGCCGGCGAAAAGGAATATTTACTATCGGTGCTGAAAGATGGCAGGCAGGATGCGCAAAAACGTGCCAGCAAAATGATTAGCAAAATCTATCGCAAAATTGGATTTTTAGGAAATTTATAATCGATGAAAAAATTTGTAATATCTGAAAAGCCAAGTGTGGCAGCGGACCTGTCAAAAGTTCTTGGGCAGTTTAAAAAATTTGATGATCGCTACGAAAATAATGAGTATGTGATAAGCTGGGCAGTTGGCCATCTGGTTGAATTATTCATGCCGGAAGATTTTGATACTTCACTGAAGCGCTGGGCTCTCAAAACACTCCCCATAATTCCAGAAAAATTCAAAACAAAACCAATAGAAAAGGTCAAAAAGCGATTCAATGAACTGAAAAAACTCATGCAGCGGGATGACATCGATCTGCTGATAAATGGATGCGATGCTGGACGGGAAGGAGAGCTAATTTTTACATACATCTACGAATTAGTAAAGAGCAAAAAACCATTCAAGCGCCTTTGGCTGTCATCCATGACGGCGCAGGGCATAGGAGATGCCTTCAAAAATTTGAGAAGCAGCGATGAAATGCAAAATCTGCAGGATGCTGCGAAATGCAGATCAGAGGCCGACTGGCTCATTGGAATCAACGGAACGCGGGCGATAACCACGAAAATGTTTTCAATCATTTCAAAGCAGGTTGCAACGGTCGGACGCGTGCAAACCCCTACCCTCGCGATGATAGTAAATCGTGACCACGAAATAAATAATTTTAAACCGGCGAAGTATTGGAAAATTTCCGGAAAATTTGCCATTAGTGAGGGAAAATATGACGGCATTCTTCAGAAATCACAAAAATTGAGCGACAATCCCCATGACCGCAGTGACAGGCTGTGGGCAAACGAAGAAGCTCTGAAAATTATTGAAGCGATAAAAGATCATAAAATCGCCACCGTCTCGGAGCAAAAAAAGAGAATAAAGCAATCTTCCCCTCGGCTGTACGATCTGACCACTCTCCAGCGCGAAGCCAATACGCGCTATAACATGCCAGCGAACATGACGCTGCAAGTTGCCCAGTCACTCTATGAAAAACACAAGTGCATTACCTATCCGCGAACAGATTCCCGGGCGCTTACGGAAGACTACGTCGACACCTGCTACAAAATTTTAGCTGCTGTCAACAATGAGGACAGAATCTTTGCCCAGCGCGTCATCGAAGCTAAAGCAGTGCATGGCGGAAATAAAAAAATTTTCAACAACAAGCAAATCTCCGACCACTTCGCCATAATTCCAACACCACAGCCACCGAAGAATTTGACTGAAGTGGAAGCAAAAATTTTTTCAATGATCCTGAAGCGCTTCATCTGCGTATTCTATCCGGATGCCGAGTTCGACACAACAACGAGAATGAGCACTGTGCAGGGATACTCATTCAAAACCGAAGGAAAAATACTGGCCGTCGCAGGGTGGATGGAAGTCTATGGCAAAGGCAACGCCCAGGAGGAAACTTTGCCAGCTCTAACGACCGCTGACGGAACTCCACCCCAGGCGGAGGTGCTGGAAGTGGAAATCATCGAAGACGAGACACGGCCTCCAGCGTCCTACAACGAAGCAACCCTGTTGTCTTCAATGGAAGGCGCGGGGAAACTGTTGGATGATGAGGATTTGGCAGACGCAATGAAGGAGCGCGGCCTTGGAACTCCAGCAACGCGTGCACAAATCATAGAACATCTCCTTGCTTTAAAATATCTAGTCCGGGACAATAAAAACTTGAAAGCGACGGTAAAAGCAGAAGACTTGCTGAACTTTCTGAAAGCCGCTAAAATTGAAACTCTTTCCAGCCCAGCAATGACAGGCGAGTGGGAATACAAGCTGCGGCAGATGGAAAATGGTACATTCAGCAGAAAAAATTTTATGAAAGAAATTTCCGATCTGACAATTGCAATTGTCGACAAGACAAAAAATTTCGTCGAGGGCAGTGACACAACCAAAGAAACCACAATAATTTCACCAACGGATGGTAAGCCGCTAATGGAAGGGCTTCGCAGCTACCGCTCCAATGATGGCAAGCTAACTATTCAAAAAATAATCGGAGGGAAAAAATTATCCGAGGAGGAGATCCAAGAACTGTTGATTAATAAAAAAATTGGCCCCCTGAGTGGCTTCAAATCAAGAACTGGTTCAGATTTTTCCGCAACGCTGGTCCTGGACGACTCCTTCAGGATAAATTTCGTCTTCGAAAAATCTGCCGCTGAGGGCGAAATAAAACCGCTTTCAAAGGAGGAAATTGACGGACTCGAAGTAATCGGCAAATGCCCATTCGACGGTGCGGATGTCGTCGCAGCGGACGGAGCATACATTTGCAAAAATTACTTCAATAAAAAGTGTAAACTGCGAATTTCCAAAAAAATGCTCGACAAGGATATCTCGCTGGAACAGATGCAAAAACTTCTCATAGGGAAGAAAACTGATCTGCTGGAAGGGTTTAGGTCCAAGCGAACGGGGAAGCTATTCTCTGCTCGACTGGTACTCCAGAATGACGGGAAAATTAGATTCGAATTCAAGTAACTCCAAATGGTCTGGCTGCTGCTGTCATCGCTGATTCTGGCATTTTCCATTCCGATAAATAAAAGACTCTTCGGAGATCTGAATCCATTCACTACGGCAAGTATATTTTGCTTAGCATCGGCATTATTTTTTTTCCCATTTTGCAAACGAAAGTGGAAAAACCCGTCGGATTGGCTGAAAATATTGCTCATTGGCGCCGTCCAATTCGGACTCATGTATGTACTTTTTCAGAGCTCATTTTTCTTTCTGAATGGGCACGAAGTCGCACTGCTCATGGTTTCCACCCCCGCATATGTTGTTGGAATTGACAGCGTGCTCTCGAAGCGCTGGAGTCGATCCTCTATTATTTTTGCAGCAATGGCAGTACTTCTGACAATACTTTCCATGGACTTTTCGCAAAAATTTCATTTTCAATGGCAGGGAATTATGCTGATTCAGTCGTGCAATTTTTCATTTGCACTTGGGCAGATACTCCTGAAGCGCTTTTGCAGAGCACAAAATATTAGCAATACCTTTTCGCTGAATTCGGTGCTGTACGGCGGTGCTGCAATCATTTGTTTCCCCATGGCATTCTTTTCTCGAAAATACCTTTCGCTGCCCCCCTACACCGCCGCTGATATCAGCAATGCATCACTTTTTGGCATCGTGTGCTGCGGGATTTGCCACTGGTTCTGGAACGTCGGAACACTGCGAACGCCGACTCACGTCCTCGCCACCATGAACAATTTGCAAATTCCTCTGGCGGTGATAGTTTCATGTGTCGCATTTGGGGAAAAAATAGATAAATTCAGGTTTACGGGAACCATGGCCATCCTTGGAATCATGATCCTCGCTCCAATCCTGGCGCAAAAAAATTATAAAATTTCGAAATCACGGGAAGTGAAATTTTAAATTGTAAATCCGAAATCCAAAAATAGTGCTTTTATCCCAATGAAGAAATTGTACCTGACGACAGCCATAGACTATGCAAATGGGAAGCCGCACATTGGCCATGCCTACGAAAAAATCCTAGCGGACACCATTGTGAGAATGCTTAGATTACAAGGGCAGGACGTATATTTCTTGACGGGACTCGATGAACATGGCCTCAAGGTCAGCCAGTCTGCAGAAAAAGCTGGACTATCCGAACAGGCACACTGCGATAGCATCGCCGAAGACTTTAAAACTCTGTGCCAAGACCTGAATGTCAACTACGACAGGTATATTCGCACAACGGAATTTGATCACAAGCAGGTGGTCCGCAACTGCTTGCAAAAATTGTACGATACCGGAGATATCTACAAGGCCGACTATAGCGGTTTGTACAGCAAAACGGCGGAACGATTCGTCCTGGAAAAAGACAAGGTCGATGGCAAATGGCCAGCGGACTATGGAGAGGTCGTGGAGATATCCGAATCGAACTATTTTTTTAGGCTAAAAAAGTATCAATCCTGGCTAATTGACTACATCGGGGAACATTCCAATTTTATATTCCCGGCATTTCGCACGAAACAGGTGCTGGAATTTCTAAAGGAACCAATAAATGATCTGTGCATTTCACGGCCCAAGAGCCGTCTGTCCTGGGGAATAGAACTTCCGTTTGACGAAGAATATGTCACCTACGTCTGGTTCGACGCGCTGGTAAATTACATAACCGGAGCGCGCCACGGGAGCAGCGAATTTTCTGACTACTGGCCAGCCGATTATCACATCATAGGGAAAGATATTCTTGTCCCCGCCCATTCCGTCTACTGGCCAATTATCCTCCATGCCTTAAATATTCCCATACCAAAGACGCTACTGACTCACGGGTGGTGGCTAATCTCCGGAGAAAAAATGTCAAAAAGCGCCGGAAATGTCGTAAACCCACTGGAATTGGCAAAAAAATTCGGCACCGATGCCTTTAGGTACTACCTGATGCGGGAGATGACAATTGGCCAGGACTGCGACCTTTCCCTGGACAGATTTCTAACGCGCTACAGGAGTGATTTGGCAAATGATCTTGGCAATCT
>JAIRYE010000001.1 GCA_031267915.1 Puniceicoccales bacterium
TAGTTTTCCTTCCCCATTGCAGCTTTGACTGCTCCAGTTTTTAAATGCGTCTCCTAATTTCATCTACCCTCCGTTGCAGGAGACTGTAGCTCATTTTCGCAAAAAATCAAACTTTTTTATGACTTTTTCGCAAATCCCCACTGGGCGGAAGTCGATGCTGCCTCTGAAAATTTCAGTTCCCGGGGACAAGACAGAAAATTTCAGGAAAAACGCTGAAATTTCCCATGAAAATCAAGTGCGCCGTACGTGTTTTGTGTGTCGAATTTTTCCGCAATTGCTTCGCCTGAAGCATTGATTTCGTAGTAGCTCGGTAGCGTAGATGCGTCGGACGAAAGGTTTCCGAGCAGCTCAACTTCCCTTAGCCGCCGCCACGGTGGTACAAATAGTGATCTCGGGATGCTGCGTTTCACCGCCATTACGAGATTTTTTGCGGACAGTATAATTATTTTATCTTCCACAATCTTACCAATCGGGATTATCTATCCATATTTTGCTGCGAATATCAAACAACATTCCCGAATGGTAGCATTTTCTTCGGTCGAGGAGGTTTCAAACAAACCGCTGGCTCTTTGCTCGAGATTATATGCTGGAATTGTTGCCTTAGCAAACTCCGATGATATTCCCCGCGTAACCGAAAACCACAGAGTAAGCGGATACTCCCTCCATTGCGTCTGGCGAGTGATTTCGCAAGGTTTCTGAATTTATTGCCAACTTTCCACTGCCATCAAATATGCTAACCGGGTCATAAACTACTAGCCTATAGTTTCTGCCAAATTTCTGCCTGGTATTTCCACTGGTGTCCAATGGACGGAGAATGTAAAAAACGATAGAATTTTGTAAAACAAAATCACTGCATGGACTTTATCCCCATGTATTTGCTACTGCTGTCTGCAAACGCATTTCTTAGCAATGCACGGTCTTCAGGAGGCATTTTGACATAGATGAATAAAAAGTTCGACACACAACTAATGTTGTTCATGGCGATTGCGGAGTTTATTACCTCCATGGCAGCGGGCAAATTCATGATGCCAGCTACCTCGTTTTCAAACGTTACAGCCTCGTTTTTCTTTTTTGTAATCCTAGAATTTTCCTATTTTGTTAGCATGTTTGCAATTTAAAAATACAACTTTAAAATAGTCAAGCGATGCTCGGAAGATCTGAAACTTTTAACTTAGGACTCAGACCCCACCCGAACATTCCATCGATTTCAACATCGGTAATTGTGTTTGGAAGAGCCTCACCGGCGCCGGTGAAAATAGTCCGCAAAGCCTGCTCCCAATTGCCGGCCACGATACTGCCGACTGAATTCGGCTGGGGATTTACCAATGGTGGCGCAGCAAACGGATTGGGCTGAGACTCTCACGCACGAGAAACAACATCCTAGCATGGGAATAGGCATAACTTACCATACCCCCTGGTTTTTCAATTGTTCGATTAGCGAGTGGACGTCCAGTTGATCACCATTGCCTTCCAATGGAACTACATTTATTACTGAATCCATCTATTTGAGTGCATCCTGTAGCTGTGGTGCCGTAATATCTATTTTCTGATCAACACTGTTTTTTTAATTAGGTGTTTGGAGGCTTTGCAACAGCCCGAGAAGTTTATTTAGTTCTTTGGAAAAATCGTCCGTGAACACTTCCCCGGTCTTAGGAGAATAAACTTTCCCTGTCCAGTGATATTCTCCCATTTTGTCCAGCACTGATTTCATATTTTCTCCGAACTCCTCCTTAGATTGAGATTGTACGTTATACTCTGCCAGTGACTTAGTTGGCCTATTGGAAGAGCTGCTAGAGCTGCTGCTGATTGGCGAATACTCACTACCTATGGCTAACTTGGAGAAACAAGCACTTATTGATTTAGCGTTATTCTTTGGCATAATAGCCTCTCTAAGGACCTCTACGACCCCCAGTAATTTGTCGAAATCATCAATTGTTTTGTTATCTGAGGTTAAAACTTTCATAGTACCCCTTCATTTTGTATTTGCAGAAAAGGTACAGGATACTTTTCCCTTTTGCAAGGGAAAAATATAAATATAAATTGGACATTGCTTACCATCTCTGGGAAGCAGTTACAGCGGCCGGGAATAGTCCCCTGCGCCGCATGAATACTGGAATTTATTGCCACGCTGACAATCGGTCTGGTCAGCACTGCTACACTTTTTCCAATGAGTTTTGTGCTGTGGATCGCATTTTTGTGGAAATTTTCAGAGATTCTCTGCAAGTTCTACTTCATCGCCCTCCAGAATGTAAACAAACGCACGCTCCTTTTCAAAATCATCGATAAAATATGGGTCCACGGAAAACGGAGACCACAGCATCAGTCCAAGAGGAACATATCTGGCGTATTGGCGCATGCAGTTGGGAGATGCCACGAGACGCTGGCAATTGCACCGGAAATTTCCACAGTTCGCGGAAAATGTCCACGTGTTTTGCATTGGGAAGTACCTAAAGGAAATCTCGGCACTAGTACCATTCTTTAGCTTGACATTTGCAAGCTGCCTGGTAGCATTGGATAGCAGTAATCTTTGCATGGGAAATCATAGTAATTTGTGCTCAAATTTTACAAGCCTATCATAGATATAGTATCTATTAGAGCAAGTGCTGATTATCAACCCAATAAACATGTTTGTAAACATGTTTGTAAACACATGGAACCGCTGCTGTTTTAGGATGAAATTCTCACAAGATTTTCATCCTCGCCTAATATCAAAATTTTCGCAGGAACAAACTTCCACCGCAATGTTTTAAGCGGACCTACTAATTTGCTAAAAAATGAAAATATAAATTGAATGGCCAAAATTTCCATTGATGGCGTATCGCCGCAGGCGCTTCGATTGATCAGCGATGACCAGAAATCCGCTCTCTGTCCAGCGTTTGCAATAGGCGCGTGCCTGGCGGTCGCTGACGCGTAACTCCCTTGCAATATCTCCAGCTGTCGCAATTTCCTGCTTTTGAAAGAGCGCCAGCACTTGCCTCTGTTCCGGCAATAAAATTTTCAGAGAAATCCCTCCTTTAACGGCATTGCAGCTGATTTCTTTCTTTGCCTGGGCTTCGACAGATTGAAATGCAACTGCCATGCCCTTGCAAAATATTCCAAAAATGGAGTAACGTCAGCGTCGGCTCGACCATCGTAGTAGTTGTGGTTTCCGGAAACGTTCAGGGCCCGGTAATATGCGAGAAAATTTTTTGCGTAGTATTCTTCGAAGGAGTAGATGCCTTTCAGCCCGTATCCCGTCTTTTGCAATATCCAGGAAGCCAGCAGCCGTGCCGTGCGACCGTTGCCATCGAAGTAGGGATGAATGGTGGCAAATTGATAGTGTGCTAGTCCTGCAACTATGGGAATGGGAAGTGGTTTCGATGCAATGTTCCTGCAGATCCATGCGACCAAATTTGCCATCAGCGGGAGCACGTCTGTCGCCTGCGGTGGCATGTAAACGATGCCGTTTGTTTCGCTATTTCGGATGACATTCTGACCTTCCCGGTAGGGCTTCGGCTGCGACTTGCTGGAGTTTACCAGCATGGCAATGGTTTGGATTTTTCGCTCGCAAATGGCAGCATCTTCGTGCACGAGTTGCTCCACATACCCCAGTGCCCGGTAGTAACTCAGCACCTCCTTTTCATCCCACCTTCGGCCAGCAAAGCGGGAATTTGACATGATCACCTGCTTCACCTGCTCCGCGTCCAACCCGTTGCCCTCAATCCGTGTGGAATAGTGCGTGGTCAGCAGCTTGGAAGTTTCACGCAGAGATGCCAGCAATTGGAGCGAAAAGGGCAATTCTCCGGTGGT
>JAIRYE010000019.1 GCA_031267915.1 Puniceicoccales bacterium
GCGACGGTGTCGCAGGTGCAGGCGGCGCCTGTAAACAGTCCGACGGGGAGCGTAAACGACGAGAACTTGAGGCTAAAAAACGACCGGCTGCAGGGGGAAATGGATAAGATGAAGGAGGATGAAATCAGACAGCTGGAGGAACTAGTAAAGGCCTATGCGGACGAACTGGAAGAAGCTGACAAAAATCTCATTTTGCCAACTGAAAGAAAGGTAAATCTTGACGAGATCGATGCTTTCCTAAATGAAAATTAAACTAAGTGATTTTTGATTAAACTAAACAAAGGATGGAATGTCACATACTGTGATTGAGGAGAATAGCGCAATTGAAAAATTGACCAGTTCCACGTTTTCCAATGGTGCGGAATTTAACACTCATTCTTTAACAGTTAGTCAAAATTCTCCGATTTTCAGTCCAGCTTCTAGTGTTTTGAAATCTAATCTCTCGACTAAAGCTACTCAGGCATCACAACAGCTAGAAAGCGAAAATAAAAATCTTGGTGTAACACAGGAGAGGATTAATAAGCTTTTTGAAAAGTGCAAAACCCTTACTCAGCAACTAAAAGCCGCCAATGGCTCCAAAGCCGAGCTGGAGGAAGTGAAGAAGAAAAGCGAAGAAGATTTAGACAAACTGAAAACTAAACTCGGAGAGAAGGAAAAGGAAATCGGGAAGTTGGCAGAGAAAAACAAAAGCTTGTGGGGAAAAATAAAGGGAGTTTTTGGAGTTTTTAAATGGACCCAGCCCGAGTCAGAAGATGCGGAGGAATACTTCGACAAGCTGAAGGATGAAATTGAGGATCTGCGGAAGGAAAGAGATAATGCGCAGGAGGAAATCGAGAAAAAGAGGAAGGAAATCGAGGATCTGCAGGAGAAGCAGCAGGAAATTCTCAAAAAAGCAAATGAAAAGTTGCCGGCGCTCATAGGTGATTTCGTGGAAATGGGAGTGGAAGATGCAGCAACTCTCCCGAAGAATATCACTCCCATTGCAGATGTGAGCACATTCTTTGAAAAGCTGGAAAAAGTTACCGAACAAGCCAAAGGCATCCATGCAAAGCTGAATGAGGAGCTCAAAAAGAATGCGGAGAAGCTCGAGGAGAAGGAGAGGGAAATCGATGAGAAGAATCTGGATTTACTTAAAATGACCAGAAAGGAGAATGTGAACAGCAACAACAAAGTGATGGCCGCTTTGTCTAATTCAAATTCTTCGCTGGAGAAGCAGAGGGACAGAGCACTGGGCGTAGTCTCCCGAAAAGATGAAATAATCGATAAGCAATCTCAAACAATTGAGAGGATGGGGCGTTTGAATCTTCTAGATGAAATTAACTCAAAAAATGCGGTAAACAGTTCTCCCGTAGAGGCCTCTAAGACTGTCGGGCTAATTGAGAAGATGGGGGGAAATGACCTTGCGTGGTGGAATACATTTGGGAACAATTGCTATAAAATTTTGAATATGTTTTATGCCAAGGATTTCATTGAAAAATTTCGGCCTACAGGAATTCCCCATATTGAATTTACCACTGATAGTAAATATCAAATGGCGCATAAAATTCCCTCCAAAGGGAGCACAGATCCCATTTTATTACGAAACATACGAATGACCCTTGGCATGGTCAGGAAAAATCCCTTGCTGGGAGCGCTCCTAATAGATGGTTGTGGTGGAGAAACTACAAGGGAGATAGAAGGCTTCCTGGGCCATCGCAAAAGCTAAAAAGTATCGTGTACGACTTCCCAAATAAGCTGTCCCTAAAAACCGAAGACCACACACAGCCATTCACGGCCGTTCCGTCCATTGATGATCTTGTAGACAAAATGGAAAAGATTGTCCCCGGATGTTCCACATATGTAGATACAGATCTCATCGGAACAATAATGGATCTCGATACCATCTTGAATAAAAATAAATCAAGCTCCTCTTCGAACGCAAACTCCCCTGCTGGAAAGTCAAATTCTCCAATACATTCCTCGAGCGTAAATGACTTTTCACAGCGCATCTTAAATAAAGTCACTAAAGAAAAACCAAAATCTGTGAAAGAAATATTGAGCTCCAATTCACAGAGTCTCTTAAAAAATTCAAAGCTCTTTCCGTAAAAATTTTCCAGCACTTCCTCTTTAAGTGCCCACGGGATGTAATCCCCGGAATATTGAAACCAATAATACAACTGCGTGACAAAATTAAACGCCTAGGTTACCAATATGAAATTTTTCTTATTATCACCCTTTCGCTGGGTTGCGCGAGTTTGCCTCGCCTCATAAACGATTTTCTCGCCAGATGAAGCTCGTGCTCTTTGCTTCTGCTGGGAAGCAGGCCTGCGTCCCCTTGGTTTTTTTCTCCACCCTGGACTGCCTTCATCGGAACTGGACTGACTTTCGAATTCACTTGAAACGTGTCTCTCTGCCAGTTGTTTTTCATAGTTTCCCAGCAACTCCTTCTCTTCTTTAGTTAGTCCACTCTTTTTAAAGTCTCCGCTTTTTATTTTATAGAACAGCGATTCTCCTTTATAAAAGACTAATTCTTGTTTTAGTAGAGACGGCCCATAGAGAGCTTCGTAGTCCTCAGGACTAAGTCCAACTTTTTTCATAGTATCCATGTTGACCTCCAAAATTTCGCATAGAGTCTGTACTACCGGCAAAAATTTTGCAACAATATTCTTAGTAAATAGGTGGCTCATGGTGAACACCGTAAATACCTCACTTACCAGCTGCTTGCTCTTCTCTACTAGTGAGGGAAACAGGGCAGCTACTTTCTCTTTCAAATTATCGATTTCATTCCTAATTTTTCCCTCATCCAGTTCTTTTCCGCTAGCTTCTAGAAATTCGCTGCGTGCGTACTCCTTTGCTTCGCCTATGCTCACAGTGGCGAGAGCTTTGCCTTTCGACATACCACTCAGAACGTGCAAATCACTCCAATTTCTGATTGCGACACCACCGTAGCCCTGGTATCCAACTCCGATCACCGATCTCGAAACTATATCTTCTTCCATTTTTCCGCCATGGATGTCGTCGACATTGGAGAATGACTCTGATTGGATCGAACTTTTTTTCCTTCCATTCCCTTTCTCATTTTTCGACTTCTGAAGCCCCCAGTCTCTGTGTGCAAGTCCGCTTCCATAATTGTCTAAGCGGAAGGGGAGATTATCATCAATACTTTTTTCAGCTATTTTTTTCTGCTGCATTTCTGCAAAAATCACGGCACCCCTTTTGGTGATATCAGCGGCTACAATGTTCTCGGCTCCCGTAAGCAACTCTGGCGCGGCATTCTTCGATTTCGACTTTCTGCCTCTTTTCTTTCCCGTAGTTTTGCCTACGTTTTCAGATGTTGTAGAGCCGCTTTTGTCGGCTGAAACTGAAATACACGCATCACATTCCAGGCGGCGAGCTGGATCGGGGACTGTGCCCAACGTCTTACATTCCCTTTGCTCTAGAAAATCAAAATTTACACTATTGGGCAGCGCAAACGCCATGTGCGTCATCGCCAACGCTCGGATTACGTCATTATTTTTGCTGGTGTGAATGAGACGCCACACACTGTCTCCTCTCGTTGAAAAATAGTGAATGTGGTTTTCTTTGAGCCTCTCTACAACATCACTGATATCACCATTCGACATTGTAGTTATTGCAGCGACTGTACCTTCACTTCCGCCGTTGGATAGCTTGGAATCATCCTCAAATTTAAAAGCTCCACTGGAAAAGCCGGTTATGCATTTCTCTCCGACCTTTAATTGTCTTCCATAGCCCTTAAACGATGGAGGACCAAAAAAGTGAACGGCTGTTTTAGCAATGACCAATGTATTATTTTCCAGATTCACCTGGACAGTGTCATTAAATATCTTCCCATCCGCATCAATTTTGCACTGTGTGGTCGATCCGTTTGCTTCGTACAGCGAGCATTCAACTGCATTTCCATCGATGTCTCTTGTCGCAGCATCCGCATTCAGCAGCAAAATTGGCCTATCTATGAGCTTAGCTACCAGTGCTAAATTTTCGGCTTCCACATAGGAGTTTTTTATTCTTATCGATGCGACACTTAACACTTCCATGAGCAATCCTTGGATAATGGGAGAAACTTTCCCGTTTCGATTGGCCAATTTCGTCGGTTCACATACCGCTTTGATCTTATCCAAATTTTTGGAGCCCCTGAGAACGTCAATTACATTTATTGCACCTCCGATTGAAGTCGTCGGAAATGCCTCGTCAACTGCCTGAAAGAGAGTATCATAGTTTATATCCACTTGATTTTCACTGCACTTCGCCTGGTTCAAATCTATTAGACCGTTGCACAAATTTCTGATTGTGTTACTATGCCCATCTTGTGCAAAATTAGATTTTCCTTCGCCCAATTGATCGAAAAATTTGGTTTTCCCCAGGCCCAAGGCTGTCAGTATTTGCTTCAAATCTACATTCTTAATGCCTTTTATATCTGCATCTGCGCTTGTAACCGTATCTATGTTGTTGTCTTGAATGTACTTCAGCGCAGCATCTATATTTTTCGTTTTTAAGCCTTTGAATGAATCTTTTGTGTATTTATTTTCTGAATTTCCATCCTTATCAGTAATTTTAACACCACTTTGTATTATTTTTTTGATGCAATTCTCGACCTCTTGCCGCCTTTGATTAATGTCATTTTTAATTTTCTGCTCAATATTCGCACATTTTTCCCTCAAAGTTTTATTTTTTTCCTCAAAAATACTTTTTCGCAGTGTAGCTGCCGTGTCTGCATCGAGCCCGGCCTCCCAGAGTGCATAAAACATGCAATTGCCGTCGCTTCGATGGGTACTTGATAATTTTTTACTCTCTCCACTCCCTTCGGTACTTAGCTTTTCAATTTCACTAAAATCTTCCATTGATTCCCCTCTGTTCAACTGAGCTGCGACTTTCAGGCCTCCTTGCGAACTAGCTACGGCTGAAGAATGTGAAACCAGAGGAGCTTGATTAATACTCACACAAATATTGAGCTGACATGTAGATGTCGTGGATGGAAGTCCTACCCTAATCCGTCCAAATTCGATAAAGCATTCTGAGCCAGAGATTTTTTCATCGCCTTGTTTTTCACTAAGAGGCGGAATGGTGTTACTTTGGGATTCGTGGAAGGAAAAATTGCAATTATAATAGGATGTTGAATCACTCACAGCCGCACAGTACACGCTCAGCTTAAAAAAACAAGGGAAATTATGCGCCACAAATAGATTCGCATGAGGAAAGTGTAAATTTAAAGATATGCAGCGGTAATCGCTTCCCTGACTTTCGTTGGCAATTGTCATCCGGGAAAGTTAATCACTGGCGGCCAGTTGGTAGATTTTGTTAGCCGGAGAAAATTTTCTATGTAACTGGAACAGAATAGCGATATTTTTCCAGGTTTTTTTCTTATCTAATGTCACTTCTAATATCACTTGCAGGGAAATTTCGTAAATTTTCGAACTCAGCCACAAGTACCTTTTCAGATTTGCAAGTTCGGCGACTGCTAATATTTTGTAAATTTCAAAAATAGGAGTGATTTCTGGAGGAAATTTCTTGACTTTGGTTGCCTCTTGACATTCGCTGGTCGCCGTTTTGCTATGGCACAGGCACTGCGAAATTACATTTTAACCCACCAAGGGAACGTTGTAGCGACGCTGAATGAACTCGGTTTGTGGTATCTTTCTCCCTGCACAGATGTTGGGTTTAAGAACGTCATGAATGCAGACAGCAATGAGGGGAAAATCAGATCCATTCGCTTCGTTTCATCGTTTTGCAAGATTTTGGACAAATCGCATGATCAATCCTGCCGCATGCTAGACGACTCTCGCATTCTTCAAAATCGTATCATCCGAAGTATGGAAAAGGTTCCGGAGTCGTTGGGGTACAATGGTGAAGTTATCGTAGCAAATACCCACAATGCCGGTGCTGGCCGTAGAAGAGGTGGCGGCAGAATGACTCCAAGGGAGCTTCCGGCACATCCAATGATCGATTCCGGGTTTATCGTGACCAGGAGTGCTGTCCCTAAATTCAAAATGGGCATAGAAATGCAGGTGGCAAACGAGGGCAACATGGCTGCCCGCATCAGTGACTACGGCGCTCGCATTTTCAAGTACAAGAAAACCGATCCCAATGTGGGCTATCTGAAGACCTATGAATTGGCGCTGGTTCGCTGGGAAGTGCAGAATTTCACAAATACAATTTTGTCGACCTGGGGTGTCCCAGCCGTAGTTTGCGATGCTACTGTGCCAGTCAATTTCATCAACGGCACGCCTCTCTGCTGTGCACACATCTTCCTGGGTACGGTGGTAAAGGCAATGGATGTAGTTCTAAATGCCATGCAAAACAATTACCAAAATAACAATTGGACCATAGATGATGACGACAAAACGGCAGCTAGGACTGCGGTTTCCAATGCAAAAGATGACGAACGAACCACTCTCATAAATCAGATGAGAGTTTTGTTTAATAAAGGGGGCACAGCATTCAACAACTGGACTGTCGAGGAAAAGAAATTGGTAAATCGAATAGGATTTTTCAAGTACGGGCATCTGATGTCCCAGACGGACGTTGATGGCTTAAATGATAACAATTTGCAAAATGATTACGAATGCATGAAAATAAAGGAGGAAAATATTATGAATAATATAAGTGACATAGAGGCAATATACGGGAAAGTTTATTCTCATGACTTGAGAGTTTTGCAGGAAAATGCGACGCTTATTAATGAACTCGCAGCCAAGGATAGGGAAATTAAGCGGCTGAGACAGCAATTGAAAGCACGCAACAAAAACACAGCCCCGGACTCTTATGAAAAAATAAAGAAGCAAGACCTGCACAAAAGGAACGTGAAAATCAAAAAGTTAAAACACAAAGGCAGAGGTTCGGATTCCTCTTCCCAGAGTACGTCCGAATCAAGCAATTCGGACAGCAGCCCGACCTCAGATAAAGGAAAAAGGGGGAAATCTCGCAGCCGTGGAAAATAGCTGGTGCTCCCAAGCCGCTGTGCCTTTACATTCAGCAGCAACAGGCGGCGTCCCGGCGCGGGAACTGGCTTTATTGTTCCCTACTTTGCGTTGAAGCAGGCCAATTACCTGCAGCGACAGGGTGATGGCTATGCCGCTTAGCCCTGTTCCCAAGCTAGTTGCCCATGCTGCGGGGGGGGCACTGAAAATCACCTGCATCAGTGAATATTTCATTGGAAAAGAAAATTTTTCCAGAAAAACATCCTGACTTCTCGCAGCAACCCAGCCTTAGAAATGTGCAACGGCGGCGGCGTAGTTTTCACACGTGCTAAATTTTTCCACTGTGGCTCAAGCTGAGTGTGCTGCGTGACTGGTGACCATGTGAAAATTTCCCTGAGCTTTTTTTGCTACGTAAATTTCAGAACAGCTTTTCAAATTTGCGAAATTCCGCCATTTTCCCCTAATTTAGAATTGACACGGGGAGATACCGTCAAAGAAAAAACCTGTTGCGCACGTAAAAAATGAAAAAATAAGCCGTGGTAACGCGGTGACAGTGGGCAATTATTTGCCACCATTAAGTTTCAAAATAGTTGCGAACACACAATGTTTCATGGCGCAAAGAAATGAAAAGTTTTACAAGATTCCATTGGCAAAGGTTGTGATACTACTCTCAGCGTGGGATTTTTTTGCATTGACTTCGCAAGCAAAGAGTGATACTCAGGGAGTATTATGGATGCACTTATCTCCACCGAACAATCGACATCATTACCCTCTCACAAGGTTACGGAACCTGAAGTAATGAATTTGAAGGCTAAATCTAAGGATACATCGTCACCTGGAAGTGGAAGTTTTTGTGATTTCATTAATCGGTTGAAAATTTGGAATCCTTTTAAAAAAGCCATAAACACCAGGCAGGTTTCTGGCGCTAGCGCTCCCGATCCTTTCATTTCAGCGGATTACATAAGGATTTCTGTAAGCCAGGACGTACTGGAGTTTTTTCGGGCTTGTGCCGGTGAAGTAGAGAAAAATAAAGGGTCTGTGGAAATCTATGAATTGGCCAAAGACGACCCCATTCGGCTTATTTTTTTGATTGGAGGATTGGTTTGCTGCGGATGGCGAGCGGATGGCACTCGAATTCCCGAGTATTTTCACTATCGAAATGCTGTTGCCAAATTTTTTTTGGAGACCGTTGATGGTCAAGTTTTTCCCTGCAAACCAAAAGAAGCCGCCGACTGGGCTGAGCTAATGAAGAGAATTTCATGGGAATTCAAGGCACAAGATTCCGTCTTAAAAGAGGGATTAGAGGAAATTCACCACCGACTTTTTCAAGAATTAGCTAAGAGGCCTTAGCCTTTATTTCATTTAAAGATTTTCTGGGAAATAAAGGCAGGGTATATAGTTCCCACGGTGTGTTTTTTGCTCCCACAAGGCTTGGATGCGTTTCTATGTCAGTGGTATTTCCTGGTTAAAAGCCGTTGAAGGGGAATTTACGTTGACAGTGGCTGTTCTGTTTTCCATAATATTAGGCCGGCTTTGCCGATTAAGTGGACTATAGGCCTGTATGATTGCTCGGTCTTTATATGGACTAACAATTTGGTGTGAGTATGAATACAACAAATGCATATAAAAGTAGCACAAATGCACTTGATCTTCCACCATCCCTTGAAAGTTTTAATCTAATAGAAAAGTGTTATTTATTTTTGCAGGGCCACAACATTCCCGCCACAAAACGCCTCAAATTTTCCTTCGATGGCCTTACTCCCGAACAAGCCAATTATTTTGCTAATTCTTTTTGGGATTTGTGTAATACATCCAGTGGTTTGGCCCGTTTAGGTGAAATTATTCATGGGGAACCCAGGGGAATTTTAATTCAATTTTCAAATACCACAGGAAATTCAGAGTCGGGGCGTCTAGATGACGGTAGGCTGTACATCCACCTTAGGCTGCCGGAAATACTTAATCCCAGCATTCATTATCCATACATTGTCCAAACCGTTGATAGCACACTAACATCTCCACATTTTGAGTTCGTCGAAGTTTTTCACCCCGCTACTAACGTTCTGTTTCATGAATCGGGACATGGTGTGCAAAATGTTGTGCTGGGAACAGACCCATCTATTTCAAACGATTTAGATACACGCCTGCAACCACTCTATAACCTGATGATGTATCCTATGGCAAAAAAGGCACTTGAATTGGCCGCAGAATTTTGTCACACAATTCTTGACGAATTAGGCCTTATATCAGAATTAAATTTTCCATCAGATTCTGATTTAGCTAATAATTTATACCTCGTTCCAAAGATTTTGGCAGAGTTGTATAAAAAAACAAAGAATTCGGCCTTGCTAGATCTACGAAAAGTCTATGTCGACATAATATATGGGTGGAACGACGGTAATTTTGCTGATTTGCTCAACATTTTGCCCACAGATCCGTATCTATTGTCAGGATCATCATCTGGGAACATGGTAGCTGCAGGGGATGGTCAAATTTTGGGAGAATTATTGGCACTTTCCAGCATTCAATCATTGCCGACAAATGACCTACGCAGACCGCAAATTTTTCATGTAGATGCAACGCTAGAAAAGCAATTTACTATTTGTGATAATCACACCCAGGCTCCCGTTCGCTGGTCACACCTCCCTTTCCACTCCATACAAAAGGTAAATCTTTCAGAGGAAGAAAAAGCACAATTGCGAAAAAATGGCATAGAACCAGGCCGTTGGGCGCCAGAAAATAATCAGCAACGAAAAATACGGGACCTTTTGATTGTTGCCCTATTGCAGAGTTTCGGCATAGATCCCGAGCGGTTACCTAGGCTATCGTCGGACAATTCCAGTTCATCTAGCAGCTCGCCATCCAGTTCTTTTATCAGTTCCATTTCACCTAATACTTCGCGGCTAATGATGGTGAAGCACCGAATGACACCGCATTGTACCAATCCTGGTGGTCACGGAGATATTGTCGGTAGGGTTTTTCTTCACACACAAACTGGTGCAGCAATCGGCAGCTATAATATAATAGGAACACGCGGCGATGGCAATTGCCTTTTCCATGCCATCAGCCTTCAGGTTAATAATGTGCCGCTATCTGCCTTATCTCATAATTTTTTAAGTGAAACAACCAGACGGCAAAGAGCGGTTCGAAATAGATTAGTTCAATCAGCCCAGACCGGCGGAAGCAATATCCCCTTGGCTTTATTCATCAATTTAGGGCAAGGAGTATATGGAAATCCATCCAGCAAAAGTGTTTTTTCCTCTAAATCGTCAAAAACATCTTCCAGCAGTTCCTCGAGTAGCAGTTCATCTTCTCAAGCGCCTCTTAATATTGTAAATATGAATGATTTGCTTCTAACACATGTAAACACCATAACAAATGTGAACGGACAATTTGGAACAAATATCGATGCTGCACTTGCAGCTATCGCGTATCAACGCCCTGTAATTGTATTTAATGAAATTGGCAATGCCATTGAAGGGTATGACGCAACTGGATCCTTCCTTCAAAATCACCAGATACCCGAAATAATTCGGACGGCACATCCAATTTTGCTCTACCATACTCTTAACCATTGGCAGGCATTGGTGCCTGCAAGAATGGGAGGGCACTAGGATCGTCGTCACAGCACAGCGTCAGTGGTAAAAATTCACACAATGGTGCCGAATATTAGTGTTTCGCTCGGGAAAATTTACACTAATGGAATTGCCTCGAAAACGAAAAATTTGGTGTGGTGAGAATTTTTCGGTGCAGTAAAGGCGGCATATCGGTGGACTACAAGGTTGTCATACTATCCATCGGCAAGTCCAACGTCAATCACCTGGTGCAGCCACTTTCAAAGTACGAAAATAACCGACTACACACAGACGCCACTAGGCTCAGGACTCATAAATAGAATAGAAAAATACAGGCAACATTTCCCTTTCATCGTACATCCATGACTTCTTATTTGGTTTGGAGTAGCGATCCATGTACTCCCGGAATATATTCCCCAGTGTCATTTCCGGTTGAATTTCCTTCTTTTTCTCGTTCGG
>JAIRYE010000002.1 GCA_031267915.1 Puniceicoccales bacterium
GTCTGCGAAGTATGTGTAAACGGCTGGGAAAGCTGGAAAAAGCTTGGGGAAATGACACCAAGCCCGACATTTTCGCAGGCGTTCAGCAGGACGGGACCTACGCTTGCCACTACTCCGCATGGGGAAATTCGAAAATCTTCCGGAGCAG
This sequence comes from Puniceicoccales bacterium, assembly GCA_031267915.1. GTDB lineage: Bacteria > Verrucomicrobiota > Verrucomicrobiia > Opitutales > JAIRKQ01 > JAIRKQ01. Next base: position 149 of record JAIRYE010000002.1, read on the forward strand.
GGAGAAAATTATTGCAACGCGCAAGGACACGTTCCAGTGGCTGCGGTCGCTGGCGGACTTCAACGTGAGTCTAACAGTCGACGGCGTCATGGCAGAAAGCCCGGAGGAACGCAGTTTGGACAGTGAAAAATTATATGAAAAAGCATGCGAAGAATACCCATCGACGTGCGGAAATTTCGGCAAGTGGAAAAGGCATACGCTAATTCTGTGAGGCGCCGGAGGCGAAAAATTCACATCCCCTACAAAAATGTCGATAGGGCACCTAGGGGTGCGAAAAATTTATAAAAAGCATCCTTCGACACCCGTTCTTTCCTGGGCACGAAGGCCCAGGATTGGAAATTCGCCAAAGTTCCAGGATGGAAAAATGTTAGAAAATGTCAGGCTTTTCGGGAGGATTTTGAAATTAATGCCATATAACCCCTAAATGCCACTCTGTGCTTTGTTCAAAGGGAGGCGCATTTACCAGTTATTCGCAGAAACTCAGAATCTCTAAGCAGCGCTGATACATTTTTGTCTTTGGTTATTTTTATATCCCTTTCTTTGCAAATGAAGCCGTCACCTTTAGTAGTTATGCACCTCGATTTTAGTTTTTTATCATTGAATCCTTTTTCATTTCCTTCCAGGTAGACCCTACGCAGCACACCGAATATTTCCGGATTATCTTTCCTGGTTAATTGTGTCAAATTGTGCCTGCGAAGCACGCTGTGCACACTGGCATTGTCTTCCATGCTAACGCTGCACGTGCCTTCCGCCAGCTCTTCGTGAAAGTGTGCCCAGCTGTCATCCACTGACAATACAAATGGTCCTCCAAGATTGATATTGATTGAACAGTTGTTTGATTCATCTTTTGTCAGAGACAAATTTATGGTTGTTTTCATGGTTTTCCTTTTGTTTCATTCGTATGTGTATACCGTTTTAAAATTCTCCGGTGAAAATCGCTTATTTTTTCCGCAAAATTTTTTCGCGCTGTTTATTGCTTTTTGTATTTCTTTGTTGTTTCCCCCTGTGATTTCTGTAGCTACTTCGATCAAGCCCGGAATCTTTTGTGATGCTATTTTGTCAGATACTATAAAGCACCGTTTAGGATTTTCAGCATAGGCCAACATTCCCACAACCTCCGATTTCAATCCTTTTGAGAGTAACAGTATTTCCTGCTGATGATCCTTGAAAAAAGGACATCCACTCCCAGTGGAATAATTCAAATCTATTGTTTTGTTGCTCTTGGACTTCTTTTCGTCAATAAATTTTTCCAAAACCACCCTGCGGCTATTTGGATAGTCTATATTTGACATGTAGTTTGCCCAAATATGAAAATGGGGAACATTTTCATATAGCGATATAAAGCGTCTTGTTTTTTGCCAATCGGCAGGCTTTTTGTCCAAACTTCTCACTGGATTTCCCAGGGAAGCGGAAATCAAAGCAGCTGATTTTAATAATTTGTCGTTTGTGTACACCTCCGGCGACTCTAGCCGAAATATTTTTTTAACACACATCGCTTTCCTATTGTTGCCGGGAAAACTTATCCGCGATAAAATTTCCTGGTTGTAGACATAGTAAAAGCGCACCGCAGTTTCAAATTGTTCGGCTACGGCTTTATTGTACTTTCCATGCGTCAAATTAATCAATGGGCCAAAAGCGTCCTGAAGTATGTCATTTGTGTTTTCTAGTTGGGTTCCTGCAGGCCAAAAGTAGTTTTTCAACTTTCCACCGCATCGGAGAGCAAAATACCTTTTTGCCGCCATAGTGAACGGATTGGAAGAGCCACCTCTTTGCTGCCCAAATTGAATACCAATGAGAAACATGATTGCGGGAGGTAGCAGGCCTAAACGTGTATCTTTGTCAAGTTTCAGACCAAATTTCTGTGAAAGTATTTTTTCAACTGCAATTTTTATTCGCTCTAATTGCTCAGTGTTAAATGCACTTTTCTCCGATTTTTCTTCCAGTTTTTTTTCTATAGAGTTGCTCACGTCAGCAAAAGGTTTGTATCCAGAGTTTAGCAGCAAATACTGCCTAAGCCTTTCCGGCAGACTCGTCGTTTTATTCCCATCAGGCATCACATAATAATCTCCATACTGCTTCCCATCTTTATCTAGAGCGTGATCTCTTAAAAAACTAAAGGGATTCCCTTTAAACGTGGAACTTGGCGTGAATTCTATCTCTGATTTTTCTGGTTGTGGCCCAGGAGATTTTGGTCTGCCAAATTCTTTCCACTCTCCTTCATTTTCATTGCCAAGGGTAGGAAATGTACGATTTTCCCCAAAATCCCATATGCAGGACGGCTGATAGTCCAATGTTCCCTTGATTAAATCTGCATTTTCATCGTCGAAACCAAACATAATCATCCCCAGGCGATCACAGACAAGCTGTGCCACAAAATCATGTTCAAATTTCATAGTGCCCAGCATGTAACGAGCCCAGTTTACGATATGATTCAGATTTTCACGCTCGGCAGTGGCCTGCCATGCCTCTAGGGAGGACAGGAATTTGTTGTGGCAGGCATTTAATTTTTCCCTGAGTTCTCCGAAAATTGAATCCTTTGTTTTTTGCTTTTTGGAGAAGATAAAATCGAAATCTGTTAAAGTTGTGGCATTACTTTTGGTTTTTCCTGATGAATGTATGCTCCCCTTTGCACCACTCAATCTATTGCTACTAAATGTTTCATTTTTGTTTTTCGATATTTCGCTTCTCGGCTTGGCAGCAAGATCGTTGATACTCGTTACCTCCTCCATGCTGGGAACTCCATTATTTCCCCAGGCTATGGCTTTGCGCAAACCATTTTCAGCAAAAGACGGCTCTCCGAAAAAATGCACTGAGCCCTTTGCTATGACGATCGTCTTCTTGTTTTTCCAAAATTTTTCTCCGGGTTGCCTGGTGTCCTGGTAGTCAGCATCATAGATCCCAGATTTGCCGTTCACTTGATACAAAGTGTATCCCGTTATGGTTCCGGATGCGTAGTATTCATTACTTGTAAATTTACCCCTGACCTCATATGGAACATTTGTTGGATCAGCATTTATCAGCAAAATTGGACGCCGGAGTATCTGAGCTACGTATTTCAAATTTGTCGCATCCATGAACCCATTATCTCGATTTGTTAAAATCACATTCATTGCCATGGTTATTAAGCTTTGATCTTCTTTGCAGGTGTCTTTTAGAGAAACTTTGTGCACTGCATTATAACTATTGCATATGTCTTTTAGTATTTTGTGATTCTCATCCGCGAAAATTGCTCCAGCCGGCCTGGCCTCTGAGGAAGATAGAAGCTCGTTCTTGGCAGCCACTCTTTGCACTACATTGAGGAGCAGATTGCAATCGATTTTTTCACCTCCCTCGTTACACTTTGCCTTGAGTTCTCCAAGCTGAGCATCGACTATGTGGCGGCGCAAATTGTGCACAGTCGCTTTTGGATTTTTTCTAGTACCAACTCCACTTATTCCGAAATTTTCATCTTTCCTGCATGCCTCGTACAGAGCGTAGAACATGCAGTTGCCATCTGCTTTGTGTAACTCCATATTCCCCTCCAGATCTTTGCACGTTGGCTGCCAAGTGGAAAACATATCAAAATTTTGCAAATTGTCATCTTCAGCTCCGTATTGCTTCAACATCTTGGATCCGACAACTTTTTGAATGCTTCTCAGTTCTGTCTCAGTAAAATTCCCCTGTTCTACCTGTTTTATAACCGAATCTGCTAGATTTTTGCCTTCCGATTTCTGAACTAAACAAATATCGTCACTACCACTGAATATTGGAGACGCAGAGTACGATCGGAAAAATGACTTTAAGCTATTGCTCATAGAATTTAAAAGCCAAAACACCTGCATAGTGGGCTGAAAAATTGCTTGTGTCAACGACATGATTTGCAAATTGCTGGATATTGACAGCAAAAATGCATTTTTATTAAAATTTCACCCTTGAAATGCTTTTGAACTCCTGAAAAATTTTGTCCAGCTGCATTCTACCTACGTCCTGGTGGTGATGCCATATGTAACCATTGCTTTTTCATTCCAGTAATTTTCTCAAATCTTCTAGTATGTGTCTTCTTTTGTCAAATTGCCCATTTTTTTC
>JAIRYE010000003.1 GCA_031267915.1 Puniceicoccales bacterium
GTCTGCGAAGTATGTGTAAACGGCTGGGAAAGCTGGAAAAAGCTTGGGGAAATGACACCAAGCCCGACATTTTCGCAGGCGTTCAGCAGGACGGGACCTACGCTTGCCACTACTCCGCACGGAGAAATTCGAAAATCTTCCGGAGCAGGGAGAAAATTATTGCAACGCGCAAGGACACGTTCCAGTGGCTGCGGTCGCTGGCGGACTTCAACGTGAGTCTAATAATCGACGGCGTCATGGCAGAAAGCCCGGAGGAACGCAGTTTGGACAGCGAAAAATTGTGCGAAAAGGCATGCGAAGAATACCCATCGACGTGCGGAAATTTCGGCAAGTGGAAAAGGCATACGCTAATTCTGCGAAGCGCCAGCGCCGGAGGTGAAAAATTCCCTTTTGCCCAAAAGGGTTGTCTTGACGTGCAAAAAATTTATAACAAAGCACCCTTCGACACTCGCTCTTTCCTGGGAGCGAAGGATAATGATTGGAAATTCCCCCAGGATCTCTGGTGGATTTATGCAAATTATCGTCATCTATATTTTTGTAATTTTTGAAAAACCAATACGTTTTATTAAGCTGTTCCCTATATTCTGCCTTCATTTTGGCTCCCCTTTCTGAAACACATTTTCAAATTTACTCTTATATTTTTTTGCTTCTTCTGCTCTAAAAATCTTTCCAATCGCAGTCCCCGTACTTTGCTAGCTCATCCTCCATCATGTCGCGAAAGACATCAGCTGGCAATAGCGCACCTTGCAGAGTTTTATTGGGAAATATGAACATGGAAATGCCGTTTCCAAATAGTTCATCAACATATTCGCCAAGAAATTTGTGTATGCTCATTGCTTTTAAAAACTGCTTATTTTGGCTTTCGTCCAAAAAAATTTGTCCATATACTTCGAATGGCCACGCGACTACACATTCTACTCCATCTGCATCATATCCAGCAAATAAATTTCCCTCCGCATCGTATGTCAGCCGCAGGTGTTCCTGAGAGGCAACCTTGTGCACAAAATATCTCATGCGAGCATCTATGCCAGAATTTAACACCGCTAGTATTTCTTTTTCGGTCGGTTTGTAGGTCATTTTTTACCCTGGTCTTTATTGAGTTGTCCATTTTTGTCAATTTTGTGCTGTATTTTATGCAATACTTTATCTTGCAAATTGGAATGCTTAGAGTCATACCCTTTGGCAGCTTCAAAACCTCTTCTGTGCGCCAATTCTTTTCTCGGCGGAACGCGCAACGTTGGCCTACTTTCTTTGTCCCTTGCCATAGCATTAGCCTCCTGCTTTAGCCACCCCCTGTCCGCCGAACCAAGATTTGGATCGTCCATAAGTTCCTTTAGTCTCGCCTGTTGTCCCTGCCTGCCAATATTCTTAGTTTTCTCCTCCGCGATCGCTGTAATTTTCCTAGAGCTTTCCGCCCGCAGGGCCTGCCTCTGAGCGAACTTAGCCCGAGCGGTGGCGGGGATATCGACCTTTGTTGCTGGCAGCTAAAAATGAAAATGTTGTGATAAAAATACTGCTACGATGCGATGGCAGTAATGCCGGATTAAAGGATAAAGCTGCAAAGTTTGATAGATAAAGCTTTTTTAAAAAACAGAAAAAAGGTTGAGTGGCTTTATAAAATAGATAAAGCTGCTGCCACTTTTTCATGAAAAAAATCAGCAAATTGGTATGTTCCCTGCTTACTCTGTCCAGTGTGGTGATGTTCTATCACGCCAACTGTAGCTCTGAGGGTTTCGCAAAAGAAGATTGTGACCAAAGGGATTGTGTGGCTAATTTGCTATGCTATAAGGTAGATAAAAATTCATGCGCAATGGAAGAACTAAAAGAAAAAGCTGAAAATTGGAGTGATGATATTACCCAGGCCGATATTGATAAACTCACAGAAGCTGCGGAAACTGGTGATTTAGATGCGGCATATATAGTTTCTTTATTTTACCTAAAAGGAAACGAGGATATTCCCTATAATGATGATTTGGCCTTGGAATGGATGACATTTGCCGCTGAAAGAGGATTTCCTCCCTCAATGTTTTGCCTATATAAAATTTTCAATGGGGATTATAGATTGGAAATTACGAAAACAGATACTGAGAAAGCGTTGGAGTGGTTGCAAAAGAGTGCCGATGCGGGCTTTGTGTTCGCCCTACGTGAACTGGGATTCTGTTACTATAATGGTGTATTGGTCGACCAGAATTATAACGAAGCGTTGCAATATTTTGCATCGGCTATGGAAAAACCTGATCTTCCGTCCTGCACCATGGTGGCAAGAATGTTGGAAGAAGGCCAAGGAATTGAAAAAAATTTAGAAGGGGCGATAGAGCTTTATAAATTAGCGGCCGAGGCAGGCGATGCGGAAGCACAGGATAGCCTCGGATACCATTATTTTCATGGGAAAATTGTAGAAAAGGATTGGAAGCAGGCATATGAGTGGTGGATGAAAGCCGCAGCACAAAATTTTCCTAATTCGTTGCATAACATTGCTATTATGTATGAAAACGGAGAATATGTTGAGAGAGATTTGGAGAAAGCGATAAAATGGCATACCAAAGCTGTGGAATTTGGATCTGGAGAATCGTTGTATGGTTTAGGATGTGCTTTTAAAGATTTACATGATGACGAACAAGCTTTTGAATGGCTTCTGAAATCCGCCGAATTTGGGGATATGAATGCTCAAGCCTACGTCGGCTACTGCTACGAAAAGGGAAAAGGAATAAAGAAAGATGACGAAAAAGCACTTGAATGGACTAGCAAGGCTATTGAAGGTGGCAGCGTTGCGGCAATGTATAATCTTGGCGAAATGTACAGGTATGGGCACTGTGTAAAAAGGAATTATAAAAAGGCCTATGAACTCGAGAGAAGAGCGGCGGAGTCTGGACTTGCCGATGCGCAACACGCGTTGGGACTAAGATATTTAAGGGGGGAAAAGAAAGACTGCGTCAAACAGGACCCTAGGGAAGCTTTTCATTGGTTCATGAAAGCAGCGGATCAGGGGCATGCCTTTGCGATGTGTGATATTGGAGCCATGTATCAACTTGGGGAATATGTCGCCCAAGATTTTTCAACTGCCTTTGAGTGGTTTATAAAGGCAGCGGCAGGAGGAGATGCTTTGGCCATGTACAATGTCGGGCGCATGTACCTAACAGGGAAAGGAGTCAAAAAAGATAAAGCAGAAGCCATCACTTGGCTCCAAAGGGCATCCGAAGGTGGGTGTGTGCAGGCAGAAGAACTTCTGGGGACAATAAAATTTTCCCCCATGGAATAAAATGAGACGTTTTTGCATTCTCTATTTGAAGTTTTTCAGGAGTTTGTTTGTACTCTATTTACAGCCGGTCACCCGTCTTCCTCCTGACCCCACGAGACCGCTCTCATTTACCTCCCCATGGGATGTCGGGACACCCCATTCACTATGTCAAAACTGCTGTCAATGGTTCCGCAACTGACTGTTACTTGCCCCCTGTCTGCGGCGACGGTGAAGATTATAAAAGCTGAGCCTAATAGAACGACAAATTGTCTATTTCAACGACCTCTCCGGAGCTTCTATCGACGTTCGCAAACTTTGGGCTTCCATTTTCCAGGCCATCTGCAATGGCAACCACCGTCCTACCGCCTTTGGGCAAGGTATTGTTTTGTATAAAGTTGTTCAATGCAAAAAACGCAGCTGTTATGCGTTTCGCACCATTTGCGTTATCCGTAAACGCTCCACCAAATGGAATCTCGAAGTGGTAGGTAAAAGCATCGTCCGCGTAGAATATGCTAAATATGCCACTGTTGAAACCGTAGCCACTTTGCCCAAATGCCAATATGGGGGCCATACTTAAATCGGTGAATTCAGCTCTGGCGAGAGAAACATTGAATTCCTCATTGGAAGTGAAAAAGTAATGCTTGTCATAAAGTTGGTGTTTTTTTAGCAGACGATCCGGAATCTCTATGTCAAGCTCGCTGGCGAACTTACTAAGGGTATTGAAATTCGCCAGCTTGTACTTGGAAGGCTGAGCGTTGTCAGTGTGATTAATATTCAACTCCGTTGGGGAATACGTATCGCCCCGAGTGGATTTGGAATGTATTTTATTCATAATAAATAGTTTTTTTTATTTTATTTTGTTTCGAATTTAGGAACATGAGTATGTTTTTGTGCATAAAAATTTTTCTCTGTAAAAATACTACTATGCTTTTTGACAGTGTCCACCCACGCGTCTTTGTTTATGAGAAAAACACCGGAGGGCGAAATTCTACCGCCATCCTTTTTTATTATATTTTTCAACAACATTGCCCGTTTAATAGCGCTACTAACCTCAGATCCAGTGAGCCCACATGACCTATAGGTATCTTCTAATTTATTTAAGTCAAGACCTTTTATAAATGTGTACATTTCTGTGTCTATCACCGGCGGCACGCAGTAATTTTCCAATAAACTATTGATATCCGAATCTGCAGTCATTGAGAACGACATATCGTGATCTATCCCAACTGGATAGCCTTTGCATAACATAACATTGCCATTATGCCGGTCAATTTGCCCAGTTAGAAAATCCAAAATTTGCATCCATATTTCGTGGCGGATGAATTCATTGGTAAGTTCAATATTTGTACCGCCAGCGAGAGTTTCTTCGATAGTTTTGCCCTCCAGAAATTCCATGGCGATGCAAGGTAGGAAACTATCGTCTACGCTAATCGTTGCGGCGGAAATTTTAGCCGTCACATGTGGCCCTCCGGCTGCTTGAATCAATTCCTGTACTTTGTGGGTTGCCAAATTACGCCTGTATATTCCAGTTATACTGCCAATAATTCCTAGAGTAGTTGCACGAAAATCACAATACTTGTTTAAGTCTTCTTTGGCTTGGTACTGGTCACATGGTTTCATCGCTACATTAGCCCCCGAGCTTGTGGCGGATTTGAATACTGTATTGAAGATTCCTGTTCCCAATTTTTTACCTTGTGTCAAGCCGGTTTGCTTATCTATGACGGCATCCAAAGTCATAATAGTTGCTTCGGCATCCAAGTTTATCTGCACGCAAATTTTATCTATTTCTAGGGCTTGTCCTTCATAATAATCATGCTCCCCGATTGAACAAAGGTTCCCTTCCTTATTAATCGGTATAGTCTGAGTCACAATAAAAGCATTCACCGAATTTTTTAGCTTACAAAGTTCATTGCTGTTTTCTGGATTATCTATGGCGTATTTTCTAATGTCCTCTAGAACTTTGAAAGTTGCGCTCATGTTTGATTTGACATTTTCCAAACTCGTATTTTTCCCCGAAATTTCTATCAACTTCTCAATTAAATTATCGCAATTTGCGGCCGTCGGTGTGTCGACCTTGTCATTCCTTGAGGCTAGTTTTTTTGACCCATATTTATAGCAAAATTTTGAATCGATTTTTTCTTCTGTACTCTCGCAGCTACCTATTTTCCTGCTGGATGTGCTATATACATTACTAGCATGCTGTTGTCCTTTATCAAATATCCTGTTAGACACAGCGTGCGATTTTACTAAAAAATTCGAGTTTTGCAACAGTAAAAACGCACCACTGGTAAATAATCAAGTCAGCTTACCACTCAATTGATAACAGTAGAATCACACATTTTGGCTTTTAGGTCGGAATAGGGTAAAACCCTATTTGGCAATGTGTTTTGCCATTTCAAAATGGCGGCTGGTCAATACTAAATGACAAACAAAATTAAAACTTTCCTCGCAAAGATGGGGAATTTTTTTTAGCAGGCGCTCACAAATTATCATTTCTACTCGGAAATCGACAGACGCAGGAAGAAATAAAATCGCTGGCACTCACATATACCCCCGGATAAAGTTATCTCATCCCGGGCCCAGGCGAACTAATTTTCCCCGCCGCAAATCAACAGTTGCGCAAGAAACCACAGTTTTTTCAGTTGTCAATGCTATTTTTGTGTTTCCTCCACCAGATTCTTTCTATTCTTTTGAATTGGCAACGGAAATCAGCCAATACCCCGCAGCTGGCACCTCCACTCCAACGAGAAAACACCGCATGGACATTCCTCTAAAAGTCAATATCGATGCTTTAGCTCTGCTATTCACGATCTTTCCTGAGATGAAAAGCGGCGCCAATTTCCCCATTTCCAAGCTGAGGTCATCGCAGCAGCAGGTGGCAAACACCGCTAACACCACTCCTCCGACCGAGTATCAGCCAGGAACACTTCAAAAAAACGGCAACCCTGGGCACGCAGGAAAGATTGGGGCACAACACCACCCTAGACGGACGACTCCGAGCACCGGTAGTAGTTACCAGCAATCTTCAGTTCGCAGGAATTAAAAATCCTCCACCTTTTCACCGTCGCTGGACACCGGTGATATCGGATTGCTTGTCCTCTCCGGACCGTTTGATGATGAATTCGCTGGGCTGTTCGACTCACCTCCGGCACGCACCGCCCTTGGGGTATCTTCCAATACGTTTAGGCTGAAACTTTCCGAGCTGTCTAATACGTTCGAACTCTGGTTTTTCAGTCCGTTTGTCTCGCTTTCTTTCAAAATTTGCGCACTGTTCGGCGGCGTTTTTCTTTCTTCTTCGGAAGAATTTCCCAGGGAGTCTTCGGAAATTTTTAGCGCACCGGCTTTTTTTCCCAAACTTTCAAGATCAGAATCTTTCAATTCTGGGTATTCCC
>JAIRYE010000015.1 GCA_031267915.1 Puniceicoccales bacterium
ACATCACATTTTTTCTGCAACTTCGCCAAATCTTCCCCGCTATAGGTCACTTGCTTCCGGAAAAAATACTCAACGAAATGCGGCAATTCCGCCAGCGAACGCACCTTTTCCTGGCACAATTTCAGCACATCGGAAACATACCGGGGATCAGCATTGCTGATGCTGAGCCCGCTCTTCGCAAGGACCGGCAACGCTCGTCTGTGAAAATCATCGAATGGCAGTGCCCGCAAATATGCGGTGTTGAAAAATGCCATTTTTTTTTCGTCAAAGCGGGCATTGTTTTTGTTGACATCTCCGATATCAAAAATGTCGATGATTTCTTCAATTGGCAGAATCTCTCGGTCATCTTTTGGGGACCATCCGAGCAAACACAGATAGTTGCGAATGGCGGCGGCAGCGAAGTGATTTTTTTCATAATCCTCCACCAGCGCACCCGTGTCGCGCTTGCTCATTTTCCCAGCACCCTGGGATTTCAAAATCAATGGAATGTGCGCAAAAAGCGGCGGCGATGCTCCAAAAGCATCGAACAGCTCCGTATGTTTGCTCGTATTTGAGAGATGGTCCTCGCCACGAATAACATGTGTAATGCGCATTAGCATGTCATCAACAACATTTACCAGGTGAAAAACCGGTTTGCCGCTGGAGCGAACAATTACGAAATCTCCCTCCTCTTTCCTGGCCACATCACCGCGAATCAGATCGTGTATTACCTGAGTTTCTTCGGAAACTTTAAAATAAATCGCCCCATCCTTTTCATAGGCCCGGCCCTTGGCTTTCAAAATTTCCACATGCTCTCTGTAAATATCAGAGCGCTGGCTTTGGAAGTACGGGCCACAGTCGCCACCCACTTCCGGACCTTCATCCCAGTCGAGCCCCAGCCAATGCAACCCATGGAGGAGCACATTCAAAAATTCCTGTCCATTGCGCTCATCATCGGTATCCTCAATCCTCAGAATGAACTTTCCGCCCGTATGCTTGGCGTAGAGCCAATTAAACAGCGCCGTGCGGGCGCTTCCTATGTGAAAAAATCCAGTTGGACTCGGGGCAAATCTCACTCTAACGCCAGACATCACAAAAACTTGCTCTGATCACTTTGGATCTTTTACCTGCATGGCGCTCTTTCCCTCGCGGTCGCGCATGTAATAAAGCTTCGAACGCAAAACCTTGCTGGGTCGATCAACTGTAATCTTTGAAATAAATGGAGAGTTCAGATTAAAAATTCGCTCCACTCCTTCGCCAAACGAAATTTTTCTAACAGTGAACATCGCATTGATGCCAGATCCGCGGCGCGCAATAACAATCCCGGAGAAAATCTGAATCCTTTCCTTCTCGCCTTCCCTAACTATTGTGTGCACACTAACCGCATCGCCGACCTTGAAAACATCCCGATCACTTCTGATCTGGCTTCCACTAACAATTTTTTCTATCTCTTGGTTCATTCTAGCTCCCTCAGTTTCATTAAATCCGGCCTACGTTTTTTGGTTCGCAGCAACCTTTGCTCCTGGCGCCATTGGGCAATTTTTCCATGATTTCCGGAGAGGAGGACATCCGGCACCGACATTCCGCGGAACTTCGCCGGTCGTGTATACTGCGGAAATGAGAGCAATCCGCCGCTAAAACTGTCCTGAGTCAGCGAATTTTCGTCGCCCAAAACTCCCGGTATTTGCCTCACAATTGCGTCAATTAGAACGGCGGAAGGCAGCGTTCCATTGGTCAAAACATAATCCCCTATGGAAATTTCCCTGTCAATCAATGTGTCGCGGACTCGCTCATCGACGCCTTCGTAGTGCCCGGATAGCAATATTAGATGCTCTTCCCTTGACAAATCTTCTGCCAATTGCGTCGTTAAAATCTCCCCGTCCGGACATAAAAATATCACCTTCGAACTGGTATTTTGAAGCTCGCCAATGGCACTGAAAATCGGCTCAGGCCTCATCACCATACCGCTGCCGCCGCCAAATGGACTGTCATCCGCCACATGCCGCCTATCCGTCGTCCAGTCGCGCAAATTATGGGAGTGAATTTCCACCAACCCATTTTGCATGGCACGCCCAATGATGCTGCAGGATACAAATCCTTCCAGCATTTCCGGGAACAGAGACAGGCAATCAAATTTCAACATAACTTCCAAGCGGCCTATCGGGCTGGAGTCAGCGATAGACGCGCTTTCCTAATCAATGATTTCACTGTGTCAGTTGGCTGAGCACCTATTCCAAGCCAATAGTCAGCGCGGTCAAGCATCAGCGCAAGCTCCGGAGCGCTCCCCCTGGCATTGGGATCGTAATTCCCTATGGCCTCCACAAATCTTCCATCGCGGCGACTCGTACTCTCGGCAACGACAATTTTATATACCGGACGATGCTTGTTCCCTCGCCTCTGCAGTCTAATTTTCAGTGACATATCCTTCTAATATGTGAGAAACAAAAACCAATCCCGCCACTTGTCAAGATTTGTTTGCAAGTTGTTCGAAAATTAATTACAACCCAGACAAATCGGATCTCCTATTTTTTCGTTTCGCTGCTGAGTGGGTGCGCAGCGATTTGCACCGCGGAATAGCCGACATTCTTGGTGATTTTGCAAACTTTTACCAGGACATCCACTGGCAGTGACCTATCAGCACGCACCAGAAGCACATTGCCATGCGAATTTTCAACATGTTTTTCACCCAAATATTTTTTCATTCCCTGGGCAAGAGTATCCAGGGAAAAAATATTTCCATTGAATACTATGAATTTTTCCGATTGAACGGTCACGACTCCCATCGTTTCTCTGGCCTCGATGGTCTCAGCTGCTTGCAGTGAAATTCCGACGCCAGGAAACAAAATAAATCTGGAATTGAGCAGAGAAAAAACGCAAATCAGAAGCAAAAAATTCAGCACGTCAAATAGTTCAATGTGCGTGTCCGGTTCCAGCAGACGAAGGCTTCCAGAAAAATTAAAAGGCTTCTGCATTTTCGGATCTATTTTTATCACTTGCCGTGGCAATGTAATTGAGAATTTCGTTGCAGCTCCACTCCATGTCATGGATTAATCGTCTGACCCTTCCGCACAAAAAATTATATGCCAGCGTGCCAAGAATATTTATAACCAGCCCAAATGCCACCAGCATAACCGCCTGCTGCATAAAAGAAATGACGACACTCGCTGAAAAATACGTACTTGCATGGCCTATGCCGCTCAGCGTTTTTGCCAAAATTTGCAAAACTCCAAGAAAACTCATCATTGGAGCAATTTTAGCAATCAGTCTAATGGAATTCAACCTGCGCTCCAGCAGCGGAATTTCCAGCAGCGCCACCTCATTCACTGCGTGAAACAGCTCGCTACGTGACTTCTTCCGAAAAACGAGGGCAGTTTTCACCACCAGCGCAGCAACTCCGGGAGAGCTTTCGCACACCGTTAAAGCCTCATTGTATCTTCCGCTCTGGAGAAGAGAAACTACGCCATTCAGAAATTGCTGAGGCTTTATCTTTCCACTGTGCAAAAATAGGCACCTTTCGATCACATAGGACAGCAATACCACCACCAAAATTACGAGAATCCAGGTGGCGAAATTTCCCAGTAAAATTTTTTGCGAAAAAAAATCTCTCATGGGACTCATAAAAACTGAACCGGTGAAATTTTCAAATTAAAACCTCGACGCTTTTTCCATTTTATCTTTTCCTGCGAAGTAGGCACTCCAAGCCAAGTGTTTCCCGATGGCGGAGAGAGAGGGATTCGAACCCTCGGTGCCGTTGCCAGCACACAGCATTTCCAGTGCTGCACAATAGGCCACTCTGTCATCTCTCCCTGCAAAGTAAAAAATTATTTTGTGAATTTCCCAGCTGCACGAACCAGTGCGAACACCAGCAAGCCCTTGAAAATTCCAGATGGTATGAAAAACAGAAATCCACAGGTGAATGCCGCTGTTAACCCTATAAAATATGCCAGTACCGCTGTTCCGGTGGCAAGAATCAGCAAATGGGAGCAAAAAATTCTACAGAGCAGATGCAAATTGCCGAGCTTGCTGGCGCCGTTACCAATGATAAACGGGACAGCGAAAAATCCCAGGATGTAACCACCAGTCGTAAAAAACATTCCCCACATTGACACAAACAGCAGCAGGCTCCACAGCGCTCGCCTGCGACCGGCGAATATGCTCACAGCCACAACAGCAAATGTCTGCATTGTAAATGGAACTGGGTAGAACGGAACCCTAATGTGCGACGCTCCGAGAACGATCAGCGAGCTCAGCATGATTATTGAAAAATCTCGCGATATCACCCACGCCCCACAGCCCACGGGATTTGCGCATATTTTTTCATTTTCCGTGTTCATAGAATTTTTTCTCTCTGCAATTTTGGTACCCGGAGAGGGTCTCGAACCCACACTCCCTCGCGAGAATCGGATTTTGAGTCCGACGCGTCTGCCAATTCCGCCATCCGGGCAACACTGTTCTGCACACTGCCACTTTATTTCGGATTTGCAAGAAAAGTTTTTGCTTGAGCAAATTTTAAATCTCCTATAAATTGTGTTGCGGAAAGGATGATGTTGGCTTAACAGAATTTTTCACAATGAATACTGGTGTTACACTGCTTCAAGATTTGTCAATCGTGTGCGCTGTCAGCGGAATGTTTGCTCTGCTTTTTTACTATCTAAAGCTTCCGCTTCTGTTTGGCTATCTAATCGGCGGATTCCTGATAGGGCCGCACTTTGCCAATTGGATCTGCGGCATAGAATCCATAGAGCAGCTGCGGGAGCTGGGGGTAATTTTTCTAATGTTTTACATAGGGCTCGAATTCGACCTGGGGAAATTGAAAAGAATTTTTGCTCCGTCTGCGTTCTGGCTAACTCTGCAAACAATCGGCATGATCGCCCTGGGAATGATGATCGCTCCTCTGCTCGGCTGGAATTGGCTGAATGGGCTATTCCTCGGATCCATGCTCGTCATGAGTTCAACAATGATAACCATTCCGCTGCTGAAGGCCAAGGGCGCTCTAAACACCGAGCACGCTCAGTGTGCCATCGGCTGTCTCATACTGGAAGACATACTGGCGATCATTTTCCTGGTGATACTATCCAGCATCGCCGGAAGCGGCAAATTGGATCTACTTGAAATCAAAAAAAGTGCATTCATAATCGGTGTATTCGTTGTCATGGTATTTTGCATAGGCAAATTGACAGCTCCACTTTTTGTTCGTGCGCTCCTGCGATCCTCCTCCTCCGAGGTATTGGCAGTCACCGTCATTGGTCTTACCATGGCAATATGTTTCCTCGCTCACTACTTCGAATTTTCAGTTGCACTGGGAGCGTTTCTTGCCGGATCGATTCTTTCGCAAACGAACATAGCGGAGCAGGTGGACAAAACTACGGAGCCACTGCGCGACGTCTTCAATGCCGTTTTCTTCACGTCAATCGGCATGATGATAGACGCCAGAGCGATCTTTCATTTTCTTCCCTGGATCGTCATTCTGTCAATTCTAACCTTTGTGGGGCAAACATTCATTGGGACAGTGTCACTATTTCTGGTCGGGAAAAAAGCTGAAACGGCGTTCAAGGCAGCCTTTGCAAAGGCGCAAATCGGGGAATTTAGCTTTGTCATTGCCGCTCTTGGAAATTCGCTGGGAGTCCTGCACAAAGATTTCATGTCGGTAACCGTCGGCGTCGCTCTTGGAACTATTCTCATCTGCGCAGTTTTCGGCAACAAAGTTGACAACATATTTCAATTTTTGAGCTCCAAATGTCCGAAATTTCTGGGGGAAGTGGGGAAAATATATCACAATCTGCTCGCAGAAATAAAGGAAAATATTTCCAAAAATGATTTCATCAAGCTAACCATGCGGCAGCTGCTGCTGGCTATCCTTTGGTTTTTTTTGCTGAGCGGAACATTGGTTTCGGTTTCCTGGCTGGCGGCTCTGACAAAGCGAGGGGAATTTGGGAGCATACTGGCAGCGACGCTAAAATTTTTAGGAAGAGGTCTTTCCTTCGTCAGCAAAGCGTACGGCGAGCAGCTCTCGGCAGCAAGGACGCTGGATATCAGCTCAAATATTCTGCAGATGTGCATCTGGACAACGGCTTTCCTAATTTGCATACCATTTCTGATAGGATTTGTGCAAAACATACAGGCGATATTCATAAATCTCACCAAAAGTGTTTTCAATAAACGAACGCAGAAGGAGTTGCTGAGCATTCGATTGTTTGAAGCTAT
Source organism: Puniceicoccales bacterium (assembly GCA_031267915.1). Classification (GTDB taxonomy): domain Bacteria; phylum Verrucomicrobiota; class Verrucomicrobiia; order Opitutales; family JAIRKQ01; genus JAIRKQ01. Next base: position 6,184 of record JAIRYE010000015.1, read on the forward strand.
GAAGGCAATTTTGGCCAGTGCCGCACTGTTTCTGTTTAGCGGAATTTTTCTGGGAATCGCCTCCAGGTATCTACCAAGCAGCGTTCCAATAATTCTGTTTGGCACAATGGCGGTGATCGTGGCAATATCACAGTGGAAACAGCTTCTGAAGCTGAATAACAAGCTTGAGCTCGCTTTCATTGAAAGCTTCAACAATAAAATCGAAACCCAGGAACAGATCCACAGAAAATCAGTTCTCGCCAAGGCTGCAGAAAAAAATCCTTGGCCCATGGAAATTCATGAAATTTCAGTAAAACCAAACCATAAGATTGCCGGAATGCAACTGTCGGAGCTGCACCTCAGGGAACTGACCGGAACAACTATCATAGCAATCTCCCGCGGAGGCCTTTCAACCTATCGACTTGGTCCGGACACTCAATTTTTCCCTGGGGATCGCATAATTCTCATCGGAACTAAATCTCAAATAGAGAGCGCGAAAGTCATTCTGCTCGCCGAATCCGACGGCCCGCTCATAGGTGACAACTCCCAGTTCGGCATACTAAATTTCTGCATCGGAGTGGATAAAAATTTCGTCGGATGCCTGCTATCGACTCTTCATATGCGGCAAAAACATGGGTTAAACGTTGTCGGAATACAACGGCGCAATGGAAAAATTAGTGACATAAAATCGAACATGGAGCTGGTGGAGAACGACATTCTTCTGCTTGCCGGGACCAGGTCTTCAATCGGAAAATTTAAGACAGAATTTGGCATCGAGTAGTGTGAAACTCAGGTAAAAAATAATTTCGCAGCCCCAGTTTTACTCTTTTACTCCAAGATTTTCAATCGGACGCTGAGCTTTTGGCTGATTTATTCGGAAGAGGAAGCGTTTGCGCCGCATTTATTGTTGAATTCATGCGGAGAATTTCTACCTTTTCCTCTTCTATGGCGGTAATTTTAGATGGAGCAGCGGTTGCGAAAAAAATTTTACAAAAAATCGCAAGCGAAATTGCTCAGCTGAAAATTACTCCCAAGCTGGCCATCGTTTTTGTCGGCAACGATCCGGCATCTGAAATTTATATCAAAAATAAACTGCTTGCAGCCAAAAGCATCGGCATCGGCCTAGAGCTCGTAAAATTTCCATCCGAAACTCCGCTGGAAGTAATTTTACAAAGTATTGGCACGCTGAATGTGGATAGATCCATCAACGGAATCATAGTGCAGTCGCCACTGCCGGATGAATTCATGCAAAACATTGTCTTCAATAGCATATCCCCCGAAAAAGACGTCGATGGTTTCTGCAGTGTCAGTATCGCAAAGCTGGTGAGAGGGTCCAGAGATGGTTTCATCCCCTGTACGCCACTTGGAATTTACACGCTTCTGCGCGAGTATGGAATCAACCTTTTCGGGAAACACGTTGCCGTGATCGGCAGGGGCAATATCGTTGGCAGGCCGCTGTCGCTACTGCTGTCACAAAAATCACCCGATCTGAATGCCACAGTAACGCTGTGCCACTCCGCAACTGAGAATTTAAAAGCAATCACCCAACTTGCGGACATCATAGTCGTAGCCATTGGTCGGAAATTTTTCCTTAGAAGAGACATGGTAAAACCTGGAGCCGTTGCCATTGACGTCGGAATAAATCGGGAAAGCAGCGACGACCCATCGAAAAAATATAAAATATTCGGAGACATGGATTTCGAAGATCTGAAGGACATCTGCAGCGCCATAACACCGGTCCCCGGAGGCGTCGGACCAATGACAATTGCCATGCTGATGCAAAATACGCTGGAGGCCACAAAAATGCAAATGACCAAAGCTGGAGGCGCGAATCGGAATCGAACCGATGGATAGAGGTTTTGCAGACCTCGGCCTTACCACTTGGCTATCGCGCCCGTCCAGTGCCAACGAAGCAATTGAATCGCAAAATCTTTACAAGAGAAAAATTAATTGCGTCACTTGCCAACGTCATTCCTGTGAGCCATGCTCCGAATTAATTCCACTGATTTTGGACTCAAATTAAATGTGGAAATATTTTCCAAAAATTGATCTAAATTTTCTAAATCTCTGCGATCTTTCAGCATTCCGACCAACACACAGGCTGCCTTTCCCCTGTAAATTTTGTCACAGTCGCCACTGCGAATAACAAGATTCAGAATTTTTTCGGCCTCCTCAAAATTTCCCAGTCCGTAGTTCGCCATTGCACGACCAATTTCTGCACGCGGCAGCGCAATGGTCGATTTTAAAATTTTCGCAGCCCTTTCGTACTCCAGTTGCGCCAATTTGTAGTCTCCACTCGCCAGATAATCATCTCCCAGCAGCAGTGCCGCAAAACCAGCCAGTCTATATTTTTCGTATTTTGCGATAAAATTTATCCTCCCCTCTCTGGTTGCAAGCTGCCCGTAGGCCTTTTGCATATTTGCACTGCGGTGACTGTCGTGAAGCCGCCAAAAGAAAAACAGCAGCAGCAGCACAATTATCAGCGGCACAGCAAATAACAAACTCCTGCCCAAAATCTGCAGCCGCAGCCATGTTCTATCTGGCAACAGCAAAGCTTCACCTTCTAAATTAGTCGGCATGAATGCCTTATTTCCACCGTCGTCATCGCCGCCATTCATAATTTCTTACTCATAAATCGTTGCAGGGAAGTAAGTATTTCACACAAACTTGGCAAACAAAATATTTATGCAAAAGTGTTTTCACAGGGGAGAAATCACCTCTGAAGTTGTGGAACTTTCCATGGAAGAAAGCCATCATCTGTGCAATGTTATGCGCACACGCACCGGCGAAAGCGTCACCATGTTAAACGGGGAAGGAATCGTCGCCAGGGGAAAATTGATGGCATCGGAAAAAAAATGTGCCCGAGTAAAAATTGACAGCGTCACAAAATTTGAGCGACCTGCGCATTCTCTGGCGCTACTCCAGGCCGCTCTAACAAATGCAAACAATGACCACATAGTCCCCGAAGCAACTGCCATCGGGACCTGCGAAATTGTGTTTTTCGAAGCACAAAATAGTGAATGCAAATTGAAAAGCAAAATCGCGGCTAAGCTTATGCGCTGGGAAGCGCTTGCCATCGGAGCATGCAAACAGTCCGGCAATCCATTTCTCCCCAAAATTTCTTACTGCGAAACACTTGAAGCAATAGATTTGAAAAATTTTGATCTAAAAATTTTTGGAGGGTTGAGTGAAGATGCCCGGACGCTGAAAAATGTAGTCAGCCAGCATTCCACCGCTAAAAATATTTGCGTTGCCATAGGCCCCGAGGGAGATTTTTCCGCATTCGAATATAATTTTCTAGCGGCGAACCACTTCAGCGAATGCAAACTTGCTCGCAACATTCTGCGGGCTGAAACCGCAGCAATATACGCCCTAAGCGCACTGGATCAATTGCTGGTCAAGGATTGATCTCTGTTATTCGGCGGAATTTTAAGCGTTTGGAATTCTTTTGCCCACACACTTTTCCCTGAGGGAATCGACCACTTCCCGCACCATCTCTTCGCTCGTGGAAGCTCCGGTAGCCACTCCAATGGAACAAAATTTTTCCAACTCATTCAGCGGCAATTCTGCTGCTACTTCAATGTGAAATACTGGCAATCCAGTTCTTCGGGCAACTTTCACGAGCACAGTGGTATTGCTTGAATGCTTTCCTCCAACGACAATAATCGCTTCCACTCCTTCTCTAGCCAAATCCAGAATTGCCCTCTGCCTGACTCGAGATGACCCGCAAATCGTATTTTTTACTTCCGCATCCGAATACTTTTCGCCGATTGCTTTGGCAACATCGGCAAAGAGTTCCCCATCAATAGTTGACTGGGCAATTAGCAAAACTCTAGTCAAATCATGCGGCAGAGATTTCACCTGCTCCGCGGAATTTATCACGAAACATTTTCCGCCCCTTGCGGCGTCTACCAGTGTAATCACCTCCGGATGCTCAGAATTGCCCACAATCACCACATCACGGGCTTCACCGGAGACATGTTTTATCAGCTGCAACACTCCGGCAACGTGTGAACATGTCCCATCGGTAACATTTTTGAAGCAACCTTTCAGTTGCGAATATCTACTTTCTGGTATCCCATGGGCACGAGTCACAATGCAGTCGTTGGGAACAATGCACCTCTGATCAGAGTCGCGAAATAATTTTACATTCGCATCTTCCAGAGCCTGCATCACCAGCCTGTTGTGAACGGTTTCTCCGTCCACGTATACTCTTCCGGAACACCTTTCAAGAGCGTCCCAAACTAATTTCAATGTCCGCCTTACTCCACTGCAAAAGCCTGAAACTTTCGAAACTATAATTTTCACGGAAGGTGATCCTTTGCCCAGGACTTAAAAAAGCAATCTTTAACTCGCCACATGGGAAATTTTTATTGCAAAATCTAGCTGCCCATGGACAATCAGCTGCTAACATCAAAATGAAATGAAAGTAATCGTCCTATATCCCAATGCGTTCTGGCTGGTGCTAACTCTTCCATTGCTGCAAATTTTCCGCAGTAAACTTGTTAAAAAATCATCCATTTCAGTCCCAAGCATAGCGCTGCTCAAAAAAATTATCGGAAAGCCCTCCGCTCCAAAATTTGATTTCCTGCTATGCCTAAGACAAATGGAAATTCTGCTGCTGATAGCAGCCTATGCGGAACCAATGCTAATGACGCTGTCGGATGTCATCAGATACAATAGATATCTAGTCATAGCAAGTTTGGTGTGCTTCCTGGCGGAAATATTCTTGCAAAATACTTTTTTCCATAAAATTCCATAGGTATGATATTTGGTGACGGAAAATTTTTAATACTTGCGCTGGTAGCACCGGCTTCTACAGCACTACTTCTTTTTTACGGAGCAAGGAAAAGTATCGGCAAATTTAAAATTTTATTCGATTCTTCGACTGATTCGGTAATTTTGCCAAATTTTCATCCCATTGTTCGGCGCACGAAATCTATCCTGTGCGTCATAATCCCCGCCTTATACGCATTTATTTTAGCCGAAACATCCATAGGAGACGGATTAACGGCGAAAATAGACATCAGTCGACATCTGACACTCATTGCAATCATGTTCCTGCTCTCGGAACGGCTAATTTCAGCGGGGAAACGCAATGACGAGTAAATTTTGCCATGCTAAATCACAAGTTTACAGTTCGCATAAATTTCGTTCAAATTCCCAGTACAAGAGGATGCCGAGCTGTGAAGTTGTGGCAACTGATGTCTTGCAAAATCAAACAACTTTCCTAGAATCCCGTGAACATGGTTAATAGTATTACTATGAGGTGTGGACTTGAATCGATTCTTTTGGTCGAAATCGATTCCGATGGAATGCTTTTGAATGTCTGGAAATACGACCTGCAGATTAACCTTGATCAAAATAACACCGAAGAATGGCTGCAAGCCTTTTCCAAAACCCTGAAGCAAATTCCCAAAAAAATTCGAAAAAAAATAACCCTGGTCGTTCCTCCAAACGGGGAAGTTTTCATAAGGCATTTAAAAATTCCCGAATTACCCGAGAAGAGCACAATGGAAGCCTTCAAATTTGAGTGCGAACATGAATTTCCTGGTGGGGCAGAGGAATGGTGCTGGGATGTTTACCAGGCCAGAGAACAGGCGAATCATGCCTTTGGAATTGCGATCCGCAGGGCATTTGCGGAACAACTGGTCGACATTTTAATTTCCAATAAAATTCAATTCTCCCACATATGCCCCGACATACTGCTGAACACAATGGCAATTGTAAACTGCGCCAACTCTCCCGCAAACTCCATGCTTGTGCACATAGGGCAGGTATCATCCTATTTGGCATGCATTGGAAATGGTATCGAATACTTTAGAACGCTGCCAATCACCGGATTAAATCTGGTAAATACAGTAGCAGAGTCTCAGAAAATTTCCCTGTCGCAGGCAGAAGCACTGCAATTGGAGTTCCTAAAAAATCCAGAAAACGAAAATCGCGCATTCATGACCTACTACATAAAACAATTTGCGCAGAAACTTCGCCAGGAATTTAAAAAATCCGAACTCTTCTACTGCAGAACTTTCAAGCAGGATCCAACAACTAAGCTTTACCTAACTGGAACAAGGGGAAAAATCTATGATTTTTTCAAGTCCGAAGAAAGTGTGGAAATTGTGGATGTTTTCGAAGCTCTGAAAAGTAATATCAGTGCGAGCATGCCCGAGGAGGGGAGAAATCTCATAAAATCAAACATAGGCACATTCGTTGGAGTAGCCTATTGCCTTAAAAGCAAGCAGACAAAACTGCTGAATTTATTCTCTGAAAATTTTTCGAACCAGGTGGAATTTCAGAAGCAGCATTTGGGATATTTGCTGCTCCTATTCCTGGTGACATTACTTGCGCTCACGGGCCTGAAAATTCTGAAAAAAGATGCAATTAATTTGGAAACAAAAAAAGCTGCTCTAAAGGCAAAATTGCTCGAAATAAATGTGGATGTGGACAAATACAAAAGTCTGGACAAAGATCGAATCGAACTGCACACCTTCATAGGAAACAGCAAGCAGGCGCTGTATTCGCAGATGGCGTGGATGGAATTTTTCAGCGAACTGCAAAGCAAAATCGAAACACTGCAAACAGCATGGATAGAATCGCTGTCCTGGGCCGACTGGAAAAATAAAAATGGAGCCAACAGAGTAGAAATTGTGGTGAAAATATTACTTTTGGATGATGAAAACCGAAAACTAGCCAATGAAAAAATCGAAAACTTTATCGTATCTCTCCAGCAAATGAAAGAGGTGAGCAGCGTGGAAAACATTCACCTGTCCCCCGGCAGGAAATATATTCTATCATTTTCATTTGACATGCTATTAAATGAACAGTCTGATATTTTCGTAAAATGAAAAAGCTTTTCTTTAAACGTCATTTTTTGTTTTTTGTCACCATGGCAATACTGCTGCTGTGCTTACTCTTAATTACAAAGCACTGTTTCGCCGCCTACAGCAACAAGATTACGCAGCGGGAAAACATTTCCGCGCTAACCGAGACACTAGCTCTCAAACGCAGCCAGCTGCCAGACAACTATTTAAATTCTGGCAAACAAATGCAGATTGAGGTAGACCAGTACAAAAAATTCATCGGAGAAACGTGGCAAAAAATGGCCAATCTGTCGCTTATGGACAACCTCTACAGTATACCTTTGAATCACGTGGCTGTATTCTTTGAGATATCAAATTATCTGGTGTGGGCTAAGGATTCCTGCGACTCTCTTGGTCTGGAATTTGAACCCAGCTGCTCATTCGGATTCATGAATACGTTCGAAAAAAATGAACGCCCACTATTTTCCGAAATATCCGATATACATCAGCAGAAGGAACAGTTGAAGCTGCTCCTCTCCTACCTGTTGGAATCAAAATCCTCGTATTTGAAAATAATTTCCATGGAACGCGGAGACGCCGTGCAGTCCACGTATTTCGACAGCAGCGATGTGTTTATGCCAGATGTAAAGAAAGTTGAAACAGGCGGCTCCCGCATTTACAGAATAAAATTTACCACATTTACAAACTCCTTCAGGATTTTCCTAAAAAATTTATACGACAACGAAATACCGATCATCATTAGACAAATTTCCGTACAACCCAACCATACCTTCAAATTGACGAAAAATAATTTCGAACAAGTATCCGAATGCTTGGCATCGACGTATTCACTGACCATAGAATTTTTGGACATACCGCAGAGTCTGTCGCAGCATAGCAGGAAAAATGCAGCACTTCACAGAAAAATACTCTACAAAACGATGCCCTAGGCTCAGGACTCATAAATAGAATAGAAAAATACAGGCAACACAAATGGAGGAGAAGAAGGTGTGCGCACAGCGGTCATAGCGGGTGGAGATGCGGCGCCAATCCTTCAATCTG
>JAIRYE010000007.1 GCA_031267915.1 Puniceicoccales bacterium
CAAGAATCATTTCAGCGGGAAATGACATCAAGCAGATCAAAAGTACTTGGGCGCCTTTTAATAGATATTGAACACCAGGATCCTAAGTTCGACGAAAAAACACAGTTGCAGTGGGACTATAACCCTTTGTCAAGAAGTGCTTCCAAATCACTGCCACCATTTTTTTTAGATATGATGGGCAAAGTTGAAACTTTTGTAAGAGATAGCATTCCAGTGCAGGGTTAGAATACGGTGCAACGCTTCAGGGTATCTGGTCCAAGGAATTCGCTTTGACTAGAGAGTGTGTGGCATTCCCGCAAAAAGATAAGATATATAGTAACAACTGAATTGCTGAAAGAGGAAAAGCTTTTCATCAACGGAGATTTGCATCTTTTTGATAGGGGAAGATTTGTGCTTCTGACAATTGACAGTGATAAAAAACACGGCAAATATTTGGGGGTATCTCCCCAGATAAATGCTCAGAAATCTCACTGTTTCATTACTCTTCAGCCAATCTGCGGAAGATCTGCAACAGTAAAAAAAACATTGTCGCCATCGCGCCTGATCTTCCCAAGTAAAGTACTAGTTTGATTTTCAAATTGATTTTTTGTTGTAGGTTTTAGTTGCTTAAAATGAGCATAAAAATTCTCTGCTGACCAGTGGCTAAATCGTATAAAATTATTTGGAGATAAAATTCCAGGCGTAATATTAATCTCGACACTGCTATTCAAACGATAAAATCTCGGCTTTTTGCCGTTCGGTAGAGTCGTAAACGCCTCTCCGATCACGATACCGTCGCTATAGTTCAATCTATTTACAACGTTCTCCGGAGTTAGTATTCGTGCTGCCGGCAAAATATTCAATACTTCCACGTAAGTACCTTGGTCCCAGACATCGACAAATAAGTTGTTCTTATTCCCGAGATCTTGAACAGTAACAACGTCATCAAACAATTGACTATACTCCCTTTGCGCTCGATTATTAATGCGTTGAAATATTATTTCGCTACTAAGATTGGAAGTTAGCCCAGGTGTTTCTAGAGCATATAAAAAATGTCCCAACTCATGGGCAAGGACTACACTCGGTGGAACCTTGACTTTAATAAAATCCAACGTGTTGTCGGCAGCTTTAGCAAGTAACACCCAGCTGTCACTTTCGAGACGACCATTATTTTTAGATTGGAGAAGAATTTTATAGCTCAAGTCTAGGTTTATATCAATGCAACTCCCCTTGTCGTGTCTTCCAAGTGTTATTTTTTGTGGAAATTCCCGAGGGTCGGCATGCGAATTTTCATGGCACTTTTCTATTATTTTTTTGATAAGGGCAGGGCCGGCTTGCAGTTGGAGCAGATCCGCTATTGCTTCAGCATACGCCTGGCGGCAATTTATACTTCTTTTATCTGTCGGGCTTTTGCAACCAGCGCCCCAGGAGAACATATCATCGATTTGGGCTGCACTTATGTTATTAGCCAAGTTCAATCCTACATCTACGCTGGTAAAAACAGTTCCCCATTGACCGTTGATTATATTATTGATCACTGGATTTTGTTGCAGCACATTGGTTTGGTTTGGTTGATTCATGCTCCGCCCATTTCTTTTTGGCCCTCCTCCTCGCAGCCGTAAAACATTTCGACCTAAAAGTTCATCCGTTGTGATATCTTGCTTATTCGAAATTCGAAACCTCCGGGAACCACAGTCTGAAGCACTAGACCTCACAGTAGCAAGTTGATCAAACTGCCATTGTGGTTGGGTGTATAAACTTGAATTCAAACTTGAAACAATATTCAAAACCAAAAAACTAGTCACAATTTTCTCCAAGATTTAAAGCAGTTTTCTAATAATACCATTAACACACGACTGGACTTCGCAAATGTGTCCTTCCACAGCACCCATTATAGCTGGTAACCACCTCAGGGCATCTTCTAGCTGCATGGCCGTAACACCTACTTTGGATGGAGTTTTCCCAGTTGATCTTTGACCGATGTCACTCAGCCATTTCGCTAGGCAGTAGAGATCTTTTGCAAAATCATCAGTGAATATTTTTCCATTGCCAGAGTAAATTTTCCCTTGAAAATTATACTGTTTCATGTTTCGCAGCAAAAATGGAACTTCCCTAGTAAGATTACTCCTATTATTGATATTAATAGTGCGACTACCACAGGTGATTTTGCCATCTTTCGCATTCTCAATTTTAGACAATGGCTCACTTTCCATAAGCTTTTTGGCGAGCATTGGAATTTTTTCGAATCTGCTGACGTTTATTCCATCTGAAGTTATGATTTTCATATCGACCTTTCGCTATTTTAATATCTTTCCCAGCCGATTCCAACGGTGTCAAGGATAGGGCATTTAAGAATTTTGCAAGGAAAAAATCTCCATTTGGAAAGTAGCAACATAAACCGGCAGTGGTGGAAATTTTTCTCTTCATTTTAGGAAGTACTACATTTCTCCAATTGACTCACGCACAATCGCTTCCATAGCCATTTGCGTTCGTCCACGGCGATATGCTCGCTGGGGATAAAATTTATTTTCAATAGTCAGACTGAAGCTTTCAAATGGTTCATCTCAAATAGCGGGCCCTTTTCCGCAAAAGCCCGTAAAAAGCCCTTCGGTGGTGTCGACTCGAGGGCCTCCTTTCCGCCAAGAATAACCACTAATCATTACAAGGAAGATTAATCACCAATTCCAGTTGCTTGGAAATTTCCTGGAGAAACTAATTCCCGGGCAACATTTCTGTGTTTATGCGGCAAATGAGGTGATCTTGAAAAAACCCCCTGGAATTTGTGATTTTAAGCGTAAATCCCATCACCAATGCGGGATAGGCGGTGAGCTTTAGCTATCTTTGAGATTTCACTAGTATTTTTCCCAAATATCCAGAATAACTGACAGTACCACCCAACTCAGCAATTTAGAAGGAAAATATCTCTTCGTGTTTAACCTAATCTCCTGTTGCGCTTTCGGCATTGGCGCGCTGTTATTCACATTTCCTGTGCCGAATCTCATCTTCTGTGAATGGAAGTTTTGCCTGCGCAATGCCGCCCAATTTTAGCCACAAGAAAATCTAGTGGTCGTCGCAGTGGCCGTGGCAGGCAATGAAGACCACGCTGTCCTGGCGGATTTCATAGATCAGACGGTGCTCTTCCGTGATGTGCCGCGACCACACTTGCCGCT
>JAIRYE010000008.1 GCA_031267915.1 Puniceicoccales bacterium
ACGCTGCGGTACCCCCCCAAGAACTACGCGATGTTTTCAGCGGGCATCCGCCGGAAATTCGATGAACACTGGGAACTGACGGCGTCATGGAAGGGAACATTTGGGAAGAAATTCACCAGGCACATAGGTTCCATCGGCGTCGGATACAACTTCTAATCCCGCCAGCTGGCAAAAAAAGGAACGGCACACGCCGTTCCTTTTTTTTTGGCGTACGCACTTCGTTAAAAAAATAGCAACTCGCCCCAGAGGTGGCAGTAAATTATTTACGGACGACAAGTGTAAGTGAGAAAAATAATAACCTCAGAATTGCATTTGCCATTGCAAACAATGCGCTTTAATGCAGCTTTTACCTGGAGACTATGGATGCCCCGCTGCTGATTTTTTCGAACACGAAGGCGGATTCCGATCTGCGATATTTGATCGGCACGCATGTTCCCGACGACATTGCCGTCATCTTCGATGGCAGAGAAACGACGGCCCTTGCGAGCGCACTGGAAATTAATCGCCTAAAGAATGAATCGAAAATCAGCAAACTTGTGGCTTGGGATGCCGTGAAAGCTTCAATAAAAACCGATAAAATCACCGAATGTGATGTCATAATTCGATTTCTTGGCGAGCTTGAGCTGAAAAAAATTTGGGTAAAACAAAATTTTCCAATTTACTTGGCGGACAAACTGCGAGCCTCCGGATTCAAAATAGATATTTTAGAGCTCCCCATCTTACCCCAGAGACTGCTGAAATCGCCCGGTGAAATTGCTGAAATTCGCACTGCCGCTGCCATTGTCGCAAAAATTTTCCCCGAAGTTGAGGGCATACTGGGAGATTCCTCTGTGAATGCCAAAGGCGAACTGGTTCACGGCGGAGAAATTTTGACTTCGGAACGTCTGCGCACGATTATGGAAAACAGATGCCAGCAATTGGGTGCGATTGCAGAGGATACGATTGTGGCCTGTGCGCTTGATGCCTGTGATCCGCACTGCGTCGGGCATGGAGCACTGAGGGCAGGGGAGTTTATTCTGATCGACTTTTTCCCGCATCTGAAATCTTCGGGGTACTACGCCGATGTTTCCCGGACATTCATCAAGGGGAAACCTTCCCCGCAACAATTCAAACTGTACGAAGCCGTAAAATTTGCCCATGACATGGCGATTGAAATGCTCTGCGGTGGCGTGAATGTGAGTGATGTGATGGCAAAAGTATATGCACATTTCGAAGAAAAAGGCTATGAGTCCAGTAAAATTTCCGATCCTCCCCGGGGAATGTTTCACTCCCTAGGGCATGGGCTTGGCCTTGACATTCACGAACCTCCGAGCCTCGGTTTTGGAGATTACATTTTGAAAGCTGGAATGGTTGTTACCGTGGAACCCGGATTGTACTACCGGGAAATTGGCGGAGTTCGCATAGAAGACGATGTTTTGGTGGGAGAAAAATCACGTGAGATTCTTACCTCCACAGCGCACAATTGGGTAATTGAATAGGCTTTCTGCGTTTTTACATTGCTGCTAAATTTTTACAATTTCCCCAGGATTTCAACGGCGATCGCGTCTGCGACGAGGCGACCATTGGGGGTCAGCTGGATAAACTCTCCGCGCATTTGCAAAAGATTTTCAGCTGCCAGCTGGAAAAACAATTCATCCAATTTCGAAAAATCAATGCGCTTAAATTTATTTTTCAGGTGGTGGAGATCGATCCCTCTATTCATGCGCAACCCAAAGATCACGGAATCCAGCGCAAAGTTTTTTTCGTCGATAATTTCAATGTTTTCATGAGCCAATTTGTTGCACTCCAGTGAGCTGAGCCACTTTTCAATCGACAGAGGATTTGCGAATCTGCGGCCGTTACACTGGGAGCAGGCGGATGGGCCGATGCCTATCCAGTTTTGCATTTTCCAGGTGTTTGAATTGTGAATGCTCTCAAATCCCGGCAGACAGAAATTTGAAATTTCGTATTGCTCATAGCCATTGCTTTCGAGAAATTTACATGTCTGCAGGTAAAAATCTATTTCTTCGCCGCTGGATTTTTGAGCAATTTCATTGCTCGTCAGATTTTGCTGCAACTCTGTGCCATCCTCAAATGTTAAATTGTAGGTCGAAATGTGCTTTGGTTTCAAGTTTATTGCGCAGCGTAGATCCGCGAGCCATTCTTCCAGAGTTTGATTCGGAACCCCAAAAATTAAATCAATTCCAATGTTTTCAATGCCAGAGGATAAAATTATTTCACAGGCATCAGCAACCTGTCTACTAGTTTGCCTCCGGCCCAGGGTTTGCAACGTTTTTGCGCTGAAACTTTGTATGCCCACGGTTATTCGATTGCAGGAGTAATTTTGTGCGATTTCGATCTTTTCTCTTCGCACCGTTGCCGGAGAAAATTCAATGGAAAATTCGGAAGGTTTTGCGGTGCTATTATTTTGGAGCAGTGTCTGGCACAGTCTTTCCAAATTTGCTGCTGTCAGTATGCCCGGAGTTCCTCCGCCGATATAAATACTGGTAAAAGGCTCACCGATGCTCAGGAGAGAAAATTCTTTTTCTATGCCTCGGAGATATCTTTCCACCGATTCACTCGCTGGCATTTCCTGATAAAATGCGCAGTATTTGCATCTGTGCGCACAAAATGGAACGTGGCAATACAGGCCCAGAGCCTGCTGCTCGAATGTCTGCCAACGTGATTGCATTAGTTTTTTACTGATTTCTGAGCGATTAGTACTGCTTCTTCTTGACTTTGCAAAGTAGAATATTTAAAAATTTGGTGGTTGGTTCGACTTTTAGCTGGTGCCTGATGGTGTAATGGTAGCACAACTGGTTTTGGTCCAGTTTGTCTAGGTTCGAGCCCTGGTCAGGCAGCCAAGGTTATGCATATTAATTCTGCAGTTTTTATGACAGGCATCGTTTTGGTGCTACTGTCGGCATTAGTTTTTTCCCGTAACTTTTTGGTGAAAACCTATAAATGGTTGATTTTTTCAAGGGAGGCTCCTTTTGTTACACTTGGAATAGGAGGAACTTGGTTTTTAGTGAACGTTCTTCAACTGAGCACTGCAGATTTCGGAGAGCATAGGATTACGCTTTTTTTGGGATTTCTGGTAATACTTGTGCTGTCATTTTTAAGAATGCGCGAATTAATTGCCCTGCGGGGTGTTGCTGTTTTAATGCTGCTTTGTGCGAATTTGCAATTGGGGGGTGTCTGCGGTGAAGCCATTCTTTTTAGAATTTTTTTTGTTTCCTTCGTCTATCTGAGCATAACTTTTGCAATGATAGTTTGTTGCAATCCCTACATGCTGAGGAATTTGCTGGAAATGCTTATGGAATCTGAGAAGGCTAGGCGTGTGTGTGGAATATTTTTCGCGCTGTGTGCTGGATTATTCCTGTATTCATCGCTGTGCTCAGGCAGGTGAGAAACCAAAATTATCGAACCAGATTATCGAATTTTTCGATGCCGCGAACTATGCTTTCCGCCAGCTTGTTCCTGTGGGCTGCGGAACCAATTTTTTCACTTTCCGATGCGTTGGATAGAAACCCACATTCGATCAGAGCTCCCGGACATTTCAAAGTTTTTAGCACGGTAAATCTTTCGTGCTTTACACCTCGATCGATGGCTGCAAGCCCGCCAACAATCGTTGATTGCAGGCAATAGCCCAGTATGACGTTCAGATCGTTGAAATTGTTGCCGGTTAAACTATTGCTGCGAGTTTTCGAAGATTTTTGGTAGGTCGATGATTGATCAGCGGGAGTTAGGATGAAAGTTTCAATGCCTTTCGCGCTCAGATTAGGGGCCGAATTGAAATGTATGCAGATGAATAGATCTGCTCCGCTGAGATTTGCGATTTGGGACCTTTGCTTCAGGGGAATTTTTTCATCACTCTGCCGGGTAAAAACAACCGCATAGCCATCCTTTTCGAGTAGTTTCGCCACCCGGATGCAAATATCCAGTGTTAGCACCTTTTCAATTAGTCCATTTGACGGAGAAATGGTTCCATCATCTTCACCCCCATGCCCTGCGTCCAGGGCGATTATTTTCAATTTTTTATGGTGCTGCTTCCCCAGAGATAGCAGTGGACGCACATGGTACTCATAGTCGGAGCTGTCTATGCAAGTTTTGAAATACCGTTTGACCACAGGAAATCCGAGTGGCATCAAAATTTTATTGAATGTGAATGTGCGCGACTTTTCTTTGAACGAAAACACCGCCCCGTTCGCAGCAAATGAGTTCGGGGAAAGCATTTTTAGTCCATTTTGGCTGGCGATTTTATTCAATGGAATCAATTCCGCATGGCAATTACTTTGCCCCTGAACGACCCCCAGCAGTAAAAGCACACAAACCAATGGCGTTCCGCTTCGCATGAGCTCCTCATTTTAATTTTAGCAGCTCACTTGCGTCCAAGATTTTTGATATCGCGGATGACTGTGAACTCTGAAATGGGGGAGCTTTCGCCTGTTTTTTAGCACAGGGAGACAGCGTTACTGAAATCATTTTCCCAAAGAGTTTAGGCTCCAAATCCAGAGTGCCGTATGACTTGATTTCATTGGCAAATTTTTTGACGAGTTCAAACCCAAGCTCAGTGTGGGACATTTCGCGACCGCGGAACATTAGGGATAGCTTAAGCTTATTTCCGTGCTCTAGAAATTCAATTGCGCGGCGCATCTTAGTGTTGTAATCATTGGCGTCAATTGCGACACGCAGCTTGACTTCCTTTGTTTTCGCAGAGGCTTGCTTCGGAACTCCCTTATTCTTTTTGCTTTCGCAATATTTGTACTTTCCAAAGTCTAAAATTTTACAAACTGGAGGGCTAGCGTTCGGAGATATTTCAACGAGATCAAGGTGCTGCTTTTTTGCGACGGCAATTGCTTCGAATGTTTGCATTACCCCCAATTGCTGCCCGTCGCTATCGATTACGCGCACTTCTTTTACTTTGATTTTCTCATTCTTCCGGATGAAATTTTTTCCGAAATTTCCTGCTCTTCTGTCGTAGGGACGATATTCCTTCTTGAATACCTTCTGATGAAACTGCTGATTTGTCATTGTTTATAAATATTATTACTCTTGCCTCAGGCTACCACTGCTGACAGATGATAGCATTTTCCCGCAAAAGACAATTATTTTATTGGGTTTCGCCATAATTTTAAAAAATTTTTATCAAATTTTGAATTGACAGGGAGAGGTTTTGAAATTCGGTGTGAACCACTCAAATCTCTATTTGACTGCCATGGAAACTGATAGCGACAAAATTCTTGAAGATGTAAAAAATGCCCTGGGAGAAGTGGCAACTCGTTCGCATTTTGAAGCAGTCAAGGCAAAATTTCTTGGGACAAATGGTGTTTTCCGTGAACTGGTAAAAAACATAGCAGCATTGCCAAAGGAAAAAAAACCTGCTGCCGGGCAGGCAATAAATATTTGCAAAGGGGAAATTGAGAAAATTTTTGAAGCCAAATTGGCCGAGATAGAAATCGGCGAAGCCAGGGCTTCCCTTGGGGATGTGCCAGATCCTTCGCTCTCAAGCGGCGGCGGTGAAATTTTTTGCCACCCGCTGAGGAAGATAAGATCCCACACCATTGAAATTTTTTCCAAATTGGGATTTTCCGTGGCCGATGGCAGTGAAATTGAAACTGAATGGTTTTGCTTCGACGCACTCAATACGCCGCAAAGTCACCCATCGCGCAATGAAAGCGATACTTTTTATTTCAGAGAAAATGTTTCTCTGGGAAATGTGTCGAAAAATGGCGATGAGCGCTATGTTCTCAGAACGCACACATCAACGGTGCAGATAAGAACGATGCTGCATAGCAAGCCGCCAATTAGAATTTTATCACCGGGGAGAGTGTTCCGGAAGGATACCATGGATGCAACACACTCACCAATTTTTCACCAGTGCGAAGGCCTGGTTGTCGAGGAGGGAACAAGTGTCTGTGATTTGAAGGCAACTTTGGATTTCTTTTTCACGGAACTGATTGGCGAAGGGTGCGAGACGCGCATGAGACCGAGCTTTTTCCCATTCGTATCTCCGGGATTCGAAGTGGATTTTCGCAGTAAAAACATTGGAAAGTTGAGCAACAGATGGATCGAAATCGGCGGCTGCGGCATGGTCGCCCCGAATGTTTTCAAAAATTGTGGATATGAAAGTGGCAGTGTAACTGGTTTTGCCTTCGGCGTTGGCCTGGAGCGCCTCGCAATGCTGCTCTATGGAATCGACGACATTCGCCTATTCTTCCAAAATGACACGAGGTTTTTGAAGCAGTTTAGCATGCCGATGCTGTAAAAAAACTCTCGCTTGGAGAGTTCGTTCGGGCCAGTTGTGGCATCCCGCTGCTACTGCGTAACCTTAACAATTTCAATTATCGGTTCCAGAATTCCAATGTCACTGTGGCGCAATCCGGCGATGATCATTTGCACAGCAAGTGCGGCAAGTACGAGTCCGGAAAGCCTATAGCTTAGTTTCAAAACTGTCGGGGTCAGCCATTTGGCTCCTCGTGTACTAAATACCAACAGGGCGTACAAGGCCAGCGACACAAGAGTTAGTGCGCAAATGCCAATGACATTTTCAACCAGCCCATTTGCCTGGCTTTGCAGAGCTATTACCTGGGTAATGCAAGCAGGGCCGCAGATAATGGGAATACCAAAGGGCGTTATTGATATGTCAATTTTATTTTTTTTCGTGGATGTTCCCGCATCTATTTCTTCCTGTGTAACTGTTTCTTCCGGTTCCTCTGTGCGAAGCATCGCCAATCCGATGAGCAGAATAATTATCCCTCCGCCTATGTAGAGAGATCCTATGGTGATTCCGAGAAATTCAAAAATCTTCTGCCCAGTTATGGCAAAAAACAGCATTGTGCCATAGGCTACCGCCGATCCAATGTTCGCCGTGTGAATGCGTTCCTTTGAGGTAAAAGGCCCAGTCATGCTAATGAACAGCGCAACTATGGCAAACGGACTTATTACAAAAAACAACTGCGTGAAATATCGGATGAAATATTCAATCATTTGACCTCCTACCTGATGGAACTGCCACCTATTAAGTAAAAAGTCAAGGTAGATCAATATTTTTATTTTTTTTTGCATAAAAAAATCGAACTGGTAAAAGTGACTTAAAAAATCAAATGCACAAGACTTGCACATTTCGAATCGCCGAACGACCAGGCGCTCCCGAAGAAGCGAGGAAACTAGCTGATTGCACCCTTGGCTGCGTGCCAGGAGAGCGTTGCGCATTTTATGCGCATGGGAAAGCTTTTTACCCCAACCAGCGAAGCTACATCTCCGTAGTCGGCAAGCAAATTGCCATGCTCAGAGTCAGCATTCGGATCGCTTAGGGTGGAACATATTTCATCGATGATTTTATTGGCCTCCGTTCGACTTTTCCCCAGCAGCAATTCAGTCATTAGGGACGCGCTCGCCTGAGAAATTGCACATCCTTCGCCATCAAATGTTATTTTGCGAATGGTATCATTTTCAATTTCGACGAACACCGTTATGTCATCGCCGCAGGAGGGATTATGTCCCCGGGAAGATTTTGCTGGAGCGACTAACTTGCCTCTGTTGCGCGGTGCCCTATTGTGCTCAAGGATAATTTCCTGATATAACTCGACTAGCGTATGGTCCATTTCAATCAAAATCTTGACACGGATTGTTTTTCAGATTTAAGAAATATGAGTAATGAATTTTTTTGAAAAAGCAAAAAATATTCTCAGATTCGCGGTGGACTGCCTGTTCCCTCGCTGCTGCATAATTTGCAGTGAAAAAGTTGATGGAGACAAGTATTGCAATCTCTGCTCCCACTGTGTGGCGCACATTCCCTGGATAGGGAACCAAAAGTGTTCGATTTGCTCACGCCCCATGGGAGAGGAAAAAGACGCCAAGGGGGAAAAATTGGTGTGTTCCGAATGCAGGGAATGCCCTCCGCCGTTTAAAAGTGGAATGGCGTGCTGGCTATATAAGGGAGTTGGGAGAGACATCATCCTGACACTCAAATACCGCCACGCAGATTTTTTGCAAAATGACATAGCGAATTTGCTGAAAAACCACTGGCCGAGCGTGCGCGAATTCACTGAAAATTCTATACTGGTCCCAGTTCCAACGCACTACTTTCGCCGCCTGGGACGCGGGTACAACCAAACGGAAGTAATTAGCAATGCTATCGTAAAAATCACGAGTGGAGCAAAAGTTGTTAGCATGCTCAGGAGTAAGCATAAAAAATCGCAAACAAAATTGAAAAAGGCCGAACGTTTACTAAACATAAAAAACATGTTTGAATATTCCTCCGCAGGTAGTATTTCCGATAAAAATCTTAGGATTGTGGTAGTTGATGACATTCTGACCACCGGTGCGACGCTGAGGGAGTGTTGCACAGTTTTGCAGCGCGCAGGATTCAATAATTTACATGTATTAACCCTAGCCTATGGTTGAATATGGCAATATTTAGTAAACCGCAGTATTCCACAATTTCCATAAAACGCAAAGATATCCCAAAGGGAGTCTGGACTCGGTGTCCCATAAGTGGAGAAACTGTCTACAATCGTGATTTGGAAAGAAATTTCATGGTTGTTGCGAAGAGTGGATATCACTTCCCTCTGCCATTCGATAAACGCATTGAGCTTTTGTGTGATGATGGTACGTTCAATGAAATGTGGCAGGACCTGGAAACGGTTGATGCTCTCAAATTTACCGGAGAAGTTTCCTATGTGGAAAAGTTGGCCAGAAGCCGTGAAAAAACAGGCATGCGTGAGGCCGTTGTTTCCGGATGTGCCAAACTGGGAGGGATCGCCATAGCAATTTCAGTCATGGATTTCAGATTTCTCGGTGCCAGCATGGGATCTGTGGTTGGGGAAAAAATTACACGAACCATAGAGCTGGGATTGGAGAAGAATTTACCGGTGATTCTTGTGTGTGCTTCCGGCGGGGCTAGGATGTACGAAGGAATTCTAAGTCTCATGCAAATGGCAAAAACATCCGCTGCGCTTGCAAAGTTAAAAGAAGCCAGAGTGCCCTACATTTCCGTGCTGACGAATCCAACAATGGCCGGAGTCATGGCCAGTTTTGCTTCACTTGGGGACATAATAATCGCCGAGCCGGGAGCGCTGATTGGTTTTGCCGGACCAAGAGTTATAAAAGAAACCACGCGACAGGACCTTCCGAAAGGTTTCCAAACTGCAGAATTTTTATTGTCCCATGGACTCATAGACCAAATCGTTCATCGACTTGAGTTAAAAGGTAGATTAGAATTTTTCCTTAGGTCTTTTGGCTATGGTTCAGGAAACTAGCGATCCGCATGCGGTTGATGCCCTGATAAGCGTTGATCTTCTGCGGGATGTCGAAAATTTCGGAGCCCTGAAAAACGTGCGCATTGGGCAGATAACATTTGATTCGCGCGAAGTTACTCTCAACTCCGAAGATGCTACTCTGTTCTTTGCCAGAGAAGGATTTAATTGCGATGGCCACACTTTCATTGGTGATGTTTTCCAAAAAAATTCCCAGGCGATAGTTGTATCAGAGCGAGATTTGAGCAAAACCCACATGCGCAGCATACGGGTCAGGGACATCGCAAAAACCATGGCGGTCGTTGCAAAAAAGTTTTTTAACAGTCCCGATGAGAAGCTGCAAGTGGTAGCGATAACCGGGACAAACGGAAAAACAACGACAGCCTACCTGTGCCGTGCGATGATGAACAAAATTAGCAAGACAGGAATGTTCGGTACGGTGGAATATGACGCCGGTGAAGGGAGCAAACGGCAGCCAAATACCACGTTGGCGGCGATTTCACTATTCAAAATGATCAACTCTGCCTGGGAAAATGGATGTGAAAATTTAATAGTGGAAATTAGTTCGCATGGAATTATGGAGAAGCGGGCCTATGGGCTCGGTGTCGACGTTGCCGTGTTTACGAATTTATCCTCCGAGCATTTGGATTTTCACAAAAATCTTGAGAGTTATTTTTTGGCCAAAAAAAATTTATTCGATGGGATAAACGGCTGTTTTCCAAAGTACGCCGTGATTAATGTCGATGACGAATATGGCAGGAGGTTGTGCAATGCCATGGCGAACAAAGGCATGGCGTTTTCTTCCTTTGGATTTTCCGATGGCGCAGATTTCAAAATTTCCAATGTGACAAAAAATGACATCACCGGAATGAAGTTCGAAATAGTGGCGAATGGTAGGCGCCATGAAATTTCTTCTTCTCTGTTTGGTAAGCATAATTTGCTGAATATCGCTGCGAGCTTTGCTGCATGCACCCTAGTTCACAATGCTCCGGAGAAATTTATTCAGGCAGTTGCGGAATTTGGATGCGTGCCGGGACGCATGGACAGAGTGGATTTGTCGAATGGATCAATAGCATTCATTGACTATGCGCACACTCCGCATGCGCTGGAAACTGTTCTTGCTGCCTTGAATGCGGTGAAAACCGGCAGGCTGTTCTGTGTCTTTGGCTGCGGAGGAAATCGTGATTCGAACAAGCGTGCTCCAATGACTCAAATCGCCAATGAATTGTCGGATTTTGCAATTGCCACCTCGGATAACCCACGCAGTGAACCCCAGGAAAAGATTTTCAGAGACATGAGAGCCGGGGTTGTGGATCCCGAGCGAATTGTTTTTATTGCAGACAGGCGGGAGGCAATCGCATATGCCATGCGTCTGGCAGAAAATGGAGACATTGTTCTCGTTGCCGGCAAGGGTCATGAAAATTACCAATTGATCAACGGGCAAACGTTTGACTTCAGTGATAAAGATGTGATAAGACGCCTAGACAGCTCCAAAGAAGAACATTTTCGCTAAGTTTTTTGTCTCGTGCGATTTTCGAGTATGGCTGGAATTATTTGGCGCATGTCTCGGAGTATGGCATTCCATTTTTCAGTGTCTTCCGCCAGAAATTCAAGTCCGTATATATCTCTGATCTTTTCGGAGAGATCCTCATCGCTGTGATTTTTGGCGAACTCAAGCATTATTTCCTCCAGTGAAGGTTCGTTTGGCGGATACGATTTTGGCATTCCCAGAGACATGCGAATTGCATACCTTGCGAAGAATTTAAAATTTTCATCGTCACCATATACCACCGCCCGTTCCATGTTAATGATGGCGGCACCGATGGAATACCTCGGATTGGAAAATTTTTCGCTGTCCTTCCGCTTTTTTATTTGCGCGGCGAGCCTGTAGCCAGCGTAGGACAGAATGGAAACGGTAACACTAGCTGCCAGACACACTATTATTTTTGCACCATTGTGCATGGATAAGATCATCTCCCGAGTGTTAGGCTGTGCAATTTGAAGTACTTGTACAGGGTAAAGAAGCTTTGTGTTTTAGCCAGATAATATCCCGTGTAGCCATCAAGAAATCCAAATCTTAGAATGAAGCACTGAAAAAATTTCCACCATGATCTAAGTATGGCAAAAGATATGAAAGTTTTTTTCCCGTGGTTGAACATGTCCACTGCTGCCATATCGGAATAGGTGATGTTCCTTTTAGTAAATTCCGCCAGTGATTCACAGGAGTAGTGCAGAAGATCGCCATAGAGACGGCATATCCTCCCGTCGACTTTCAATCTTTCGTGAACACTGCTTCCGACAAAATTTCCACAGCCGTTTTTAAATAGTCTCACGTTGTAGTCCGGATACCAATCTCCGTGCGTGATCCATCTGTCGATAAAAAATGTTTTCCT
The DNA here is from genome assembly GCA_031267915.1 of Puniceicoccales bacterium. Lineage (GTDB taxonomy): Bacteria > Verrucomicrobiota > Verrucomicrobiia > Opitutales > JAIRKQ01 > JAIRKQ01. Next base: position 11,633 of record JAIRYE010000008.1, read on the forward strand.
GGCAAATTTTGCAGCCACGTACGGCTGATCCATAACTCCTATGAAATCCCTGATGTTCATTCTTAGTTCTTCGCTCAGAGCTTCATCGGAGTCAAGGGATAATACCCAGTTGTATTTGGCAAGGCTGATGGCAAAATTCTTCTGATCGCGAAAACCACTCCACTCGCGCCTAATAACCTGTGCGCCATACAGCTCGGAAATGTTTTTCGTGTCGTCGGTGCAGTCATTTACTACCACAATAATTTCACTGGCAATGGGAGCTACTGATTGCAATCCTCGGGCTATTGTTTTTTCCGCATTCTTTGCTATTACAACTACACTCAGCCCACTCAAACTAATGTTCATAGAATTCGTAACGAGCGTGACTAAAATGAAGTGTTGCCAATATGCAAACTTATTATATGTTCATTAACCAAGTGGATGCGAAGAGTACAGTTTCCTACGGCGATGCTTTCTGTGGCGATAGGGCAGAATCATGCGAGGAGGACCTGGTTCTTGTGGAAAGAGTTAAGGCGAATGATTCGAAAGCTTTTGATATTTTGGTTAAAAAATATCGCGAAAGACTGTTTGCCATAATATACAACATGACTTCAAATCGAAATGACGCATTTGATCTCACGCAGGACGTGTTCATCAAAGCCTACAGGGGAATAAAGGGTTTCAATGGCAAATCCGCATTTTTCACATGGCTGTATAGAATTGCCATAAACACGGCGATCACGCAAATTAATAAAAATCGATTGCGCAGATTTTTTAGTTTGGAAAATATTAGCGAAAAAGATGCTGAGTATTATTTCGCAGATCGTTCTCCGGGGGAAAATGGAGAGGGGAAATCAATTTTTTTAAAAGAGTTGCAGGAAAATTTGAACATTGCTTTGCAAAAATTGTCAAATAAGCATAGAATGGTGGTCGTTTTGTGTGAAGTGGAGGGGCTTAGCTCCTTAGAAGCGGCTTTAATTCTAAAATGTTCGGAGGGGACAGTTCGCTCCAGATTGCATTACGCAAAGGAGCAGCTGCAGTCTTTCCTGCAGGATTATTTACGCTAGAAATTATTTATGTTCGGAGATAGTAGAGACGAAAAACTAAAAAAGTTATTGCAGTTGAAAAAACTGGAAAAGCCAACGGAGGAAAGGTGGTTGGAGTTTGACCTTGCATTCGAAAATAGGCTACTCTCCGCCATAAAAGATTCCAGGCTGAGGAGGGTATTTTCAGCTTTCACTGGAGTTTTTAGCCCAAGGCGCATTGCATGTGCGTGCGCAGGGATTTTATCGATTTTGGCGGTATTTACCTCCGGAGTGAAGATGAATGAGCGTGTGAGCTTTATGCGGGCAGCGGCCAGGGCCAGGGAGTATGTAAAATTTGCAAGCGACAACATGTTTGTCAGTGAAAGCGGAATCGATGTGGATTCTGGCGTTCGCAACATCAGCTACGCAAGTGACGGGATAAGCTACGTGCAGGACGCGATAGTTTTGAAAAACGGCTATTCGATGCTGGCAAAGATGTAGGGAAAAAAATGCTAGGCCTGACGAGAAAATGCTGTTATTTGGCTGGATTGTTTTTTGTTTTGTTTGCCTGTCTTTTGCCTCCGAAGGTGAAAGCCGCTGGGCACAGAGAATCTGCCGTTTGTTCTCCCAAGCAGGATGCCGCCAAAGACTGCGGGGAAACGTGTGTATTCAGAAATTCAGTAAAAAGTGTTTTTAATGCTAAGAAGACCGCTGTTGTTCGAGTTGTTTGTGTATCCAAGCAGTCATCGAACAGTGGCAATGAAACAGGGGCCAAAGAAGTGCTTGCGGGGACGGGTTTTTTTATTTCCGATAGGGCACACATCGCGACCGTGGCTTCAATTGTGAAAAATGCTCAGATGATTTGGGTTGATTACATGGGAATGTCCTATGCTGCTGAATGCATTGGTTTTGACTCACAGACTAATGTTGCCGCTCTGAGGTTGCTGCACCCTCCCAGTGAATTTGGAATAGTTGACATATCCGAGAGTAATTCAAAAAAATTAGCGGAAATAGGCTCATACGTTGTTTTTGTGGGATGTAAACTTGGAATGGACCCGGCTCCGGAGCTGGGACTTATTTCCGGGAAAAATATTTCCTACAGTGATAACCAATTTCTTACGACGTATCTGCGGACGAATCTAATGTTCTGCGGAGGGGAAAGTGGAGCGCCTGTTTTTGAATTGAATGGAGAGATAGCCGGCATGATGATTGCCTCCCTCCCGGAGATGGCATCCAGTTTTATTTTGCCAAAGCGTGCTCTTTCGAAGGTGTTTTCAGAAATAATTAGCGACGGATCCGTGAAACATTCATCAATCGGCATTGAGGTGCAGGCGGAATGCAAATTTGGAGCTGCGCAGGAAATAATTATTTCCAAGGTTATTGCTGAATCCGAAGCCGAAAGGGTGGGGTTGCGAGTCGGCGATGTTCTGAAAAAGATTGGAACTTTCGATGTGAGCTACAAGGAAGATTTATACAACGGTGTGTTCTTTTGCAGCGGCGATGACAGAATAGATGTCACCGTTGAGCGAGAAGGAAAGGAATTGCTTTTTGGCATAAAACCCGAATACATAACCGAGTAGATGGCTGAAAAAAATCGATCAAACGACTCAAAAGAACAACCTGCCACTTCCACCTACACAGCTAAGCTGGACTTCGTGCAGATGCAAACTCTTCACAATTTATGTCTGGCGAAGGGGTTCAAAAAGTATGACGTTGCCTATGCGCAGTTCGCATTCAGGGGAGATCAGCTGAACATTGTTGCCTACGAGAGCGGGAAATTGGTCATTCAGGGAAAAAAAATGCAAGAGTTCGTCCAGTTCGAGCTGGAGCCAAATGTGACGGGCGTTGTTTCCTTCGGCTATGAGGAAGTTACGCATCCGGAATGGTTCGAAGAGCATGCTGGAATGGATGAGAGCGGCAAGGGAGATTTATTTGGGCCTCTGGTCACTGGCTGCGTAATTGCCGGTGGAGATGTTATTCGGCAGTGGATGAAAGATGGCATAAGGGATAGCAAAAATGTTTCCAGCGACAGGATGATTTTCGCACTGGAATCAAAAATTTTGAAATCGGACTGCGTTGCGGAGACCATGTGCCTTGGAATGGAAAAATACAACGAGCTATACGTTAAATTTGGGAGTAACATGAACATTCTGCTGGGATGGATGCACTCCTGTTCGCTGGCAAACGCTCTGCAAAAGCGCCATGCTCCCTGGGGCATGCTGGATCAATTTTCAAAGCGTCCAATAGTCCAAAATTTTCTGAGAGACAGACTGGGAAATGAAGCTTTCGATTTGCGCATGCGAATCAAAGCCGAGTCCGATCCCGCCGTTGCAGCGGCATCGATTTTGGCAAGGGCAGAATACAACAGGCGGATGGATGCCCTTTCAAAACTGGCCGGTTTTAAAATAAACAAGGGAGCAGGCAAAGTAACAGTGGAGCAGGCAAACGAAATTGCACAAAAATTTGGCCACGAAAAGCTGAGTAGCTTCCTTAAGGTGCACTTCGCCACCGCACCTAAATCGCTTCAGCCCTAGATTTTCTACTCTGAAATCTCAGTTTTCCTATTCGTAAGTCCTATATTTTTCAGATTGGCGGCGTGACCACCTCGATTGATTCGATTTTCCGTTCTGACCTTTTGTTGCTTTGCTCTGTTTTTTTTCGTATTTGTCTATGACAGTTTCCAAATAGGACATTCTTTTCTCCACTTTATTTTTGAAATCTCTGATGATGCCCTCCAGCTCTTTATCGTCATTAAATTCAGTGGCCATATTTTCCAATTCTTTAAGGATTTCACTCTTTTGGGCGACAAGTGATTCGAGAGCTTCTTTTCTTTCATCTGGGGTTAATTTAGCTGCCACATCCGGTGGCATGTTGAACGTTTGCCCGGGAATCATGGAAGCTGAAGTGAAAAGATTTATGATCCACAGTAGTAAATCCGCCAGTACGCTAGTGGATTTTGGAAGAAGTGTTTTTTCATCCAGTTGAAAATGCGCCGGATCAGAATGCCCAAAGTCAAACAATCCCAGCCGATTTCCTTTTTCTTCGTTGCTTATGACTCCGAAGTTATCAGTTTTGTTAGAGTCTTGATCGTTCAGTAGCCCAACTGATATGGCAAAGGCGCTTTTCCACATATCTTTTGATATCTTGGCATTTTTTTTGTCTGCAAAGTTGTCAAAAGATTCGCCATCTTTTTCCCCCAGCACTTCGGTCATAAGAAATAGTCGCTTATCATCCTTGTTTTCTCCGGAGACCTCGCCAAGATTTGCCTCAGGAATTATATCGCTGTTGACTATTTTTGCTATTCTTAGAGCTATAAATTCCTGCATAACTCCGACATTTACCTCTTCCCGCGTTTGCCGTAAACACGCAGCTCTGATAGCACCTTTGGCATTCGGAGGGAAGTAATAGTTATTTTTTTTACTATTACTACCAAATAAATTTTTGGCCATGTAATATTTGCTGTCGCGATCTTTCAATGAGATAAATGCGCCGCCCGTTACTCCACATTTTTTTCTCCCAACAATCGAAATATTTTCATTAATTTCAATATTCTGATTAGCAAATCCTTCTGCCTTTGTTAAGATTTTATTTTCGGTTTGTGAGTTAATTTTTAATATAATACAATTGGACATGATAAATTTTACTGTTTTTGCTTTAAAATGTCAAACATTATATGAAGTCGCCAATTTTGAGCGTGTTTTTTGGATATATTTTAAAATTACTGGTCTGAAAAATTTTAAATGTTGACATTAGTGTTTCAGAAATTTCACTCACTCTCCTAAAGATTTGGAGGGTATAATGGAAGTTAGCATTGTTTGCGATCAAAACGCAAAAGATAAATTGGTTGGTTTTTTTTCAGAAAATGGTACCACTGCTGTTCAAGCGAGTGTGCGTGTGGTTTCCACTTTGTCTGTTACGCGCGCGAATCACGATGAATTTGTACTTGAGTTGACAAATCCAATTCAGGCAAAGTCTTTGGGGCACAGAGTCGTTTCCATATTTAAAGAATATCCGATAGCGGCATCTGTGATTGGAGCGTGTGTTGCAAGTGTGGCAGTGGCGTTAATTGTAACTGGACATGGGGACATTATTCTCTCTCCGCTAAAAAGTATTCTTGGATCAGCAGCAGTCGCTAATAAATAGCCCGGAAAAATTGTCATTTCTTCCATAAACGGCATTGGAATGATACCTTCATTTTTTCCCTGATTAACGAAAAAACTTTGTTGGAGGGGGGGTATCGCGGCAGAGAAATTTAAAGACTTTCTCTCTGAGGAAAGCATTTGGAGTGGTTTTTTGCATTTTGGCGGGGTGCCATTGAATTTTTTTGAAAAATACTTCCAGGTGCGAAAAATTTTCTCCGTCACCTTTGACGACTCATGTGTTGTCAAACAAACATTCGTCCGCACTCTGTGAAGCGATAAGGAGCTGGTTCGCAAGCTACTTTAAAAAATTCCCTAGGAGGAAAATTTTTTAAACATCATGGTGGCGTTTTGCCCCCCGAAGCCCATGTTTTGGCTGATTGCGTATTGAATGTCAGCGGTTGTGGATTTGTTCGGGACGTAGTTTAAATCGCACTCCGGGTCTGGAATTGAATAGTTGATGGTTGGGACAATTTTCCCGGTTTCGATTGTCTTTGCGCAGACTGCGGCTTCGACCGCCCCAGTTGCTCCGAGCAAGTGTCCTGTTGCGCCTTTTATGGAACTAACGAGGAGTTTGTCCGCGTGCGCTCCGAAAAATTTTTTTATGGCAAGGGTTTCGAATTTATCATTGTAGGGGGTGGATGTGCCATGTGCGTTGATATACTGGACTTCCGTTGGATTTACTCCCGTTTCCGCAAATAATTCTTCGTAGCACTGTATTAATCCACCGCCAGTGGGATCCGGAGAGGTTATGTGGTATGCGTCGCAGCTGGCGGAATATCCGATGATTTCACAGTAAATTTTTGCTTTGCGTGCCAGCGCGTGTTCCAAAGTTTCCAGAAGCAAAACTCCCGACCCATTTCCCATGACAAAACCATCTCTCGTGGCATCAAACGGACGGCTCGCTGTTTCCGGTGTATCATTGTATGATGTCGACATTGCACGCATGGAACAGAACCCGGCGAAACTTAGCGGCGTGACGGCGGCTTCGCTCCCTCCGGCAAATATGGCATCGGCTTTCCCGAGCTCCAGTAAATTGAAAGCTTCCCCCATGGCATGCGTCCCCGTTGCACAGGCGCTGAGAACACCGAAATTTGGTCCCTTTAACCCAAATTCAATGGCAATAATTCCGGATGCAATGTTCGCTATGAGTGCCGGAATCATGAACGGAGAAATATACCTGTGTCCTTTTTCGTGGAAAATTTTTGATTGCTCCGAGATCGTTGACATTCCTCCAATTCCGGATCCCACTATCACACCAATGCGAGACCTGTCGATCTCATCCAGATTGATGTTGGCATCAGCAACCGCAAGTTTCGTTGCTACGATCGCATACAGGGCGTAGGAGTCGTTGCGCCTGACCACCTTGCTGCTGACCCACTCCGCTGGATTGAAATTTTTAACCTCACCAGCCACGCGGCATGGATAGCCTGTGGCATCGAAGGATGTTACCCCGGTGATTCCGCTTTTCCCAGCCAGAAGATTTTCCCAGGATTCACTCACTCCGATTCCAATCGGGGTAACCAGCCCGATTCCCGTGACAACGACACGCTTACTAGTCCTGCTGATTTCAAGTACCGTTGCCATGAATGCGTTGTGCCTAAGCCTTATTCGCTGGCTAATTTCTTATTGATGAAATCGATGACATCCTTTACGGTGCGCATTTTTTCGGCCTCGGATTCGGAAATTTCACCTCTGATTTCATCCTTAAATTCATCCTCGAAAGCCATTACCAGCTCAACTGTGTCCAATGAATCTGCCCCCAAGTCATCAAGAAATGACGCTTCGGGGGTTACCTGCTCTTCGTTAACATCCAATTGGTCAACAATAATTTTCCTAACTCTTGCTTCTATGTTGTTACTTGTCATAAATAAAAATCCTTGGTTTTGGGAATCAAAGTAATCGAGTCTTGCTATGCAAGTTTTTTTTACATGCCAAGTCCGCCATCCACGCTAATAACATGTCCTGTTATGTACTGTGCCCCCGGAGAACATAGAAATTTAACGGCATTTGCCACATCCTGAGGAGTGCCAAGTTTTTTCATTGGAATGTTTTTCAGTATTTCGGCGACTACGGTTTCTCCGAGTTTTTTTGTCATGTCAGTTTGTATAAATCCGGGAGCAATGGCATTTACAGTTATTCCCCTGGAGGCAACTTCTTTTGCTGCGGATTTAGTAAAACCTATTATTCCAGCCTTAGCCGCCGCGTAATTTACCTGCCCAAAATTTCCTCTGATTCCGACGATGGACGACATGTTGACTATTCTTCCCCAATTTTTTTTGATCATTGGATGTATGAGGGCTTTTGTCCAGTGGAAACAGCTGCTCAAGTTTGTGTCGATGACATCTTTCCAGTCTTGCTCCGACATCCTTAGCACTAAATTATCGCGTGCTATGCCGGCATTGTTTACCAAAACATCAACGCTCCGGTATTTTCCCAGAATAGTTTTGCAGACGCTGGTAACTTCCGCGGAGGAAGATACGTCAACTGCAAAGTGTTCAGCGGAAAACCCTTCGGCTCGGAGTTCTTTGGCCAGAGTGCCGCAGCTTTCTTCGGACTTACTCACGCAAATCACGTGGCCTCCGGACTGGGCAAGCATCTCCGCGATGGCTTTCCCAATGCCGCGCCCAGCACCAGTTACCACGCAAACTTTCCCCGACAAATTCTGATCAGACATGGACACATAGTGAATGCACTGCCTCACAAACTAGTCAATGAAGATTTTTGAACAATTTCGCTGAAATAAAAATTTTTACGCAGCAGATGCATAAGCGTGGATTGAGCTCTGCCAATAGTTGGAAGGCAGCTAGCGTGCCAGGCGTCGAATGCGTTGAAAATATTTTTTGTTGTATGGGAAAAATAGATTTTGTACAATCTCGTACTGTTTAAAGGTTTTGGTAATGAAATTTAGGTGGAAATTGAAAAAAGTTTTACTGCTACTGGTAGCCTTTTCACTTTTCCTGCTGCTGGTGGCGATGCTTTTTTTTAAAAATTGCAATGTGCGTGCTTTTTTTCAAAACGCTTTTCCCAGGAACACACTGAAGAGTGTGGCATTTAGCACCAATGGAAAAATTACAGCAAAGTGGTTGACGGAAATGTTGGCGGTGGAGAAGGATGCCGATTTATTCGCCCTGGATATCGTTGCCATGGAAAAAAAACTGAAAAACGCACAGCAGATTAGGAAAGTTTTCATAGAAAAACGCTATCCGGATTCTTTGTTTCTAAAGATAGAAGAGCGCATCCCGATTTTAAAAATTGCCGCAAGCGTGAATGGCGAGAAAAAAATACTTTTCATTGATGGCATGGACGGGAAGATATTTCCTCCAATTTGCTACAGCGAAGAAGATATGATAGCCATACTGCCAGCCGATATTAATATTGGAGTTAGCAACAGGGAGAAATTGCAATTTTTTTCGCTGCAGAAGGTGGCTGCTATTAAGGAATTGGTTGAAATGCTGAAAAATGACTTCCGAGATATTTTTTATTCCATAAAGTTCATCGACTTAAAAAACTATGACAGCCGTCCGGGCGCGTCCTGGTCAAAGATAGAACTGCATCTAAAAAATGGTATAATTGTTTCACTGGGATCACAGAGGTTCGATTTGCAACTGCTGCGCCTTGAATATCTGCTAAATGTAAAGTGCGTGGACAATTTACACAGAATAAAAAGAATTAATGTTGCCTCCCCGAATGATGCGGTTATAGAGTACAACTAGTGGCGTAGTTAGTCTTAAAATTTGTGGAAAAAACTAGTATTGTAATAAAATTTTCTTACTATTCCGGCCAGAATTGGATAAGATGTCAAAAAAAGCAAATACTTTGCTCATAGGTGTTTTTGTTGTGGCGGGCTTACTGCTATTTGTAACGGCGGTAGTAGTTTTTTCGTCAATGGATCTGCTTGCAAAAAAAATGACGTTTTACTCCTTTTTCGACACATCGCTAAATGGACTTGATGTCGGTGCGCCCGTAAAATTCAAAGGCGTTAAAGTTGGGGCCGTTGAATCAATAGAAATAATTTACGACAGTGAACTGGATGAGGCATCGACGGTAGTCATTTTCAACATTAATGCGAATCTTTTTAAAACAGTCAGTAGAAGTAGGCTGCGCGTCAGCGACTATGACATGTTCTACCGGGAACAGATCGATAGAGGATTGGCAGCGAAATTGTCAATGGAAAGCATTCTCACTGGAAAGTTATACGTTGGCCTGGACTATTACAAAAATAAACATGAGCGAGTGTTTAAAGACATCAATCTGAAAAAATATAAAAATATGCCATCTGTCGCCACAGATCTTGACGAGTTCATGGCTAGCTTTGATGTAATAATGAAAAAATTGTCGAAAATTGAATTTGAGAAAATCTCCCACAAAATAACTACTTTGCTGGATGGATTGAGCAGCAAAATTACGGATCTCAATTTCTCATCCTTCAACAAAGCCATGGAATCCATTGCGGATGTGCTGACTTTCGATTCTTCCACGAGAAGATCCATCGATGCTTTGTTTCAACAATTCTCAAAAACACTACGTTCGCTGAGGGTATTGGTGGAGTTTATTGAAAGAAATCCAAATGCATTTGTAGCAGGAAAGGCACAATGAAAAACAAGGCTATCTCCACACTGTTGCTGTTGTATTTGTTTTGTTCGGGTTGTGCCGTTTTTTCTCCGCAAAAGGATAATTCCAAATTTTATACGCTTGGGGATCATTCTGTGTCCGGGGTTAAATTTACGGAAATAGACAGAAAAGTAATCGTCATTAATTTGCTGCTCGATGAGATTCCGTCCTATGCTGACTATCCATACATAGTGACAAAATCTGAGACCAACGAATTAATTTTTTCTGAAAATAGCAGATGGGCCGAGCCGTTTGGCGATGCGTGCATTCGAGTTATATTGGAAAAACTATCTGCTGTGATAGGAGATAGGGTTGTAATTGTTTCCTCGATGCACACAATAGGCAATACACTCATCTGTGATTATCGCATATCAATTGATTTCGACGATGTGATATACAATGAGAAAGAAAAAAGCATAGTGGTTAAATGTGTTTGGTCTTTTTTTGACCAAACGCAGAGGCGCCAAATTTGCCTGCATAAATACGCCAAGGCAACTGCCATCAACGCAGTGACAGTAGCTGACATAGTCGACGGAACAAGGATTGCTCTGTGCGAATTGGCTGAAAATATATCGGAAAAAATTTGTCAACTCGGTGTTCTTGAGAAGAAAGTGGAATGTCCTAGTGCAGACCATCGGTGAGCGTTTGCAGCTCATTCAATTGTTTTTCCAGCAGTTCCGACAGTTCCGCTGCTGGCAAATTTCTAAAATCTTCATGGCAAATTGTTTTACCTTCCACAAGTATCCTTGAAAAAGGCAAGGGGACTTTAAACCTGTCCCAGGTCGGTAGAGTAAAAAAATGATCGTATTTTGCGGCTACGATTACTACGTCAGCCTCTGCCCCTTTTGCTACCATTGCGGTGCCAATTTTAAATTTGCACTTCGGGCCGCGGGGGCCATCCGGAGTTATGGCAATTAGTACTTCGGATGAAAGTTTTTCGATCATGTTGCTGATGGCCAAAATTCCATTGCGTCTGCTTGATCCCCGGACGGTATCTATTCCCAGTAATTGAAAAATTTCGGTCAGCCAGGCCCCGTCACTGGAAGGACTAACCAGCCCGCACACATTTTTATTCCCCAGCAGCTTTTTTAGTGCGTACACAGCAAACAAGTTGTTGTGCCAGAATGTAAAAATTGTTTTTTCTCTGAGAGTGCAAAGTATCTGTTTCCCGTTATTTGACAGCCTGACTCTCAGCGTTGCCCAGTATATTTTTAATATGCCAACGACGATGACCACCACCACCCGTTGCCACCATTTTTTCAGCGTTTGGACTTTGTAAAATTTTGTCATTCTTCATCTATTTTAGGGAATAGAATAAGCTTTTCTTTGACTACATGTCCGGCGAGAGAATTGCCGAATTTAAGACTCTCAATCCAGTCTATTTTTTCAGTGTCCCCGAGGGCTGCCAATATTTCCTGCGAAACCGTAGGCATCGTCGGATGGAGCAAAATTGCGGCCGATCTCAAACATTCAGCTGCCAGAGCGATAGTTGTTTCCACGAGTTGGGTGTCGTTTGCGGATGGGGATTTTGCTAATTTCCAGGGCGAACGCTCCTCGATGTACACATTAATCGCACCTATGCACAGGAATAATTTTTCCAGGGCGGAATGGAATGCAAATTCATTGCAGAGGGCGATGATTTCTGGGATAGCAGTTTGCCATAAATTTTGCAACTTCTTTTCAGGCTCCCCCAGTTCGCCGATGACTTTCAGCGTTCCTCCGCAGTACCTGTGGCACATGTTTAGCAAACGACTGACGAGATTGCCAAGATCATTTGCCAAATCACTCCTGTAGCGCGTTAGAAATCTGTCCAGGGAAAGGTCGCAGTCCT
>JAIRYE010000013.1 GCA_031267915.1 Puniceicoccales bacterium
ACGCTGCGGTACCCCCCCAAGAACTACGCGATGTTTTCAGCGGGCATCCGCCGGAAATTCGATGAACACTGGGAACTGACGGCGTCATGGAAGGGAACATTTGGGAAGAAATTCACCAGACACATAGGTTCCATCGGCGTCGGATACAACTTCTAATCCCGCCAGCTGGCAAAAAAAAGGAACGGCACACGCCGTTCCTTTTTTTTGGCCCCCACGCACTTCGTTAAAAAGTTCGGTTGACAAAATCGGCAAAACAATTACAATAGCAAAGCCATGAGCGAGACTAAGAGTTATGTAGATAATAAGCAACTGATAAATAGCGGCCTTCCTGGCCCTGCAAAGAATAAATATGGCAAAAGCGTTGAAAATGGCAATAAAAGACTTGGATTGTGGCAGCGGTTTAAAAATTCCATAGTAAATTTCTTCAAAAATTTAACTTCTCGGAATGCCGAAAAAACTAATGCTCTAGCAAAGGATGCCAAAAAAACTGACGCTCCAGCAAAAAAAACAAAGAAAAAAAATAAAGGTTTTTTGGAAAAGACAGTTTCGCCCAAGAATAAAACTATGGGTGATCTTCTTCCAGAGATAAACAATGAATTTGATTTTGCGAAATTTAATGCAAAAAAAGCTGAGAAAATATCAAAGTTTGAAAATCTTTTAAAAAACCAAGATGGCGAAAAAAAGATCAGGGAGCAGTATGCTGATGCTTTATACCGTACCAGCCGAGGCATAGATAAAGGAGGCGAAGCCATACGCACTAACCTTTCCAAAATTAATGAATGGAATGAGAAATATTTTAAAGAAATTGGCATGTTCGATAAAAGTAAAGATGTTAATATTTTTACTTTTAGATCCGCTAATGATACTTCTCCAAATCCTGATTATTTTCAACTCTCAACACCAATGGATTACGAAAGGACATCACTTACTCTAATCATCAATGGGCGAGAATATACATATCCCACTAGTAATCACTCGACCAAAGAGATATTGGATGCCTTGAACGGTTACGCCAAACAACTATTCCTAGATAATACTGAACAAGAAAAATTTGTTGTTCAGATTATACAGGCCCTCCACAAGTGGGGAGGGCAAGCGTTGGCCTTTGGACAAAGTCGAAACGCAATCTCGAACATTGATGATGATTTCGACGGCGCCGATGCGAATCTCTCCCAGAAGGAGCATGTAACCATTGAAATTAACGAAAAAGAAGTAACGTTTAAAACGACCTCTGCAATTTTGTTAAGATCTAATGAATTACTTTTACTTATCCAATCAAAGGAGGATGCTAAGTTGCCATTTCTGGTAGAAGAGCATACAAGCTTCACAGCTGTCATTGGATACCAAGGTTACTCCAACATTAATCCTGAAAAAACTTATTTTGAAATTTTTAAAACCAAAGATAATGGTGATAAAACTTTATTAGCAGAAATCCAAATGACAGATGATGATCTTAAGAAAGCAGAACTGAGAGCAGCAGAACTGAGACTAGCAGAACTGAGAAATAAAAAGGAAAGAATCGGTAAATCACTGGGATTGACAGAAAGTGGTTTATCTGAACTGAAAACACTTATAAAGAATTCCACAACCTCAAAAAACCTCGAAAAACCTAAAGATACCGATTATACCTTTGAGGCCTACCGTTTTGCACGAGAGCTCAACAACAAACTCGAACAAATTCGGGGAAGATTCACCTCTTCGGAGAAGAAAGCACAATTTAATGACCTGGAAAACACAATTAAAGAAATTTTTGAACTGGAAAAAAACAAGCCGCCAGCAAACGAGTTCAACTTGGCCATAGATTCGGACTAACTTGCTTCTCTAAAAACGCTAGTAATGCCTAGAATCCTCATACGCCGCCAGCTCACAATCGGCGGAGAGGTGCGTGGCCCAAATTTCATCCAAAGAAAAAAATTACTTGAATCCCATATTCATCTGGGAGGCGAGCTCCTGCATGCGCCGAGCTCCCTTTTCGCCCCTGAATGTTTTCATCATTTTCCGCATCTGCTCGAACTGTTTTAGCAGCGAGTTGACGTCTCTGAGCTCCACTCCCGCCCCCTTTGCAATCCTTGCTCGGCGCCAGGAGTCAATTATCGCTGGCTTCGCCCTTTCCTTTGCTGTCATGGATTGAATTATTGCCTCCGTCACTTCAATTTTTCTATCGTCGCCACCTGCAGGCAAGTTTCCTTGCACGCCTGGAAGCATCCCCATTAGGGTCGACAGTGGGCCCATTTTTTTAACCTGCCGAATGCTTGCCAGAAAATCATTCAGATCGAGCTCGGCACGTTTTATTTTTTTTGACAGCTTTTCCTGCTCCTTTTTGTCGGAAACCTGCTGCGCTTTTTCCACGAGAGAGACAACATCCCCCATTCCCAAAATGCGGTTGGCCATGCGCTTTGGATAGAAGGCCGAAAAATCTGACATCTTTTCCCCAGTTCCCATGAACTTTATGGGAACTCCTGTCACGTATTTCATGGACAATGCAGCACCTCCCCGGGCATCACCGTCCATTTTGGTCAAAATTATTCCGGACAGGGCCAAAGCGTCGTTGAAAGCTTTTGCTACACTGACGGATTCCTGTCCCAGAGCGGCATCAGCCACTAAAAATATTTCGTCCGGGGAAATGTTCTTTTTTATCTCCCTGATCTCATCGATTAAATGCTCGTCGATGTGCAACCTTCCGGCTGTGTCAAAGATTATGGCATCCTGTCCATTCGCCTCGGCGTACTGCAATCCGTTTTGGGCAATTTTGCACGCATTCCTGGAAGAGCTTTCCAAATAGCATTCCGCAGCCACTCCATCGGCAGTGATTTTCAGCTGCTCCCCCGCTGCAGGCCTGTAAACATCGCATCCTACGAGCAGAGGGTTGTATCCGCTATTTCCCAGTAGCAGTGCCAATTTCCCGGCAGTTGTCGTTTTCCCGGAGCCGTGTAACCCACAGAGGAGAATTTTTATCGGTTTCCTTTGATACTCTCCCTCACTGCATTCTCCCCCAAGTAGCTCAACGAGCTCATCGTAGATAATTTTAACAATTTGCTGATCCGGCAGAATCTTTTGCAGGACAGATTGACCTATGGCAGCCCGGCTGACTTTTGCTATAAATTCATCTGCCGCTCCCAGGTTAACATCAGATTCCAGCAGTGCATTGCGAATTTCTTCAAGTGAATTCGAGATATTTTTTTCTGAAATTTTCCCGAGTCCACGCAGATTTTTGAAAACATCTGATATTTTTTCAGCTATTGCACCAAACATGCCACTACTTAATAAGTAGGACAACGGCATGGGCAAGCGTTTTAGTGTGGGCAATGGAAATTTTTATCTGGGAAAATCCCAAATTTTTCATCAAAATTTTTCCCCGCTCTGAAAGGACAATGTGCGGTTCCCCCGATGTTTTTTTTCCAACGGAAACATCCTTCCAGCAAAGATTTTTCCCAAATCCTGTCCCAAGTGCTTTGGAAAAAGCTTCCTTCGCTGCGAATCTTGCCGCCAAGCCATTTGCGGGATTAGTACTTTGCATGCAATAGGCAATTTCATCACCCGTAAAGATTTTTCCCAAAAAAACTTTCCCAAACTTTTTGAAAGCTGCTGAAATTCTTTCCGTATCAACTATGTCTGTTCCGAGTGCTATCTTCTCGTTTGCCATTTGCCAAGCAGAAAAAACTTTTAGCAAACCTTTGCAAGCAGCGAATTATTCCACGCCTTCTGAAAATTTACGGCAGATGGGACATTTTAGTAGAGAATGTCCCCTGGCCGGACAGAATTTCTTCCCGTAGAGAATTAGCTGCAGGTGCAATTTTTTCCATTTTTCCCTGGAGAAAAGTGTTTTCAACCTGGCTTCAATTTTTTTCACATCCCGAGATTTTTCCAGATTCCAGCGATTTGCTAGGCGTGCAATGTGAGTGTCCACCGGAAAGGCTGGGGCATTGAAACACTGTCCCATTAGCACGGATGCAGTTTTATGCCCCACTCCCGGCAAAGATTCGAGCTCTTCGAATGCTGCGGGAACCTCTCCCCGGTATTTTTCCAGTATTATCCTGGCCGTTCCGATTATGGACTTTGCCTTTGTGTTGAAAAAACCACAGGGCCTGATAATTTCTTTTAATTTTTCTTCCCCTAAATTCACGAATTCCCTGGGAGTTGCTGCAACATCGAACAGTTTATCGGTTACTTTATTTACGGACACATCCGTGCATTGCGCAGAAAGCATGACCGCAACTAAACACGTAAAATTGCTGGAAAAATTCAATTGTATGCTGGGATTTGGAAATAGTTCGTCTAATTTGGCCAAAATAAAATTTGATTTTTTCTCCTGGTTCATAACTCTGTCACCTACTATGGATTTTAGTGAGCAATTTGCGAAAAAAATTTTTTCCACAAGAATAGGAGGTGGAAGTTTCGGCAGCGGGGATCAAATCTACAAATTTGAGAAAATTAAACGTGCCAGGCGAGAAGCGCTTAAAAATTTCCCCAATCGCATTCTGATCAACATGGGTGTTGGGGAACCGGACGATATGGCCACGGACTCCACAGTTGAAGCTCTCTGCTGCGAAGCAAAAAAATACGAAAATCGTGGCTACGCTGATAATGGATGCGACGAGTTCAGGAGCGCAGCTGCAAGATATATGCAATCTCTCTTTTCTGTTTCACTAAATCCAAAAACAGAAATTGTCCACTCCATCGGAATAAAAGCTGCACTGTCCATTCTACCTCTGTGCTTTATCAATCCTGGAGATGTTGTCCTGGCAACGGTTCCAGGGTATCCCATATTCGGGACGCACTCCAAATATCTAATGGCGGATGTAATTGGCCTGCCTCTCTGCGCAAAAAATAATTATCTTCCAGATTTTGAAAGTATTCCGAATGAAATTCTGAAAAGGACAAAGGTCGTGATTGTGAACTACCCGAACAATCCAACCGGTGCCTGTGCAACGGAAAAATTTTTCAGCGAACTGGTGGCCCTCGCCAGGGAATATAAATTTTTGGTTATCAATGATGCTGCCTATTCGGCACTAGCATTTAATAGGGAAGACAGGGTGTCGATTTTTAATGCCAATGGCGCCAAAGAGGTCGCACTGGAACTGCATTCGATGTCAAAGGGATTCAATATGACCGGCTGGAGACTTGGATGGGTCTGCGGCAATGAAAAATTGGTGGGGGCCTATGCACACGTAAAAGATCAGTCGGACTCGGGACAATTTCTCGCAATTCAAAAGGCCGCTGCCCAAACGCTAAATAATTTATTTATTCCTGAAAATAATGGGAAAAAATACAGTGAACGCATGGGCAAGATAGTTCCAATTTTAAAAAGTTGCGGGTTCGACGTTACCCCTGCCAGAGCCGGATTTTTCCTCTATGCCCACATCCCATCCTCGCTGGAATACAACGGCGAAAGGGTTAATTTTCTGCTGGCGGAGGGGTTTGCGGAATGGATGATAAAAGTTCTGGGAATAGTTGTTGTCCCCTGGGATGATGTGGAGCCTGCCGTTAGATTTTCAATGACGTTTGGCAGCAAGGAAACGGATGAGGATGAGTTGATCAATCTCTTCAGAGACAGAATGTCAAATGTTAGATTTAAATTCCACAGAGCGAAGTAGCGCTGCTCCGGGAGGTATGAAAAAATTCAGTGTCATAGAATATGCCCGGGCGCAGATCTCCAATTTGAATGGCGGAGCAGGAGTAAACAACCTACTTTCCCAATTGAATGAAAGTGGCAGTGAAGAAATTATCAGCATTGGATGTTCCGGGGGGAGCGATTCCGTATTTCTTGTGGAATACGTCCTTAAAAATTTTCACAGCCTAAAAAATCATCTGCTGATTTTGCATTTTAATCACAACCTGCGAGGGGAGGATTCCGACGGAGACGAAGAATTTGTGAAAGCTCTGGCCGGGAGGAAAGGATTGCAGTTTTACGGCGAAAAATTACTGGCCAAGCCAAAAAATATTTCCGAAGAACTCCTGCGAAACCGAAGGAATGAATTTTTCGAACGCGCTCTGGAAAAATTCGGCTCGCAAGTACTGCTCCTGGGGCACCAGAAAAATGATGTTGCCGAAACACTGCTGATGAGGCTGATTCGTTCCAGTAGTGCGGAAGGCCTATCCGCTCCACGTGCCGTGGCAATTTTCAGGAATAGCTACCTGAAACTACGTCCGCTACTGGATTTAACAAAGGAAAAAATTGAAAACCATTTGCGCGATGAACATATCCAGTGGCGCGATGATAGAACCAACTCCGCAAATGATTTTCTCAGAAATAAAATTCGAAATATTATTCTGCCGAAAATGCAAGAAATTGCCGGAACATTCGATGTGATAGAAAATTTAGCGGCTGCTAAAAAAAACATTGAAGAGGCCAGCGATGCGGTGGATTTTTTTTCCAAAAAATACCTTGCGGGGAAAAACCTAAGCGGAGAGCTTGAAGTTGCGGATGTGAAGCACCTGCCCATTGCCCTGGTAAAAAAAATATTCACGACTTTTCTTGCTGCCAATGGTTTTGATGTTCGCGGATCCTATGTGAATACCTTTCTAAAAAAGATGATTGCGGATGACAGGACTGCTTTCAGCCTGGGCAGAGAAAAGTTTGCAAAATTCGACGGAGCAAGATTTTCCATTGCGGGCAAAAACAAACCCGATGATTGGTGTATTCCGGATTTGCAAATTGGAGAAAACAAACTGCCAAATGGGCGAATTTTAAGCATCGAAAGAGTAAGTCTTACGGCAAATCTTAGGAAAGATTTAAAAAGCATAGATGTGGCAAAGCGGTGCTACGCCGCAGGTGGGGAGGAATTAAAAATATCGGCGAAGGGATATAAACCAAACTACAGATATGTGCGATTCGGGCACAGTTCCGGAAGAAAACTGGGAGACATTGCAACTGGGGAAAATTTTTCAGCGGAAGTGCGAAAATTTTTGCCCATAATATTTTTGGATGATAAAATTTGCTGGGTGCCAGGATTACCGGTGTCAAACTTTTTTAGGATAAAAGAAGAAGACAAAGAGGCTCTTCTATTGACATATTTCTAGTGGGTGTTAGTTGATTTTCAAGAAATTACCGCCATGCAAAAGAAAAACAACTCAAAGTTTATGCTGCAGATGAAAGTCGCCGGATTGTGGCTGCTGGTGATTTCGGCAATTTTTTCCATGTGGAGCATGTACAACCCAACGGTTGCCGCAGCTAATAATGCAAAATGGACGATCGAAGAGGTCATAGCAGCTGCTGAAAGGGGAGAAATAATTTCCGGAGTGGTGCAACCCATTCCATCAAATGGATTTGAGTGGTACAAATTGTCTGGATATGCGAAAAATTTAGGAAAGCACGCCACTCCATCCCCCAAAATAGTTCACGCTGGAAATATAAATTTTCTGAATAAGCTAAACTTGACTTCGCAGGCTAGTGGCGAAGCAAATGGTCTGCGATTTATGGCGGAAGGCCGTCTGACGATGGATCGCTACGAGCGCCTGCTAAAATCATCTAAAATTTGGGCGGAAAAGCCTGGAACGGGGCTCTGGAGCAGCATTCTCGCCAACACAATTCCCTACGTCATCCTGCTTCCGCTGCTGTTTTTTATTCTCAGCAGACAGCTGCGAGGCATTGGGAAAGGCACCATGGGATTTGGAAAAAGCCGAGCAAAGCTGCTGACACAGGACAGGAAAAAGGTCACATTTGACGATGTTGCCGGCTGCGATGAAGCGAAGGAAGAAGTCGCGGAAATCGTAGATTTTCTCAAAAGTCCGAAAAAATTTTTGGACATCGGTGGGCGCATTCCCAAGGGATGTCTCATGGTTGGAGCACCTGGAACTGGTAAAACTTTGCTGGCAAAGGCGGTGGCCGGAGAAGCAAAGGTGCCATTTTTCAGCATAAGCGGATCGGATTTCGTTGAAATGTTTGTTGGAGTTGGAGCATCACGCGTGAGAGATCTTTTCGAGCAGGGGCGAAAAAATGCACCATGCATACTATTTATCGATGAAATCGATGCCGTCGGTCGCCAGCGTGGAGCCGGGCTTGGCGGTGGCAATGATGAGCGGGAGCAGACTTTGAACTCACTCCTCGTCGAAATGGATGGATTCGACAGCCGGGAGGGCGTAATAATCATAGCGGCTACGAATCGCCCGGACGTCCTGGACTCTGCGCTCCTTAGGCCCGGAAGATTCGACAGGCAGATAGTCATAGATTTGCCGGATTTGAATGGTCGCGAGGAAATTTTGAAAGTTCACGCGAAAAAAATTAAACTCGATGAAAATGTTGATTTGAAGGATGTGGCACGCAGCACATCCGGATTTTCAGGGGCAGATTTGGAAAATTTACTCAACGAATCAGCACTGCTGGCTGCTCGGGGAAATAAGAAGGTGGTTTCCCGCCATGACATTGACGAGTCCTGCGACAAAATTTCCTATGGCCGGGAGCGCAAAAAGCTGATGGACGACAAGGACAAAAAAATAATTGCCTACCACGAAGCCGGGCACGCAATTGTTCAAGCCATTGTGGATGAGGGCGATATGCCGGTTCATCGGGTGACGATTCTCCCTCGTGGCCAGGCTTTGGGAATGACCATGCTGAAACCAACGAAGGATATTTTGAATCGCGCACGGAAATATCTGCTGGCGGACATCTGCTGCTCAATGGGTGGTCGCGTAGCGGAGGAATTAGTTTTCGGGGAAATCACCACCGGTGCCTCCTGCGACATTAAGCAAGCCACAAAAGTTGCAAGGAAAATGGTTTGCGACTGGGGGATGAGCACACTGGGCCCAGTTGCCTATGGGGAAAATCAGGATCACATATTTCTCGGACGTGACATTTCACGCTCCCAGAATTACAGCGAATTAACTGCCCAAAAGATTGATGGGGAAGTCCTGGCATTCGTCGAAGGGGAATACAGGCGTGCGGAGAAAATTTTGAAAAAAAATCGAAGCATACTGGACAAGCTTGCGGAAGCACTCCTAAAATACGAAACCATTGAAGGTCTCCATGTCTATGATCTTGTGAAAAATGGAAATTTCACCATAAATATTTCCCTACCGGAAAAGTACGTGAAAAAAAATGATGACGATGACTCGGATGAGTCATCGGAAAAACACGAAAACAGGAAGGACGAAGAACATGGTCCGGATGACACGATTGTTCCGGTAACTGGCGTTGAAGAACCGACGCCTACAAAGGGATAGGTATGATTTTTAACTCTGAAAAAAATGCTGGCGACGGAAGCGACAAAAGCAATCCGCTGGACCCATTTGAAAATCTAAAAAAACATTTCGGTGATATTTTTAGCTCAGCGGGATCAAAGTTAAGTTTTGTGGTTCCTGGGATGGGCCAGGAGAATCAAACAGTTGATGACGATAATTCTGGGGATGAAGAAACAGCCGAATTCATTGAAAAAATTAAAAATTTCAATTTAAAACCCAGAGAAATTCGAGATTTTCTTGACCGCTTTGTTATTAAACAGGCGGAGGCGAAGAAGGTGCTATCTGTTGCTGTTTGCGACCACTACAATCACGTAAAAAGATGTCTGCTTTCCGAGGATGTTGCCCAGGAGGAATACAGCAAGCAGAACGTTCTGATCCTTGGCCCAACCGGCGTCGGGAAAACATATCTAATAAAAAACATCGCCAAGCTAATCGGTGTACCATTCGTAAAAGTTGATGCCACAAAATTTTCGGAGACAGGGTATGTGGGCGGCGATGTGGACGATATGATTCGTGACCTGGCCAAAGCCGCCAATAATAATATAAAACTGGCGCAGTACGGCATAGTTTTCATCGACGAAATCGACAAAATTGCCACAGCATCCGACGCTGGTGGCCGTGATGTTTCCGGACGTGGTGTGCAGATAAATCTTTTGAAGTTGATGGAAGAGAGCGAGGTCAATGCCTACAGCCAAACGGACATGATTTCCCAACTGCGAGCCGCAATGAGTTTTGCGAATAGCGGCAGCGGCAGGGAGCAGAAGCCAAGTATTAACACTAAACACGTTCTATTTATCGCCAGCGGGGCATTCGATAAGCTTTCCGATATTGTAAAGTCTAGAATTGGAGCGAAGAGCATCGGATTTAGTGCTAAAATTTCTAAAAATGAAGATGCTGAGACCTACGAATACCTGCAAAAGGCCTCCACGGTTGATTTCATAAAATATGGATTTGAGCCAGAATTTATCGGACGTCTGCCGGTGCGAGTAGCGTGTGAATCTCTGAAAGCCGATGATTTAAAAAATATTCTAACCCTCTCGGAGGGATCGATCCTGAAGCAATACGTGGAGGATTTTAGAGGATACGGAATAAAATTCAGCGCCGAAGATGGCGCACTGGAGGCAGTTGCAAAACTAGCAGTCGAGGAAAAAACAGGGGCTCGTGCCCTGCTGACGATTTTGGAAAAAATACTGCGCAATTTCAAATTTGAACTTCCCTCAACGGATGTAAAATCTCTGAGGGTCACAAAGGACACCGCAGATGCCCCGGACAGGGCACTTTCTGCGCTCATGGCACATTGCAGCAAAAAGAATGATGGCGCAAAAATTCATAAAGTTCACACTCCGAAACCCTCAAAGAAAAAAAATGCGCCTCCCGAGGACAAACATGGCACCGGAACCAGCGAAGTTGTTTAGCATTTCCGAAGCCTGTGCTAGACGGGAAAATTTGCGCAGAGCCGGACTGGTGGTAGTCCTGACGAATGGATGCTTCGACCTACTGCACTTCGGGCATTTGCATTCCCTGGAGAGTGCGAAAAAATTTGGAGATTCCCTTTGGGTTGCGATAAATTCCGATGCCAGCGTCAGGGAATTGAAGGGGGAAGGTCGTCCGATTTTCGGCGAGCGGGAACGTGCCCACATGCTATCCGCCCTGGAATTTGTTGATGGAGTTTTCATTTTTCCAGAGGCGAGATTGGCCAATGAAATTTCCATGTTTAAACCTGATGTTTACGTAAAATCCGGGGACTATGACATCGAGAAGTTGGATCTCCTGGAACGCGAGGCCCTGCTCAAAACTAAATCTGAAATTCACTTTGTTCCCCTCCTGAATGGATTCAGCACAACGTCAATCATCGAAAAAATCAGACAGCAGAAAAATTACTAGCCCCCACGAATTTTATTCGCAAAAGGAAAGACGCATAATGTTTCCCGGGACAAAAATTAGCCCCCAAGGAGGGAAAAAAATACTAATTCGCTTTGCCTTCGCCGGGAAAAATTGCAAACTGTTGTGACTATGTGCGGTGTAACGCTCGTATTGATTCTAGCCGCATGTGGTGCGTTTTTCGTCGCATTTAATAATGGCGCCAATGACGTTGCCAATGCATTTGCGTCGGCAGTTGGATCCAAGGCTCTGAAAATAAAACATGCGCTTCTAATAGCCGCAGCTTTAAACCTGGCCGGTGCAATAATACTTGGATCAAATGTTTCGAAGACGCTGGTGGATGGCATCATAAACATACGCTGCTTTGGAGACGCTAGCCTCTGCGTCACTGGCATGTTGGCGTGCCTGATAGCCTCAGGCTGCTTCATTTTTATTGCAACACACACTGGACTTCCTGTCAGCTCAACACATGCAATCGTTGGAGGTTTGATCGGGGTCGCAGCGGCAACAAATGGGCTTGCTGCCATCAACTGGAAATCATTTCTGGCATTGGCGCTATCCTGGTTCACACCATTTCTGGCGGCTACATGCTCATTTTGCACGGTGAAATTAATAAAGCTGACGATCTACCGAAGAGATCAACGGGAAACAATGAGGTGTGCCCGCAACTGGTTGCCAATTTTCGCAAGCTCCGTCGCAATTATCATTTTCATTGCCATAGTGCACGGAACAAAACTCTGGAGTAAACTCACTCATTTCCCTGGAGCTCGATGGATAATTCTGATGTGTCTGCCGCTAATGCATATGACACTGCGAGAGGCAACACGCCGATTAACAATAAAATTTGCCAACAGAGGAGAATTTGGCATAGAGCATGTTTTCAGGCGCTTCCAAGCTGGAACATCATGCCTTCTCGGCTTTGCAATAGGTTCCAACGACGTTGCGAACAGCATTGCTCCCGTGATAATCATATATTGCATCGAAAAATTTGGAACCACATCTGCCTCCTTTGCCGGTGATAGCATACCAATTTGGATGCTGGCAATCGGCGGATGCGGAATGTCGATTGGGGTCCTATCTCTGGGACATAAAGTAATTGGTACTCTGGGAAAAAATATCACTCTGCTGACGAATTCCAAGGGATTCAGTGCGGATTTTTCAACTGCAGCAACAATCATTCTGGCATCCGTTTTTGGAATGCCGGTGAGTTCGACGCATGCAGCAACCGGTGCCATCATTGGTGTCGGCATCGAAAGTGGCCTCCGCGAATTAAATTTGCGCCTGCTCCTTAAAATTTTCACAGCATGGCTCATAACGGTCCCCGCATCCGCTATTTTTACCATTTTCATATACTTCATACTGCGTCTAGTTACGCTACTATTTTTCTGAGCCATGGATGATCTTTGTGCGGAAATTCTAACATTTGGAATATTTGATAAGCCGCTGCTCTACAAAATACCGGGAAAATTAGAAGAAGTGCTGCTTGTGGGAATGCTTGTGGAGGTTCCGTTTGGCAAAAGAAAGATACTTGGCATTGTGTCAAAAATTTATGCCACTGACACGGGCAAATCATCCTACCGGGTAAAGGAAATTCTCAGCATTAGATACGATAGTTCGCTGCTCGGGGAGGATTTGATTGATCTAATTTTTTGGATGGGAAAATACTACGCTGCTTCCCATAAAATGCTGCTGGAATCGATGATTCCAGTAGCCATAAGAAAAAATATTCTGCCAAAATTTGTGACAAAAATTTCACTGCTTAAAACTTTGTCAGCGGGAGAGTGCGAAGTTCTTCAAAGGCATTCGCCGAAGCAATTTCTTCTCTACGAATTTTTGCTAAAAAGTGGAAAATCTTCCGGCAAATCCGAATTGGAAAAATTTTCCCCATCAGCCCTGTCTGCTCTTCTGAGCAAAGGCATAGCCGGAAAGGAATTTGAAAAAATAAATCGCATTGTCTATGATGCTCCAGCTGGTGGGCAGAAAAAGAACATCACTTTGACCGGAGAGCAGAGGCAAGCAGCGGAGGACATCGGGAAAAGTTTGGGAGAAAAAAAATTCTGCACACACCTGCTTCACGGCGTCACAGGTTCCGGCAAGACGGAAATTTATTTGGATGCAATCCGCCGAGCCCTAGTCTCCGGCGGAGACATAATCTACCTTGTCCCCGAACTCGCTTTAACTCCACAGACAGTTGGCAGAATCAGACGCGGCATAGTGCTCCCAGCGGCACAAGTCGTAGTGTGGCACAGTGGGCTATCCGAGGGTGAAAGGCGAGATGCCTGGCTGGCTATGGCAACCGGTGAAGCGAAAATAGTCATTGGCGCGCGCTCCGCGGTATTCGCCCCCCTGAAAAATGTAAAAATCATCATAGTCGACGAGGAGCATGAGACCACATACAAACAGGCGGAAACTCCACGCTATCACGCAAGAGACGTAGCGGTTTATCGCGCAAAGTTGCTCAGTGCCGTTTGCATTCTGGGTTCCGCAACACCATCGGTGGAATCGCTTTTCAACGTATCCCAGAGGAAATACAAGTTAAATGTTTTAAAAAACAGAATCGACGGCAGCAAACTTCCAAAAGTTGAAATTATCGACATGCGCCACGAACGCATCTCCCGTGAGCAAAAAATAATTTCGCCGCGCCTGGGAGAACTAATCGGAGGGCGATTGGAAGCTCGGGAGCAAATAATTCTATTTCTGAACAGGCGCGGCTACTCTTCCGCCGTATTTTGCAACAATTGCGACTACGTTGCAACCTGCCCACACTGCAGCACCTCACTGACGTACCACAAGCCACAGAATCTGCTGCGCTGCCACATCTGCAACTACGCGGAGGCATTGCCGGCAAAATGTCCCAGGTGTGGAGGACGTAACATTCTGCAGAGCGGAGTTGGAACTCAGAAACTTGCAGGTGTCATCGGTGAAATGTTTCCAAGTGCCCGAGCGGAACGCATTGATTCCGACACCATGTCGACGAAGGATAATTTTCATAAAATCCTCACCCGCTTCGGAAATGGGGAAATCGACATTCTGATCGGCACACAGATGATCAGCAAGGGACTAGATTTTCCAAATGTTTCCCTGGTCGGAATCATAAATGTAGATGGCGCCATGAATTTCCCAGATTTCCGAGCTAATGAGAGAGTATTTCAGTCGATTATTCAGGTTGCCGGACGAGCAGGTCGTGGCAGTAAACCGGGAATTGTCGCCATCCAAACTCGCTGCCCAAATTCCGAGCTACTGCGGGTTGCCATAGAAAATGACTGCGAAAAATTTTTCAAAAGCGAGATAGCCATGCGGAGTGAGTTCTTTTATCCACCATTCTCCCACATCATTCGCCTAATTTTTTTGGGAAGAAACGACACCAAGACGGAATGCTTCGCAAAAATATTTTCCAGCGATTTGGAAAAGCGCTCGGAGTCTCTATTTGAAGTGCGTGGGCCATCGCCAGCTGCGATGCAAAAAGCCAATGATCGCTTTCGCTTTTCCCTCGTATGTTTTTCTAAAAATGTTCCCAGTGCGCTTGGAAAGATCCGCGAAAGCATGGATTCCCTGAAAATCACAAGGGACATCTCCATTGTCATAGATGTCGATCCCGTTGACATGGGATGAAATGAAATTTATTTTTTCAAACCTCTTCCGGAGAAATTTTCACCAGTAAATCGTTGACAAGATTTTTCTTCGATGCAGTTTGCTTCTAACTCTGGGCGAGCGTAGCTCAATTGGCAGAGCGCCACCTTCCCAAGGTGGATGTCGAGGGTTCGAGCCCCTTCGCTCGCTCCACGTTGAAATTTCTGGAAGTCAATTCCCAGCAACAAAAAGATCTCCCATTCAGGATGTGAACTTGCAGATCGTAAAAATCAGAGTGCAATATCTTTGCCGGCAAGAATAGATTTCGCCAGTGCCACAGCCGCCTGGTCTGTGCAGGTTTCAGCAACCTGGGAGGCAAGTTCTTTGGATTCTTTTCCCCCTCCCAAAGTTTTAATGGCAATCGCAAGGAAGCATTTGGCCATCCCACTATCAGGATTAATCTTCAGAGCCCTATCGGTGAGAATTTTAGAAGCCGCAAGGAAATCTCCAAAATTAATTTTGCAAACGGCAAGGCCGATCAGCGGAAGTTCGCTACTGGGGCGCGCGGCAATCACCCCAGCAAATATGCTCTCCGCATGAGACTGCAGACCGCGTCCAATCGCAACATATCCAATTTCCATCAGCATTTGCACCAGCTCTGCCGGAACAGGCAAATTTTCTGCGTTGGAGGTATGTTCCATGGGCAGCTATTTCCATTATCTGATATTTTGCGACGTAGCTTTGAGGGCATCCCCAACGGAGCGCAACAATCCTGTGCACGTAGTAGTCAGGTTTCCCCAGGACTGAATTTTTGCCTGAAGCGCTAACATCTGCTGCTGGCCAATATCATCTTCGCCTTCCAGCTTGGAGATTGTCGTCTTCAGCCCCTTTTCGCAACTGCTGACACACGTCGCCAAAAGCTTGTAAATTCTCCCCAGTGTAACCGTCTCATCGGTAACATCACCGCTCACAACCGCATTTGTTCTATCTATCGCCATAAGTACCCTGTCTGGAGCGGATGCTAAGGACTTTTCCCATCGCAGTCAAGTTTTTTCGGGGAAATTTTTCAAATTTCAACGTCTTTGCCATAGTCTACGGATTCCAACCCGAAGCCAAAAAGCTTTAAAAACTCTTGCTTGTAGCCTTTTATATCCGACAACTGATTCAAATTCTCCGTGGAAATTTTCGGCCAAATGTCCAAAACGGCATGCTGAACATCTTCACTTAATTCAAACTCATCCAATCTTATGCGACCCTCATCATCCAAAGACTTCATAGGGGATATTCCATACAAATGATCCCTGAATAACCTCACCATTTGCTCAATGCACCCCTCGTGGCATCCTTTTTCTTTCATGATTTTGAAGAGAATGGAAATGTAGAGAGGGACCACCGGAATGGCAGCACTAGCCTGCGTGACAACAGCTTTATTAACAGAAACTGCTGCCCGTCCGCCAATACCCGCCATCAGAAAATTTATTGCTGTGCGTGCGCGCATGAGATCATCCTTGGCCGCACCGATGGTCCCATTGGCGTAGATCGGCCAGGTAATTTCCGGGCCAACGTAGGAATAGGCGACGGTTTTTGTTCCATTCTCCAGCAAATTTTCACCGAGTAATGCCTGAATCCAGAGCTCCCAGTCCTCCCCTCCCATTACTTTTTCAGTGGCATAAACTTCGTCAGCTGCAGCCGGTTCAATTGTTACTTCCGTGACTTCCTCCCTGTCAACGTTGACCGTCTTTCCAGTAAATGATGTTCCTATTGGTTTCAGAACCGACTTAAATACTTCTCCGGAGAAAGGATCGATCCGCTTGGGGGACGCCAGACTATAGACAATGCAATCTATTTTGCCGAATTTTTGCTTTATGAGAGCAATTGCCTGCTCTTTTATATCCGATGAAAAAGCATCGCCATTTATATTTTCTGCGCATAATCCTTTCTGCTCCGCAAATTTTTTGAACGCAACCGAATTATACCATCCCGCGGACGCCGGCTTGTCACCATCCGCAGGCCGCTCAAAAAAGACTCCGATAGTGTTAGCTCCGCCGGCGAAAGCTAGAGCAATTCTGCTCGCCAAGCCATAGCCTGTGGATGCTCCTATTAGCAAAACATTTTTGGGAGCATCCGCAATGCTGTGCTCCGCAGCAAATTCCATCTGCTCCTTTACGTTGTTTGCGCATCCCTCCGGATGTGCCGTCAGAGATATGAATCCTCGTGTTTTGGGTTGAATGATCATGGCAGCAAGCTAGCTGGAAAATTTTAATAGTCAATTATCTAGAAAAATTTACTGCGACACAAATTTTCCACGCCGCAATGAAGTTAAAATAATTACCTTTTAAAAAGAATACCATTGCCTATGCTCGCTCCGAAATGAGCACTAATTTCGCCATTGAAAATTTTCGAAAGCAGTTCACGATTCTGGATAAACCTCTGAAAAATGGCAGGAAGCTAGTATTTTTTGACAACCTGGCAACCACTCAAAAACCGCAGTGCGTGATTGATAAAATCGTTGACTTTTACTCCAATTACAACGCAAATGTACACCGTGGGCTCTACGAATTTAGTGAAAAAGCAACGGCGGAATACGAACAAACTCGAAGCAAGTTAGCGGGTTACCTTGGAACTGGAAATGCAGCCGAAATTGTCTTTGTGCGAGGTGCTACGGAGGCAATAAATTTGGTGGCACACAGCTACGGGAAAAAATTTCTGAAAAAAGGAGACGAAATACTCATCGGAGCAGCGGAACACCACAGCAACTATTTGCCATGGCAAGCGCTGGAGCAGGAAATTGGCGTAGTGCGGAAAATTATACCGCTGGACAGCAACTGCGACATTGACATGAGACAATACGGAAGCATGTTTTCCAGGCGCACAAAATTCGTTGCCATTCAACACATCAGTAGCGTATTGGGAAGCGTGAATGACATAAAAACGTTGAGCAAAATTGCCCACGAACATGGGGCAAAAATTCTCATCGACGGAGCATGCTCTCTGGCGCTGGGGAAACTAAACTTAAAGGAAGTGGACTGTGATTTCTTCGCATGCTCCGGACACAAGTGTTTTGGCCCCACCGGCAGCGGATTTTTGTTTGGAAAATATCACCTGCTGGAGGAAATGTCTCCCTATAACACCGGAGGAAATGCGGTGAATAGTGTGCAATTTGGAGAGACAGAATTCAAACTTCCGCCTGACAAATTCGAAGCCGGGACACCTGACATCGCCGCCGTAATCGGATTTGGCGCAGCGATCGACTTCCTCGAAACAATTGACTGGAAAGTCGCCGGAGCACACCTCTTTGACCTGACGCAACGCCTGGATGCAAAATTAAAGGAAATTTCCGGGATAAAAATCTATGGAAATCCAAGGCGCAGGGAGGGAATATTTTCATTTAATTTAAATGGCATACACTGCCATGACGTTGCCGCATATCTTGGCAGCAAAGGGATTGCTGTGCGCGCCGGAACCCATTGCGTTCAACCATTGATGCAGTTTTTGGGAATTCCAGGCACGGTTAGAATTTCAATGGCCATCTATAGCACTCCGGAAGAGATCGACATGGCTGCCGGCACTATGGCTGAATGCCAGACTATATTTAGATAAAAACATTAAAGTTTTATTAAAAAAACAAAAGCAGATTTGTTTTCGTAAAAAAATGACATAAATTTTACTAAAAAACACTTGACGCGCATATTTTCTTTTGTACCATCCTCTCCTCAGGATGGTTTTATTTATAAGGAGTATTGCTAAATTGTTTGGAGCCGGCGCCAAGTATCCAGATAAAACCGTTGCTTGCATCTCAAACAAATATTTTCTCTCTGAGGAATTTGACTTCCCTAGAGACACACTAAAGCCAAGCGAAATTAACGAGATGGCAAAAATTTCCATCGAGAATATGCTGCCCGGAGGAGCTGCTGAAATGGCATCCGGATTTTTTGTGCACAAAAACAAATCCTCCATGACTGTTTTCATTGCATCGAAAAACAGACTGCTGTCGGAAATACCACTGCTCTCGTCCTATCAATACTGGCTTCCTGAAAAATTTATACAGGAACACATTTCCAGCGAATTCAAGATTCCGGATGAAGAAAATTGTAGCGCAATCACCATCAATCACAATGGGGTTTGCTCCATAGATGGCAAAAACTTCAAGCTATTTTCAAATGAATTTTGGACCGCCGAACTTCACGACGAAGTGGAGAATAGCGTCAACAAAAAAATCGAATTTACGAATAGCACCCTTGCGAAAGGAAGTGTTCCGCTAACATATGGAGCGATTGGCATGTTATCTTTCATTATAACTCTGGTCGCTTTGCATTTAGCCATCAATTTTTGGAACGTGGCGCTCGGGAAAAACGAGACACAAGTAAATACAATAATGGAACGGTCAAAGCTTCGCGACGAAGCACTCGCCTTCAGCGCAGTGAAATTAACATACTTGCGAAATTTGAAAGAAATAAATAGTATTCGTCCAAAGGAAATGCGATTCACTGAATTCAAAACAAGTGGTCCCAAAGTTGTAGACTTCAGTGGCACATGCATTTCCGCCGAAATGCTAAATAATTTTCTAAATGATCTGCGAAAGGAAAGTTCCATATTTGCAGTCTCAAGTGACGGCGTTGTTTCCAAGCAAAATGTAACAAGCTTCAACATTAGAGTGGAATTTTTGTAATCGTGAAAACAGATCTGAAAAAAAATACGCAGCAACTTATTCCGTCATTGATAAGGCAAAGGGTGATTTTTTTTGCCATACTGTGTCTCCTGACACTTGCCTTGACCTATGCATCTGTATATTTACTGGCGCATCTAGTCGATAGAGCAAAGTCGGCATTCGCCCTATCCGCAGAAATTGAAAATTGGATTGCTAAATCCGGCGCAATAGAGATGGATTTGCGCAAATTTCTCGAAGTAAGTGATTTTGAGGGAGAATTAAATCCTGCGGAAATTGAGGCAAAAATTGAAGCCATAGCATCTCGAACACACAGTGATTATACGCTGGTAAGAGAACAGGAAGGCTACTTGGGGGATTTCGTAATTTATCGTTTCGGAATAGATTTTAATGATATATCATTTATTGAGTTGGTTGATGTTTTGGATAAAACGGAAGCAATAGGGCAAAACCTTGCGGTGTCTGAAATCCAAATAAGTTCACAAGGCAGTGGTTTGTTAAAAACGCACGCTACCATTTCAATGTTAAACGTGGAAAAGTGATGGGAGTATGAAAAAGAAAATACTAATATTCGTATGCTTGCTTTTTAGTTTGCAATACTTGTTTTCAGCAGAAGAGAATAGTAATTCTGAGCAACTGCCAGTATACAGTGTTCTGCTATCCGAAGAGCCAGTGTCACAGGTTCTGTACATAGTCGAAGCCCTGACAGGGAAAACGGTATTGCGTGATGCCGCTCTGCCAGAGATTTTAATAAGTTTGCAAATGAAAAAAGCAATGACTCAGAAAGAAGCCGTGCGAGCGATTGAAAGTGTGTTGGCTCTCAATCATATTGCCATTGTTGAACTCGGAGATAATTTGCTAAAGGCTGTCAATGTAAAACTTGCTCCGACTCAGGCTCCACATTTTGTGAGTGGCTCTCTTTTAAATGCAGAACCCAGTGAAAAAATTTATTCCAAGCTTTTTCAGTTAAAATTTTTGGAAGTTAGTACATTTTCAAAATTGATAGCAAAATTACTGAATCCGGAGCTTGCTTCAGCCATTATCTTCGAAGAATCCAATTCGGTGCTGATAACGGACTCGGTGTCAACTCTGCAGCGCATAGAGCTTATTATTGGTAAAGTTGACGTTCCGAGACATTCCGTAATTAATTCGAAAATATTTCGTATTAAACATGGAGATGCCAAGGAAATAGCGGAACTACTGAATCACGTAATGGAAAGCCAGGATGAGAAAGGAGAAAAAAACGACGGATCCCAATCTGGCAACAATCTAACATTGGAAAACGTTTCTTCCTTTTTGTTTTCGCAAAACTTAACCATTGAACCAGACGCACGCAGCAACTCCGTGGTGGTCTGTGGAACTCAAGCGGATATCGAGCGCGTTGAATCAATAATTGATCAAATTGACGTGCTTTTGGATCAGGTGAGAATTGAAGTGGTTATTGCGCAGGTTCAGCTCAGCAAAGGCCAAGGATCCGGACTAGAAAAATTTGGGCTCAATTATAACGTTTCAAGCGTCAACGGAGACGCCGCTGGAGGGTATGGTGGGCACAATACTGACATGAAAGTGACGGGAACATCACTTGAAGGCGCCGGCGAAATACTCTCATTGGCAGCAAGGCTAAATCATTTTGGAATGTCAACTGTCTTTAATAAAGCAAAAACTGATAGTAATGTTAAAATATTATCAGCGCCGACGGTTGTTACGACCCACAACAAGGAAGCTGTGGTAAGGATCGTAGATTCCTTGCCGATTTTATCATCGAAAGACTCTGACATATCAAATCCAGGTGCCAGCAGAGCAACCGTCACCTTTAAAGACATCGGAATAGATCTTAGAGTTAAGCCACTAATTGGAACCAATGGAATAATACAGCTTGAAATTAAGCAGTGCGTTGAAACAAGAGGCACCTCCGTTAAAATTGAGGGAAATGAAACACCATCAACCATAAAGCGTGAAGCAGAATCCTTTGTCAGCGTATTCACTGGCGACACGGTAGTATTGGCTGGACTACAGGAAAAGAAAACCTCGGAAAATTCTGGGAAGCTTTGGTTGCTCGGGGATGTTCCCATACTCGGGAAAATGCTCTTCTCTCCCAAGTCAAAGCAAGAAGACACAACGGAACTGATAATATTCATCAAACCAACAATTGTATCGAACCCTGCGAACGAAGAACTTTATACTAAAAAGATGATGGCGGAAACAGAAGTAGGCGCTGAAATCGAACACTATAAAACAACTGGGAAGTTCCTGCCAAGACCTTCGGAGGAATCAGAAATGCCGGCAATTAAGAGCGGCAGGACAAATTCAAAATTCAGGCATAATCTAAGAGTAAGGTAAAGGGATACCATGAAATTGCTGAAGAAATTATTTGTTTTTCTCATGTTGGTGGCACCAATATTTTCGAGCGGTGAAGAGTTCGAATCACTCACCTCTAATTCTCCGTTCGGAGAGCGAGAAGTAAGGAAAAATGGAGAACTCTCGGATGATTTAGATGATTCAGAGTCACCCTCTGTCATAACCTATGAGCTTCGTGGCGTGTTCATCAAAAACAGTGCCAAAACATTTAATCTGTGCCTATCTAATGAAAAATACATGTGGGTAAAGCAAGGTGATATAACGTCAGAAATCGTAATTAGAACATACGACGATAGCACTAAAACGCTGTATTTTACCACTATTGATGGAGTTGAACATTTTGCTTCCCTAAAAAACGCACCAACTACCATTGGCAAATTGAGTGTTGCTATACCAAATTAGTAATTGGAAATATTTAATTCGAACGGAGAACCGCCCACTAATGAGTACTTTGTCTGAAAAACTATCCGAATTGGGGCAGGAAAACTTCAATAAAATTGTGTCCGAGCCCGTGCAGAGGCGCATGGGTCTTCTGGCAAAAACATTGGGATATGAGGAAGAAAAGGAAGCTGCAGTCTGGCTGTGCAATACTCTAGAAATTCCGTTCGTGGAAAATTTTCAGCTCGACAGAGAGTCCATCAAGAAATTACCGGCAACATTTTTTACGCTGTACGGAGTGCTGCCGATAAAAGATGTAACCGAAGAAAATAAATTGTGCATAATAAGCTGCTGGCCACTTGATGTAAAAGTTTGCCAGCAAATAGAAATATTTTGCGGTCAGCATCCGGAAATATGCCTTGGGGTTTCCCAGGATATAATCAGTGAAATGGTTGCCTACTTCGGGTTCGAAAAAGACGAAAGCATGGTCATCGACGTTTCGGAAGAGGAAGAAATTGAAGATGAATCGGATGAAAAAGAGGAAGCTATCGTAGTAAAATTCGTAAATGATACCATCAGGCGTGCACTGAAATCTCGGGCAACTGATATTCATTTCGAACCGCAGAGGAATTCACTGCACATCCGGTATCGAATAGATGGGGATTTGGTTCCGGTGCGTGTCCCTGAGAATTTGGTTAAATTTCAAGCTGCCATCATTTCGCGATTAAAAATAATGGCTTCCCTTAATATTTCAGAAAAACGCCGCCCACAGGATGGAAAAATTGCATTTAAGGACGGGGACGCGATAATTGATATTCGTGTGTCGACATTGCCCGTTGTCTACGGAGAAAGCGTCAGTCTGCGTCTTCTGGTGCAGGGAGGCAATGCGCCAGTTTCACTGCGAGACTTGGACATGTCAGAGTATCAGCTGAAAATAACCGAAAAAGCGCTGGCAAAGCCGCACGGAATAATCTTGGTCACTGGACCGACCGGTTCTGGGAAATCCACAACGCTCAGTACATTTTTGAAGCACGTTTCTTCGCCGGAAATAAGGTTAATAACGGTTGAAGATCCTGTTGAGTATGAAATTTCGGGGGTGAATCAGTCGCAGGTCCACGCTGAAATTGGGCTGACCTTTGCAAGTGTCCTGCGCTCCATCCTGCGACAGGATCCGGATGTCATAATGCTTGGGGAGATTAGAGACTCCGAATCCGGGGATATTGCCGTTCGCGCTTCCGTGACCGGGCACTTGGTGGTAAGCACGCTGCACACAAACGATGCTGTAGGATCAATTACTCGTCTGAAGGACATTGGCATAGCTTCCTATATGATAGCTTCTGCCCTGGAAATGGTATGTGCCCAGAGACTTGTGCGCAGACTATGTCCGCATTGCGCCAAAGTATCAGCAAAACTCAATAATCCTGCGGAATTGCAAAGGCTGAAAGATCTTTTCAAGATAAATAAGCTCCCGGCTGACGTGCAACTGATGGAAGCAGCTGGATGTGAACATTGCAACGGTATAGGATATCGCGGGAGAATGGCAGTTTTTGAAATTCTCGGCATGAATGAACACATTCACGAGGCAATTGTCAGTGGGGCAACGGAATCGGAAATTCGTGACATTGCCATGGTCGACGGCATGACATTTTTGGCGCAGGACGCATTTGTGCGAGCCTGCCGAGGGCTGACAACGGTCGAAGAAGCAATACAGCTAATTCCCTAGCAAAGTTGCAGCTCAGGAATGTATTTTGGCCTAGGTTAGCAAATCTTTGGGGATAGAATCCCCTTTTGTAAAAAACAACCCATCGCGCCTATTTGCGGCGTCAAGGAAATATTGTACGGATTTTACAATCTTCGGATCATCCGTTACCGACTCCAGAGTAATGTTATAGGCTGGAATTGTCTTCGCTGTTAAATTTTCCCGCAATAACTTTACATCGCGTGCAGATTTTCCACAAAGGTAGACTAAATTTCGATCGAAAAGCATAGGCCGCACCTCACTTACTATGGCAATGACATGCTCCGGTTGCGGAGTTAAAATTTCCAGGCCAAATTCCACGCCAGGTTCTTGTGAATTTGCCCATATGAATTTTGCACTTAAAATTTTTAAATTATCCATTGAAGCATCCTGATATTTTTTAAGAAAAAATTGTTTAGCATCTATTCGGTCTCTCTGGCACCAAATGTCCAAATAAATTTTGGAATATTATCGTTAGGCAGCATCTTTGTTTTCCAACCGTTTAAATAAACTCGCTGGAGCCGTCCAGTGCGTGAAATGTAAAAAAATATGGTATTTGCGTCGGGGCTCGAACCCGAATCTTCGGCTTCGGAGGCCAACGTTCTATCCATTGAACTACGCAAACATTGCTAGCAAACGTGATGATTTTTCATGGGGCATAGTCAATACAAAATCTGCAGTCGAATTGGCCAATGCTAGCAGTGAAGAATTTGGATTAAATTTTTTGCGAAATTATGCCCAGCCGCGCGTCAAAAAGTACTTGCGGCTGACATTTCCATGTTTAGCCTGCCCACATGCTTCACAATAAAATTGCAATTTTATCCGATAGCGTCGTCAATAAAATTGCCGCCGGTGAAATTATTGAACGCCCGGCAGCGGTTGTCAAAGAACTGGTGGAAAACAGCCTGGATGCTGGCTCAAAGCATATTGACGTTAGATTTTCCCGGGGAGGAAAATTTTTAATAGCCGTGGAGGATGACGGCCGTGGCATGGCAAGGGATGAAGCTCTGCTCGCCATAAAGCGGCATGCAACAAGCAAACTGCACGATGTTCAGGATTTGAATTCGCTCTCCACATTTGGGTTCCGGGGCGAAGCTCTTCCATCCATAGCCAGTGTTTCCAAATTTCGGCTGCTAACCTGCTGCAACTCCGATACCTGCGGGACGGAAATTACTCTGAGTGGAGGAAAAGACGCGGAAGTAAGAGACTGCGCCAAGTTTTGTGGAACGAAAATAATTGTGGAAAATTTATTTTACAACGTCCCAGCCAGGCGAAAATTTTTAAAATCCGATGAAACTGAAAGTGCGCACATAATTTCCCTGCTGAAAAATCTCGCTCTGGCGGAAATTGGTGTCAAATTTTCGCTCTCCCAGAATGGAAACGAAATCTTCCACTCCCCGGATTCTGCCAAGCTCGGAGAAAGGGTGAATGAGATTTTCAAATGCAATGAAAAATTCATCGATTTTTCCTACGGCGATGGCATAGCATCAATAAAAGGGACGGTTTGCGATCCAACATTTGGGAATGTTTGCAGAAAGAACATTCTCTCATTCGTCAACGGCAGATTGGTAAGAAATGATCTCATCAACGCCGCATTAAATGAGGAGTTGAGCCCAATTTTCCCGGCTCACAGAGGAATTTTAATTTACATTTTTCTGAGGCTCGACCCGAAAAGCATCGACGTAAATGTTCACCCAATGAAAAGGGAAGTGCGTTTCAAAAATGAAATGGCAGTAAGGACACTGATCAGAGATTGCATGGCCGAGGTATTCGAATCAAAAATGCAGCGAAAAATGGAAAAATCTCTGCCGGCCCCAACAGAATTCTCCGCCCGGCAATCACTTGTGTGCAACCCATTTGCTGGGCACGGCATCACCACCCTCAGATCATCTCTGCAAAATATTTTTCCGCGGAGAGAAATCCCCATCGCAGAGCAGAAGGCTCTTGCCCCACATTTTTCAGCCAACCAAAACAATTGCCAGTGGAAATTCGTTGGACTCACTTTCGGAGAACTTGCAATCTTTGAATGCGAGACCGGCATAATTATTTTCAGCATCAGGCTAGCTGCCAATCGCATCATCTACGAAAAAATCATGGCAGGCGATGACGCTTCCAACTGTTCCCAGCAGCTGCTCATTCCCATTGAGTTTTCCCTCAAGCAGGATGAAATGGAGCGCTTCAAACAGTTTTTACCAATTTTTTCCAGGCACGGATTTTCCATATATTCCTTTGGGCAGTGTGACTATAAAATCGACGCCACTCCCGAGTGGATGTGCCACAGAGATGCTGAAATAATCATTCGGGAACTAGTTAGCGGCGGCGAAGATTGCTATAAAAATTCGACATCTTCCATTGAAAAAATATTTGCCAAATGTCTCGCGAAGGCAGCGAACATCGAAAATTACAAAACGCAGGATAGCGTAGAAAATTTACGCGATAAACTTCTGAGCTGCAACAATCCTCTCCTGTGTCCTGCTGGAAATGCCACATTTTTTGAAATCCCATTCTGCGAAATAAACAACCGATTTCACCCAAAAAAGAATTAGGGGAGCTCTCCTAACTTTTTTCCCAGCAGCAAAATTTTAATCCATTGACCTATGTTTTCGCCCTGTATTTTTCAGCGTTGCGGTTCCGCCAACAAAAACATTAAAATATGAGCTGGGGGCTGGCACTGAACTATCTCCCAGCTAAAATTTGCAGTCAACGGATGTGGAAAACCATATTTTACTCTTCGGCGCATTCTTAAAATCATAGGCTGATTGCACCCAGGCATCTTTCTTCGCTGCATTACCTTCGAAGCTAGCTCCGGCACGGGCTGATACACTGTCATTCAGTGAGTAGACGACGTCAGCGGTTGCTCCGTAGTAGAGATAACCTTTTGATCCCATCTCTTCCACATACTCCATGCTGTACGGCTTGCTGCTGAGATCGTACCCTATCTTGGCTTCGAGATCGATGGCTAAACCACTGATCGCCTGCGTTGACAAATCAAATGTGTATGCCAGCTTCCCCTCCGTGGCAAACTCTTTGCGGTCAAAATCATAGTAGAAATAAATTGATGGAATAATGCTTAGATCATAGGATATACCCCCATAGACTTCATTCGACTGCCTCTTGAAATTTTCACTTTTGCTCAGCGCCGGATACATGTGGTGCTTGTATCCGCAATCTACTGTAAAATTATCAATTGGATAGAAAGTCAATCCGACGTATGGGGCAATATCATTCCCGCTGTTTTCTTTTTCAACGGCGAGTGCCGCTTCGGCCCCAACGTAAATTCCGCCCACATCAAGAATGCCGCATCCAAGCTCTGCGTGGGGGATAACAGTCTTTCGTCCCTCTCGGCGTCCCCTGTTTACATTGTCAGTTTTAAATTTCACGCCGGAACTGATGAATAAATTCTGCATGTCAATGGCCCCGAGTGAACATAGGCTTAAAAAAACTACACCAAGGATTGATATTTTTGTAATGTTCATACTTTGATAAAAATTTGATGGCCCCAGTGTAATATTTTTCACATTGCGTCAAGTGTTTTTGTCTGACGTGAATTTTTGCAAATCATGAGGATAATTTTACGGATGGATAGAATTGACACGGAGGCATCGGGACTTTAAATGCAATCTCAAGATTATGGCGAAACCAATTGAATGTTCATTTTGCGGAGCTTCACAGCTCGAGGTAAATAAACTAATCGCTGGGCCCAAGGGAAAATTTATTTGTGACGCATGCGTTGCAAAATGTGTGCGTGCTCTTGGGCAGGAATTATTTCGCATTCCAGGCACAAGCTTGCCATCCGAAATCCTCAGGAAAGAAAAAGAGAAACCAAGCGGTGCTGCGAAAGAACTGGCAGTAGTAGAGCAAAAAGATGAACCATTCAACTTCGACGTGATTCTTCCGGACCGGCTAATGGGCGTGCTCAATGAAAATGTAATTGGACAGGATCACGCAAAAAAAGTATTGTCCGTGGCAGTTTATAATCACTACAAGCGATTGATCGCCGATGGAATAATTTCCATGGCTCTGGGAAGG
Organism: Puniceicoccales bacterium; assembly: GCA_031267915.1. Taxonomy (GTDB): domain Bacteria; phylum Verrucomicrobiota; class Verrucomicrobiia; order Opitutales; family JAIRKQ01; genus JAIRKQ01. Next base: position 27,798 of record JAIRYE010000013.1, read on the forward strand.
AAAAAAATAGCAATTCCTCCGGATCTTAGGGACGTGGAAATTGAGAAGAGTAACGTTCTCCTCATCGGACCAACTGGCTGCGGGAAAACTTTGCTGGCCAGAACTTTGGCCAAGGCGCTAAATGTTCCATTTGCCATAGCGGATGCCACAACACTAACGGAAGCAGGATATGTCGGCGAGGATGTGGAAAGCATCATATTGCGTCTCCTGCAGGCAGCGGATTATAATTTAAAAAAAGCCGAATGCGGCATTATCTACATAGATGAAATCGATAAAATAGGAAGAAAAACCGAAAATGTTTCCCTGTCGCGTGACGTTTCCGGCGAAGGAGTTCAGCAGGCTCTGCTGAAGATTTTAGAAGGAACAATCTGCCATGTCCCCCCGAAGGGAGGGCGAAAACATCCGGAACAGGAATATGTGAAAATTGATACAAAAAACATTCTATTCATCTGCGGAGGAGCATTCACGGATCTCAATAAAATTGTCAGAGAACGAATGGGGAAAAGCGTTTTGGGATTCAAAGTAACGCCGGAATCGGAGAATCAAGAAAAATCAGAGGAAATCCTCAGAAACGTCCAGCCGGAAGATTTGATCAAATTTGGGCTAATTCCCGAATTTATAGGGCGATTGCCAGCGATTTCAGTGCTCGATGAGCTGACGGAAAAAGATCTGTGTCACGTTCTTTTGCACACGAAGAATGCACTGCTAAAGCAGTACCGCAGGCTGCTGGCCCTGGATAGGGTCGAGTTGACGATCTCCGAGGAAATTGTCGCAGAAATTGCCAGGCGCGCCATAAAGATGAAAACCGGCGCCAGAGCTTTGCGTTCAATAATGGAAAAAATAATGCTCGACGTAATGTACCAGGCCCCGCTGAATAAAACCCGCAGCATTGCGATCGACAAAAATATGCTGGATGGAATCAACTAAAAGGCAACACCAAACGAGTAATTGAAGCGCATTCCGTGCTTATTGTCACTTTCTCCACGCAGAGGAAACCCGAAGTCGAGACGCAGCGGCATATTCATAATGGATATCTTAAATCCAAATCCAACGTCCGTATTGTAGTTTTTTGTCGAAAAATTCCACTGGGATGCGTTTATAAACCCTGCCTCGGCGAACAGGTAAAATCTGAAAATGTCCGTTATTTTAAAGCAGTATTCCGCTGTTCCATAGGCAAAACTATTGCCTCCTATGCTGGTTCCATTTTCCTTTGGCCCAATGTCATGTGTCTTGAATCCCTTCATGAAATAGGCCCCACCCATGTAAAATTTATCGAAAAATGGGACCTTATCTCCCCCGTATGGCATAACTGTTCCTGTTCTCCCGATCAGGGAAAACACCTGCTCCGCAGGCTCAAAGACCAGCCAATGCTTCAGAGCCAAGGCACTAATTTTCACATACTTGGTTTTTCCAAAAAATGGACCACCGGCAATCTCCACATCGACGCCAGCCTTCGACCCATCCGTGGGATATATGAAATTGTCCCTCGTGTCCCGCTCAACGGCAAATGTTAGCTTGGAAACGCTGGTGTGCCCCTCCTCATCGAAGAAACACCGGGGGGCCTCCCTTGCGATACTGTGAATGTACACATCCTCCAAACTATACGCCAATTTCGCCTCCCACAGCTCATAGAGCCGTTTTCTCAAATATATTTCGCCTCCCAGACGGTCCTCATCGTAGCTGGCGCCGGAATATTCCCTTAATTTTTTATCATAATTGCTTTTGTGAAAAAACAAATTCGTGCCAACGGCAAGCTCGCGGTCATACAACCACGGCTCTTCAAAATTTAAATCAATGAGCATGGAATGTTTTCCCACCTGAGCGCGAGCGCGCGTCTTTTGCCCTCCGCCCTGCAGCTTTCTATTTTCGCTGTGCAGGTCGAAATTGCGCTGGCTAAATTCCACAAACCCAACAATTTCGCCGCCGGTACTTATTCCACCTCCAAAACCAAGTTTGCCAGTATCCGCCTCCTTCACATCGATTCGCAAATTTTTTCTCTCCGGAATTTTTGTGTCAACGGGAGCAATGTCGACGAAGGAAAAATACCCCGTATTCAGCAGCTTTAGGCGGCTATTCGTCATTCTAACCGTGTCGAATGGATCTCCCGGCGCCAGTGACAACTCTCGCAGAATCACTTTGTTCCTGGTTTTGGCATTTCCGCAAATTTCAATTTCGCCGACAAAACATTTTTCTTTTTCGACAATTGAGAATTCCAAATCTATTCTGTCGGAATTCAAATCTGCTTTTTTCGCCACGTAAACATTCGTACTAATATATCCGCATTTGCCATAGTATTCCGCTATTTTACCGCGAGTGCGGTCAATTTTCTCCGGAGAAAATGCATCGCCAGTCGAAACCAGCAGGACCTCCCCGAGCTGTTCCGAGGTAAATAGCGCATTTCCCTTTATCGATATATTTCCCACATAGTACTGCGGACCAGGTTGTATTGGAATGCTTATGTGCAAAGTTTTTCGCACGCGCCTATAGGTGATATCTCTCTCGTTGATTTCAACGTCAAGATATCCATGATTTTTAAAAACTGTCCTGAGGGTGTCGACATCCTCACTGATCTCTTCGGCTCTGAGTACACCACTTTTCCGAACAAGCGAAAGAAGTGTCCACTTTTTTGTGAGCATTGCTTGCTGCAGCTCTTTTTCATCAATGACGTCATTTCCCGGGAAGGTAATTTTCCCGACGTGGAACTTTTCCCCCTCATCTATTGTAAAAGTAACGTCTGCACTACCCGCGGCATCATTTTTTTGGACGTCGTAGGAAGCGGCTGCATAGGAATACCCCTTGTTGTTGTAAAATTTTATCAGTGCCTCGATATCGGATCTTAGCGTCCCATTTGAAAGGTTCGCTCCCTCCTTCGCTTGCAATTTTTTCTTCAAAGCCCTGCTGCTAAAATTTTTATTTCCAATAAAATTAATTGCCCCAATCTTCACTCTTGGCACGAGCAAAAATGTCACCTTGCAATCGCTACTTTTCGAAATTTCATCCACTCTTACGGCAACGCGATCAAAGTCCCCGCTCGAATGCAATGCCTTCAGCGAAGCGTCCGCCAAAAACGGAGAAAACTCCTCGCCAATTTTTAATTGCACATGGGACTCAACAATCTCCTGATTTACCTCAACCTGGTCTCCTTCGTACACATATTCGATGGCCTTTACCACGCTGGGCAATTGCGCGTCGTCGGCAAATGACTCCGATGAGAACCCAGACAAAACCAGATAAATCACCACAATTGGCAATAATTTTTTCCCCATGACCACGCTTTTATTCATAAATTTTTTCATCGGTATAGTTTTCGAATCTAGTTAAGTTTCGCACAAATGACAGAGAAACAACACCAATAGGACCATTTCTGTGCTTTGCAACGATTAAATCTCGAATAACTACATCTGCCCCAGGCTGCTCTTCGGCGCCCTCGTCTTTCGCAGGCGTTTGCTTTGCGAGTATCATGACCAGATCCGCATCCTGCTCAATTGCTCCCGATTCACGCAGATCGGATAACTTGGGCAGACGCTTTTCCTTCTCGGAATCACGATTCAACTGGCTCAAAACTATCACGGGGATTTTTAATTCCTTTGCCATGGCCTTTACTCCTCGGGAAATTTCTGAAATTTGCTGCTCCCTGGGAACCCTACTATCCCCGTTTATTAGCTGCAGATAGTCGATTATTATCAATCCAATTTTTTCCCTGCTGCACATTCTTCGTGCCTTTGCTCGCATTTCTAAAATTGTCAAATTTGTCGATTCGTCTATCCACAGAGGGGCTGCCTTGAGTTCCTTTGCTATGTCGTTGAGGGCGCTCTCGGCACTCTTTGGGACAAAACCCTCGTACAGTTTTGTCATATTAATTCCAGCACGGCCACAGAGCATGCGCAGAGCAAGCTGTTCCGAACTCATTTCAAGGCTGAAAAACAAGACCCCCGTCGCGTCCTTTCCTTTCCCAGCTAGAATAACATTTTCAGCAATGTTCATTGCCAAACTGGTCTTTCCTATGGATGGTCTGGCAGCCACCACAACCATTTCCCCCCGCCTAAACCCAAATGTTATTTTGTCCAAATCCGCAAATCCTGAGGGCAAGCCTGTCAATTCCTTCCGGGTTCTTATCGACTGGAACGTATTCACGGCGGAATCAATGGATTTTTTTACGTGAATGGCGCAATCGGAAAAACGATCCGAGCTTATTGCAAAAATTTCGTTCTCCGCCTTCTCTATAAAATCATCCAGATTATCCGATCCCCCATAGGCACGCTCAATATTCGTCATGGACGCTGCCACCACACGCCTGATGAGTTCCAAATCTCGCACGCGCTTTATGTAGTGAGTGATGTGGGCTGGAGTGTCAATCCGGTCGCAAATCCTGTTAATGAAGTCAATTCCGCCGATTGAATCCAGCTTGCCCAGTGATTTCAAGCGATCGGCAAGAAAAATTTCATTAATGGGACGCTCACCATTGTCATCGTAGATGCTTAGTATTGCTTCCCAGAGTAACTTGTGCGACGGCAGGTAAAACGAGGCGGATGTTATCTTCTGCTGAACGCACAGATCTATGCTGTCCCTCCCGCCTTCCATTATACAGCACGCCAAAAGTGCCTGCTCAAAATCCACGCTGTGAGGATGAACACGCCCAACCAGCTGTCTTGCAACGTCCCCTCCGCCACTCTTCCCCATCTTTTTATCAAGATCTGCGGCCATCTGTTCCACCAAATGAACTCATGCGTTCAATGCTGCTAGCTCATTGGATTTTCTGAAACGACATCCATCTGCAATTCGAATGATACGGCAGCGTGCAATTTTACAAAAATTCTGTGGCGCCCCACTTCTTTTATTGGAGCATTCAGATGTATTTTCTTTCTGTCAACTTCCAGGCCTTTCTGGGCAAGATAGTCGCAAATTTCCTTTGCGGTAACGGCACCGAACATTCTACCATTCTCACCGGTTTTAACAACAATCGCCAGCGGCATACGCAGCAACTGTTCGGCCAATGCCTCAGCCTGATCAAGATCATGTTTTTCACGAATTTCTCTGGCATGCCGCAGCGCTTCAATCTGCTTTTTATTCGCGTAGGTGAGGGGCAAAGCGAGATCATTCGGGAAAAGATAATTGCGGGCATAGCCAGCTCTAACCCTGATTTGATCGCCCTCGGCTCCAAGGTTTTTAATGTATTTCAATAGTAATACTTCAGTCGTTGCCATAGTAAAATTTCCAGCTGCTAGAACGGAACATCCTCATCCACGCGGGCGCTGGAGCCAATGCCCCTGTCCCTTTTTGCTCCACCCTGCGACAGATCTTCAATTAACTTCGAAACCACAGGTGCCTCTTCGCTTTGCTGCTGACCATCCCCTTCGCCGCGCGGACCAATAAACTGAAAACTTTCCAGCACAACTCCAAGCCTACTCCGCTTTTCCCCTGTCTGAGTTTCCCACTGATCAAGTCTCAGCCGGCCTTCGAGCAATATTGGTCGCCCCTTTGTGAAGTATTTGCAAATGACCTCAGCCTGCTTGCCGAACGCATCGATGTCGACGAACGTGGTTTCCTCCCTCGGTGTTCCGTCGGGATTTTTTGACTGTCTACTTGTGGCCACCGTGAATTTGCATATGGACATTCCCTGCTGCGTCACCCTCACCTCGGGATCACGCGTGAGATTTCCCATTAGAATTACTTTGTTAAATGATGGCATAATACTCTATCTGTCCGCCTCCACCAGTATTCTATTTATGGTGTTGTCCAGTCTAAGTTTCGACTTCATTTCGCTAACTATGTTCGACTTTCCCTCAAACGAAATTTGAATGTAAATTCCACTGGAAAATTTTCTGTTGGCCACACGCTCAAAATTCTTCTGCCCCAGGTTTTTAATGGAAGAAGTCTGCCCTCCCAGAGAGGATATAATCCCTGACAACTTCTCGACTATTGCATCCACCGTACTTGTGCATCCACGCATATCAAATATAAAGCTTGCGGTATATCTTCTTAGATCGCTCATAAAAAATCTTTTCGATTGGCAGAATTCATGACATGTTCCACTCCTTTGTCAAGCAGTAGCTGCAAATACTCTAAAATTTTTGGCGTTTTACTTTCCAAAACCAATAACTCTTCGGGGGAAAATCTGCTGACAACGTAGTCGCTCAGCAGTATTTGCCTATTTGGTTTTTCCCCGATTCCGATGCGAAATCTGACAAATCCACCACCTATCTTCGACAGAATATCCGCAACGCCATTGTGTCCGCCCGTTCCCTCCCTGTCATGTATGCGAAAATCTCCCACTGGAAATGCTATGTCGTCGTAGACGACCACCACTTTTTCGGGTGATATTTTGTAGTATCCGCATAGTTTCGAAACGGCGGTGCCGCTTTCATTCATAAAAGTCACGGGCTTAGCCAGAATCACCTTCTTCGTCCCAATGAAACACTTCGCCACATCGGCATTGTGCCTCTTGTCCAAAGCCCATCCGATGCCATTTCTCCCCGCAAACGCATCAACCATGGAAAAACCCACATTGTGTCTGGTCGAAGCGTATTCCTTCCCTGGGTTTCCAAGCCCCACTAGAAGGATGCAACTCATGGCTTAGGCTGCACCTGTTTTCCCGCCTCTTCCTTGTCCGGTTCTGCCTTCGAAACTTGTTCCGCTCCCTCTACGCCCGGTGCCGCAGCTTCCGCTGACTCCTGCTCCGCAGCAATGGCCTTGCATGCCACAACTGTTGTGGAATGATCACCGAGAAGTTCCACGCCGCTTGGAATTTGCAAATTCCCAAGGTGAATGATATCTCCAATGTCCAGCGCACTTACGTCAACGCCTATCAAAGCCGGCAGATCTGCCGGAAAACATCTCACGCTGACCTCATGGCGTGCTATGTCCAGAATTCCACCTTTAACCTTTACACCTACGGATTCCCCGGAAAATTTCAGAGGCACAATTGTTGTCATCTTTTCCGTCTGCAAAACTTCGTGAAAATCTATGTGCAGAAATTTATCGGTGACGGGATCCCGCTGAATATCAGCAATGTCGGACAGCAGCGTCTCGTTGCCGTCTATGCTAATATCCACCAGGGCAGCCGACTGTCCTTTCTTCTTCAATAAATCCCTGAGATCTCTGTCGCTCACCGTTAGCGGTGTTGTCCCGGAATGTCCATACACTATTGCGGGAACATTTCCAGATTTTCGCAACCGTTTCATCATTCCACGGCCAAATTCACTCCGCCTCACCACTGATAATTTTAAATGATTCATAAAATTTTTAATTTTCCAATGGCTCACATTAATAGAGCACGCCTCAGAAAAATCAACCAAAACTTGCGAAATGTTTTCCTAAAATTTACAATTTTGCGATCCTAGCTAGCAACCCAGTGCGGCTTCCTCATTGCAATGAATATGAATGGCGGACAGATCAGCAGAAATGTCGTGGCGAAAACAATTAGCGCAAACGCGGACTGCGACATGAAATGCTGCATTTCCCTGGGGATAAAAAATGACACGATGATGCAGAATATTATGTTTAGCATTCCGGCGGATCCCAGTAAAATCATTCCAAAATTTCCTCCCGGAATTCTGTAGAGTCGATTGGCATTTGGCATTTTATAGCGGAGAATAATTCCCGATGCAAATAGGCACGCGTATAGCACCAGCATCATTATTGATGCCGAAGCATTGATAATCCAGAAGCACAGGCTTATGGAGGGAAAAAAAAGAAATAAAATCGCCAGCACCGTTACCATAGTCGCCTGGTAGTAGAGAATGATAATTGGCATGCCTGACTTGTCTGTTTTTTGCAGCAGTGGCGGAAGAAATCCGGTGTGCCTCGCGGCGTATAAACCTCTGGCCGGACCTGCAATCCACGCAAACACATAGGAAATTCCTCCAATGAGCATCAAAAATCCGAGTAGTGGTGCCAGCCAGCCGGCGTGTACGCTATCCAGCATGGTCGCCATTGCCTGCATCACACCAACTTCCAATCGCAATCCATTGGCCGGAATAGCCACTGCTATTGCCAGAGATCCAAGCAGCGAAACAATCAGTATTATTGCTGTCGACCAAAAAATAGCCCTGGGATAGGTTTTGCAGGGATCATTCACATCCTTTACGTAGTAGGCTGACATTTCTATACCGGCAAATGCAAACATAATCCCAGCGAGAAATGAAACACTGGAGAAGTTTGAAAAATTCGGCAGAAGAGAATGCCAGGAAAGGCTCATTTCAATTGGACAATTCGAACACACCCAGCAGATGCCAAGTGTCACCAAAAAAAAAGCAGGCAATATTGTTCCAATTGTCGAAGCCGCAGATATAACTCTACTGGCGAACTTCGTTCCCTTTAGCGCCAAAAATGTCGCCATCCATACGCTGCCAATGACGGCCAAGCAGACACACGCCTTATTTTGTGATAGTGATGGACTGATGGTTAGTATCATTGACGTAACCAAAAAAACAACAGTTGTCGTCAGCGCCGTCACGGTTGTAATGAACCCTATCCAGTCACAGAGAAATGCCGTTCGAGTTCCAATGGCGTGACTCACCCACAGGAACAGTCCGCCCTCCTCCGGGAAAATCGACGCGAGTTCAGCGGAAATCAGCGCCCCAGGAATAAAGAAAAATAGAGCAGCAATGAGATAAAAGGTAATCATCCCAAGGCCGTAAAACGAAAGTAGCGGCAGATTGCGCAAGTTCATGATTGCTGCAAAATTAATCATCGTCAGCGCAAATATTCCCAGGGATTTCTTGGAAACTGCAGTGCTTTTTTCCATTTGGAAAAAATGTTATTTGTTGGAAACAAAGTCAATGCCAATTTCAAAATTCAATTTCCTAAACATTTTTTGAAAAATAAAATTTTTCTTGACAGCTGACCAAAATTAAGCTATGCAAAATACTTATGACAGAGAACATAGAAAACATTTCATCATCCAGTCAAGTTGTCAGCAGTTCTACGGAGGCAGTCAACGAAACGCTTGCCCAGCTGAGTTCCGAGATAAACTTCCCAAACTCAAAAGTAATTCCCCCTTTCGGAAACAAAACGCTGATTCAGTATGTCCGTGTAATTACGGAAAATGCTACGAAGGCAGAAAAATCTCTGAACGACAGACTCGCGGAGATACAGAATAACAGCGAACACGCCAACGAAAAGATTATACTTGAACGCCAACTTAAAAACATGGAAAACATCCTTGAAATAATGCGGATGATCATGCGTATCCACTACGAAGTTTTGCTTGAGATAATAAAAAATATCGCGCACAGGTAATGGCGATGACGAATTTGGTCGTCGCCTACATTTTCGGGAAGGTGTCCCTTCGCGAATCCGAAGACGCAAGTTCCGGTCGTAGTTGGTGTTCAAATGGTACAGTGCAATGATTTGGTACCCGGCCGGGGACTCGAACCCCGAACCAATTGATTAAGAGTCAACTGCTCTACCAATTGAGCTAGCCGGGCAACCAACAACACTCATAGAAAAGGTAAGTTCCCCGAAAGCAAGCATTTTGAAAAAAAATTTGCATGCCACGCGAAAGAGTAAAAGTTTTCACCCCACAAAATGCCGTCCCATGGGAAAATTCATGAAATTAGCGTGGGGGAAATTTGTGTGCTGACAAATATTCAAATATTAGTAACTCTCTGCACGCAAATTGAAAATAGTACGCCACAAGTGGTTTCACAGAATTTCATCGCTGATGGACGATGGAGGGGCTGGGCCATGGGACTTTATTCCGCTACTTTGCATGATAATTTTACTGTTCATCGGAATAGCAGCGATCTACGCCTCTCACAGCTACTACGGAGGAAAGCAGTGGTATGCACAGATCATATGGGCAATACTTGGGCTGCTGATTTATTTTGCCACGGCAAAAATAGACTACGCTTTCTGGTATAACAACGCCCACTGGGTGTACTACATCAGCGTAATTTTGCTAATATTGCTCTGGTCTCCAATGGGGGAACGGAGATTTGGAGCGCTCAGGTGGATACGAGTATTCGGCATACTTATTCAGCCATCCGAGCCCGCCAAATTAGGATTTTTAATCATGCTGGGAGCAATGATGGCGCGCACTGAAATCACGACATTTCTAAACTCTATCAAAAACCTGGCAAAATTTTTTCTAGTGTTCTGCATACCAAGCGTACTGGTATTTCTGCAGCCGGACCTGGGATCATCGTTAACATTTCCGGTGATGTTTTTTTCTATGCTCTACATTTCAAATTTATCTAAAAAATTTTTCGCTTGCATATTTGCATGCGCATTGGTATTGTTGGCGACAGTGGCATTTGACATTTGTAGCTACAGAAATTTCCTAGACAAAAAACACCTGAGCGATGAAATGGCTGCGGAAAAATATGAAAATCGATCCATTTTTCCGATGAAGGACTATCAGAGAGATAGAATAATCTCTTTCATATTTCCGAAATCAGTTGATCCCAATGGGATAGGGATTAGTTGGAATTTGCGCCAATCACTGATCGCCGTCGGAACCGGAGGACTGAGGGGCAAGGGGTTTAATAGTGGCACCCAGGCAAAACTGGGCTACTTGCCAAAATCAGTGGCATCGAGTGATTTTATTTTTTCCGTGATAGCCGAGGAGAGGGGATTTGCTGGGGCACTGATCGTCATGTTGTCATATATTTTAATCATATGGAGTGGGCTACGGACGGCAAACTGTGCACGCGATAGGTTTGGAACGTACTTGTGCGTTGGGATAAGCATGCTATTTTTGCTGCACATTTGCATAAACATTGGCATGACGATTGGGCTGATGCCGATAACCGGAATTCCACTTCCATTTTTAAGTTATGGAGGATCTTTTCTGCTAATTTGTTGTTTCTTACAGGGAATAATTCAGAGTATTCACCGCTATCAGAACAATTTTACGTGAAACACCATTGGCAAGGGATCTTCCTGCAAACGCTAGGAAGTATAAATGAGAAACAGGGAACACACAGAAGAAGAAAATTCAGAATATCCATCATCCGCACCTGAAAGTATTTCGCGGGAAGAAATAAAAAAAGAAGCCGCAACAAGGGCTAAGCATCAGCCGATCATTCGGAGAATAATAAAATCATTGTCCCACTCGGACAAAGTATTTCGCGAGTTGATTCTGAGCTGCGAGCTGACGGAACATCGCATAGCTCTGCTGGAGGACGGAATCCTCGAAAATTACGAATTCGAACTGCTGAATGAAAAAAATTTCGTCGGAGCAATTTTTAGAGGCAAAATCCAGAATCTTGAACCGGGACTAAAGGCAGCATTCGTCGACATTGGAGAAGATAAGAATGCATTTTTGCACTACTGGGATATTCTACCGGAAGCCAACGACAAAACATTTGAAGTCATTCGCAAAAACTCTTCGAAAAAGCGCAAAGCCATCACATTGGACGACATCCCACACATGTATAAAATCGGGACCGACATTATGGTTCAAGTCGTGAAGGGGCAGATCGGGAATAAGGGCCCGAGGGTGACGACGAATATCGCTCTTCCAGGAAAATGCATGGTGCTGATGCCATTTTCTGGGGAATGTGGCATTTCGAAAAAAATCGAGGACGCCCGGGAAAGGACCCGACTGAAAGATATTTTAAATAAACTAACCATCCCAGACGGAATGGGAGTGATCGTTCGCACCGCCGGAATTGGAAAAAACGCTCGCCAGCTTGTGAGGGACTTGCACGGCTTGCTGAAGGAATGGGAAAACATTCTCGCCAACTACGGAAACTCGTCAACTCCAACGCTCATTCACAGCGAACCAGACCTGGTGGAACGGACCGTGAGAGATTTTCTCACCGACGAAGTGGACAGGGTAATTGTAAATGACAAAACGGCCTTTAATCGCATGATTGGCCTGGTGTCAGCGATTTCTCCCCGCTCGAAACAAAAATTCCACCTGTTCACCGAAAACATTCCACTCTTCGAACGCTTTAACATCGAAAGGCAGGTGGAACAAACCTTTGCCCGCTGTGTACCCCTAGCGTGTGGCGGAGAAATTATAATTCACGAAACGGAAGCACTGACTTCAATAGATGTAAACACCGGCAACTACAAATCAAAGGAAAAGGACTACGGCAATTTCATATTCAATGTAAATTTCGAAGCGGGAAAAGAAATTGCCAGGCAACTGCGCCTGCGCAACATTGGAGGCCTCATTGTCATTGACTTCATAGACATGACAAACAGAAAAGATCGCCTGAATATTTTTCAACTAATGCGCACTGAACTTTCCAAGGATCGCGCAAAAAATTTCGTCCTTCCCATCTCCCAGCTCGGGCTGATGGAAATTTCACGGCAGCGACATTCGCAGAGTAATAGCAGTGAAATGCGCGCCCTGTGCCCCTACTGCGAAGGCGATGGATTCATAAAATCCCCACGCACGATGTGCAATGAAATCTACCGCAAATTGGCAGAATTTTTGCAGCAAAAACGCACGAAAGTTTCCAACGAAACGCAAATAGAATTCAAAATTGTTCTAAACAATGAGGTTTTGGAGCGCATGAAAGTGGATGAAAAAGCCCTTCTATTTGTTGAGAAAAATTTCAATGCAAAATTGATATTTCGCGCAGACTCATCCCTGCATGTGGAAACGTACAAAATTACGGATACAACAAAGATATAATTTCGGATGTGGCGAAAGCGGCAGCGCCGAACTAAAGCAAAATCGACGCCAGCCATCCCCCAAGGAACGCTGGTATGGCGATGTGTAAAAACGTTGGAATGGCCGTGTCACCAACCAGCGAATGTTGCCCGTCGGCGTTCAATCCCATGGTCGGGCCAAGAACGGAGTCCGATGCCGGAGATCCCGCATCTCCAGTAACTCCTGATATGGCAACTATCACAGCAATCGCGGACGGGGAAAATCCAAGCTTTATCCCCAGCGGGACATATACGCTTGCCACAATGGGAACCGTCGAGAAGGATGATCCTATGCCAACGGAGATCAAAAATCCAATGAACAACATTCCAAATGCTGCCAGAGCTTTACTGTGCAGCGCGCGTGTGGCAACCCAATTTACGATTTCGTCGATGCCACCGGACGCTTGCAAAACATACCCAAAGCCAGCAGCAGCCAGCATTGTAAAAGAAATTATCGACATCACTTTGAACCCGTTGGCCACAACATTTTCCGAATCTTTTCTCCTGACCACACCACCAAGCGATAGCACTAAAAATCCCGCAAGTGCACCCAAAACAATCTCCTTCACCGCAATTTGGACTAGCAGAGCCACAGCTATGGCAAGGCAGGAAATTAGCAGATCCCTGCGGGATAGCGGTCCATCTTTTTCAGTTTTTTTCACCGCACTCTCTCCGTAGTGTCTCGGTTTGCCGTAGCGCACGAGTGCCACGAACAGCCCGATCGCCATGCTAGCGGCCGGGAAAAGAAGAGCCCGAATGACAGTACTCGGCGCAATTTCAAGGCCATTCATGCGCAAATAGCGCGATAGAATATCCATCAGAAAAATTTCGCCAAAGCCCAGGGGAACGACCATATAGGCAACAATCACGCCAAATGTTATTATGCACGCAACGGCACGGCGGTCTATTCCCATCCCATTGAAGACTCCGAGCAGCGGAGGAATTAGTATGGGAATAAATGCAATGTGCACCGGGATAATATTTTTGCAGGCGATGGACATCAATTCAATTGAAGCAAATAGCACAAATTTCGCTACTATGATGGAAGTATCTCCGCCCATGGCAAATTCTCCGCCATCCCTTTTCGAATGCAGGTGCAAAAGCTGTGCTGCTTTTCCCATGACAAATTCCGGCACTCCAGAGTGCGCCAAGGCCGATGCGAATGCCCCCAAAATCGCATAGCTCAGTGCAATTTTCGCCCCTCCTCCCAGTCCGTCCGAAAAGAGGGAAATCGATTCCGCAAATGGTTTTCCGCTGACCAAGCCGCATGCCAAAGCCCCTGTCGTCAGGGCGATTACTACGTTGACGCGCAGGAGACACATCACCAAAACCAACGCCACCGACACAACAACTGGATTTAGCATTATCATAAACCTGTCTTCTTTCCCTATCTCTACTCCGCAGCTATTACTTTTGAAATTCCCACCAACTTGTCTCCCTTTTCAAGTGTAATCAGACGAACTCCACTTGTGGATCTCCCGATTACGCGAATCCCACTGACGGGAGAGCGTACTGCCTGCCCGTTGTTGGTCAACATCATCATTTCATCGCCATCGCAAACAGTCAGGGCTCCAGCTATGGAAACTCCCTTCTGCAGCTTCATCGCAATTACGCCGGATCCTCCGCGGTGCTGCAGACGATAATCTTCAAACTTTGACCGCTTACCCTGCCCATTTTCCGCAGCCAACAGAAACGTTTGCTCATCATCGACAACCGTCATAACACGCACCACGTCCCCACCTCTGAGCGTAATTCCGCGCACACCACGAGTTGCACGCCCCTGATCCCGCAGATCATTTTCACTGAATCGCACCGACATTCCGTGCTTTGTTATGATCACCAATTCGTCGCTACCAGTGGTTTTCAAGGCCTCTATTAGCACGTCATCTTCGTCAATACTAATGCCGATTATACCTCCGCGGCGAACATTTCTGTAGTCCGCTAGACACGTTTTTTTAATGACTCCGTTCCGTGTGCACATCACCAGAAATTTGTCCTCAGAAAATTCCTGGAAGCAGATCATTGCGGCAACGCGCTCATCCTTCTGCATTTCCAGAACATTTACCAGTGCCCTGCCTTTGGAAATTCGTGAGCCTTCTGGAATTTCATAGACCTTTTCCACGTAGACGCGTCCGCTGCCCATCGCAAACATCAAATTGTCATGGGTATTTGCTGTAAACATGTGCTCGATAAAGTCATCATCATGCTGCCCCACGCCGATGACGCCCTTCCCTCCCCGCTTCTGGGAACGGTACAGGTTCGCCGGCGTGCGCTTGATAAAGCCGTTGTGGGAAACGGTAATCAAGCAACACTCATTCGCTATGACATCTTCTACCCTGAATTCTCCTATATCATGCTCAATCTTTGTCATCCTCGGGGAAGAATATTTGTCACGCATTTCCAGCAGTTCTTTTTTTACAAGAGCCAGCAAATGTGCGTTGCTCGATAAAATTTCACGGTAGTAATCTACCAATTTTTTCAGTTCTTCGAATTCATCGTCTATTTTGCTGCGCTCCAGACCAGTCAGCTGGTAAAGTCGCATTTCCAAAATTGCATCCGCCTGAATCGGAGAAATTGGATACTTCGCAACGAGTTCAATTTTCGCCTCCTCGCGATTGGCAGACTTTCGAATTATGCGCACGAAGTCATCCAAATTATCCAGGGCAATGATAAACCCTTCCAGTATGTGAGTGCGCGCTTCTGCTTTTTTCAACCGAAATTCAGTCCTGCGCGTAACCACATCGCGGCGATGCTCAATGTAGCACTCCAGCATTTCCTTTATGTTCATCTGCTTGGGACGCAGTTTATCCAGAGCAAGCATGATGACGCCGAATGATGATTCCAGCTGGGTGTGTTTGAATAATTTATTCACCACAACGCTCGCCACGGCATCCCTCTTCAACTCAACGACGATGCGCGTTCTGTGGTCGGATTCATCCCGCAGATCACTAATCTCATCGAGCACCTTTTCCGTCACCAGTTCTGCTATTTTTGTGACAAGAACGGCACGATTGACGGCATATGGAATTTCTGTGATTACCACCTGCTCCTTTCCGCTGGGTAGCTCTTCCACGGTCGCAACTCCACGAACTTTTACTATGCCACGGCCAGTCGCCAGATAGCGCTTTATGCTGTCAATTCCCACGGCAACACCACCGGTCGGAAAGTCCGGCCCGTGAACGATTGAACACAATTCCTCCACGGGAACATTTGGCTCATCGATAATTTTGCAAGCCGCATCGATAATTTCCTCCAAATTATGAGGAGGAATATTCGTCGTCATGCCAACGGCAATGCCCGTCGACCCGTTCATCAGCAGGTTTGGCAGTGCGGACGGCAATACGCTTGGTTCCTTTGTGCTCTCCTTGTAATTCGGAACGAAATCCACTGTATCCTCATCGATGTCCCGCAGCAGTTCCTCGGAAACACTGTGCAGCTTGCACTCGGTGTAGCGATATGCCGCCGCCGGATCGCCATCAACGGAGCCGAAATTTCCCTGGGGGAAAATCAGAGGGTAGCGCATCACCCAGTCCTGGGCCAGGCGAACGAGGGTATCGTATACCGCAGTGTCACTGTGGGGATGGTAATTTTTCAGCACCTCACCGACGACCCCGGCGCATTTGTTAAACTGGCGATTGAAAAGCAGGCCTTCCCGCAGCATGGCATATAAAATTCTCCGCTGCACCGGCTTCAATCCGTCGCGCACATCCGGCAGTGCACGGCTCACTATGACGGACATGGAATAGTCGATGTAGGACGTCTGCATCACATCGGTAATGTTCGCAATGGTAATTTTTTCCTGTTCCGTATCCATTTTATATGTCCAAGTATAGTGCATTCAACGCGTTGTCCTCTATGAACGCACGGCGAATTTCAACATCCTCTCCCATGAGCATGGAAAATGTCGCCTCGGCGGCAGCTGCATCGGCAATTGTCACCTGCAGCAAACGTCGTTTTTCCGGATCCATTGTGGTCTCTGCCAGCTGACTTGCGTTCATTTCCCCCAATCCTTTGTAGCGCTGAATCGCCAATCCTTTTCGTCCCAGTTCCCGTATTTTCGCCACCATCTCGAGGCCGGAAAACATTTCCAGGCGTTCAAATTTCTTCCCATCACCTCCCGTTTCGACTAGAAAATACCGCGGCTGCTCCGCAACTTCGAATGTGCCAATGTCGATGCCTATGGCCTCCAATTTTTTAAGAAGATCGCGCATTTGCTGGGCACCATAGATTTCATGCACTGAAATTCTCTGCCTGGCAATCTGGGCACCCACTGCAATATCTCGGGTGATTACACCATCGAAACCGCCGTCGTCTAATCCATTTTCCCGGAAAAATTCCGCCCGTGCTTCTCCGTCCGCCAAAAATTTGTAGCTCTCCACGTGTCCTGTGCGAATTCTGGCGACGTAGCGTGGCAGCGTCCCAATTTCCCTATCACGGGCATCCAAATAGGATGAAAAAGAACATCCCGTACGCATAACACTGCCACCCAGCTGCTCCAACTTAGAAAATAGACCGACCACCTGCGAAACCTCTTCCCCGTTGAATGCGTATTCATCTCTGGCGCGTATCAGCGACATATCCTCCATGCCAAGTTCCAGCAAAATTTCACTCAGCTGTTCATCGTTGTCGACGTAGCGCTCCCGGCGTTTCCTTTTGATTCTGTACAATGGCGGCTGGGCGACGTAGACATAGCCACGTTCGATGAGCTCCTTCATCTGGCGGAAGAAAAATGTCAGCAGCAAAGTTTGGATGTGGGATCCATCCACATCCGCATCGGTCATTATTATGACCTTGTGGTATCTGCACTTGTTGGCATCGAATCCTCCCACATCGTTGGACGACCCAATGCCCGTGCCACAGGCGGTGATAATATTGCGGATGGCCTCGCTGTTGAGCATTTTATCAAGTCGTGCTTTTTCCACATTCAAAACTTTTCCGCGCAGCGGAAGAATCGCCTGGAATTTCCTGTTGCGCCCTTGTTTTGCGGAACCGCCAGCCGAATCTCCCTCCACGATAAATAATTCGCACAGCTTCGGATCCTTTTCTGAGCAATCCGCCAGTTTACCTGGCAAACCCCCGCCCGACAACGCACTTTTGCGAACTGTTTCTCTGGCCTTTCTCGCAGCTTCTCTGGCACGGGCAGCATTTATGCACTTGTCGATCACTTTCCTCGCCAGCGCCGGGTCCGTTTCAAAGGTATACTTCAGGCTGTCTCCGACAATTTTCTGCACAATGCCATCGATTTCTCCGTTGGACAGCTTGGTTTTCGTCTGGCCCTCAAATCGCGGATCGGGAACTTTTATGGAAATCACAGCGGTCAACCCTTCCCGCACATCATCGCCGGAAATTGGAGGATCCTTCTCCTTCTGCAAATTATTTGCTTTGGCATAGGCGTTTACCACCCGCGTCAGCGCCGTCCGAAAGCCGGAAAGGTGTGTCCCTCCCTCCACGTTGTAGATGGAATTGGCATAGGCGTATACCTGCTCAGAGTAGCCATCGTTGTACTGGAGAGCGATGTTGACGACGGTCTTCAAATCGGTTTTTCTGGGATCTCCAATGGCGTCCCCGTCGATGATTATGGGATCGTCGTGGAGAAGAGTTTTTCCACGATTTAAAAACGAAACAAACTGGCGAATACCATCATCAAACCTGAAAATTTCAGACTTTTCAGTGCGCTCATCATTCAGCTCTATCTGAACGCCGGGGTTCAGGAACGCCAGCTCCCGCAGCCGCTTTGCCAGTATTTCGTACTTGAATTCCCTAGTCGTTAAAAAAATTTCACTATCCGGCAGAAATGTAATTTTCGTGCCGGTTTTATGGCTTTCACCAATAATTTTCAGTTTCTCCGTGGTCTTTCCCCGGGAAAATTTTATGGAATGCACGTGCCCATTGCGGCGCACTTCCACGTCGAAAATTTCCGAAACAGCATTGACGCACTTGGCACCAACTCCGTGTAACCCACCGGATACCTGGTAGGCTCCCTTTCCGAATTTTCCACCGGCATGCAGATTGGTCATCACCAGTTCCACCGCCGGAATTTTATACTTCTCATGAACATCAACGGGAATTCCGCGGCCATCATCCTCGACGGAACAGGACCCATCGATGTGCAGGCCGATCTTTATCGTTTTGCAGTACCCGGCTAAAGCTTCATCAATGGAGTTATCAACGATTTCGAATACGCAGTGGTGAAGACCTCGCTCATTGGTGTCGCCGATGTACATGTCCGGGCGTTTTCTAACCCCCTCAAGACCCTCCAATTTCTGAATTTTTGTTGAATCGTAATCGCTCTGACTAGCACTCATGTTGATTTTCGTAGAAATTCCTGGACATTTACCACCCGGAATAGCCGTTCATATAGTAATGAATTGCAAGAATGCGAACAAAAATTTAATGGAAAAATCAAATTAGCTGTGACCTTCGGAACTTTCGGCATTGCATTCATTCCGCGGACATCTGTCAGCGCCGGAACTAAATGTTTCTCGTTATGCTGAGCCGACTTTCCTGCAGTTTTTGCAAAAGTTCACTGATATCATCTATGGTCGCTTTTGTTATCTTTTTGGATTCGGCGTACGCTTCCTGCATATCCTGCACCTGCGTTAGGCTAAAATTGAAAAAGGTCTCCAATAGTTTTGCATTAGCAGCCGCTAAACTTGCCATGTATCTGTGCTTCGCTACATCAAGATTCAGTGGAAGTTGCGCCACTCCCGAACCAATACTTAGAATCATTCTTGCCGCAGTGGTAGCCATTAAAACTTTTTGAAGTGTGCCTTGCATCTTCTCCAGAGCCTTCTGTATCTTATTCATAATTCCCGAAATACTTCCCTTTAGGGCTATACCAAGGGCCTTCATCCCATTGACAACTGATGTAACCATAGAAACAACTCCAGTACATATCCCTATGATCCCAACAATTATCTTAACCATGGCAGCTTTTTTCTCGGCTTTATATGTTTCCTTGGCTTCATTCATTTTCATTTGATAAACCGTATTCGCCGCACTTCTGGCAGATTTTCTGATATCCGTCATCGCATTGAAGCGAGAGTTGCGCTGGTCAGCAAATAATTCTTCTTGCACGAGTAATATTAGAAACAAAATATCAACATAATTGCACTTTGTAGAATTCGCATTGGATGCATCCAACAAACATATAACGTTGCGCATATCCCCGGGCCTTAGGGTCGTAGTACTACTATTCACATCAAAAACACTATCACTGTAACTGTGAACAATTGGCAAGTTGGCGTTATTCTGTGGCGTGGCGCATTGCATAATGGCATCCATGTGAAATAATGACACAATTTTTGCCAGCTCCCCCCCCTCAGATGACACACTCCCAACGGCAGGATCTTCAGAGGACGGCTGCGAGCTAGATGCTGGAATATTACTGCTCTGAGAACTATTGACGTTCGAGGACGGCATGGCATTTCATTGTTTGATGATTGCGAATGTTTACCCGCTATATATTCCTTGACACAGAATTTATGGTTTGAAAGAACAATGTTATCGCCTTATTTATATCTTCTATGGCTTTAATTTTACTGTTGAGAGCATCCCTTCCAGTTTCGGCAGCTCCCTGAATCGACGAATTGAGCACATTTTTAAGAGTCTCGCTAAAATTCTCGTATGCCTTATTTATATCTCCTAAATATCGCTCGTTGCTCGCCGCCAGCGAAAGGCTCACTAGAGTCATATTAAGCAGGCTGCCAATTATATCCGAAACAGCCTTCGCCGTTTGATTTATCCTCATTTGATCGGCTTCGCTTGGTTCACTTATAGTTTTCGTCCCCTGCCTATTTGTGGTAGAATCACCCACCGCTTCCGCTTCATCATTAGGCATTGTTTTGGTTTCCATTCTTGGCTTCATGTTTAGCATAATAGCCAATTCTACACCAGATTTAATGACGTCGATAGCTTGCTTGGCAAAATTAGACCATGCCTCTATTTGAGCAGCTGTCTTGGCATGTTTTGCGCTATCCACGCCAAAATTAAACGTAGTACGCGCCACATCCAGGCATGTTTTAGTGTATATATTTTTGGCCATTGCCGCTGTTTGCCTTCTCTCCTCCTGTTGTATAGTTGTAAACATTGACAAAAACATAATAAGTTGCAGGAACGATAGTTTATCATAAGTCCCGCTTTGCGAGATACCAAAAGGACCACAGAGATTTTCGAATGCTTCTGAGAGTTTGTCCGTGGATAAATTTACTTCACCTGGAGATAGCAATTTTGATACCTCGGCTGCAGATAACGAAAACTGGCCCACTAATTCATTATTATCATCAATAATGATGACGCTGGCAGTAGCATTTGGGTCGCTAGTTTTCAAAATGCCAGAACTATGAGCCCTCTGCGATTGGTTTGCCTTTGAGCTGGCAGAATTTCTGACTTTTTTATGACCACTTGCGGAAACATTTGTGTTGCTCCCAACTGTCGTCATGTACCTATCGTAGCTTTCATCAATGTTTGACATATTCTCTCCCCAGTTAAAATTTTATTTACACTCTCACATTTTTAGCAATTGCACGAATCTGATCGTTGTACTCTTTAAGTGTTCTTGACGCCTTATCGTACTCTTTCATAACGTCATCCAGGCTTGTGGAAAACATTTCAATCAATAGATCCAACTCCTTGGCGAGTACGTCCAAATCAAGTCTCATTTTAGTCAAAAATGCCTGAAGTTTGTTTATTACGTATCTTCGATCTGCAAGTTCAAGCTCCTTAACCCCTTTTCGTAATTCCTGTATCGATGTCACAATCGTGACTATTGCTTCCACCGCGCTCACTGCACTTTGTGCTATACTGGCAATTGCCCTGGCTACACTTGATGTTGCGGCAGATGCACTGGATCCACCAGTGACAAAGGCTAGGACGATCATCAATACTGCCATTGCAATATCTAGCGCAAATTTAAGCCACATTTTTGCCTTCTGTAATTCCTTATCTTCCAGTTTCGATTTATCACCTGCAACGATGATATCGAATACTAAATCTGTTACAATTTGAGTAGGGCTTATGAACGAAAGGGCAGTGTCTATATTTTTTTGTGCGGCTCTGGTATTTGCGTTAGTTTTTATGGTTTCCAGAATCCCAACAACCATCATAATTATTCCAATGACCAATGCCAAACCTAGAAACGCCCCTGCTGGCCCTGCAATCGATCCTATGGCCATTGCTACTATGCAAATGGCAGCTATGGCTAGCAGCACAAACACTTTGAGGAGAATTTTCCACCACGTATCGGGCTCTACTTTTTCCTTTGATGGACTTCCGGATGGGGATGTGCCAGCTTTTGCTTGCCAATTTGATTCTTCATTGGCAAGTTTTTCTCTCCTATCCTGGGCCTCCTTTGTGTTTTTGATGATGTCCTCCGTTAGGCATGTTTGCCTTTGCTTGGCTGCATTAATGGAGGCAACGAAATTCTCCGTGGTTCCCTCCTCTGCTTTTGCGATCAAAAGTATCGCAATGATAAACATTTTAAACTCTGGAAATTCCTCTTTAAGCGAAGCAAGCGTGGCATTTCCACCCCCGTCGCATAGATTAAAAAGGGATGATATCGTCCCGCTACCGAGGTTTAATTGCTCCGGCTTAAAACTATTTGGCTGGACATAACTATTAAAATCAGTCCCCAGAGCAGTATAAAACCCAGATATGCTATCCTCAATATTGGAGCTACCAGCGCCTGTAACATTGAATACCATCCACTCCCTTTCCAAAAATTTATTCTGCCTTTTTTTCCTGTTTAAACTTCTTTTCTATGGATTCGGCTATCATTTTTGCTCTGGAAGCGTACATTTGCGATTCCTCGTCATCTTTGAATTTGTCGCTCTTCGCAAGTTTCAGCAACTCATCAATGTACCTCCTAGCCACATCCAACTGATTTACTCTGATCACGCATTCCGTCAGGCGCAGAAGTGATTTTGGAGTATAATCTCCGCGCATCATTGCCATTCGAAAGTATTGCGCTGCTGTCGCGTAATCTTTGCACATGAAATTAGCTGATCCGCACGCCGCTAGATACTTGGGCAGCAGTGGTTCCAGTGTCGTTAGCAAACCAAATACGCCCCGCGCTTTATCGTACTGCTTGAGCCTGTACATTTCATTTCCCACCATATATATCGCCTCCAGTCCGCCATCGGTTATGCCATAGTATTCCCGAATGCTGAAATCTCCCCGAATTATCTTTTCGGCAGCTTCTTTCAGTAATTTCTGATATTCAGCGTCATTCTTTTTATTTTCATTTTCCATAAATTTTATCTACCAGCGGATATTGTTGGCCACTCCTCTGATCACATCTCCCACCGTCTTTACGGCCTGTGTAATCGTATTTAGGCAAGTGTTTGCCTCCTGGATATACTGCTGCATTTTTGTTGTCATTAGGTTGGCATCGGTGGATAGCTTATCTCCGAATAGTCGCGTCTGATCCTGAGAATTTGTAATAAATGTCAGTACTGCCTGCTCCTGCACGTCGACATTGCCAATATCACCCTTATATGCATCCTTAGCAGTCCACTTGTCCCCATCCTTGTTGTAGTGTCCTACGGCGAAGTTAAAAACACTATCACCATCACTCAGCTCGTAGCTGATAGTAAAGTTCT
This sequence comes from Puniceicoccales bacterium, assembly GCA_031267915.1. Taxonomy (GTDB): domain Bacteria; phylum Verrucomicrobiota; class Verrucomicrobiia; order Opitutales; family JAIRKQ01; genus JAIRKQ01. The sequence goes on from JAIRYE010000013.1 coordinate 51,005, forward strand.
GGTATAAACTTGCATCCCCGCGCGGAATGCCACCATTTTTCACCTCATTCTCCATGTAAGAGTTAAGATCTTCCATTGTAATTCCGCAGCTCTTGAATAATTCTTCGCTCGATATGCTACCTCTTCTCGCCTGCCCAGTTATGGATCCATCAACCGCCTTTGCATAAACTTGTTCGTACATCCACGACAGCGCCTTTATCGCCTCATTGTTTCGGTGAATCCTTTCGTTCATTTTTTCCACCTCGTCCATTTGCTCCACCAGAACCAATTGCTGGATGCAAACTTTTTCATACATTATTGCCATTGCAATGTATGACACTATGCGGTGCTTATAGCCATCCGATTTGGAGAAAGAAGATTGGTATTCGATTTCCGTTATTGTCTCCTTTTTATCGCCGTAATCCAATCTGTATTCGTAGTTTATTTCACCGTTTTCGTTTGTAATCGGAACTTTCTGTATGCCGGATACCAAAGTATACGTCCCTGACGCATTCGGTGCGGGAGTTGATGCCATCAGGCAAAGTTCCAAAAGATCATCCTCGGTAGCGCCGGACTCAGCTACTAATTTATTATACTCCCTAAAAACTCCATTATACCTCAAATTAGCATCCTTCATCGCTTTATATGCTTCGCTGTTTTCATAGGCTTTCTCTGCTTCGTTGTATTTTTCCTGAGCCTTGTCACGCTCTGTAAGACAATCATTATACTTCGAGCCAGCTGCACCTTGTTTCTGAGCTTTTGAATACACATTTAATTTAGTCTGCGCGTCGTCTTTTTTGGCAGCCAAAAGATCCTGCGCATCCTGCTCCTTTTTCCGGGCTTTGGTAAAAATATCGGCCAAAATTTTGGCTACATCTTTTTTGTCTTGATCAGTGTTATCTTTGTTCAATCCGCCATTAGTGAGGTCGAGGTATGGTTTCAAATTTCTAAGGTCGGAAGCAGAAAGCAGCAACTCCAGTTCTTCTATGCGGAATGTCGTACTAATGCAATTTTTCTCAATCAAAGCCGTTATGCCATTCTCAATCGAGGTATTTATGGTACCTAGTCCAGTGTTGAGGGTATCTATAAAGGAGTAGATCTTACTCCACTCTAAGCCAATGCTTTGAATTGCTTTCTGCGCGTCTTTCGCCGAAGGAGCGCTAAAGCTGGAGACTGAAATTTTTTCTATCCATTCTGCAAGGGTGTGTTGTTCGCCTTTCGTATACCCAGTAACGCTCGTATTCCCCGTATAATAATGTAGGTCTATACTAAATGTTGCCTCTCTCTTCGTCTTCAGGTTAGCTATGGCCGCCATCACTTCATCGAGTGTTCCTCCCATTGACTTCAAATTCGCCAGCTCAGATATAAACTCCTGACATTTTGTCAGCACCAGATTGAATGCCTCAATATGATTCTCATGTGGCGCCACTTGGCCATTCCCCCCCCCTTTATACCAATTGCCACCATCGCTAGCTGCTATAATTCCATCTATCCCGGTCTGCAGGGCACTTATATAACTATCCACACACTGGAAATCAAGCAGAGTTGACGTTAGTGCAGCGTATTGATTATGCGCCGCACGGACTTCATCTTCCATTTCGTCCACAACTGCGGCGGCGGTATAGTATTCAGTCTCCACCTGCCGGAAAGTCTTCCCGCTGAATGGTGCTTCAGTCTTTGCCCACTCAATGGCCCTGCTTAAATTCAGTTTATCCGACTCTTCTAGGGTGGTAGTATCTACGCTCAGCAGCTTATTGAGCGTCCAATTCTCTGCGTTATCGCCGTACCTGCCAAAATTACCATCAGCTTTGCTAAAGTCCAGCACGGTATTCATCATATCATCGAACATTGTCGCTTTAAATTTGCTATCCACCTCCAGTTGCGCCAGGGATGCTGGTGAATGATCTCCTTTTTCGTTTGGTAGGCTCCACCCGGCAATTTCGGTATTAAATGCGGTAATCTTGGCAGCTTTAGCTCTGTCTACTTCATCCGCACAATCCTTTATGTATGCGGCAATGTCGTAGTTTATGCCATCCAGCATGTCTTGAATGCTCATTGCATTAGCGTCTGTCGAATGCTGCTTATCCGCCACATGCCAGCCTGCGTTATCTTTGTAAAAGATGGCATTTTTGGCTTTTTCCCAAGCCTCGTTGGCAGCATCTGTGATCGCTTCGAGGGCCATATAGGCATCATAATTCGTATCCGACGCATCTCCTGCATACTTGTCGTAAGCCTCATCAGACTTTGTCTTGGCCTCATTGTACTTCTTCTCAAAATCTTCGTAGGAGTAGTAAGTTCCGGGATACTGGGTTATATAATCCTCATCATATGCATACCCATACGCATCAAAGACCTGCAGGTGTTTGACAGCATTATAGGAGGCCTGGGAAGTGCCAATTTTTACAGTTACGCTAAAGAAAGCATTAAATATTGTAAATGTTTTTTCTATAGTCGTCTCATTACCCCCAAGCACATTTTCGACAACTTTAGATTCATCTTCGCCGATTGCAGCCGCCTGGAGCTCTGCGAGAGTCTTTATGCCTTCGCCCGTCTCTGTTGGGTTTACCATTTCCCATTTGCCAAAGGAGCTGTTGTATTTAAATTTGACATCAAAGAGTATGGAGAGAGCTTCGCATAAATCAGAAAACAATTTCTTATTATTTCCAGAAGACAAATATTCCTCTCGCACTTCGCAATATTTGTAAAATAGCTGCGCATAGTCGAAAAGATACGCACCATCCACGTAGAAGCAGCGTTTTTCCTGAGAGAAAAGAGAATTGCCTCGAAAGTAACCATCTGCGCAAGGTGAATCACCGATATAAAAATACGACACTTCACTAAAGGCCTTAATTGCATCAAAATTTGCTGCTACACTTGGATCTAGATGTTTAACTATTTCATACATTTCTTCTGCTTGCGACAACGCATCTACGAGGTCATTGTAGCTACAAGCGGCCTCGGACCCCTGCGCTACCGCCCCGTTGGCAGTAAATACCGAAACACGTTGTTGATCCTCAAAGCGTTTTGCCGCATCATTCATTTCTTGTTCAATTGTCGTGTAATTTTTTACACCAAATGCCGGATCATCATAAGCCGCTTCCAGTTCTTCCTGAGCGACTTTAAGTGCGTCCTCGGCTAATTTAGCAGCCCCATACTCATTGCTAGCCTCTGCTGCTGCTGTGGCGTCCTTCAATAGTTGCCAAAGCGTTAGCTGTTGTACAGATCCGTCATTGTAGTACTCCTCCGGATTTTCCGAATCCATACTATCTCCGTAGAGCATTTTCAAATACTTTTCCTTTTCGGCTTCATTGCCTGATGAGGTCAGCGCTTCGTATATTTTCTGGAGAGTAATTTGGTCATATGTCCCTTCGAGGAAATAAAATGTCATCGGCTTAAGATCTTTTATAAGGGCTGTTAAGTCCGCGATTTCACCATGTAAGTTCCCAATATCCTCTTTACCAATTTCTTCGTTATCCCCTAGAATTCCCCTGATGAAGCCGGAGTCGAATCCCGCCACCATCAGCATATTTCTGACTTTTGCCGTGGCATCAGCAACACTGTACCCGTCTGGTAAGCCATCCAAATATTCTTCAATCTCCCGCAATGCCTCCAGTTTGTTATTCGCATCGTAGTATGCTTCCGCTTCACTGAGGTCAATGAAGTTATTCGTCACATTGGCGATCATTTGATTGGTGATCTCATATCCCTCAGTGTCTACTTTTGCGGTCTTTATCTCCGTCATCGCATTTCCTCCCAATTAAAATTAAACACCAGCACTCAAATTTTCAGTTTCTTTACCGCTCTCCTGATTTTTTTCGGAGCATCGCCTTCCCGGGGTAATTTCTCCTTGGCCTTTCCCTTTTCGGAATACACGAACATCGGCCCATTTAGAGGGCCAGTGCCATTTTTGCTGGCATTGGCGAGGCGCAGTAGAGCCGCATCTAAATTTTCCTTGAGAGCAATGCCGATATTGTCGCATATCTTTTTTTCATGCTCCCTTGCGAGCGAAACAAATTCTTCCAGTCCGCTCAGTTTTCCACTAAAACATCTGATCACCGGATTGGGTTCCCCCAGGTGCACCCCCATTGGTTCAACGACCTTCCGCTGTTCCGCCAAAAGATTGTGTATTTTGCCAACCAATTCGGTGTTTTGCGCCAGAAGATGCTCCATTTTCTCCATGTGCTCATCCAGTGACTTCTGCACCTGTTTATGCAATTTATTAATGTCTCCTTTTGGATCCAATTTTGCTCCGGGAGGAAAGTCTCTCAACTTTCCACCGGCACCACTTTTTAAATTATTACTCTCAGATTTTACCATAGCCAAGCCGAAGGGGGATTTTACCATTTCATACTTTGGTGTCAATGAAAATTTAAAAAATGTGCAGCTCGATTTACGGGTGAAGAGCATTATTCCTTGCAAAATTCTATAAAAAAACATGATGGTGGCCTGCCATGGATTTTATTAAAAATTTACTTTGCCGTCCCATTCTGTGGATTGTGAAATTTTTTCTCAAAGCTGCGACATTCACCGCTGTTATTTTGTGTTTGGTTTTACTTAGCGGAAATTTTTGGATCCCCAAAGTAATTGAGGTGGCGCTGGGGAAAATTTCTGGATTCGGTGTGTCCATCGAGAAATCCAATGGGTCGGCATTCCGCGGATGCGCAAACATATCAAACTTTAGAATTGATAACCCCAAAGATCTGTTCGAAAATGCAGACTTCCTGACTGGAAATCAGCTCATCGCCGACATAGATATGAGCAGCCTCCTGAAGGATACAATCGTTGTCGAAAAGCTGGTCATTGACATCGGGGACATAGCCATTGTCACAAGCGCCAGTGGCACAAAAAATTTCCTGTTGTTTTCCGAGAATTTGCTGCAAAAATTTCCAAGTGGAAAATCTTCCGTCGAAAAAAATCACAAAAGCAGGAGAAAAAGCAGTGCCAACAGACAAGCAAAGCCTTTTCTCATCCAAAAATTTGTCCTGTCAATCGGAACTATTACGACCATAGATGAGAGCTCAAACTCAACGCAAAAACTAAACGTCAACTATTCCCGGGAATTCACAAATGTAAGCAATTTTTCAAGCCTGGAAACAGCTCTAATAGCCGACTTTGGGAAATATGGCCTGGCCATAATCATCGAACCAATAATCTCCTCAATCACGGGCCTGCCAAAGGGATCTCTCGACGGCGTGATAAAAGTAAAAGATTTTTCCATGGAGGCCGTAAACAAAGTTAGCAATGTGGCCGGCAACGTCGGAGGCACCATCGGAAAGGAAGTAAAGAAATTATTCAAAAAGAAGTGACAGCTTCGCTGCGTATCCGCCTAATATAGGCATTGAGCGTTTCAGCGATTGAATATTCCGCAACCGTATCTCCCAGGGAAATGCGGATACCTGCTATCATGGAATCATCGCCTTCGACGCAAAGAGACAGCGCCCTCCCCCTTAGTTTTTCAAAGTTGGCTTTTATTTCAGCGATCGTGTGCGGAGAAATTTTTCCGCAGTGTTCAATTTTCAGCGTCGTAGCGAAAACAAATTTTTCGACAGCGGAAAGATATGCACGCAGTATGCGCACCAATTTTACACCTGCGTAAATTTCCTTTAGAACGCACACCAGGGCATGTACTCTGCCGCCATCCAGCAGCATTTCCCCGTCCAGAGAAATTTTAACCAACCCATCCGCCAGGGAGCGCAATTTTTTAGTCTCCGTTGCAAACTTTTTCATGGCAGCATTTTTTCCGCCATTGCAGCGTAATTATTCCGATCCCTATCCGTCATTTGCGATGCCAGGACGCTCTTGGCAACTTCCACGACCAATGTGCCAATTTCCGCTTTCGCGTCCCCTAGTATTTTTTTACGGCGTCTTGCGATTTCCTTTTCCGCATTCAAAATCATTCCGGCAGATTGCTGCTGCAACTCCATTTTCCCCTGCTCAAGAATCGCCTTGGCACCATCCTTGGCGGATTTTACAATGCCCTCCGCTTCCCTCCTAGCCGATTCCGCCCTTTGGGCACGCGAACTTTCGAAAGCTGCCTTTTCTCTTTTCATGTCATCGGCATACTTCAATCCCAACTCTATCTTTTCACGGCGCTCATCCATTACCCTAGCAACGCTCCGGAACCCAAATCGATAGAGCAAAAACGCGACCAGGACAAAATTCAGCGATTGAATAAGCAGCAAATGCCAATCTATGCCGAATTTATCAAGCAATCCACTAAAGTCGACCATTCCGAACATGAGCACATTGGAAATAGCCATGGCTACCACCTATTTGGAAAAGAACAGAGCGTAGAAAGCAATGGCCTCCGCCAGCGCCATTCCCAGAATCGATTGAACCAGAATCTTCCCGGACGCCCCCGGATTGCGACCAACGGCATCCACCGCCCGCGTACCAACGAATGTAACCCCAATTGCGGCAGTTGCACAGCCAATGGCCTGCACAACACCTATTGCTATGTCCCTAACATTTCCAGTTATTTCAGCTATTATACCCATACTCTTCCTTTTTTAAAATTTCCTTTTCATGGTCTCCGTGATTGCATACCAATCCAATATAGACAGACAGCAGTAATGTAAAAACAAAAGATTGAATTATTGCAACAAGAAACTCCAAAAAATAAAACGGCAGAGGGATCAGGTAGGACAAATAATTCACAACGGGAATATTTTTCAGAAGACTCGAGAATCCATACATGTTGTGCAGTAAATTTTCACCGCCGAAAGTATTTCCAAACAGCCTGAAAGACAGAGAAATTATTCTGCAGAGAATCGATATGCACTCTATTAGGCCAACCCCCAAAAACACAAAAAATAACGCCCCATACACAAAGGACGAAATTTCCGATTTATCAGCCTTGTTGCCAAAAATTTCAAAGTACATACCCCTAACGCCGGCACATCTCAGGCAGTAGTATGCCCAGGCAAAAAATGCCACAACCGCAAGAGCCAGCGTAGCGTTTAAGTCCGCATTCGCCGGGCGAAAAAACGGTTTGAACTCCCCGCCGGAATAAATGCCTATGCTCCCAACTCCGGGCAACAATCCACCCAAATTTTGCAGGAGAATAAAAAAGAAATATCCCAGCAGGCACGGGAAAACTATCCCAAAGGCTTTGCGCCCAACCACCGGCTCCACTATATCGCGCAATCCACCGACAAGTGATTCTATCATTGCCTGTCCCCTCGGAGGAATGATTTGCGCTTCCCCTCGCAGGGAAAATTTTACGGCCAATATTATCAGCAGAGAAATTGCCCAGCTCATGATAACAGAATCCGTTATGGGGAATTGCCCGATGGAAAATACCACCGTTGCAGCCGCACTGACGCCTTCGCCGTGCTCCGAACACTGAGCAATGCACGGAATGCACACGGCGGCCAGCACCACCAATGCCACTCTTGCAAAATTATTTCTGGCAAACATCACCACGTTCTTTCACAAATATAGAAATGTTTTTGAAATTTTTTGCAAGCCCATACAATGGTTCTGGGAATGCAAACGAGCTTTCCATCCCGGCAGACAAATCCAGTGCCTGGCCATTTGACATTGGCCATTGAAATTACGCCCATGGGACAAGCAAATCAGCTCCAATCCTGCTCCTGGTCCACTCTGGAATCCGATGCGCTGGTCAAAATCCAAGAACTTCAATGTCATATTTTTTCGCAGCCGCTGTGACGGCCTGCCTATTCAAAATGATCACACTGCCGGCCTCCAGCGCAGCATATTTAATCTTTGCCGTGTGTAAATTTTCCAGCGTCTGCATACCAAAAACGGGGACATCGAAACGAAAGTCCTGGTTGCATTTCGATGTTTTTATAAAAATTGCATCCCGCAAATTAAATTTTCCAGCGCGACAGATCAGTTCATCCGTCCCCGCAAAATCTTCCACGGCAACAACGGTTCCTTTCCTCACCACAACACTTTGTCCAATATTTAACCCTGCAATTTCTTTTGCAATGTGAATCCCAAAATTCAGACTTTCCCCATTGATTGTCAGCTTTTGGCATGACATCGGACCGCGGATGGCCAGTTCATCAACCATAAATGTTCGAGCATCCAGCAGCCGGACACCGATCTTTGCGATCTCCATTTCGATGGCACTAAAAATTGACTCCGCATTGCGCTCCTTTAGCTTTGCGAGCAGCAGCAGCGCCCTGGCATCCGGAATCATTCCGTGAAATAGTTTTTTTGGCTTAACCTGTCCCGCCATAATCGCAAACTGCACGCCAAAATTTTTCAGTGCACTGAGAAATTTGCCTATTTTCCCGATGGGAATTTTCACGGCTTCATGCTTTGGGAATGAGTTGAACCAGTCCTGATCTACACCCTCGTCCACAGCAATTACCAGTGGAATGTGCCCAGCGGCTACTATATTTTTCTCGCACATAATCGGATATTCCCCGCGTCCGGAGATTAGAACAATGCGGGATTTTTCAGGTAAATTGGGAAATTTGAGGCCCATGCTCTCTCGAAAAAATCACAAAATCTTTTCCATTGGCAATGAAAAACTATTCGCGGCTGCACTCCGGCACACCCTTCTGGCGTAAAATTTCATAGAGAACGACCACGGCCGCATCGTTGACGTTCAGGGAGTCGCATGCTCCCATCTGCGGAAGCGCAATTTTCCCAATGGCATTATTTTTTAGCCAAAAATCTGATAGCCCATCGCGTTCCGATCCGACAATAATGGCAGTATTTCCGGTGAAATTTTCTCCGAAATAGAAATTTTTCGCGGCTGGAGTCAGTGCAAAAATTTTAGCGGCATTTTTGGTCAAAAACAGGAGAGTTTCCTCCCGTGGCGCAACGGCAATTGGCAGGCTAAAAATCGCACCCTGGGATGCTCTGACAACATTTGGATTAAAAATATCAGTCACCGGATCGCAGAGAATCATCGCCTCCACACCCGCGGATTCAGCGGACCGCATGAGTGCACCCAAATTGCCGGCTTTTTCTATTCCCTCCGCAACCAGCACTGTGAAATTGGGCGGCAGATGTATGTCCGCCAGTTTAGTTTCCCAAAAATTCGCCAATCCAAGCACACCATCGCAGTTTTCGCGGTTGCTAATTTTTTCAAAAACACCGCGACTGAGCTCGCAAATCGGAATACTACGCGCCGCCGCGCCGGAAATTAGCTGCCGCGCCCCCTGGTCTCTAAAAAGTTCCCCGCAGAAAAAAATTGTATCAAAGGTGACGGTTCCAGCCAGGGCACGTGCCAACTCCCTCATCCCCTCGACGATGAACATTCTGTGGCGGGTCCTCTTTGTGCGATCCTTCAGCTTGCACAGAAATTTTATTCTGTCATTCTGCCTACTCGTGATGATCTCAGGCATCGGTTCTATTTTTTCGAAAATGCGATTTCCTGAATTTTCCTGCAGACGAATTCGGAGGCTCCGCAGTTATTTTTGTGCCACTCCGTTAGGTTTTTTGCAAAAATTTTTCTGCTACCTTCGTTGCGCACCAGTGCCACTATTGCCGCCATTGCATCGGCAGAATTTTTCACCTTTATGGCACATCTGCTGCGTTCCAGAGAGGAGCAAATATCACGGAAATTTGTCATTCTGCTGCCGTAGACAATTGGAATTCCGCAGCAGGCAGCGTCGAGAGGAGACTGGCCACCGGTGTTTGGAGCCAGGCTTTTCCCAATGAACGCTATTGATGCCACGGACGTCAGGGTTTGCAATTCTCCGGTGGTATCGGCCAGGCAAATGTGAACCTCTCCGCGGGCACCACCCCTGGATCGCTGATGCCAGCTAAATCCGGACGCCCTAAGAAGCGCCGCGATCTTGTCGCGCCTCTCCTCATGCCGGGGAACGAGCAACAATTTCCATCGCCCGCAAATTTCCCTGCACTTTTCTAGCGCCTGAATCAGCATTTCCTCTTCCCCCTGCCAAGTTGATGAGCCGAGCAAAATCAGGTCATCTTCGCCAAAACCCAGAGATTTTCTAAGCGCCAAATTCTCACCGTCCGATAGTTTTTCGACCTCACTGTCAAATTTCATGTTGCCGCCAACCTTTATGATATGCGGAGAAATTCCAATCTCCCGGCAGCGATCCGCCGAAATTTGATCCGATGCAATCACATGGGAAATTTTTTCCAAAACTGGCAGGGCCAATTCGCCAAGCAACTTGTATCGCCGAAATGTTCTATCGGAAATCCGCCCGTTAATTAGAATCACTGGAACTCCGCGGACACTAGCCTGCCAAATGTGTTCAGGCCAAATTTCACTCTCCGCCAATAGCGCAACATGCGGGAAAATTCTATCCCATGCCAGCTTGCTAAACAACCAAAAATCAAATGGAAACAATCCAATGAAAAGTGTTTTTTTGGCGTAGAGGTTGCAAGCTAGTTCGTAGCCGGTACTCGTCGTTGTCGTCAGTACGATTTCGTATAAACCGCTGCTGTTCAGCAGATCCACCAGTTTTCCCAGCGCCTTGATTTCCCCCACACTTACTGCCTGTATCCACAAACGTCGCTTCCCAAATTTCCTCTTCGGCAGCTTTTTAAACATCCCGAAGCGAAACTTGAAATCTTTTCCGTAGCCACCCCTCCTCCTCATGCAATAGGCATAGTACGGCATCACAAGCAAAAAGATCGGTAAAAATAGGAGCCTGTAAAAAAAAATGGAAAGCATATTTGGAAAAATTTTATCCCATTCGCAGAGGCATAACAACGTATAAAAAGTCATCCAATGTTTTGAAGACACCGGCGCTCAGTTCATCCTTAAACTCAAAAAACACCTCATCCTGCGCGAGAACTTTCAGAGGATCACAGAGAAACGCATGATTAAAAGCAATTTCCACCGACTTGCCACCGTAGACAATGGCAATTTTCTCATGGGCAGATCCATACTCCTGGCTTTCGGCAGACACCTCCAACGCATTCTCCGTAAAGTGCAGCTTCACCAGATTTTTCTGATCATTGGCAACGATTGCAACGCGCTGTATGCATTCCAGCGCCAATTGCCTGTCAATTTTCACGCGATTTTCCGCCTCCTTGGGAATAATTTGGCGAAAATTTGGATAATTCCCCTCGACGATCTTTGAAATAATTTTTATGCCATCGATCAGGCCGTCTTTGCCGTCCTTTTCCACGGAAATCAAAAAAACAATCTGGCGGCCATCGAACGCAAACGAAACATCGCCCTTCGACCCCAGCAATCTTTCAATTTCGCGGATTGTTTTACTGGGAACAATTACCCCGCCCGAGGCACTTGCGTTCTCGCCTATTGCTTTTGAAACAAGACTCAGACGGCGGCCATCGGTCGCTGCAAACGTCAACTTGCCAGGCTCAAAGCAGAAGTACACACTATTCAGAATATAGCGGTTGTCATCGCTGGATTGGGAGAATGAGACACTCTTTAGCATCCTTGCCATCTCGGACTGTTGCAGTTGCATTCTGGCGGTGGTGTGCGGCTCGGTGGTATTTGGAAAATCCTCAGCTGCCAACCCCATTATTTGGAAATTGGAACGGCCGGAAGAAATTTGCATCCTTGTGCCACTAAGCTCCGCAGACACCGTATCTCCCGGCAGAGAGCGCACAATTGCGGCCAACTTTTTTGCCGGCAGAGTAATTTTTCCGGGAAGCTCAACATCAGCCCTAACCTGGCAAGTTATTGCAATATCTAAATTCGTAGCTACAATTTTCAACTTGCCATCAACGCATTCCAATAGCACATTGCTCAAAATTGGCATAATGGTGCGCTGCTCGACTATGCTTAAAACTTGCTGAAGTCCATTTGTAAATACAGACTTTTCCACGGAAAACTTCATAATAAATTCAGAAAAATAATGGAAATTATTGCTATTTTTTTGTGGCAAAATGACAAGCTGAGATTTCATTTTCAGAAAAATTTATTTAGCTATTGGTAGTTCCAAAAAATGTATTCCCATTCCCACATCCGCACGCTAAAGGCAAAGCACGACAAACTATTGGCCGAGATAGCCATGCACGACAGATTGTACTACAGGGAAAACAATCCAAAAATTTCTGACTTCGAGTATGATTGCCTGAAAGCTGAAGCGGAGCGACTGGGAGAAACCCTGGCATCACATTCCATCCCGACGGAGAAAACGATTATTGGAGATGACAGAATTGCGGGATTTGAGGCAGCCGCGCACCTATCTCCAATGATGAGTCTGGCGAACACGTATTCCCGCGATGAGCTTTTCCAGTTTGACATGCGGATAAAAAGTATCTTCGGAGGGCAAAAATTTTCCTACGTCATTGAGCCCAAAATTGATGGCATTGCCATAAACTTGATCTACAAAAACGGAAACTTTCACCGGGCACTCACCCGGGGAAACGGAACCATTGGCGACGACGTCAGCAGCAGCGTCAGAACCATTAGAGACCTCCCCCTGCGCATTGAAAATTTATCCGAAAGCATTGAAATACGTGGTGAAATTTACATTGATGAGCAAACATTCGCCGCAATAAATAAATGCAGAGAGGAGCAGGGTTTGGACGTTTTCTCCAATCCAAGAAATTTGGCGGCGGGAACGGTTAAAACACTGGACGTCAGCGAAGTTGCGGAGCGCAATCTGCAGCTGATAACCTATGCCATTGGACACGGGGCAAGCGACTCGGAAAATCTGCAGAGCGATACCCTGGAATACTTGAAAAGGCTGGGCTTTCGATCCCAGGAAAAGTATTGGACTGCCACCAACATCAGCGAAGCCTGGAAGTGCGTCGAAGAATTAAATGCCATGCGCCACAGCTTCCCCTACTGGACGGACGGCGCGGTCATAAAAATAAATGAACTGCAACTGCACCGCGAACTGGGAGCAACAGCAAAATCTCCCCGCTGGGCCATTGCCTATAAATTTGAACCCGAACGCGCCATCACAAAGATCACAAATATCATCCTGCAAGTTGGACGAACCGGAGTCATTACTCCCGTGGCGGAATTGGAATCTGTGCAATTGTCCGGAACGAATGTTTCGCGAGCAACGCTGCACAACGCAGACGAAATAGCAAAAAAAGATATTCGCCCGGGAGATTACGTCACCCTTGAAAAAGCTGGTGAAATAATTCCCGCAATAATTTCCGTTGATGCTTCAAAACGCGCTCACGACTCCAAGCCATTTGTTTTTCCTGACACATGCCCTTCCTGCGGATCGAAATTGGTACGCCTGGAGGGTGAAGCCGCCTGGCGATGCCAAAATTCCTATTGCCTGCCGCAAATTCAACGGCGCATCGAACACTTCGTCTCCCGCGTAGCCATGGACATTGACGGACTTGGCTCCTCCGCAATTGAAAAACTAATAGCCGGAGGAAAACTCAGCTGCATCTGCGACATCTACCGCTTGAAATTTTATGATCTGGAAAATTTGGAAAAGCTCGGAGCAAAATCTGCCCTAAAAATTTTAAATAATATCGATGGGAGTAAATCCAGACCGCTTTGGCGCCTTCTACACGGACTTGGAATCCCAGGAATTGGAGAGCAGACCGCAAAAATGCTGGCGGCTGAATTTCTCTCCGTCGCCAATCTCGCCGCAGCAAAGCTGGAGGATCTGGAAAAATTAAATGGCATCGGGGAAAAACTAGCGGCAGCGGTGATTTCTTTCTTCGGGGAGCCAAACAATATGAAAATCATCGAAAATCTACTGACGCTTGGAGTTGTCTGCGAAGATGGAAATTCGGAAAATATTCGTACTAATTCCATTTTCCAGGGAAAAATTTTCGTCCTAACGGGAACGCTCTCCTCCATGCCACGCCAAAAGGCAATCGAAGCCATCGAAACCCTGGGGGGGCAGGTGGCGAATTCAGTGTCAGCAAAGACTCAGATTCTCATCGCCGGGGAAAATGGCGGTTCGAAAATCGCAAAGGCCAAATCTCTTGGCATCGCAATTTGGGGGGAGAACGAACTTTTGCGCAACCTCAGCAGCCAGAGAAGCACTCCGGCGGGGCACTAATTTTCTCTGGCACGCAAATTGCTTGTATCTAGCCGAACACGAATATTTCGTCTTGACTTGCAAAACATTCACAGATTTGCACAGTTAGTTCGAGTGCTATGAACTCCATGTTGAATTTAACCCCAAGAGCGCAGCAGGTGCTCGCAATTGCCAGGCAGGAGGCTGAAAGGCTGGGGCAAGCTGTGATTGGCACGGAGCATGTTCTGCTGGCACTCATGCAACTTCCCCAGTGCATTGCAGTCAGTATTTTGCGGTCCATGAATGTCGATCTGGGAGCGATTCGCTCAAAAATCGAACAGCATGTGGGAAAAAAAACACTATCAAATTCCGCTGATCACGGCATAGAATTATCTCCTCTGGTGCAGAAAGTTCTCGTTGCTGCAGCCAAAGAAGCACACATGCTGCAGCATCCATACATCGGAACCGAACATATTCTGCTGGGCATTTTACGCGAAGATGAAGGAGCGGCGGCAAGATTATTGCTGGAATCCGGAGCCAAGCTGGAAGCATGCAGACAGGCAATTTTGTCAGCTCTCGATCCGAATTTTGTGGGAGGAAGCAGCAGCTTTAGCGGCGATGACGACGATTTTCACATTATGCTTGATGAAACGGTCAAACACAGCGATTCACTGTCTTCCACCAAAACCCCTGCGCTGAAAGCATTTGGGCATGACCTGACCGAAATGGCCAGAGAAAACAAGCTCGACCCCGTCATAGGTCGGGAAAAGGAAATTACGCGTGTTTTGCAAATTCTCTGCCGCCGGTCCAAAAATAACCCCGTGCTGCTGGGAGAAGCTGGTGTTGGGAAAACTGCCATAGTCGAGGGATTGGCGCAGTCGATCTCATCCGGCAGAGCCCCGGAACCTCTTCTGAATAAAAGAATTATTTCCCTGGACATGGCTCTAATGCTTGCGGGAACAAAGTATCGCGGACAATTCGAAGAGCGCATCAAGGCGGTAATGGACGACATAAAGCGTGCAAAAAACATAATACTTTTCCTTGACGAATTGCACACGATCATCGGAGCCGGTTCGTCGGAGGGAGCCATGGATGCGTCAAATATTCTGAAGCCGGCTCTATCACGCGGAGAGGTTCAGTGCATCGGAGCAACAACTTTTGACGAATATCGCAAGCACATTGAAAAAGACAGCGCCCTGGAGCGTCGATTCCAGCCGGTACATGTGGATCCCCCAAGCGTACAGGATACAATTAGCATACTCCACGGAGTTAAAAAATGCTACGAAGATCACCATTGTGTAAGGTACACTGATGAAGCCATCGAGGAAGCCGTAAAGCTGTCGGCGAGATATATTCCGGATAGATTTCTGCCGGATAAAGCCATTGATGTCATCGATGAAGCCGGAGCTAGAACCAGACTCGGAGCCTCCGCCCCTCTGCCAAAAATTGAAAAATTATCCCAAAAGATTTCGCAGGTAAAAAGTGAAAAAAACGCTGCCGTCGAAGCACAAAATTTCGAAAAGGCTGCCAAGCTGCGCGACGCTGAAAAAAAGCTTGCCGAAGAAAAGGAAAAGCTTTCATCGCAGGCAAAAAAGGATCCCCAGAGGAAGGTAATTCCCATTGGAAGTGACACAGTTTTGGAAGTAATTTCCACCTGGTCGGGAATTCCCGTCGCACGCCTCGCCAGGAAGGAATCGGAACGCCTACTAAACCTGAGCGCATCACTGGAAAAAACAGTAATAGGGCAAAGCGAAGCCGTGGAAGCCGTCTCCCGGGCGATTCGCCGCTCCAGGTTAAATTTGAACGATCCCAACAAACCCATCGGAACATTTCTTTTTCTTGGACCTACGGGAGTTGGAAAAACTTATCTGGCAAAGATGTTGGCCGAACAAATTTTCGGCAATAGGGATGCTGTCGTCCAAGTTGATATGTCCGAATACATGGAAAAGCATTCCGTGTCGCGAATCGTTGGCTCCCCTCCTGGCTACATCGGACATGATGATGGCGGACAGCTGACAGAAAAAATCAGAAGGAAACCCTATTCCATAGTCCTCTTCGACGAAGTGGAAAAGGCACACCCCGATGTTCTGCAAATTTTACTGCAGGTGCTGGAAGACGGACACATGACGGATAGCCAAGGTCGCAAAGTCGATTTTAAAAACACAATTCTAATAATGACAAGCAATGTGGGAGCTGAAATTTTGCAGAAGGACATGACACTTGGGTTTGGAGTCGGGCAAAACGCAGCACAGGATTTTGAACGGGCAAAGGCATCCATCACGGAGGAGGCGAAAAAGGCTTTCCGAGCAGAGTTCATCAACAGATTAACGGATGTCATTGTGTTCAAGCAGCTGGACCACGATTCCCTGCGAAAAATTGTCAGCATCGAACTGGACAGGGTCAGCAAGCGTGCCTCCGACAAGGAAATTTCTCTCAAATTCACAGAGGAAGCCATGGAATTTCTCGTCCAAAAGGGATACGACAAAAAATTTGGAGCACGCCCTCTGAATCGCGCAATTGAAAAAAATGTGGAGGATATCCTCGCTGACAAGCTGCTCAACGGAAGTATTCTGGAGGGCACGGAGGTCACCGTTTCCCACGGAGACAAAGCGGAATGCCTATCTTTTTCGGTGAAAAATGGGGAAAAAAGTAATAATCTGCCAAAAGCTGATTGACTATTGGCGTGAATATTTTTCAATGTTGTCCACTATGGCTTCAAAGGCAAATAAAAACGATGGCAATATTCCCGGAAAATTTTACGTGGATGACCAGTGCATAGATTGCGATCTGTGCAGGGAAATTTGCCCGGCCTGTTTCAAACGCGATGAGAATGGCGGATATTCCATTGTTTCGAAGCAACCGGAAGGGGAGGATGAGATAGCCCTCTGCGAAGAGGCGATTGAAAGCTGCCCCGTCAATGCAATAGGGAACGACGGATAAATTTTCCTCTCTGCCGGCATTGATTTGAATAAGGAGCAAATTGCATTTCGAGCTTTTCGTGTTCCCTGTGCCACCCTGATGGTCGGTGCAGCTGTCAGAATTTTCTTTTATTTTTTCCACTAAAGCGTAAAATCGCACTCTCTATGGCAACCTACACAGGTGAAATTCACGCAGCGGCATTCGGATTCGATATGTCGGATGGCATCCGCGATAGGGAAATCGACTCTCAAGTTACACTGGAAGGCCCATACGAAGGAGCAAAGGCCGATTTGCACGAAGATTCAAAATCAATGATAGCTCTGGCGTTGGAAATGGATGACTGTCCAACCGATGACAGAATCAATCGCGACCGCCTCGTCGATCGTGACATTAGGGAAAAAAAGAAGGTCGCGGAGAAGCAAAAAATTTTTTCATTCTACATTAATAGACTCGACCGACACCGCGGAACCAAAAGGTACTCCGACTACGAAAATAAATTAAATCGCCTGAAGCATCAAATTACATTTCAAAGTCTGAAATCCCCGGGGAAAACCGGAGAAAAAAATCTCACATTCAACGGTGAGGACCTAGCAGAGTTCATACTGCGTGATCTCTCGCTTGACTTCGATGAAGTAACCGAACAGGATAATGTCCTCGAACTTCTGCAGAAGCTGGAAGACTTCGAATGCGAAGCAATCAGGGGAGAAATAGTTGCCAGCAAAAAAATGCTCCGAACCCTTCAGGGGAAAGAAAATGCAAATTTCAATCGGAGAATCGAAGACCTAAAGGAAAAAATACAAACCCTGGAAGAACAAGTCAGCTATTCCCCTCTTTTCAAGCAAGCCTTCGCCGACGCTCAAAAAAAATTGAGAAAATCCCACGCCAGGGAAATAGAGGATGGCTACAATTTAATTCCGAAGGCTGCAGATCTGCTGAATGATCCCCTGATGATAGGCGGACAGCAACTATCCGCCATGGATTTTGCCGCAGTGTACAGGGACAAAATTTTGTGCTGCAATAATTTTTTAGAGGCATTTTTGGCCATCATCGACATGTGCAGAGTATCGCCGGATTCCAGCAGCCAAAAATCAATCGCCCCATGGGCCATGGCAACGGAAATTATAAAGCAAAAAAAACAAACGGGAAGTGTGGAGGAAGTCGACAGCAAGGGTTTCGGGAAAGTGGTGCACATGCTCATCGAACTTCTCGGCAGAGACATGGAATCAACAAATCCTTCGCGGGACAAAGACATGCTGGTGGTTGTGCGCGAAGGGCTTTTTAGAGTCGAGGTGTCAGGGCAGCTGTTTGGGCACATAAAAACATTCCGCGATCTGGTGGTAAAACACTTTTCGGAAGCTGCGGCAACGGAATTCAATTTGGAACGGCACATTGACCTAACAAAAATGGTTGCAAAAATGTCCGCACAACCATTCGCCGGGAATACCCAGATATTCGATTTAATGAAGAAGACTGGCATCGACATGGAAAACATGGAAATGGCAATATTTGGAATAACGCAATTCCTCGAGGTTATACGAAAATTACCCATGAAATTTTTCATGGAACAGGACTACAGGCTACAAATTCTTACCTCCACGCAACACGAGTTGGACAAGCTAATTATCAGGGAAGAATTAGATGAAACGGAGTCTACGGAGGAATGAAAGGAGACGGCCTATGCAACTAAATGAGATAATAAGGGAGTTCGGAGAAGAAATTGGATTTCAATCGCTGGAAACCAATGAAAATGGCGTCGTTCACCTGACAATACATGGAGTGGGAGATTTATTCGTCGATCAAAAATATTCCGAAGAGGCAGGGAACTGCGTATTTGTGTACCTGCTGCGCGTATACGAAAGATTCGATGGCGACCTGTACAGGCGCGCACTGCTGCTGTGTGACTACCAGTCAACTGAAGAATTTGTTATAAATCCAGTGCTACACCAGGATCAGGCACTGGGATTCGCTGTCAAATATAAAATTGACGATTTCGACCTGAATGTTCTGGATAAAATTATTCACAAGTTGAAGGATTTGCAGGACAGATTGGAGGGTGATTCCCAAAGCTAAAGGGCCCAATGAATGCAGAAAATAAAAAGAAAAACACACCGAAAAATACCGAAAAATATGGCATGAATTTTGGCATAATCGACATTTCAAAATTGTCGTCAAAAAATCAACGCTCTCACCTCCCCAATAGCACATCCGTCGATCCCTGCGAAGGGAAAATTGAGGAAAAATTAAAAAGAGTCCTGGAGGTCAAGACGCTGTCGCAGACAATAATACACCTACTCCATCCGGAAATAACCGACAGAAGCATACTCACTCCGCAAAAATTTCGACTGAAAATTCGACAAGTTTGCCGTGTTTTTGCGGACACATTGGAAAAAGACAGCGCAAATTGTCCATCCGAAGAACTCTTCAAAAATGTCATTGACCTGCTAAAAAATGAAGAGGAAAAATGTGAGCTGCTCGACCAGTATCGACACATGCTGCTGCTTGGGTAATATTATGGGCAAAATGTATTGATTTTTTACTTGGATATATTAGCCTAGGGGACTGTTTCCTGTGGATAAAAGCCAGAGAGAGTTTGTTCTAGTGCTAGCGTATTTGTACATCCGCTATGGAAAATACGATGAAGCACTGATACTTCACCGTGGACTGTGTGAATTTTTTCCCGACGATGTTGAAATTTTACTGGGATTGAGCTTTTCGCTGTATTCAACGAATCGGGGGATGGAAGCGCTGCAGTATTTGGAAAAATTGGATGGGGTCGAGATGAGCAGGAAGTTGCAAAAGCTATTTTTTCTGCTCCGAAGCCACGCAATTTGGGGCACCGGGAAAGATCGTGAGGCACGCAGCTATCTGATTCAGTATCTCGGCTTGGAGGAGGGCGAAATTCGAACAAAAGAGGCTAATGTTGGCAAAGAAACTGAGGAGTATTGGCTGTGACTGCAAAAGGTGGAGTATTAAATTTATCCAGATTCAACGACGTCATTCTGGCATTCCTGGTGATGATGATCATAGCTCTGATGATCATGCCGGTGCCAACGCATGTTCTGGATGCCTTGCTCGGAATTAATCTGACTATATCGGTACTGCTGCTTATGCTTTCGCTGTATATCCCTCGAACACTAGATTTTTCAACATTTCCAAGCGTTTTGCTATTCACGACGCTGTTCCGGCTAGCCCTAAACATTACAACCACCAGACTCATCCTGGTCCATGCGGACGCCGGACAAATCATTCACACGTTTGGAAATTTCGTCGTGGCTGGAAATTTCGTCGTGGGAGCAGTCATATTTCTAATTATTTTGATCGTCCAATTTGTCGTGATAACCAAAGGTGCTGAGCGTGTTGCCGAAGTCGCCGCAAGATTTACTCTGGACGCCATGCCAGGAAAGCAAATGAGCATCGACGCGGACGTGCGTGCGGGAGCGATGGACAACGAAACTGCAAAGTTTAAGCGCAATGAACTTGGCCGCGAAAATCAACTGTATGGAGCTCTCGACGGAGCGATGAAATTCGTAAAAGGGGATGCCATAGCAGGTCTGATCATAACGGTTGTTAACATCGTCGCCGGACTTATCATTGGCATACTGCAAAAGGGAATGACGGCGGAAAAGGCACTGAAGGTATACTCTCTTCTGACAATCGGAGACGGCCTAGTTTCTCAGATTCCAGCCCTTCTGATTTCAATGACCGCTGGTGTCATCGTCACTCGTGTCACCTCCGACACGTCCACCGCTCTGGGACAGGACATTTCCAAGCAAATATTCGCCCAGCCAAAGGCAATGCTAATTGCCGGAATAATGGTGATTCTAATGATGATGATTCCAGGCTTTCCCAGAATACCGTTCCTGATTCTCGGAATACTATTGTTCTTTGGAGGAAGAAGGATAGCTAAGGCATCCCGCGTTAAGCAATCCGTCGCACGTGCTGGCGCACCGGGGCTGCCCTCCGATGCTAGCCCAAAAGCTTCCCAGGCAAAGCAGGAGGATGGGGAATTTTCAGTCACGATTCCGCTGCTGCTGGACGTAGCTACGGTCATAGAGCAGTCCGTTGAGCCGGATCTTCTCAATGACCAATTGATTCAAGTCCGCCAGGCTCTCTACTACGATCTGGGGGTTCCATTTCCGGGAATTCACCTGCGGTTCAATGAAAATCTCGGAGACGGAATGTACCAAATTCTTCTGCAGGAGGTTCCCGTTTCCCAGGGGAAAATACTTCCGGGGCATGTTCTTGTGAGGGAAACCAAAGAGAGTCTCGGCATTCTAAGCATACAATTTAAGGAGGAAAAGCCATTCCTTCCGAACATGCCATCGCTGTGGGTGGAAAATACTCTCATTCCGCAACTGGAGCGTGCAAATATCCAGTACATGAAGACGCCGCAGATATTTACCTATCACCTGTCTTTCATTCTCAAGAAGTATGCATCGGAGTTCCTGGGACTGCAGGAAACTAGATTTCTGCTTGAAAATATGGAAAAGCTATTCCCCGAGCTCGTCAGAGAAGTTCAGCGCATACTGCCCGTTCAAAAAATTTCAGAGGTGCTGCAGCGGCTAGTGCAGGAGGAAATTTCCATCAGAAATCTGAGACTGATCATGCAGTGCCTGATAGAGTGGGGGCAGAAGGAAAAGGAACCCATACTTTTAACGGACTATGTGCGCACGACACTGAAGCGCTACATCAGCTACAAATACTCCGGCGGGCAAAATATTTTGGCAGTATATCTGCTGGATCCGGCCGTTGAAGATGTGATAAGAAAAGCCATTCGCCAGACATCCGCAGGAAGCTACCTTGCTCTCGACCCCGAAACTGCCAAGAAGCTTGTCCATGCAATTAGGGAAGAGGTCGGTGATTTTACAAATGAAACAAACAGACCTGTGCTACTCACATCCATGGACATTCGCCGCTACGTGCGCAAACTGATAGAGCTTGAGCTGTACGAACTGCCCGTATTGTCCCACCAGGAATTGACTGAGGAAATAACCATACAGCCACTGGGCAAAATAGGCATGCCCAGGTAGTTGATCCCTTCAGCTGCATCCAATTTCACTCATTTACTCGGAGCTTTTGCATCTCCGGAGAGGAATTATTTTTCTGAAGAAATAATTTGGAACGGAAGTGCCTAGTCTAAAGCTTTCCGCCAATATTTGTTCGTTTCCATAAAAATCCAAATCTTTATTTTGGTTTTTTCACTTGACTTCCTCTGCGATATGTGTCACTAAAAACCTATGGAACGCAACAAAATCTTTAATGCGATAGGACGCAAATTCTCACTAGTCGCAGTAATATTTGCAATTTTTGCCAATTCCATGGGCGCGAACTCACTGCAACAAGCTGGCGACATTCTCCAATTTGTCATACCAACCTATGCCTTTGGAGTTTCGTGCTATAAAAAGGATTTCCAAGGATCAAAACAATTCCTCTACGCGCTGGGTTCATCGGCTCTAACTGTGCACGCACTGAAGATTACAACAAACGAAAAGAGACCAAATTTCTGCCCGGGGGATAAGAGGATATCCTTTCCAAGCGGGCACACTTCCGCCGCTTTCCTCGGAGCAACATTTATTCACCGCAGATATGGGTTCAAACAGGCGATAATACCGTACGGGCTGGCTGCGCTAACTGGCTATTCGAGAGTTCAGGCGAAAAAACATCACGTGCATGACGTCCTAGCCGGAGCACTCATTTCAGGGATTTGCACATGGATTTTCGTCGATGAGAAGGGCGGTGGCATATCGGTATCATCCGATGAGCACATGTCCACAAAAGTCGCCTACGAGGTTGCATTTTAGGCTTTCCGCATTTTAGGCTTTCCGCAATCAGCATTTTATTTTCTTCGGATGCCGGCGGCATTCGTTTTTGGAGAGGAAATTTTCCAAGTCCTGCGGCGTGTTTTTATTCGACTTGGCTGAAAAATCTTTCATCCTCCCACAATGCGAAATTATCTGGAACTTCTTGGCAAGGTTTTGAAGACCGGAGAGAAGCGTTGCGACAGGACCGGCGTTGGGACCATTGGACTGTTCGGGGCGCAGTTGCGATTTAATCTGCGAAATAATTTTCCCGTCCTCACAACAAAATTTGTCAGCCTAAAATCCGTGATCCACGAGCTGCTCTGGTTCATAAGCGGAAACACGAATGTCAAGTATCTCCAGGACAATGGGGTAAAAATCTGGAACGAGTGGGCCGATGAAAATGGAAATTTGGGCCGCGTCTACGGAGCACAGTGGCGGGCATGGCACAGTTCGGACGGCAAAATAATCGACCAGTTGGCAAATGTCATAGAACAAATCAAAAAAGATCCTTTCAGTCGCAGGCACATCATATCCGCCTGGAATCCTGGAGAAATAGACCAAATGGCACTTCCACCATGCCACGCATTCTTTCAATTCCATGTTTCGGCGGATGGCGGACTAAGCTGCCAACTGTATCAGCGCAGCGCAGATATGTTCCTGGGGGTCCCTTTTAATATTTCCTCCTATTCTCTTCTAACCGTGATGGTTGCCCACGTTTGCGGCCTTTATCCGAGCGAATTCATCCACACCCTGGGAGATCTTCACATTTACACAAATCATCTGGAGCAGGTGCGCGAACAGTTGTCTCGGGAACCACTGCCGCTCCCGACGCTGAAATTGCGCAGAAAAGTTAAACAAATCGATGACTTTTTCTACGAGGACTTTGACATCGCCGATTATCAGCATTACCCCCCAATAAAGGCACCCATAGCGGTATGAAAAACATCGAGGAAAAATTGCGTGATGGACTGCTGGAAAAACTAGATATGCGAGCAATTGCAGCAGTGGCTGAAAATGGTACCATAGGAAATAAAAACTCAATTCCGTGGAAAATTCCGGAGGAAATGTCGTTCTTTCGCAAAATGACGCAAAATGCGTCCGTGCTCATGGGAAGAAAAACATTCGAATCCATAGGGCATCCACTTCCCGACAGGCAAAACATCGTGATCACCCGTGATCCCGATTGGGCTCGGGAAGATGTGATTACCATAGCGAATTTCAGACAACTGCTGGAGCTGGGCATAAAAAAAACACTTTGGGTGTGCGGCGGAGCAATGGTCTATGGGGCCCTACTTCCCGCATGCAGGGAATTATATCTCAGCACAATATTCGGCGAATTCGCCGGAGACACAAAGTTTCCGGAATTTAATAATTTATTTACAATAAGCAAAATAATCCTAGCCTGTCCAGCGTTCAGGGTTGAACGCTACGTCAACGGGAGATTTGTGCACAAATATGCGGACACTTAGGAAAATTAGACTCATCTATAAAAAATTTCTGAGGAAATTTCACAAATTTTTTGAACGAGCCGAAATATTTGTGACCGACGTGCTCTACGATCGCAAAAAATCCATAGGAACGGTCATGGTCTCTCTGGGACTACTGCCGCTATCTTTTATATTCCTGCAAGCCGTGAGGCTCAGGCGCTTTCTGTACGACAGGAGAATTTTCGCATCTGACATTCTCGGATGTCCTGTTATTGTCGTG
Source organism: Puniceicoccales bacterium (assembly GCA_031267915.1). Taxonomy (GTDB): domain Bacteria; phylum Verrucomicrobiota; class Verrucomicrobiia; order Opitutales; family JAIRKQ01; genus JAIRKQ01. The sequence continues at coordinate 75,279 of JAIRYE010000013.1, forward strand.
GGGAATTTGACCCTCGGTGGCACAGGGAAAACTCCGGTTGTGGAAAAAATTGCCAGAGAGTTGCACGAGCGAGGGAGAAAAGTTGCCGTCCTAAGCCGTGGGTATAAAAGCAAAAGCGAGCCCAGGTGGAAAGTGTGGGTTCGCTGGATAACCCACCAAAAGGAACCTCCTCCAAAGGTGGTGAGCAATGGGAAACTGGTTCTGCTAAATTCCGAAACAGCTGGGGATGAACCATTCATGCTAGCTGAAAATTTGCCCGGGGTTGTCGTGCTCGTCGACAGGGATCGCGTAAAAGCAGGCCGCTATGCCATAGGGAAATTTGGCGTTGACATATTAATTTTAGACGATGGATTTCAGTATTTCCCTCTGCTCGGGCATATCAATCTTCTGCTGATAGACAGAAGCAATCCATTTGGCAACAGGCATCTCCTTCCCCGCGGAATTTTGCGCGAACCCATCGAACAAATTAGTCGCGCATCCCACGTTCTGGTAACAAAAGCTGACAGCACTTGCGACAGTTCGCTCATCGGCACCATAAAAATGCACACCCAGAAGGCTGAAATCATGCAGTGTGCACATTTTCCAAGGCATCTATCCACTCTGGACAAAAAGGAAATAAGGCTGATTAGCATACTTCAGGATAGTAAAATAATGGCATTCAGCGGCATCGCATCTCCCGACAGCTTCGAAATGTTTCTCTCGCGCAATGGTGCAACAATTGTCCACCGAAAGCAGTTTGTGGACCATCACAGATTTTCAAAAAGCGAATTGGAAAATGTATTTGACGCTGCCTGTGCGAAGGGAGCAGAATTTGCTGTCACGACGGAAAAGGATGCCGTGCGCATGCCAAAAGACTTCCAGGCGCCAATAGCTACGTATTTTCTAAAAATAGATATCGAAATCACAGCGGGAGAGGAAATATTTGAAGATATGATTTCAAAATTTACTTCCAAGGAATGCCTTTTCTAGCGACCTATTCTTTTTCCGTCTGCATTTGTTTCCCGAGCTCGTACATTGTTTTGCTCAACTCATACAGTTTATCGGACAGCTTGCTCGGGTAAATGAGTGCCATTTTTCGCATATTTTCTATGCTTTCTTTGGAAAGGCTTCCGTCATCACATGCCCTTTTTGCGCTGGAGCGAACGGATTTACTGACAAAATCAACAAATTGATCCGGATCAGCAGATTGCAAAAATTTCTGTGCAGCATCAATTCCCTCCATGCCCTTTTTCAAAAGCTGTTTCAACTCATTTTTTGTGGCACTCTGACTGATTCCGCCCTGTAAAACTTCCAATACCTTATTCACAACTTTCCACCCCTCCCGGGAAGAGTAGCAAAAATCACTCACACGTCAAATAATTAAATCATCAGGAGGGTGCTACCAAAGTTTTGCAACAAATTATTTGCCGAGTGTTCCGATTAATCCATCGGCATAGGTTTCCCCGCTAACAAAATTTAATTCCTCTGCAACGGCTTTCTCCCTTGCCCACAAATCGATGCCAGAGTTCTCAAGTCTTTCCCCCTGGAGCTCTCTAAGATCAGCGATGTGTTTCATTCCCCCTGTCAGATGTTTAATTTGCGAAGCTTGATACTTTTTCAGTCGCACCATGTACCATTCGCTGCCTATGACATTTTCCCTGGCAAACATGGATCGGAATTTCGCATCGCCCAGCTTTAAACCCTCATATTCCCCGTCCGCCGCAATGTGCAGCAGCGCCCGCAGTGGCGGGATAGCTTTTTCGAGTTCTCCGCCATCAATAATCAGCATGGCTGCACGTCTGTGAGCATCGACAATGGCCTCCATGCTGTCGGCAAAAATTTCCATGTTCTGCAGTTCCGGACGCAGCATTTCATCGGGAAATATTACATCGGGAGAAGCAAACACACGCCCAGCAAATACTCGGACAAATTTTTTCGTGATTCTATAGCCCAGCCGCTCTGCTTGCACCAAACGTCCGCCACTGTGAAAATTTTCACAGCGCTCGAGAAACTCGGATCTGATCAAAAATTTGGGATCTCTTTCGCTGGTAGTCATTCTGCTCCAAATTTCTGGAATGAGATAGCTGATGTCGTGGTCAACTTTGAAACTCGGCCCAACGAACCCGGCAGCCGAAATAAACCCAGCATATCCCGTTAGAATAAATCCCAGCAGCGCACTGTTCAAATCGTACACACCACTGACGCAGCTGAATGGACCCTTTGTCATTGCCCCCTCCAGTCCCGCTCCCGTTGTGGACGGAGACTTGCCAGTTATGCTTGCCATGTATTCCAAAAACAATTCCGGAATGTCCATGTAGTGCAGTGGTCCGTGGACGCACAGCGGCTTCACGCCTTCTCCCGGAGGATTATTTCTGCGCCCGGAAAGTATGGCATTCACGTGCGAATTCAGCACATCGAAATTCCCATCAATTCTTTTCCAAAGCCTGGAAGAAACATTCGTCAAGTAGGAATTAAATCCATCGCAGATGTCGCTTCTATTTTGCAAGTATCTCTGGTTTTTACTCACGCTACCATTTGGCATCGTCCGCAATTCAGACGGGCAGACGATGTAGCCGGGACCACTTTCATCTGCCACGAAGGCTTCCAGCATTTTTTTCATTGGCTCCGAATACATCTCAAACCTTATGCGATTGCGCATCATTTGTCTAACATCCTCCCGCGTGAGTGGCTTGAAATTACACGTGAAAATATTTTTCATTGTCATGTCTCGCTCACTGCCGGGATCATATCCCGGAACTATCGCCTCATCTGGCCGCTGATATAGCCTGTATTCGCAGTTGTGCACAATCTTTACGGATGGATGCTTATAATCTTTTGGCAAATAGGAAATGTTTTTTGCGGGGAGAATTGTAGTGGCGGTGATGTCGTCAGCCAGTTGAAATTTTGCCGCAGGAACAAAGTCATCCCGCAGCGAAAACAAACGCCTGTGGCTGGAGCACCCGAAGCCAACCCGCAGATAGTGTTCGAAAAGCTTCTCCCCCTTGTACCTCAGCTCATTGCCATACTGCCCATTTACCTTGTCAACTGTAAACAGTTGCTGCCAATCTCCACCACCGAAGTCCTTGCTGAAGCGTTTTATCGCAAAAACTACTTCCAAAACATGCTGCGGAATAGTTGCCAGCCAATCATTGTACTCGTCCCTGTAGCTGTCGCTGGGAGTCAGCAGCTTTATTACGCTGCCGAGGGTTCTGCTCCCGTCAAGCAATTTTCTGCTGTCCGCCTGGGAATCATCCCTGAACCGCTCTGTGAAATCCCTCTGGAATATTTCTTCCACCAATTCGCAATCCTTCTCATAGTCATGGACGATGGTTGGCCCGGAAATGATGAATTCATCAATTGGTTTTGCTATTTCAGATTTCCCTCCGCCTGAGACTGTGGCAGGCTTGTAGCAGAAAATTCCATTGGCGCACGTGCCCACCATTTTCCAACGTCCTTCGCGGCCATCGGGCTTTTCCAGAGTAACCTTGTAGCCGGACGGCAGAATATAAACCTTCCCAAGCTCAAATGGTAACTCCACGGCGCCGGAATCCTTGCCCCACGAAATCGTCAGCCTTGGCAGGCAAAAATCAGCATATTCTGGGACGTAGACGATATTTTCGAAATTTCCATCGACCGCAAAACCGTCCCGTATTTTCAGCGAATCACGGCAGCAGCTTAGTGTGTTTTCAAATTTGTATTCACTGCCAAAATTCTCCATGTAGTTAAACTCATCCCCCAGGTCATATCTCGGCAGTACCAAAGTTCCGCCGGAATGCTCCTCCTCGCACAAACCAAGCATATTCGCAGCATACGACATCTGCGTCTTTATTTCCTTTTTCCCGTATCCGTTGTAACTGTCTGCAACGATCGACACTATCGCTCCTCCACCATCCCGAGCCACCACTTTGAATGGCATCCCGCCGTGGTACAACTCATCCTCCTTCTGCCAACACATTCCATCACGCCTTTGGCGTTCCGTTGCTTCGCTGAAGCGCGGAAGCCCAAGATCTTTTTTGGTATATTTTTTTAGCTGCGGAGCGAAAACTATGCAGCCCGTGTGCCCGGTCCAGCTAATCGGGTCCAAGGCAGCATCATTTTCCGGAAGAATTGGAGATCCGGCATTGCCAAAGATGCTTTCGACGCAGTCCAAAATACTAACCAGGCTGCCGGGGACAAAGAATCGAATTTCCATTCTTTTCTCCGCCTGAATGCCATCAATTTTTGGGCAAATAACCGGCTTGATGTAATTGGAAACAAAAGTCTTCACCGGTCGCTGCTGCCCTGCAGTAAATGGCAAAGTCAGTATTTCGTCGCTGGGATTAAAAGCCACTTCCAGCATTTTTGCAAAGGCAACCTTCGGAACCTCCTTTTTGTCAGACGGGACCGGCAACCCGCCCTCAACTATGTGAAAAACATCCTGTGTCGTCCTCTTATCCGTGGACGGGTTGTGCAAAATTCCATTGTACGTCCTGTAGGAATCCACATGCTCGCAGTGGAATTCGTCGGATTTTTCCGGCAGTGACAATATTCTGGCTACTCCATACCTGTCGCAGATAAAGTCATTATCCGGCAAAAAAGATTTTCCCGCGGAAAAATCTTCCACCTCCTTCAGGTAATCCCTAAAAAAATTTTCTATCCTCCCGTCGGCCTGGCATTTGACTTTTGAAAATATCTCCCTGAAAATTCCCGTCTGTGCAATCACAGGAACGATAACCTCGGAAACGTATTCCCCAAGATTTTCTATGCTGTGGCCAAGCAGCAGAAGCTGCAGCTTTATGCGGTCGACTTCTCCCTGATCCAGAAAAATATTTTCACCACATTTTCCTATGCCAATGCTCTGCCACTTATTCATGCACTGCCCTAGAGGGTAGGAATATTCTGGCATTTAACAAGGATAAACTTTGGATCATCAATTTCTAGTTTTTAAAAATCAAATCAGATTGCACGTGTCCTTTAAAATTCGCAGCTGGCAGAGGCCCGAAATATGGTGGCATTTTTTCTGCTGCTTCCGTCCGTGTACGCATTGCACATGTCATACTTCGATGTCCCATTTCCGGCGCATGCAACGCCAGCGCTAAATTTCATATTGTTATTCATTGAATAGACCAAATCTGCTCCGACGTCATAGTAAACATACCACTTTGCTTTTGGAAGTAGCAGATTCCCATACCAGTTGCCGCCTATCCTTTCCAGGTCCGTGACAAATACGTAGTTACTGATGGAAGTTTTTAGCGCATACATTTTTTTCGCCCTGTCGCAGCCCAAAGTTCCACTAATTTTGAGGGAAAGTCCTCTGGCCACAGTAGACAGATTGAAAATATGCGACACCTTGCCCTCCGCAGCAGTCTCCTGCTTTCCGAAATCATAGTAGCAGTATACGGAAGGGGACAGCGGTTTATCCAACTTCATTCCCATGTAAATCTCATCGGAATTTTTCGCCATTTCCGCAAACTTAATGTCTTCGTAGGGCATTAAAATTTTACTCTGCTGGGCCCTTTGCCGTTCCGCTATTTCTCTATTTTTCACACCCGTGTAGAAGTGGTGGCTGAACCCAGCATCCAGTGTAACGCTATCGCTGACAGCATAGGAAATTCCAACATATGGACTTACCTCACTTCTGTTATTCACATCAGACAGAGGGGAAATCGCCAAAGCCGTACTAACACCGACATATGCGGTCCATGACTCGCCTATCCCAACTCCAACTCTGGCTTCCCCGCCAATAGTTTGGTGCATCTCCGGGCGACCACGATTTACGTGCTCAGATTCGTATTGAATCGCACAATCCAGCTCCAAAGATGATTCGTCGAATCCGTACATTCCGCACAAACTAAAGGCGACGACAAGAGCAACATACGCTTTTTTCATTAAATTTTCCTCCATTTAATTATGATAACTTGGCATCTATTGCAAAAAATTACAAAGATAGCATGGGAGTAGCAACACGAGTAAAAAATGTCAATCTCTTTGATGAAAAATTTGCAACAAAAAGTGCTGGATCGCCTAGTCGCCCTAGGCGCGTCTATATATGCGGGATTGGAAGGCCTGAAAAATATTTTTTCTAGGCTTTGTAGGGATGAATTGTTTCAACTTGCCACGTTTCTTTGTGGTCATCCACAATTGTTTCAACCAAATCTTTTTCCTTTTTCCCGAGCAATGCCTGTGCTATGTTAGTTTTGTATGAAATTATATTTTTAGCGGGATCGCTATCCCAGGCGCCCAAAATTACATACTCCGTAACTTCGCCCGAATTAATCTGTTTGATTTTCACCCTTGATCCAATTGAAACCATTGACGTGTCGACGCTGGAAAAATCAATCACCTGGGCCACCCGAAGCTCTTCCTCCAATTGGGATTTCCTCGACAGCAGCGTTTCCTGATCCTGCCTGGCCATTTTGTATTCGGAATTTTCTCTCAAATCTCCGCGTTCGCGCGCAGTTTCAGTCGCCTTCTTATTGGCCGGAATTTTTTCCTTGGTGAGAATTTCATATTCTCTGCGCTTTGCCTCCAGGCTTGCCATCGAAACTTTCAGCGAAACATCCTGCGGCAATCTCACTTTGCTGGCATTCAAAACAAGATCCTGTATCGTAGGAAATACGGCAATAAACCTGGCGAGCAAAGACTTTTTCGATAGATTATCGATGCCCTGATTGATAAGCAGCGTCTGCACCAAATCTCCGGCTATGTCATCTGTCGCATTGGCTAGCAAATCACGAACCAATGTCCTGTCATTGCAGAGAAGTTCCACCAGTGGAATTTTTTTCAGCTTCCCAGTTCCCAGCAGAGCCTCATTATCTATTGTCCAAAACATTGCCCGCAAAAGCTCATAGGACATTAAACTTTCCGAAAAAATTCCCTCGAATTTCTTTGCGTGGCGATTTTTCACAATCCACTGCAGCAGCACTGCCCGCAGACTCTTCTCCTTCAGCCATTTTACCAGTGTTATTTTCACTAAATTTTCACAGCCATTATCCCTCAGATACGCAATGCAATCGTTGGTGAGCTTATCATTGCAATTTTTCAATATGCCCAGGCACAATTTGTCCCATTCATCGGGAAATATTCGCGTAATCAATTCCAAAAACACCACATAATAGTTGGGCTGCAGGCTGTCGCAGACCTTCGCCAAATTCGGGTATGCCGTAACCAGGGCTTCCAATTTCGGACTGAGGGAATCGACGCTTATTCCGACTAATTTTGCCAATTCATCCCTGACGACACATGCCTGAAATCTTTCGGCTGCATTTACTCTCCTTGTTTTTTCTGCGCAAATTTCAGACAAATTTTCAACAATTTTCACTGCAGAATTTTTGAGCGCCGAATTTGCTTTAAGCAGCGGCAAAAACTTTTCTGCAATGGCCGTTTTTTTTGCTATCTCACGGGCAAATTCAAATTCTTGCAGCAGTTGATCTTCCTCGGATATCGGTTCATCGCAGAGTTTGAGGTATGTCACATTCCCTTCTTCCAGCACTAAACTTGGTTCCTTGGCCACTAATTTTTTCGAGGTATTCCACCAGCGTTTAAAATTATTTTCCTCAACTATCTTCGCAAATGTTTTCTCTATATCGCCCAGGGAGGCACGGTGATTCGGGATCCTTTCCAAATACTCTATCAGCAGTGTAATCGATGATTTTTTCATTTTCTGGCGGATTTCTTCCGGATTATTGTGGAATCTAACGAGCAGGTCATCCTCGGCCAGCATTTCCAATTTTTTCATGCAAAACACAGGGTCGATTAGCCTCATTTCTCCATCGCCGAACTTAATTAGCAGGCGATTTTTTTCCACATCGTACCCTTTCATTTGCCCGATGCCAAAGGATCTATGCAGACAATACGCTCCGGGAACCATAGCTTCCAGTTTACTTTGCATTCGCTCCAAAGTGATGTCACTCTGAACCAGATTTTCTACATCTTTCTTATCCACTGCCAAACCTATTTGTAAAACTTAAAAACAATCCACGCTCACATGTAATGTATGCCCTCAAATAAACACATTTTAAATAAACGCATTTGTCAAGTTTTTTCGCAAAAAACACACCTGGAGCCGCCGCAGAGTTTCACGTAATCTGGGAAAAAGCAAACTTTTTCTCGCATTTTTTTCATAAAGTCGAAAAACATAATCCATGGAAAATTTTGACCACTTCCACGTAGTTGTTTGCGGCGGCGGACATGCCGGATGCGAAGCAGCACTAGCGGCAGCCAGAGTTGGAGCAAAAACACTACTTCTAACGGGAAACATTGACACAATTGCCAAAATGAGCTGCAATCCCGCCATCGGAGGGCTGGCAAAGGGGAATATTGTGCGCGAAATTGATGCCCTTGGAGGAGAAATGGCAATTAACACGGACGCCACAGCCATTCAGTTTAGACTTTTAAATCGCTCCAGGGGGCCCGCTGTCCACGGACCCCGCGCCCAGTGCGACAAAGACATGTACTGTGCTCGCATGAAACGAATTGTCTCGGAAACACCCAATTTGACCGTATTTCAGGCAATTGCCAGCGGAATAATCGTCAAAGACTGCAAAGCGGTTGGAGTATCCACCAACATCGGCATTGAAATTTTCGCAGCAACTGTGGTGCTCACCAGCGGAACATTTCTGCGGGGGCTGATCCACGTGGGCAACAGTAAAATTCACGGCGGAAGGCTTGGAGATTTTAGCGAACAAAACCTGTCATCCGACTTGATGGCACACGGAATTCAGCTGGATAGAATGAAAACCGGAACTCCGCCAAGAATTCTGGGATCATCCATAGATTTTTCAGGCTGCGGAGAGCAGCGGGGAGATGAAAATCCCTACCTGTTCGCATTCTACGACACGCGGGAAAACGGAGTGTTCCGGAGCATGTTCGGGACTCCATTCTCCGGAGACATAAAAAATTGTGCGCTGCTGGATGCAGATTTCAGCAACCAAAAGGCCTGCTGGATTACTCACACAACTGCCGAAACAAAGGAAATAATTCTGGGCAATATGGCACGTTCGCCTCTCTACTCCGGAGAAATAAAAGGTCTCGGGCCGCGCTACTGTCCAAGCATTGAGGATAAATACGCCAAGTTCCCAGACCACGAAACTCATATGCTATTTCTGGAACCGGAGGGGTATAACTCCGACGAGTGGTACGTGAATGGGCTGTCCTCCAGCATGCCTATTGACGTGCAGCTTGCAGCTCTGAGGAGCATTCCAGCACTGAAAAACGCCAGGATGACGCGGCCGGCCTATGCCATTGAATATGACTTCGCTCCGCCCACGCAAATCGATGCTACCCTGCAGTCGAAGGTGGTGGAAAACATATTCTTCGCCGGGCAAATTAATGGCACTTCCGGCTATGAGGAAGCTGCAGGGCAGGGGCTTGTCGCCGGAGTTAATGCCGCCAGGAAAGCATCGGGAAAAGAAATGATGACTCTCGGGCGCCATGACGCCTACATCGGAGTTCTAATCGACGATCTGGTCACAAAGGGAACTTTTGAGCCCTACCGCATGTTCACAAGCCGAGCGGAATATCGGCTCCTGCTGAACCACGGCAGTGCAGATGTGAGGCTGCTGAATTTCGCAGAAAAATTCGAATTGCTCGGCAGAGAAAGAATTTCTAAAACACGTGCAAAATTAGAAAAAATCAAAAGCTGGCTAGTTCGCCTGGGCTCTGAAAAATTTGAGGGAAAATTCATAGCCGATTGGCTGGTGCAGGCACGCGAAGAAGATACCATCTCCTTTCCGGATGATTTTTACAGGGAAACATCTGCCCTGCAAGATGAAGTGATTTACCGCATACGCTACGCCGGGTATCTCGAGCGAGAGCAGCGCCTCATAGAAAAAACCTCCCAATTGGAACACGTAAAAATTCCGGAAAATTTTGACTACGCAGAGGTTCGAAGTCTGGGCAGCGAAAGCAGACAAAAATTGCAGCTGAGCAGACCACAGACTCTCGGACAAGCATCCAGGATCAGCGGAGTCACGCCGGTGGACATTTCCCTCATTCTGGTGGCACTGGAAAAATCCAGACGAACTTCTCCGGAAGCGCGCTAGAATGCAAATGACCGGTACCACTTCAAGCCTTTATACCTCCTGTAGAGCAGGATTAGGCACACGGCATTCCAGCACATTGATAAAAATTGAACCAGCACCGCAGAATTTAATTTACCGGTCGCAAATAATATGCCAACCGGGAGCACAACAAACCCACCCAGGCAAAGCAGGTTCACAATAATCGGATATTTAGTATCTCCTCCGGCGAGTAAAGTCCCCCAGCAGGTGGACGTCAGGGCTTCCAAAGTGATTGCAACAAACAGTATTCTAAAAATTGCTGCCATCATCGGATAGAACACTGCAATATCACTGTTTACCGCACTCAGCCCTTCAAAAACCAACTCCGGAATAATCAGCAGAGGAGACATCACCGCAAAGCAGAGAACCAGCGTAATGGAAATAAGCCTTTTGAATACTTTCTGGATGGATGCCAAATCCTGTCGTCCAATGAAATTGGAAGTAATTGCAGCGGTCCCTTTGGATAATCCTTCGCAAACGAATGCAAAGAATATGTAAATTGTGGAAGCAATGCCATGCACCGTTCCCAGCTCCTTCGATACGTGACTCAGTGCAACGTACACCAAGTACCACGCCAGTATTTCAGCGGCTCGCCCAAGAGACATTGGACATCCTACGCGCAGGCATTCCATGAATAATTTTTTATCAAACTTACTGTTCCCGGCAGTATTGTATATTCTCCTATTACTCCTACTCCAAAAGCTAGCCGCTAGAATTAATACCTGCACAGCTTCTGCGATAATCGTCGCCCATGCGGCACCGCGGCAACCCATACTGGGAATTATGTCGCCGCAGCCAAAAATTAGCATACAATCCAATATTACATTGACAATTGAACCGACAACGACGATTAGTGTTATAATTTTCGTCCTGCCTCGGCCAACGAAAAATCCTGTAAATACTGCAGTTAATGCCGGAAGCCAGCAAAAATAAATGAGAATTTTTTGGAAGGCAATCCCATCTTCCGCATAGTGCTTTGGAATCAAATTTAAATATTTTGAAAACCATGCCATTGGTATGACAAAAAACAATGATGCCCCAACGAAATAAATCATCTGCCAAATGGGAGCAGCAATCTTGTCATGTTTCATAGCCCCATTGTACTGACCAACGAAAATTTCCGTAGTCCCCGCTATGGAAATTAAAACATAGGTATAGAATCCTGCCAAATTTCCACCCAGCATAGCTGCATTCATTGAATCTATGGAATAGTGCATCAAAATTGCACGATCTATTAGGCAGAGCAAATTTGAAGATAAAGCTGATAAAATCAGTGGAACTATAATTTTTAATATGCCAGAAGTAGAACTGCTTATCTGTCTATTGTTTACCGTGGAACCCATACAATCGCTGCCCCTCAACCAGAGGACATTGGCAGCTTACTTACTTTCTATCCGCCTCAAAGCTCTCCTGAATAAATGCAACTTGTCAAGATTAAACGGAAACAAATGAAGGATGATACGTTTCCCGAAGGGAAGTCGGCAAATCTTTTTTATGAAAATCATCCAAAATGCTCCTCCCCCGGGGGATGCCCCCCAAATAAAGTTTTGACAAAAAAAATGCCATGTGCAGTGATTACACCATTGGCAATTTCGGAGTAGCAAATGTTCATTGATGAGGTCCACAAAATACGGCTTAAGGCTGGCAATGGTGGCGACGGATGCCTAAGCTTTCGGCGCGAAAGATTCATACCAAAGGGTGGGCCCAATGGCGGCGATGGCGGCAACGGTGGCGACATAGTTCTGATTGGTGATGAAAACATCAGCGACCTGAGTGCCTACAAATTTAAACCGCACGCGAAGGCCGGGAATGGGCAATCCGGCATGGGAAGCGACATGCATGGACGCAACGGAGAGCACTGTTGTCTGAAGGTTCCAGTGGGTACGGTCGTTCTGGATTCGGAGGAAAAGCTTTTCGTGGCTGAAATAATTTCGCATGGCCAGCAGATAATTCTCCTCCGGGGAGGAATTGGAGGGAAGGGCAATGCAAATTTCAAATCGTCGACCAATCAGGCTCCCCGCCACACGACCCCCGGAACCCTGGGAGAAGAAAAAACATTCGATTTTCTACTGAAAACAATTGCAGATGTGGGTCTCGTTGGATTCCCAAATGCCGGGAAATCCACCCTGGCATCACTGCTGACAAATGCCACTCCAAAGATCGCCAACTATCCATTCACGACATTGCACGCGAACGTTGGAATTATGCGGGATGAAACCGGAGAGAATAGAATCATCATCGCTGACATTCCGGGCCTAATCGAAGGCGCACACATGAACCGTGGCCTTGGGATTCGTTTTCTCAAACACATCGAACGCTGCACCACCCTGCTATTTCTCATAGATATGTCCGGAGTGGATAACCGCTCTCCCGCCAGCGACTACGCCGTTCTGATGAAGGAATTGAAGTGCTACAGTCACACCCTGGTGGGGAAGAAAAAAATCGTCGTAGCAAATAAAATGGAGATGGAATCTTCCGCCGAAAATCTGAAAATCTTCAGGCGAAAGCACAGAGTCGATGTGCTGGAAATTTCCTGCGCAACACGGAATGGCATAGCCGAGCTGAAAAAAGCGCTGGTTCAATCGTTTTTAGCGAAAAAAATGTAAGATTTACATCTTATCTTGCAAAATTCACGCAGGGCGTTTATTGTGAGACGCTGGTACGATGTCGCGCGAAGGGCCAGAATATAGTTTTACTGATGCTTCCATCACTTCCTGGAGGGACAAATTGGATAAATTTGATATGGGGGAATACTTCGGTCGCCGCCCCTGCTCAATCGCAAAGGGAGTATTCGCAACCCAAGCCGTTAAGGAAATTCTTCTGGATGAAAACAGGGCCACCGTCCGTGCGTATTTCAACGGGGAAACAATTGATTTTTACATCAAACTCAGCGATGGACAGCTTGAAACATCCATCGATAAGCGCCAGATCACATCGCAAATCGTCACCATTGCAGCCCTGATGGAGATCATAGTTCTTGTGAATTCCAGCAGCGCCAAAGCCATTTCGCCCAAAGTTGAATGTGAAAAAAACGAGGAGGATTCCACCGCAGACCCCTGGACGCCGGAAATCGAAAATATCGAATTCCGGGACGAAAATAGGCAGCATGTGGAAAAAAACGTTCTGGTAAAATTTAGCGTGTGCGGCAGCGATGTGCTTATGCGCGCGTTCCTTGACAATTCGCCGAAGAAACCAATCTTTATGCAGAGCAGCAGCTCCGTCACTGTAATTTCCGGAAGTGCGAGAAAAATATCTCTGCTTCGCCTGCTGTACTACGCCAAAAAAGCCAAGTTTGAATTCTGTGCGGCAAACCGTGACTATCGCCTAAAAAACTTGCACACAGCCACTGAGCTAATGCGCGACAGATTTGACGTCTGGGAGAAATATTTCTTCGTCCAGTTGGCCCCGGAAATGCTCCTTCTAAAGCGCGGAATAATTTTCCCTGAAATTTGCGCCAGGGTCCTTGAACTCGACCCGGGACACATACAAATCGAATGGGTCATAACCACGCCGCATGGGCAAATTAATCCCTTCAAAATGGCAGATCTGCTGAGGGCAAATGGAAGGTCGATTTTCATCGAAAACATTGGCGCAGTTGCGCTGACCAGCAATCAAATTTCTGTCATCCGCCACGTATTTGCCGGTGATTGCAACGCTAAGCTGCACAAATACATGCTCTACGTGCTGCTCAACCAAAGCTGCATCACCGTTGACACGACCGGCTGCAAAATCACCCACATCGACGTTGGGATGCCGGAATTTCCACTTCCGGAGTTCCTGAAAAACTACCAGCGGGATGGAGTATATTCAATGCGCGCCATTCTGGATGCCGGATGCCACTGCCTGCTGGCCGATGAAATGGGTCTGGGGAAAACTTTGCAGGCACTGACTTTAATTTGTTCAAATGAGCAGCCAACTCGCACTCTTGTGGTTTGCCCGGCAAGTGTCATATTCGTCTGGCAGCGCGAAATAGAAAAATTTTTCCCGGACCGAACATTTGCCACCGTTGATAAATTTTATGACTTTTCCAGGAGCCCTCATTTTCTGCTGTGCAGCTATGCGCAGGTGCACAAAATGAACCAGGAATTGAAAAAATTGTCATTCGACTACGTGATTCTTGACGAAGCCCAGTACGCTAAAAATCCACGGTCCAAAACAATGCTAGCCTGCTGCAGTGTGGACGGCAGGCACAGAATAGCCATAACCGGAACACCGATTGAAAACAATCTCATGGACATCTGGAGCATATTTAAATTTCTGATGCCGGGATTCTTTTGCGGATACAGACAATTTCAGGAAAACATAGGCTTCCAAGATTTCAGAGATAATTTCAAAAAACAAATTTCAACGTTCACCATAAGGCGCACAAAACAATCCGTAGCCATTGAACTGCCAAAGCGCAATGAACTAGAGCTTCTGTGTCGGATGAATTGCAGCCAAGGACTCGCCTACAACGCCATAAGAAACGGTTTAAAATTAAAGCTGCTGGATCTTGCCACTCCCGGCAAAGGAACACACATGAACGTCCTGACTGCCATAATGCGCCTTCGCCAGGCAGCTTGTGCGCAGTTCGTTTTGCCAGCTCCACTGCGCCACGACAATTCCAGAGATTCCCAAAAAATAGATATCCTTCTCATCAAACTGGAAAACATTGCCGCAGAAGGGAAAAAAGCGATAGTGTTCAGCCAATTTTTAAGTTTCCTGGAGGAAATAAAAAACAGAGTCGCGGCGAACATTCCCATGGCCAAAGTGTATTCCCTGACGGGCGCAACGGTGAATCGCAAGACGCTAGTTGAAGATTTCCAAAGCGCAAAGGGAAGCGCCGTAATGCTAATCAGCTTGAAGGCCGGCGGAGTTGGAATAACTCTGCACGCAGCGGAGTACGTTTTCCTGATGGAGCCCTGGTGGAATCCAGCGGTGGAGGAGCAGGCCATCGCCCGCATTCACAGAATTGGGCAGAAAAACATCACCACCGTCTACCGTTTGATTTCCAAAGAATCCATAGAGGAGCGCATGAGGGAAATTCAGGTATCCAAAAACGAACTGTTCAACGAATTCATAAAAACCGGAGTGGACAACATCGCCATGACAAATTTCTATCTAAAAAATTTAGAATCCCTACTGGAGTAAAGTCGTGCTGAAAAAACAATTTGGGCGCAAAATTCGCAACCTGATAGCCGCATTTCGCGGATTGCCCCCCGAAGAGTCACAATCAATGCAAAAAAATCCCAGGGCCATCGGCGACACAATTGCCATTTTACTGAAGAAAATTAGCATCACAAAAACCACACCCGAGCAGGTGATTCGTGACAACTGGGAAGGCATCGTCGGGCAAAATATTTCCGGACGCTGCCATCCGGTAAAAATTTTAAACAGCGATGTTTTAATCATTCAGAGCGAAAATGCTGTAATTCGATCGGAACTGCAGATACAAAAGCAAAAAATTCTGGCAAATCTGCAGCGACTTCCCCGCTGTGCAAAAATTTCCGACATTCGTTTTATTGCGAATCGATGAAATTTTTTTTATTCTTCCGCGCATGCTAGTACACCCCATCTACCGCATAGTCGTCTTCATTGCGAAAATGATGTTTCGCGAGCTATTCGATGGAAATGTTTACGGGGACAGCAATGTTCCGAGGAGTGGCCCCTGTCTGATTGCCTGCAACCATCTGAGCTACTTTGATCCTCCGTTTGTCGGAAGTGCCATAGGCAGCCGCGAGGTATTTTCCCTGGCCCGCAGTTCGCTCTTCGGAACGAAATTCCACAATTGGCTATTTGGCAATATGAATTGCATTCCGCTTGAGAGGCAAAGCGGAGACATCAAAGCCATCAAAGCTGCGCTGCGAATGCTGAGCGAGGGGAAGTGCCTGATGATTTTTCCCGAAGGAACGCGCTCCCATGACGGAAGCGCCAAGGTTCCTCTGGCGGGCGTAGGAATGCTGGCGTGCAAAACTGAAGCTCCCGTCATTCCATGCAAAGTTTTTGGAACATTCGAAATAATGAGCCGCAGCAGTAAATTTTTCGACTGGAATAAAAAGGCGAACATAGCGTTTGGACCTCCGCTGCGGGCAGCGAATTACATGCCCGATGGAACCATGCGCGAAAAAGATAAATACAAGCTCGCCACACAGATAATCATGTCCGCCGTGGAAAATTTGCAAGTCCCTCCCTGGGAAATTTTCTAGAAATAGCTGTCAAATTCAGAAATGTTGATTTTTCCGCGGAAATCTGCAGCAAAACACTCCACCATTTCGGCACTTCACGCCCATTATCCTAGTGATTATTTGCCAGATATTAGCTATATTTTCCAGTTAACTAAGGATATAGATGATATTTTTGCGGAATTTACCTCAAAAATAACATTTTAACCCGGAAATAACATGCAAATACCTTGACATGCAAAATTCGCCAAATATACCGACCCAACTGAGATAATAATATGAGACTTGAATTTTCTAGTAGCACAGTCAGGAAGGACTTCGACAACCTAGGTCACAGAGCTGATTACAGGATTATTTATAGTAAAATTTCAGACGTTGGTAAGGCAAGTAAGCATTGGTCTCTAGTAGAGATCTCGCTTACAGATGGCAACTTTGCAACTTTAGGCGTTTCACACTCGGGTGGTAATAGCTATCTCATCGATCGCGTTGTCTTCAATGAAAAAAAATAATCTAGAGGGGATCATCGCAGTACACCCGACAGAGAAATACAGGCCTAGTCACTGAGAAAATGCTGGCGTGAATCAAAAATTGCTGCTGCAGTCCTTCTGGAGCATTCGCTTGCTATTTGCACCATCAGCCACTTGCCAGAATTTAGATCGACTTCTGTTTTTGCCTTTTGTTTCACTCTCTACTCTGTTTGCCTGATTCTCGGGGCCGAGTAAAACATCCATATTTTTCTTTGCGCATTCGATAGTTTCATTTTCTAGGAAGTGCTCCATTAATTTCCCACAAATCGGTTGTTTTTCCGGAGAAAATTGCTAGGCTGCAAAGGACAGAGGAATTACCCATGAGTACACACATTGAAGAATTCAAAAAAAATGACAGAGCAGGGCTCTTGGCCCACGTCTGCAAAACGATTGACAAGTCGCGGCTACACCTGCCTGGACCAAACTTTATAAATGAAGTATTTCTGCAATCGGACAGATCCCCTGCTGTCCTGAACAGTCTGTCGAGAATTCGCAACAGCGGACGTCTCGCCGAGACCGGCTACATGTCAATTCTTCCCGTTGACCAGGGAATCGAACATTCGGCGGCGGCAAGTTTCGCACCTAATCCGGAATACTTTGACCCGGAAAATATCGTCAAACTCGCCATCGAAGGAGGATGCAGCGCCGTAGCTTCAACGCTGGGCGTCCTGGGAATTGTTTCCCGAAAATACGCCCACCAGATACCGTTTGTGGTCAAATTAAACCACAACGAGCTGCTCACATATCCGAATAAATTTGATCAAATCTACTTCGGAGACGTGCAGCAGGCATATGACATGGGTGCAGCTGCCATTGGAGCAACCATTTACTTCGGCTCGGAGGAGTCCATGCGGCAAATTCAGGAAACAACTGAGGCATTCCAACTGGCACACGAACTCGGAATGGCAACCATTCTCTGGTGTTATCTGAGGAATGACGCATTCAAAGCTGACAAAGATTATCACACCAGCGCAGATTTGACCGGCCAGGCAAATCACCTCGGCGTAACCATAGAAGCCGACATAATTAAACAGAAACTGCCCACAAACAACGGAGGATTCCGAGCTGTGAAATTTGGAAAGACCCACGATAAGGTCTACTCGGACTTGACCACGGACAACCCCATTGATCTCACCCGATACCAGCTGGCCAATTGCTACATGGGCCGCGCAGGGTTGATAAATTCCGGGGGCGCCTCCGGAGATAATGATTTCCAAGAGGCCATCGAAACAGCAGTTATAAATAAGCGCGCCGGAGGATCGGGCCTGATTTGCGGAAGAAAGGCATTCCAGCGCCCAATGGAAGACGGCGTGCAGCTGCTAAATGCCATCCAGGATGTTTATCTGGACACGGCGATCACCATCGCCTAGTTTCGCAGTGCCGCTGGAAATTTTGAACACTCGACTGGAAAAACATGCTCCGTTGCTGCGAAAAATTTCTTCCGGCAGATGCGGCATTAATCTACAATTCGTGGCAGTTTACAAAATTTAACGCGAAAAAACATTGACATTATGCAGAGGAGATACATACCGCGAGGTGCGGGTTGATTATTGATGAACTAGGTGAGTAGACGGAAATTATGGACACCCAAATGAGTTGCGAGCTAGTAAGGCGCTTTAGTACGTTTATAGAAAAAAAGGTCTATGGGGAGGAATTGACAGAGAGTGAAGTTAAGGAAATAGCGAATGCCATAATCACAAAGAAAATTCCAGATTACCAGCTGTCCGCTCTGCTGATGGCGATATATTTTCAAAACATGAGCGTCCAGGAGGCTTCAGTTTGGACGGAGGAGCTTACGCTTTCGGGAGATGTGGTGGACATTGGGAGCATATCTTTGCCAAAAATCTGCCGCTGTTCAACGGGCGGAGTCGGGGACAAATCTGCTCTTGTCCTGATCGCCATTACCGCCGCCTGTGGCATAGTTGTTCCAATGCTAGCGGACAAGTGCGATGGGCTGATAATTCCAGACACCGACAAGCTGTCGGCAATTCCAGGATTCAGCTGCCACTTCGATGCTAAAAATTTTCAAAAGCAACTCAAAAAAGTTGGCTGCTGCTACTACGAGCAACCGGAAAACATAGTTCCGGCGGATGCAATTCTTGACAGAATCAGAAGAACGACCGGGACTGTCCCGAGTGTACCTCTCATGACAGGAAGTATTCTTGCCAATAAGCTATCGTCCGGAGCGGACGGTGTTGTTGTTGATGTGAAATGGGGAAATGGCTCTTTCATCAGGGACGTGGAACAGGCAAAGCAGCTGGGTCGCATGATAACTCGCGTCGCACGCAGTTTGAATAAAAAATGCATCGCCGTCGTTACAGACGCCAATCAGCCTCTGGGGAAAACAGTGGGAACATGGCTGGAGATTGAGGAGACCGTCGAGCTGCTGCAGGGCCGCGGAGATCCAGAAATGCAGGATTTGATTCTGCGCGTAGGCATGGAAATTATTCGCTTGGCCGGAGTTGCAGGCTCCACACTGTCTGCAAAACAAATGATCATCAAAAAACTATCGGATGGGTCGGCACTCAGTAAATTTAAAGAAATGGTCGCTGCCCAGGGGGGGGATGCCACGTTCATAGATGATCCAACAAAATATCCCAAGGCAAAGTATGCGCGCAAGCTGTCAGCGCAGAAACGAGGGTATATTCACACCGTAAATGCCGGAATGATTGCCCACGGGGTTAGCCTTTTATCGCGTAAAAAGGACGGAACAACGGACCACACTGTGGGAGTTTCCGGGATTATGAAAGTTGGCATGCAAATTAAACAGGGAGAGCCTCTGGTCATGATTCACTACAACGATGAATCGTCTCTGGAACCCGCTCTGGAATACTTTAGAGATGCCTACAGGCTCGCTCCAAAGCGACCCGTGCTAAATGAATTAATCGTGGAGCGCATCGCATGATCTATGAAAAAAGCATGGTTACTTTTTTTTGTCCTGTCCCTGCTTGCCGGATGTAAAAATGAGAAGGCTCCAGTTTCGCAAGATCTCAGGATTGCTTCTCCATATGAACTTGCCAGTGCCGATCCGCAGAAAACTTGCAGGGGTAGCGACCATAAAATTTTACAGGCCGCCTTCGAAGGGTTGATCGTCCCAGATCCAGAAACCATGCAACCACTACCGGGGGTAGCTGAGCGCTGGACAGTGTCGCCCGACGGGAAGGTATATGAATTCTTTCTGAGAGATGACGCAAAATGGTCGGATGGCACACCGGTAACTGCCGAAGATTTCGTTTTTTCCGCAAAGCGGGCTCTCTCCTCCAGGCTCATATGTGCTTCGGTGGATATGTTCTTCAACCTAAAAAATGCTAAGGCATTCTTCAGCAGAACAATTCGAGATTTTTCCAGAGTTGGAATACATGCGATAAATTCGAGGATGCTGCGAATTGAACTGGAACAATGTACGCCATATTTTTTTGAAATTTTAATGCATCCCTGCTGGTTTCCGCTTAATCAAAAGGTGATCGACTCCTTTGAGGAGTACGACAAGGGGCATTATCCGCACGACGTTTTTAGAACAAAAATTATCTCCAATGGACCCTTCCTCTTTTCGGAGCGAATCCCAAGTAAATGCATACTTTTTAGGAAAAATGAAAGCTACTGGGATGCCGAAAATGTCCTGCTGCAAAAGGTTGTCTTCCTGTTTTTTATCAATCAAACAAGCAGCATTAAAAGTTTCACAGAGGACGAAGTTCACATAGTGGAAATTTTCGATGACAAAAAAATTGAAGGAATGTGTTCCAAAGGGGAATCGGCGTTTGGCATTTCTTTCGAATGTGTGGGTTTGATGTTTAACACAGAAAATCCGGTATTCAAAAACAAAGACGTGCGCACCGCTTTATCAATTGCCATTGACAGGGAAAAATTGCTCGACACAATCGAAAAACACAGAATTTTAGCGGCGTATAGGTTTATTCCTCCTCTGAATGACAAATACTCCGGATCACTATTTTGCCAGGATGTCGAGTTGGCCAAAAAGCTTCTGGAAAAGGCTGGATACGGCCCAGAAAATAAATTCCCCGAGATTAGCATTCTCTTCAACGTGATGGAACATCCGATTTTCCTTGTCTGCATGGAGCAAATTTGTGAAGATCTAAAAACTTCGCTGGGAATTACGTGCCGAATTGATCCGCAGAATATGGAGGTATTTTTGGACAGGAAAAAGAAAGCCAAGTTCGACATGATAAAATTTTCCTACGGTGGAATTTACTGCGATCCCATACTGGCGATGAACCCGTTCACCTCTCACAGTGCAAGAAATTACGGCAGATGGCATGATAAAAATTACGATAAAATCGTCGCTTCCATTCCCCAGGCCGATGACATCCTTGTGCGCAACAGGTTAATACACGACGCCGAATCCTATTTGGTGGAGGAAATGCCGATTATCCCACTATTTTTCAATTCCAATTCATACCTCATTAAGAAGAACGTCTCAGGGTGGTTTCCAAACGCCGCCAATTCGCACCCGGTCAAATTTGTTTATTTTGAAAAATAACAAAGTCATCCAGAGTACACCAGTTGGTATTCTCGTATGCCGTCAGTTTTTCTGCGAAGAAGTTGTACTTGCTGTCGTTTTCCTCTGAAGGTAGTGGAATTCGGACGAAGGGACTTGGCTCCAAATGATCCTCCAGCGATATGAAATAGAGTTCGTGAGTTGGCCGTAGCACCTGTGCTATCTGAGAATACAGGATGTCGCCCAGGTGCACAATCGCAAAGAAACACGGTTCGCTCAGACTTTCGCAGAACTCACCAATGGCTATCTTCATCGCATCGGTGAGTGTTCCGTGTGCGCTAACAGAAATTTTGTTTACATAAACTGTTGCGAACGGAAAAGCTTCATCGGAGCATGAGTTCTCATCAGTCAGAAGGAGCATGGCATCAAATTGCCCTGCGCAATACATTTCGCGAACCATTTGACAAATATCAATTCCCATTGATTGGCAAAAGCTTCCGGCTAGGGATAACGGCAAAACTAGGATGCGCATGACTCTGCCCTAATGAGAAATTTCCAGTAATACAAGGAAATTTTAGTAAAATTTTTTTTTATTTTTGCTCATCCGGCAAAATTTAGTACACTTGTTGGAGTGAAGGTTAATTTTCTGGAAAATTGCTGCCTTATGCTGGCCCTGCTATGCGCTCCCCCGGTGGATGCATCCATGGAAAATATTTCCGAACTGCAGCGGCATGTGATCTCCCGCTCTTCCCAGCAGAAAGAAAAAAATACCGACCAACAGATTTCCAGTGCGCACGCGCCGCACACCGATCTCGAGCAGCAAAATTCCTCCCCATCCGGCGAAAACTCCCATCGGCAAACTACAGATTCCCCTCGGCAAACGACAAAAAAAGAATTGCTCAACGGCGTTGCAGAAAATTGGAAAATTCCGGAGCCCAACGCCATGGCAGCGGAAAAAATTTCTCCGAAAGATTTATACGAAAACACGCTCTTCGACAGGGTAAATAGCATTTTTATTCCGCAAATACGATTTACCGACACTCCCCTTCCCTACGTAATTGAGGCACTGACGAATGCGGCAGAAAAAAATGATACGGCAGCCGACGAAAGCAGCAGAGGGGTCAATTTCGTGCTACTTGGAAGCAATGGATCGCCGAAAGAACTGACTGTCACCCTGAATCTTAAAAATATTTCACTCTATCAACTAATAGACCTAGTTGCAAAATCCGTTTCCTACAAGTTCGATATCACCAAAGACGCTGTGATTTTTTACAAATACAACATGGCCGATGACATCATGGAAACGCAATTTTTTTCCATATCCCGGGGGACGCTAATTAGATTAACTGGTGCGCAGGGAATTAATCACCACGCCCACGGAAATCGCGGCACAGCGGAGACAATAGCCGATGAGGAGCGCGGAATAAAAGAATTTTTTCAGCGCGCCGGAATAAATTTCAGCGATATTCCAGGTAGTAATTTAGCTTTCGACGGCTCCCAGATAATCGTAACAAACACCTGCAGAAATTTAAAAAAAATTAGCAATATTCTTAAAAAATACTCCGAAATAAAGCAGGTTGAAATCGAAACGAAATTTCTCGAAGTGCAGCAGGGAGTGCTGGACGAGCTTGGAGTTCGCTGGCAACTTGGGGACAACCACAAAACATTTTTCCAGACCGGCCAAACGTCTGGCACCAGCAACTTAGATAATTTGCGCTCCCTGACTCAGGCTTTTTCATCCACAAATTTTTCAAAGGGGGATGGTAAAATCGTTACGATTGGACCTCCAGTTGAGCAAATATCCATCCCCAATGCCGCCCCAGGATTGCCCGGACAGATTAATTTGGGAGCCGCCACCGTGCCACTGGGAAACATCACCGGAGTTCTCAATAAATTCCAGTGCAATATGCTAATTCAAGCTCTTGAGCAGCACGCGGGATCCGACCTCATGAGCGCTCCGAGGCTGACCGTGCTATCCGGAAAAACTGCTGAAATCGTTGTTGCAATGGAACTGCGCTACCCTCAAAAATACGGAGATATGCACTCCGAGGTGGGGATAGGGACCTCCGGAGTTGGTCTCAATGGCACAAGCGCAGGGGTTACGATAACGGCGGGAACGCCCCAGGATTTCACCGCACGCAACATCGGAGTGGAAATGAGTGTCACCCCCATCGTTGAAAATGATGGCAGCATCAGCCTGCAACTGGAACCAAAGGTTACAGAATTTGAAGGATTTGTTGAGTACGGCGGAATGAGCATAGCCACTAATTCGCAAGCAACAATCTCTGTCCCATCCGGCTTTTACCAGCCAATATTTTCGACGCGGGAAATTCACACGGAGGTTAACATTTTCGACGGAGCAACAGTGGTAATGGGAGGGTTGACTCGCGAGGAAGTTAAAGAGGTGCACGACAAAGTCCCAATTCTGGGAAATCTTCCACTGCTCGGACGGTTGTTTCAGTCCAAAAGTGAAACCACGCAAAAACGCAATCTGCTGATTTTCGTCACAGCCCACACAATTTCCCCATTCGGAGAGAAAAAGATGCTTTCAGAAATGGAGCAAAAAGAAGACTAGATCCCA
Organism: Puniceicoccales bacterium; assembly: GCA_031267915.1. Taxonomy (GTDB): domain Bacteria; phylum Verrucomicrobiota; class Verrucomicrobiia; order Opitutales; family JAIRKQ01; genus JAIRKQ01. The sequence continues at coordinate 99,023 of JAIRYE010000013.1, forward strand.
GCAGCAGCACCATCACTTTTCATTTCCAGGGAACAGCAGTTCAAAAGCAGCCCGATCATCAGGAACAGCAGCACCAGGCTCGACCCCCCATAGCTGATGAACGGCAAAACTATCCCCTTCGTTGGAAGAAGGCCGGTCACAACACCGACATTGATAATCACCTGATATGTGACTATCATGCATATGCCATGAGCCAGGAACCTCGGAAAGTCGTTTTTCAGTTTCCGGGCGCCGTGATTGGCAACTGCGAAAAACAACGCATACACGGCCAGCACCGCAATCGCAGCCAGACTCCCAAACTCTTCGCTGAATATCGGAAAAATGAAATCTGTGTGTGCTTCCGGCAGGTACAGCAGCTGCTGCCTTCCCTGGCCAATTCCACGTCCCAACAGCCCACCGGAAACAAACCCCAGCATGCCCTGCCAGAGCTGATATGCCCCCTCCAATTTATTATTTTCAATGTCGAGAAATGCTGTGATTCTGTGCAGGCGGGTGGGATTTAAATATATTAGAATTGATATGCACACCACCCCTCCAATCATTGCAACCAGTAGATATAAAAATCGCGTCCCGGACAAAAACAGCAGCGTAAATACCACCATGCCAATCAGTATTGCGGTTCCGTAGTCCGGTTCCAAAAGGATCAGTCCGCACAGCACTCCGGGAACGACCAGTGGTATCAAAAATCCTTCCAAAAATTTCCCCATGCAATCCGCATGCCGCTCCAAGTAGCGAGCCAGCCAGATGACAACAGCCAGCTTGGCAAATTCCGAAACCTGCACATTGATTCCGGCGACAACAATCCATCGTCTGGATCCATTGACCAGCTTTCCGACCCCAGGAATTAGCACGGCGACAAGGGCAATTGCGAAAAACAATAGCAGCCAGGTGCAATTTTTCCTGAGCAAATCCAGATTAACCAGAATACCAATCAGAAAAAATGGAATTCCAACGGCACACCACAGCAGCTGCTTGAAAAAATAATTATCAGATTTTATGAATGACAGGCTGGCGCTGGAAAGAATAATCAAGCCAATTCCCGTGAGAAATAGCGTGGAGGACAAAATAAACCAGCCAGCTTTACGCTGGCTGAAGTAGGAGTAATATGCTTCCAGCTTGTCCAAAAGCATGCAGCTCTTAGTTATTGATTTCAATCACCGGAATTTCCTCAAAACTTTCAAAGAAATTTGCATTCTCGGGTTGTTTCTCATTCTCCCTGGATCTTCCTTCGGAGGAAATTTTTTTCTGCGGAACCAGCAGCTTTTTCCCCACCTGCAACACGGAAACTTTGCTCAAATTATTGAGTTCCATCAGATCTTTTTCGGAAACGTTGAGATTCTTCGCTATCTGCGATACGCTATCTCCGCTTTTTATTTCGTACATTTCATCGGAGGCGGAGAATGGTCTGCGCCCCTGAGTGGCTATTGGCAGAACGGCCGGGACCGAAGCATTCTTCGAAGCAAACGCTGGCTGAGGAATTATTAACTTCTGTCCGATGCGCAATTTCTGCGGATCGACGATTGCGTTTGCGCTCTGCAAATCAGCCTGGCTAACACCAAAATGCTTGGCGATCAAGCTCAAATTATCTCCCTTTTTCACGGTGTACTTTTCGTCGCCGTCACGCTCCATTTTCCTTACGCTCTGCTCCTTTGCACCGGCCCCAGATTCGCTGGATGGCCTGGCTGGAATTTTCAATTTTTGTCCGACTTTCAACCTGTCCGACTGCAGGTCATTTGCTTTCTTGAGCGCCTTCCAGGAAATTCCATAGGTCATTGCTATTTTGGACAGCGAATCCCCGTATCGCACTACGTAAATCGTCTCAGGAGGTGCAACCGGGGACCTCTTTTCCTCCGGCTTTAATTGCCACTCGACATCTACTTTCAACTTTTGCCCAACTATTAATTTGCTATCTCCACTAAGCCCATTCAGATCCATGAGTTCGCTTGGCGATACTCCATACTTCCTTGCTATGCCATAGATGCTATCCCCTCTCTGCACCACGTAAATTGAGAGTTTTTGAGACTCCCTGGCCTGTTCCTTCCGAACGCAGCTGCTCTCGCAAATGGAATCTTCCCGCTGCCCGCAGACGTATTCGTCTTCAATTGGCCTAGGCTGCGCAGGCTTTTTACGCGCACTTGATCCATGCGAACTCACATCATTCGGGATGAAATGAGCCACATTATTTTCCTTTGGTTCAGGTGCGCCGTCGAAAAGCGCACACCCTGTCAGCAGAGGAAAAAACACCGAAGCACACACGACTAAAACATTTTGAAATCTCATGGCAAAAAAACTATACCAACATAGTTGCTATTTATTTTGCAAATTCAAACATAAAACGCTTTCCCGGAAAAATTTTCCGCGCTCCGTGTAATTTTCAAACCAATCCAGGCTGGAAAACCCCGGGCTCAGCAGTACCGTATCCCCGTCCGAAGCTATCGCAAAGGCATATTGCACGGCGCTATCCATCGTTTCTTTAGCATTTTCACTGAGCCTGAAAAGCTTATAAACCACTGGAAAATTCAAGCGGGAATAGGCCATGACCGCTCTGTATAAAGTTTCACCAGTCTCTCCAATGAGGAGCAAACCTTTTACTTTTCCGCTGATAATATTCAAAAATTCCTCAATGGGCTCATTCTTGGACTTGCCTCCGGCGATAAGGATAACTGGCCTATCAAACGAAGCCAACGCTGCCTCCATGGCATGAAAATTCGTCGCCTTTGAATCATCCCAAAATTCCACCTCTTTGCTGTGACCGGACTGCGGATCGGATCGGCGCACCTTGCCCACCGCTTTCAGGCGATGGGGAGGCAGTTGAAATGTCCGAGCTGCCTCTTCCAATCGTTCCACTGGAAATTTCACACTTTGCCAGAATTTCTGCACCAGGGCGAAATTTTTCCTCTGCACCCCGACATTTAAAACAGAATCATTTGGCAGCCCCCCATGGGGCGTACACACCAAATATTTTCCACAAATATCATCCGCCTGAAATTGTCTGCGAAAGTCATCCACGCTCTGCCCAACGAAGCAGCAAATATTTTCGGACTTCTTGACATTTCTGATGAGACCCGCCTTGCAGTTGAAATACTCCTTCAAATTTGCATGCGCATCCAGGTGATCATTGGCAAAATTTGTCCACAGGACGTAGTCAGGCCTGAACTCAGTGGAGCCATCCATCTGAAAGGAACTAACTTCAACCACGGCGAAAACATTTTCCAAGTTGCAATCGGAAATCACCGCATCGCTGAAAGGGTAGCCTATATTTCCACAGGCTATGGCCTTTTGCCCGCACAATTTCAATGCATGCACTAGAAATTCCGTCGTTGTAGTTTTGCCATTTGTCCCTGTGACTGCGAGAATTTTTCCCCGCCACAGGCAGGCGGCCAGATCCAGTTCCGCTATGCATCGACACCCAAGCGATGTGGCAAGCTGCACCCACTTGTGAGAAAGCATAAAGCTCGGGCTTCTAACAATCAGAGGATATTTTTGCGCCTCTTGCTCCGAAAATTGCTCACCGGCTGGGCCAAATTCATTGAATATTTTACAGGCAAGCCCCCTGTGCTGACAGAATCGCACCACCGCTTTCCCAGTAACCCCTCCCCCAAAGATTCCGATCGCAGGGGCAGCACTAAGGAGATTTAAAATATTCATAGAACGTAATGTAAAAAGCTATGCCCAAGCAGATTGCCTGCCAAATGAAAACTACACCGACTATTGTATGCTCCGAATATCCCTTCAATTCAAAGTGGTGATGCAGCGGCGCCATCAGAAAAATTTTCCTCCTAAAGAGGCGTTTCGATGCAACCTGCAGGGTAACGGAAATTGCTTCGATAACAAATGTTGACCCGATCAGAAGCAAAACAAAAGGTTGCCTGAGTAGAATTGCGATTATTGCCAACAGTCCCCCCAGGCCAATCGCTCCCATGTCCCCCATGAAAACAAATGCAGGGGACAGATTAAATCGAAAAAACGCCAAACTCCCACCGGCAAAACATGCGCACAAAACAGCCAACTCTCCGGCGCCTGCTATATACGTCAGCAGCGATTTGCCTGCAACGTTCACATTGCGCGAGTAAAAAGCTATCACGCAGAAAAATACGAGGCACTGAATTACATTTGTGATTGCCAAACCATCCACTCCATCCGTCAAATTCACAGCATTGCTCGTCCCAGCGATCACAAAAAAATAAAAGATAAAAATTACCACCAGCGCGTTCCCTGGGCTAAATTTTGCCACAAACCACCGCCAGTTTACCTGCGTTATGAGGTTGTCCAGCAGCGGATTTTTAGCGACTATACGCCACAGAAGATAGGTTATTAGGCCGTGCACAAGTAGTTTTTGCCATGACGTCAGGCCTTTGGAGTTGCCTTTGATAAGTTTCATTGCATCATCGAGAGCACCCAGTGCCGTGCAAGCCAGATAAATTATGATTGTGACGATCACCAGGTCGTTGAACGCTGCCCACAGAGCCATCGCAGCAAATGACGCCAGTAAAACTATCACCCCTCCCATGGTCGGGACCCCAGCCTTTGGGCCATGCAAAATTGCCAAATTGTGCACCTGCTGCCTGGGACGAAAAATCTGGTGAATGCGGTGCCTAATCAAAAACTTAATCACCGGCTCGCCTATTGCCAGTCCCGTCAGAAAAGCCGTGAGAAAACCGTACCAACATCTCTGATACAGGCTAAATTGGCGTCCAAATAACGTTACAAGCGGAGGAAAGGGTATTATGTCTAGCATGTCCTAGTTTAAAAAAACACAGGGGCCAACTTTAAATGGAAATTTATCTGGCATGCAAGATTTTTTTTGCCATGTGATTTGGAATTTCATCTACTTCGCTGCGTTTTATCTTCCGCACGGCAAAATCTGCACTGAACGATTTCGGCGCCTTGGATTGCGCAAATTCACTCGTGAAAATTAATGCCCCGACTACTCGGCTTCCGCCTGTTTAGCTTGGAATTTATTTGGCCAAGCTTCTACCAAACTTCTAATCTGCGCATTTTGAATCGTAAGCTTCAATATGGCGTCGCCATCGACGATAAAGGCTGAGAAAAGCAAGTGGAGATTGGCATCGGGGAAACAGTCCCCCAGTACCCCATTGGCAATAGCCGCCAGGTTGATGTCTCCAACTCCAATGATGCCATTTTCTGCGGATATGCGCATTGTTTTCAGGCCGCTCCTATGGAGATCTATAAAATCATGCAAATCCTGCACCTCATTGGTCCCACAAGCCATCAAAAACACCACGCCGTCGATTGCGCAGAAAACCTTCTTTGCAGCCGCTTCCGGGAATTTTATTTCATAGACTACGAATCCATCGTAATCATCTATTTTCTGCGCCGTCCCCATCCGCAACTGCGCAGCAACTCCATCGAAAGCCTCCTGAAAAGTTGTTCCATCGGCGGGATCGTCCTTTATCCCCATGCAAAAATATCCAATATTTGACTTTGCCCAAGCAAAGTAATGATCCCCAGTTGAGTAAGACAGCAGCAGTTTGGTCAGGTCATAAACCTCGTCGCGGGACTCAACCAGCTGTCTCAGGAGCTTGCACGTACCGGCTTTTACTAGGCACACATCGTCTTTTGTGTCGCACGAATCTGATTCGGCGCAGCAACATTCTTCGGATTGTTCGCAGCAGCACTTGCATGCGCATTCTCTCTTGTCCACACTATCTTTTTCGCTGCACGAATCTGATTCGGTGCAGCAACACTTTTCGGATTGTTCGCAGCAGCACCTGCATGCGCCCTCACTCTTGTCAAAAATATTTTTCAATCTATTTAACTGCCACAGTATGCTTTGGCTCGCGAGGTCCATCTCTTCTTCAGTCATATTTTGGGAGATATTGATCGCAGCCGCAATATTCTGCGCAGGAATAATGTTCCAAAAAATAGGCCTTGCCTTTACTGTCTGCGCAAAAATCTGCTTATACTTACTGTCATTTTTCAAGCAAACGCGTTCGGAAATTTGTAAATTTTTCCTGGAAATTCGCAGCGAAAAAAACAAAGATTCCGCATCTTTCAAATTCTCTTTCCCCATCAATACATCGGGCGGTAATTCATCTGAATTCAGCTTATCCAATTCCTGGATGCACATCTCGGGACTTAGGAAGCAAACAATATCCTCATCCAGGCTTTTGCCAATATCTGCTATTATCTGCTGCACCACCTCGTCGTCAGCCAGTAGATATTCGTCTTGGGGGGCCGCCAGAAGAGTCCAGTCTCCAACTCGCTTTTGCTGGAATTCGGGCAGCCATTTCTCCTTTAGCAAACTACCCTCCTGTACCTGCAACACGATAATAGCTCCGCAGAACGGCATCTGATCATTTTCCGTAGGCTCTTTCGAACAAATGGTATAGATGCCCCAATTGGCCTTATCTGAAAGCTTCACTTCAGGCCCCAGAATGATACTTAGAACGCTTGAGACATATTTTTGGGCGAGATGCCCTCCCAGAGCTTCCTCGGCAGCTGCTCTTATGCGCCCCTCCATCTTTTTAACAGCTTGTCCCTTCAAAGCCGCCCCGATGAACCGACTTTCCTCTCCGGATAAGGCCGCCCCGGCACACATTGTGAGCATGAAAAAACACAACACTCTGGAAAAAAACTTCATGGATAATCCATAATAAATGCGTGATCCGAAGGCAAGTTATTTTTACAATTCTTTCCCGAAATCCTCATGCAGCTTGCTACTCTTGAGCCTCCACTTCGCATGGTTTTCTCAGCAGCAACTCCGGATTGTGGATAAAGGCATGCTCTCCCAATTCCTGTCTAATCACCTGCTCGGCGGCATCAATTGCTAGGGATCTGTGAATAAGACAGAAAAATCCACTGCCGCTGCCGGTCAGCATGGCATTTGCTCCAATCTCTTTCAGGCGCCGGCACAGTGACAATAAATTTTTATGGCGCAGAAAGAACATATCCGAAAAAGTATTAAACAGAGGCAGTTCCTTTCGCCCAGCTACCACTGCTTCCCGGAGGCATGTGAAGCGGTGGCGCGCCTCATCTTGTCCCACGTACAGGTGTTGAAAATTTTCTCTCAGGGTTGCGTAGGCTACTTTTGTGCTGACGCCAAAGCCTGGCTTGAAAATTAGTAGGCTGTAATTTTGCAGAGCTGCTACCATTTGTCCGTCCATTGGGGCCAAAACATTTCCGATGCCAGTCGCCATGCTTGGCCTGCCATCCAGAAAAAAAGGACAATCAGCTCCGATGCCATGGCACAACTTCATCAGGTCATCGAAAGACAAAATATTTCCACTGAGCCAATTTACTCCCCTCAGCGCCGCCGCCGCATTGCTGCTACCACCTCCAAATCCAGCCTCCACCGGAATATTTTTTTCCAGGGCAACGGAGAAGTATTTTTTCTGTCCGATCCTTTGCCTAAAAGCATTCAGCGCCATCGCAATCGAATTATTTTTTTCATCGGCAAAACTCGAACTGCAGGAAATTTCATCCGGCGCACACCTCCTTTCGCGTATTTGCAAATTATCTCCCCAAGCCACTGCGCAATTGGCGGAAAAGACATCGTGATGGCCGTCTAATCGCCGTCCCGTAGTGGCAAAAAACAAATTAATCTTCGCCGGTGAAAAAACTTTTGCCAAAATTCCTACTTTTTTCACATTGTTGCCTATATTTTGAACGGATTATGAATCTACGAATTGGCATTGTCGGAGCAACTGGAATCGTTGGCATGGAGCTCCTTTCCCTACTTGAGGAACGCAAAATTTCTGTCGCTGCGCTCAGATTGTTCGCCTCTGAAAAATCGACCGGCAAGCGGGTATACTTCAGCGGGCAGACCTTTCCCGTTGAAAAATTAGAAATGGGAAAATTGGAAAATTTTGACTATTTATTCTTCTGTGCCGGGACGAGTGTTAGTCGCGAATTTATTCCCGCCGCCGCCGCCAGCGGCATTTGCTGCATAGACAACAGTTCCGCCTTCAGGGGGTACGACGATGTTCCGCTTGTGATTCCGGAAATTAATCCACATGCGTTGTTGGGCCATAAAAATATTATAGCAAACCCAAATTGTTCGACAATAATAGCCCTGATGGCCATTTTCCCCCTGCACCAAATGTTCGGACTGCGCAGATTCTGTGCTGCCACATATCAGGCGGTCTCCGGCGTTGGTTGCAGCGGAATGAGAGCGCTGGAAGAAGAAATTGCCGATTCCCACTCCCTGGCGGAAAAAATTTTCGGGGAACGAATACTGAGCAATGCCATCCCCAAAATTGGAGATTTTTCGCCAAATGGATACACCTCGGAAGAGGTGAAAATGCTAAACGAAAGCAGGAAAATTTTATCTCTGCCAGACCTGCGAGTATCAGCGACGTGCGTGCGTATTCCGGTGAAACGCGTACACTCCATCGCAGCAATTGTGGAATTTCACGAGCCGTTTGACATGCGCCTTGGGGAACAAATCTTGCAGCAAAATAATAGCATTGATTTTTTCCAACACAACGAGTTCCCCTGTCCTCTCCGGCGGGAAAATATGGACAATGTCGCCGTCGGACGCCTGCGCAGCGACACATTTTTGGACAATGCGGTATCGCTGTGGATAGTTGGAGATCAGGTGCGAAAAGGAGCCGCCCTCAACGCCCTACAAATTATGGAAAAGCTGGAACTTTTGCGCCTACCCAAAATACTGAGGCAGGGCCCAGAGACTGCCTCCGGGCGGTAAAAAAATATTCGCGCGCTGCGCCAATTTCCCGCTAAAATGAGCAGGAAATTGAGGCCGAACCCCACACAAAATCTCTGCGTTTGGCATTAACCCACGAATTCTTTGCAGCCGAATTGCCTTCGTAGGCAACACCCAATTTTGCCTTTGCGTTGTTTCCGAACGCATACACTAAATCCGCTCCCGTTCCGTAGTAGAAAAAATATTTTTTGCCATTTTCAATGCGCTTTCCGCCTGATTTTTCCGCTTGTTCAAAGCCAACTTTTGCGGAAACATTCAGCGTGAGCCCAGGAAGCAAACGCCGCTCCAGGTCAAACTCATGTCCAATCGAAAATTCCCACGATATATCCCGATTGTCGAAGTCATAGAAATAATACACCGCCGGCCTCAACCACATATTTCTCCTAATTCCTCCGTAAATCTCATTTGAATTTTTCTGCTCATCGCCATGCGCAGATGTGTAGAAATAGTGAGTATATCCCGCATCCAAGACTACTGACTCCGTCACATCCCAGGAAAGTCCAATGCCCGGAGCAACCCTGCTGTACTTCCCGCTAAGCGCGGCCATCGCATCGCCTCCAAGGTTGAATTTCAAATTTTCCCGAATTTTATATCCAATCTTCGCCTCTGCAACGTAAATCCCATTGCTCGCCTTGCACCCGTGCGAAACGCGCGCTGTCTTAAATTGCATATTGGTGCCAACTGTAAAGTTCGAATCCGACGCTTGCGCAGCTCCCGAATCCTCCGCATTACTAAGCGAAATGCCCGCCAACAAAAATATGACTGTTAATAATTTTTTCATCGATACTCACCTCTCAAACGCATGTATCTTCCCATCAAAAATAAAAGTCAACACTTTTTTACGTTTTTTATAATTTTTGGCCCCCAAATGCTAGGTCGACCTGAATTTCGACGGTTGCGGAGGCCAAATGGCAGGCCAGCGCGCTCGTTTTCATGAGTAATTTTTTCAGTTTTTCCCAGAAAAAGCAAAAATTTTTCCGCCTCTGCCAAATTTCTGGCGAACCCCATTATTGATTCCGCCAGGCGACCAAGATGTTTCTGGTGCTCAGGAGGGGATTCGAACCCCTATGCCCTAGGGCACTGCCGCCTGAAGACAGCGTGTCTGCCAATTTCACCACCTGAGCGATGCGCCTGCAAGATAAGTAAGTTTTTTGTTTGTCAAGGACTAAACCTTCCCGCTCAGCTTTATTCTGGCGCAACCCTGCTTAATTTCAACAAATTCTCCGGCGGAGGTAAAAATGATCAACTCCCCGTTCTCACCAATGCCACAATTTTTGCCGCAAATCACTTCGCCATCAGCGGCCACATCAATGGTCTGAGCATTTAGCCCATCAAAACGCTTCCATTTTTCACAGATGCTGTAGTTTGCCACTTCTTCGAAACTGCTGACGGCGCTTAAAACAGAAGTTATGCACTCCCCCACGACGACGTCAAATTCCAGCTGAATTTTCGTTTCATCAGCCAGGCACGTCGCTTCGTAGCTTTCCCCGTCTATCTTCGGCGCTGACAGAATATTTACACCGATCCCAAGCACCGCTCCGGCCAATTTTTCTCTGTTCCAAACAGTTTCAAGCAGCAGACCTCCCATTTTTTTTGACCGGACAAATATGTCATTTGGCCACTTCACCATGGCTCTGGCGAAATATTTAGTGCGAAAGATTTCGCAGAGCGAAATGGCAATGTGCTGCGGAAAAATTTCCAAATTTTTTTCCAGCCTATCGGTTATTTTAACGGCGCAGGAGAGGTACAAATTTCCGATGGCATCTCCTTTCCAGGCATTTCCTCTCTGGCCATAGGCAGCTGACTGCTTTTTGGCCAGCACAATGAATGGCGGTTGCAGCCCTGCGCTCTGCAGGGTTTTTGCATCCGCATTGGTACTTGCTGTTTCCTCCTTCAGCAGCACATTAGATGGGAAACGGGCTGCCGCTATTCTTCCAAAAACATCTTCCACAACGCAGACCAGCATGAAATCTTTCGCACTAATTACTATTATATTCTAAAAGTTTATTATTATTATTATCGGATGTGAATATGTTAGTAAGTGGCTTTGCTCTCTCCCGGCGATGCCAAACGGACGGAATGGCTGTTAATAACAGCGTCAATGGTTCGTGAGCAGATGGAAATAGTTTCGCCAATTAGCAAACTATTCACAGCTTATTAACATGTTTTTCTCAGAAGGCGGTCGTGGATGGGTGGAGCTTGCAAAGCCTTTGCGCATGTCCGTGAATGGTCCAAGTTCGGAGCGAATTACGAGGGACGGCAGCATAATTTGCGGAGGCACGCCGGCAATTATATTTAAGATTTTTCCAAAGATTTTCTGTGGCGGAGAAATTTTTTGAGCGGGAATGAAAAATTTTTCATAAAAAAGTTTTTTTTGCTTGACTCGCGCAATAGGCGGGCTAAGTTGGGCAACAGTGTTGGTTATAGGAGCAGTGAATGGCTAATAAGAAAGCAGCGAAAAAGTCTATTGCACAGGCGAAGGGGCGCGCCTCGGGGAACGGAGCCGTCCGAAGCAGAATTAGGACTCTAGCCAGCAAGCTGCGCGCCGCCGCTGAGGCAAAGGCGAGCGATGTTCAGCAGATTGCGCGGGCGTACATATCTGCCCTGGATAAGGCCGCGAAGAGGCACATTATTCACCGCAATGCCGCCAGCCGTCGCAAAAGTGTTTCTGCGAAATTTGTGCTAAGCTGATATAGAATTTCTCCCATCCCAATCCCATCCAGCCCTCGGTAGTAACATTGTTCTGTCCGGGGGCGTTTTTTTTGATGCGCTTTCCGAAAAATCGTCTGGGCAGAGAAACTGGGGAATTCGCGCAGATTGCAGAATTTAACAGGTCATTTCGGGGCGTAGAAAGCTTTGCCGGAAAATTTTGTTCCATTCCAAAAATTCTCCTGCCGGCGCCCAATTCAAATATATTTTGCGGGGTGGAATTTTTCGTTTAATGAAAACTCTGAAAATGAGTTGGGAAAATGGTTGCAGGAGGAATCGGTTCAGGCGTCTGAACCTTTCCGCGCCAATTTGTTTTCCAAGAGAAAAAGCAGGGGAAGCTTTTTTGTTGATTTTCAAAGCAAAAATTATTTGATGCGAGTTAGGTTGTGCTCAGGTGGTGAAATCGGTAGACACGCACGCTTGAGGGGCGTGTGCCTATGGCATATGGGTTCGAGTCCCGTTCTGAGCACCAGCTATTATCCGGGAAGGATAAAGATCGGGGCGTAGCTCAGCCTGGCAGAGCACTTGCCTTGGGCGCAAGGTGTCGTCGGTTCAAATCCGGCCGCCCCGACCACCACACCAGGGGACATTTAGCCGCTCCGACCACCACGCCGGGATATATTCAGCCGGTGAAAAGGTTTGCAGATGTGCGGAAGCAATGGGCCGAGGCTTCCACATCCTTTTGTTTGCGTGGAAAACTCCGCCGCTCAAGCCGGGCGTGAATTACTTTTTTGCGTTCGCCAAAGGCATCAGCGCGGGCGAAAAAACTCCACCGCGCCAGGGGACATCTGGCTGCCCTGACAGCGTTGCCGGGGGATGGCTGCAGAGAAATTGTATTTGACTTTAGCAGAAGTAGTTATACCCAGAATGCCAGCGTTTCGGCCCTGGAAGATGAATTTAATTGAAAATTGCGTAACTGTTGTTGACATTGGCAGTGGGTCAATGAAGGCTTCCGTCTTCAGGAATGTCGAAAACAAAATAAGGGCTGTCGCCAGTATTTCCCGCGGATTTAGGCTGTGTCCACACATAGGCGCCAGCATATCCGACAAAAAAATCAGCATCACCGCTGATTTTTTCAGGCGTGTTCTTGGCATGTCCAAAACGCACAATTCCAGCCAAGTAATTGCCGTTGCCACACAGGCTGCCAGGAGAGCGCCAAATTTTTCTGAACTGCAGAGAAAGATTTTAACCAGCCTGGGCATCGACTTGCGAATTATTAGCGGGACTGAGGAAGCTACGCTGATGGCCAGCTGCGTTAGGCGATTTATGAGTTTGGATAAATTCATCTCGTTCGACATTGGGTGTGGCAGCGTGGAAGTGGCGGAATTCAACGGAGACCTAAAGGGAACTTGGAGTCTTCCGCTGAGCACAATCGATCTGAGCAAAATGGAAAATTTCAAAGAGGCGGAGGTTGCAACTGAAAAAATTTTAAAAACAGTGAAATTTCACGACGCTGGAGTAGCCCAGTATCCGCTTGTTGGCAGTGGTGGCACTCTGCGAGTGGCAAATTTGCTGATGGAAGGCGGCATGGGAAAAAAAATTACCTGCCAGGAAGTAAAATCTCTCCTGGGCACATTGAAAAATAAAACAAACGAGGAGCGCGTGGCTCTGGGCGTTCCCAAGGTGCGCGCAGACGTCTTTCCATACGGGCTGCTGGTCGTTTGCAAACTCATGGAGCGCGTTCAAATAAGAGAGTTGCAGGTGATGTTGGGCAATTTGCGACTGAGTCTTGCTATGAATTATTTTAACACGCTTGACTAGCGAAATAAAATCCAGTGGATTTTATTCCCATTTAAAAATTTCCCCGTAATATACTTTTTATTGCGGAGGATTTATTATCTTTGAAATCATGCTGGTCATCGCAGACAAATGAACGTCTTGGTACTTTAGGCCCTTCGTATTTTGGTTCGCGATGACATGACCCAAAACCGCGTAAAGATTAATTGTTCCATTATCATATATTTTTCCAGTACTCTCATTACCTCCCAGCTTTATGCCGCTTTGGGTCGCTTTGGCTGCTACTTTCGCAACGCAACTCAGAGCCGCTATCATTCCTGCTGTGTGTATGTTTTTGTGATAGACCAAGACCTTTCCTTGATCCATTTTACTTATATTATTCAGCGCGGCATACAAGAAGTTAGGTTTGTTAGAACACTTAGGATCAACATCATATTCAACGAAAGGGCTAGAGGAAAAGGTTTGAAATTTTCCGATTACTGTTCCATCTGCAGCTTTAGAGTCTTTGGACGAAGAAGGACTTGATTGTATTGAAATATTGTCGGGGGTTAGATTGACCAGGTAGAAATAATTTTCCAGTGAAACTTCAGAGGGAATGGCCGATGTGATATCCAAATTAGATACAATATTGCTTGGCCCATTTTTTAGCCGGTCACTGTGATCGACACAATTTGAATTCATTTTTTTTGCTTCAACTAGAGAAAGACGTTTCATTATATCGGAGATTGTGATTCCACAATCTCTAAGAATTTCCGAGCAACCTACCTCTGAATTTGAATATTTCACTGAAGTTTGAGGTTGCGCTGGACTCTGGGTATTTTTCTTCTCCTCCTTTGCCATCAGTTTCTCCAACTCTTGGGTGCTCTCAGCAGCATTTGGGAACAAACCCACGATCATCTCTGTCATTTGATCGCCTTTTGCAATCTGAGCGTTGATGCTTTCAAGGTTCTGTTCGAGTTGCTCCGGATCAATTGAGGAAGCAATGTTTTTAATCACTCCTAGGCCCACATTCACAACTTCCTCAAAATCTTCCCTATCCTTATTCTGCTGCTCTAATTCCTTCATTTCCATATCCACAACTTCCTCATCATCCTCACTTTCCTTATCCTGTTGCTCAAGATCCTCATCATTATCCCTGGCGCCTTGAATTAGTTGTTGAATCGATCCTGAGGAGAGGTCAGACACCAGCGCCGTTGGGATTGTGGAATCTGTTTTACGAATAGTACCCGATTGTGGGGAGGAGGAAGATCCTTTGCCATCAGAACGAAAAGATTGAATGGGGTGCATGATATAGTCAAGTACTTTGCTACCGACTATTTTGTTACTCCAATTAGGAGTTTCGTTGGAGTGTTCGCTTTGATCGGTCTCATTCGCCGCTTCTTTGCTGGAAAGGTTGTTCGCGAAAGTAGCATCCTGTGAGGCATTCCGTGAGGAGGGGGAAGACCCTTGGCCACCAGAACGAAAAGATTGAATGGGGTGTATGATATAGCCAAGTACTTTGCTAGTGATTGTTTTTTTAGCCTCATTATTAGTTTTGTCCGATATAGGTGTGCTCATATTGGCGGAAATGTTAACCAGCGCAAAATTTTTTTCAAGTCAAATTCTGTGCATTTAGTAAATTTCTTTACATCGTCCTGCGCCGCCATCCTGTGCAACTCCAGCGCAATGCCTCCGTGGGACGATTTGGCCGTATTCGAATTCTGAAGGCGCGCACCCGTTCCCGGGTTCACTGCTGGCGCGGCCAAATGCGTTGCAGGAGAAAAAGTGCGAATCTCGGAAGTCTGAAACAAATCAGAGCATGGTCTTTATGTGCAGCTCCCGGAGCTGTTTGTCGCTGGCGGGGCACGGAGATTGGGACATCATGTCAACTCCCCGCTGATTTTTGGGAAAAGCAATGACATCGCGTATGCTACCAGTCGCGCAGAGCAGCGCCACCAGCCTGTCCAGCCCCAGTGCAATGCCTCCGTGGGGAGGTGCGCCGTACCGGAACGCCTTCAGCATGTATCCGAAGCGGTCATTGACTAAATTTTCTGGAATTTGCAGCACCTTTTTGAAAACATATTCCTGCAGCTGAGGTTGGTGAATTCTTATGCTGCCTCCGCCCAGCTCCATGCCATTTAAAACGATGTCGTAGTGCTGCCCTCGTACGGCCTGCGGGTTCGTTTGCAGCAAATCTGTGTCCTCTTCTACTGGGGCTGTGAAGGGATGATGCGTGGCGACGAAGCGACCCTGCTCCTCGTCAAATGTCATCAGCGGAAAGTCCACCACCCAGAGAAAATTAAGTGCGTCCGGCGAGAGGGTGATCTTCCTTTTGCTAGCAGCTAGATCTCGGCATTCCAGGCGAATTTTCCCGAGAATCGTGCAGGCACGCTCCCACTTGTCGGCTGCAAAAAACACCATGTCCCCCTCATCGATGGCGAGTTTTTCCGCCAGCGCTTCCTTCTCCCGGTCGGACAAAAACTTCATAATGGGGGATTTCCACTGCCCATTTTCCACTTTGATGTAGGCCAGTCCCTTTGCTCCGAACAGCTTTGAGGTGTCCTCCAGAGCGTTCATTTCGCCCTGGGAAATTTCGGCCAGCGCCTTTGCGTTGAATGCTTTAACGCAGCCGCCATTTTCCACCGCCGAAGCAAATACTTGAAAATTTGATTTTGCAAAGGCATGGGAGAAATCGCAAATTTCCATGGCAAATCGCGTGTCTGGCTTGTCGCATCCAAAGCGGTCCATTGCATCTTTGAACGAAAGGCGCGGGAATGGAGTTTTAATGACAATATCGGATGTTTCTTGCCAGACGGCCTGCAGCATTCCTTCGGTGAGGGCATATATGTCTTCGCGGTCGACGAATGACATCTCCAGATCGATCTGGGTAAATTCCGGCTGCCTGTCGGCTCGCAGATCCTCATCGCGGAAGCACCGCGCCAGTGAATAATATTTCTCAACGCCTGCCACCATTAGCATTTGCTTATACTGCTGCGGAGACTGGGAAAGAGCGTACATCGATCCGGGGTTCAGCCGGCTTGGAACAAGAAATTCACGAGCACCCTCCGGAGTCGTTTTGAACAGATACGGTGTTTCAATTTCCAGGAAGCCATTTTGATCCAAATATTTCCGAATTGCTCGCGTGGCCCAGTGGCGTTTTTGCAGTCGCTGAAAGCTTTTTCGTCTGCGCAGGTCAAGATAGCGATAGGTCAATCTGAGGTCTTCGCTGACGCTGTCAGCTTGTGGCCCGCTGAGGGGAAATGGCAGCACGTCGCAAATGTTGTGAATTTCCAAATTTTCCACGCCGACTTCGATGGCGCCGGATGGAATCTTTGTATTTATTGTCTGGGGAGACCTTTTCGTAACCGTTCCGCGGATTTCAATCACGGATTCGGCGCGCAAGAGGTGAACGTCGCCAAGTTTTGCATTGCTGGGGTCGAAAACCAGCTGAATGACGCCCTCACGATCTCGCAGATCAACAAAAAATAAGCCTCCGTGATCGCGAATGGAATCAACCCATCCAATGAGTTTCACCTTTTCTCCGGCGTTTTCCGTCGACAGCTCATTGCAGTGGTGCGTTCTTTTCATTTCTCTGCTCTTTGATAAAAAATCTCGGCAGCGTTCTTTCAAGCTAATTATCGCACGCGCTAGTAAATTTTTTAAAAAATCTTGACCACAGGAATATTTTTACATATGCATGGAACGTGTTGTTCTTCGTTCAGTGTACCTGCGCCTATTACGGATACGCCTGTGGCCGCGCTGTGAAGTAACATATTTTACTATCTCATGCGGCGAATGTCGGTGAGATGTCCCATCTGCGTTTGCCGTGTTAAACAGAAAAAACAGGAAAAATTATGAAAACGCGGAGTGAAAAATCAAATTTGGAGGAGGGGAATCGCTGGGGAAATTTCCCCGTGATTGTTTTATTTGTGGCCGGTAACGCCATAGGTGCGAGTGTGCTTGGATTGCCAGTTGTCATGAGAAATGCCGGATTTGTTCCAGCCTGTGTGGCATGTGTGCTCATGAGCTTTGTGATGGCCTGTGCACAAATGCTGCTGGCTAGGATGTTTATGGAGTCGGGAAGCAGAGATCTCCCTGGGATGTTCCGAGCCAAGCTTGGGCCCTGGGGAGGGGCACTGTTCAATGGCTGCTACTTTGTGCTGTTTTTTTGCTTGCTTGTGGCTTACTGGACAGGGACGCGGGCGGTATTCAATGCACTTTCCCTGGGGAGTGGGGCATTTGGCCTGGCGATTTTCGTCATTGCCTGCTGCCTGGCATTTGGATTTCGCATAGCAGGCCCTGTGAACACATTGCTAACGGCCTGCCTGTTTCTATCTTTTCTGTGCCTGGGGTTAAAAACATTCACCAGCATCGGAAGAAACCTTACGGAAGCGATGAATTTCCGGGCCGCCACAGCTGCTCTGTCAATCATAGTATGCAGCTACTGCTTCCATGGCGCGATTCCACTGATTTGCCGCCAGCTGAACTATGATAAAAAAATGGTAAATGCTGCCGTAATTTGCGGCATACTACTTCCGCTCCTGGTTAACATTTGCATTCTGTTCATTGGATTTAGGGTTTTGTCTGCCAAGGAGCTTGCCGAAGGGGCTGCCAATGGCTGGCCACTTTTTGTAGCCCTGGGGAATAAATTATCGACCAAGTCGTTCTTTGTTCTGGGAAATTTGTTTTCAATTTTTGCCATATTTTCTTCGCTGGTTGGAGTGACAACAACGATGAAAGGCGCCGTGGCGGACATTTGTGGTGGACACAAGAAAATATCGACCATGGTCGAATTCATTGCAATTCTATTGCTTCCGCTTGCCATCGCGATTTATTGCCCTGGAATTTTTATCAGCGCCTTGGAATTTTCCGGAGGGATACTTTCCAATCTCATGGTGGGCATTCTTCCGCTTGCAGCGCTGATTAGAGCAAGGGCCCTGAACTGGAAATATGCAATACTGTTGGCTATTTTTCTCTGGATATTTGGCCTGGAGCTTGCAAAATTGTTTGCAGCCTAGCGGGTTGTTCCGGAACAAATTACACGGTTTTTAATTTTTAAATTGTAAAATTTTAAAAATTGCATACAACTGTTATGCCATGAAAAAATGTTCGTTTTCCTCTTGGAGAAGTAAAATCGCCGGGACTCTGGGAGGGAAAATGCTAATTGCACATCCTCTCCTCGAGGATGAGCAGTTCGCAAAGACAGTTCTATTTGTTGAAAATGACAGCGGAAACGCCGTTACGGGAATAATTTTAAATCGCCCGCTGAGCATCATGTTGAAATCACTGAAGACGGAGTTTGAAAATTTACCAATAAGCAACGTTCCCGTGTACCACGGAGGGCAGGATGGCGAAACGCTGGTTTCTCTAACGGCCTGGGTCTTTGATGACAGGAAAAAGCTTTTTGAAGTTTACTACACGCTGGATGGAAATGAGGCCACGGCTCTTCTGGAGACCAAGGAAAATATTCAGCTGCGCGCATTTTTGGGTTTCTGCGAATTTGACAAAAAATTATACGACGACATAGAAAATGGACTGTGGATCGTAGAAAATGCCGCAGAATTGTTTGGTGTGCAGGAACATGAGGAAAATCTTTGGCGAAGCATGCTGCTGAGGAAAAATCCCAACGCACTGGTTTATAAATAGCAGCTCCCAACGTGGATCTCCTATTCCTTCCGTTCAACTCTGTCGATGAATAAAATACCGTTCAGATGGTCGATTTCGTGCTGTATGCATATCGCAAGTATTCCTCCGCAGAACAGCCTGTGCGATTCGGCGTTCATATCCTGGTAGACCACGGTTATTTCCTTAGACCGCCGGACATTTTCTCTAACGTCGGGAACGGAAAGGCATCCCTCTCTTCCGTAAACAGTTCCCATGGAAAATTTTTCGATGCGCGGATTAGCCATTAGCAAAGGGCAAAGAGCAATTTTTGTTATTTTTTCCCCATCCAGAGTGCAGGGATATTTCGTTTCCTTGGACTGGCGAATGTCGACCACAACCAGAGCCAGATATTCCCCAACCTGCGGAGCGGCAATCCCGATGCCATGCTCATGCCACATTGTTTCCGTCATGTTTTCGGCAAGGGCCCTGAGATTTTCGTCGAAACACTCCACCGGCCTTGTCTTTTCTCTCAGAATCGGGGCCCGCGGACTACTGACAGTAACAATCTCCAATACGGCCATAATCTTCAGTCGAAAAACTAGTTCTTGACGGATGCGAAATTTTTATATTTTTTCAAGAAAAATGTATGAGTTGTACAAAAATTGGATGCGAAATTTCATAAATTATTTCAGGAAAATGGCCCTGCAAAAGCGCGTGACAGCGAAGCAAATTGCCAGATTGCCCCTAATATTCTATGGCGGTGAAATTATGGTCGTGGATGATGTCGCAGCGGCGAAGTTGGCGGTGGAGGAACTGCTGGCGGAGGAGGTCCTTGGCTTTGACATAGAGAGCAAGCCAGCATTCCGAAAAGGAGAGTCTTATGCCCCATCTCTGCTGCAATTTGCTGGGAAGAAGCGCGTGTATCTTTTTATGCTGTGGAAAATAGGTGGTCTTTCTCCGCTGAAGCCAATTTTGGAAAATGAAGCCATTTGCAAGGTTGGCATTGCCATCGACTACGACGTGCAAAATCTCTTCAAAATAGAAAAATTTACCCCGCGTGGTTTCTACGATCTAGCCACATTCAGCAGGGAACTAAGGGTGGCGCACACGGGATTGCGAAATCTGGCAGCAATATTTCTGCGGGGAAGAATTAGCAAGGGATCCCAGCTGACTGACTGGAGCCGGGAAAGATTAACTCCGCAGCAAATTTCATACGCTGCAACGGATGCCTGGGCGAGCCGTGAAATTTTTTTTAAAATGTCGAAGTATTTCAGGTGAGAAGCTATTTTTCTGCCGAAAAGTTTCGTCTCCAGCCGTCCAAATGCCCAGGAATTACTGGGCGGCAGAAGTTTCCTAATCCCATTTCCGTGGAATTTTATTGCCAATTTAAATTTCCGTTGCAGTTTTTCGCCCATGGATCAATTACAACTGATTTGCCATTGCGCAGATACAATCATTGGCAGGGAGGAGCTTGGGAAAAAGCTGGCCAGTGGAAAGCGGTTGAAAGTCAAACTCGGAGTGGATCCCACGCGCCCGGATCTGCACTTCGGACATCTGGTTGTTTTTAACAAGCTAAAGCAGTTTCAGGACCTGGGACACGAGGCAATTCTGCTGATTGGAGACTACACCACGACAATAGGGGATCCATCGGGCCGTTCAGCGGAACGTCCGCTGCTGTCAAGGGAGCAGATTGAGGCAAATTATGCGACCTACATCGATCAGGCCTTTAAAATTCTAGATCCCAGTAAAACGACAGTTAGGAAAAACAGCGAATGGTTCGGCAATATGTCATTCAGTGATGTCATACTGCTTGCCAGGCAGATGACGGTTGCCCAGATGCTTGAGCGGGAAGATTTTGGGAATCGCTACACAGCCAAAACTCCCATTTCCATTGTCGAATTTTTGTATCCTCTGCTGCAGGGATATGATTCCGTTGCTCTGGAAGCGGATGTGGAGCTGGGTGGACGCGACCAGTTATTCAATTTATTTGTGGGACGTGTTTTGCAAAAAAATGCTGGGCAGGATGAACAGATCGTCATCACAATGCCTCTGCTTGTCGGCCTCGATGGCACAAGGAAGATGTCCAAGAGCTACGATAATTACATAGCATTTAACGATACGGCCAGGGACATATTCGGAAAGGTAATGTCGATTTCGGATGAGACGATGCTTACCTACTACGCATTTCTTCTTCTGAAAACGGATGAGGAAATCGCACAGCTAAAAACCATGCACCCCATG
This sequence comes from Puniceicoccales bacterium, assembly GCA_031267915.1. Classification (GTDB taxonomy): domain Bacteria; phylum Verrucomicrobiota; class Verrucomicrobiia; order Opitutales; family JAIRKQ01; genus JAIRKQ01. Next base: position 119,979 of record JAIRYE010000013.1, read on the forward strand.
GAGTGCAAAAAAAAGCTGGCGGAGGAGCTGTGTGCAAAATTTTATGGAAGGCAGGTGGCAGAGAGCGAGCGGGAGCAGTTTGAAAAAGTGTTTTCCGGCGGCGATGTGCCCGACGATATGCCGACTTTCAGCGTGGAAAAACTCCTGGGGGCAAAATTTGCACGACTGGTGGATATTTTGGCTGCGACGGAACTGTTTCCCAGCAAAAAGGAGATTCACCGTTTGTTTCAGCAGGGGGCGATAAAGGTGGCCGGAGAAAAAGTTCCCGAAACATTTCTGCTGGAAACGGAGAAAGAGGGAACCGTTGTGCAGGCTGGCAAAAGAATTTTTATCCGAATTGTTCGCTAGTGAGTTTGGCCAGTGAAGCTACAAAAGGGGAAGATAAATTTTTATGAATATGTGATTGTTTTTTGCTCGACAAAATGTAAAAACGTACTTCATTAGGGCTATCATTGGTCAGAAGCCCTATCGCAGTTGACCAATTTATTGCAGTTATTTAATAATTATTATGCCGGAATTTGAAGAAAATTTTACAGCAAGCGCGGAGAGTGTTACGGGAGAAGATATTCCCTTTGAGGACAACGTGATTGTGAAAATAGAAAATGAGGACGCCGCCAGTAGCGCTCGCAAAAATCAGGCGCGCTACGCTTTGAAACGGGGGAGGTTGCCACAGTTAAGCAGGAGTGCAGGGGTTTCCAATGGCCATGTTCCCGAGGTGAAGGCCGTGGATGTTACCTGTGATGCCATAGGATTTCGCGCAGAACAAAAAAATCCTCCCAGGAATCATGCGGTGAAAAAGTCTACGGAACTTGTCGAACATCACTCTCCCAACAGCTCTTCGCCTAGACCAAAGCGTCCCGAAGCAGGGGGAGGCGAAGCGAAACCCAAAAGATTTATTCCTCCCAAGAGAGAGAAAGAGGAGGCTCTCGAGTCGTCTGCCAGAGGCGAGCAGAGTGCGTGTAAGTTGGGAAAATTTTCCTGCTTCGCTAAAAAGCTATTGAATTTTTTAGGCATAGGACGGCGGAAAAACGATTCCTGTTCCGACGGGGAGAATTTCCGCTCAAGGCCTCACAAACACCACTCCGAAGCAAGGGGTGGATTCAGAAAATATCGTTACAATAAAAAATAATTTATTCTAAGTAAAAGGAAATGATGAACATCGCTCGTATCGTAGGGGGGGGGCGTTTATCTGGTAGCGTAAATATTAGTGGGTCAAAGAATGCAAGTTTTCCGGTTATGGCGGCATCGCTGCTGACGGAGGAGGCTTGTCTAATACATAACATCCCAAGGTTGAGTGACACTGACACAATGGTGGAAATTTTGCGATCTCTGGGGGCTGAGGTTGTTCGCATTGGGGAGCACAGCTTAAAAATTCAAGCCTCCAGGGTCATGTCTGAGGTTCCCGCTCCTCTTATGAGAAAAATACGGGGATCAATTTGCCTAATGGGGGCGCTCGTTGGTCGCCTGGGAAAGGCCACCATAGCAGTTCCCGGAGGATGTTCCATAGGTGATCGCCCAATAGATTTGCACATCAAGGGATTCAGGGCGCTCGGGTGCATCATTGAGGAGAAGGATGATATTTTAAAACTCGACGGAAGTAATTTGCGAGGCACAACCGTTTGCCTTCGCGGTGCTCGCGGGAGCACAATGACCGGAACGGTAAATGTTATTATGGTAGCGCTCAGGGCTGACGGAGAAACCACCATAGAGAGCGCTGCGATCGAGCCGGAGGTCACGGATTTTTGCCGGTATTTGACGCAAATGGGAGCAAAAATAGATGGCATTGGGACGTCCACCCTAAAGATTGTCGGAAAAGTCCCATTGCACGGGTGCGAATATGCCATTATCAAAGATCGTCTGGAGGCCGGAACCTTTATCTGTGCCGGATTGATAACGGGAGGCAGTATGGATCTTCACGGGCTTCAGTGTGGATTTCTCGACGTATTTTTTGACAAACTAAGGGAAATGGGGGCCGACGTTTCCCAATCTTTGGACGGAACGATACGAGTAAGGTCCAGTGGACAATTGGCGGGGACCATGGTCAACACGCAGCCATATCCCGGGTTCCCGACGGATTTGCAGGCTCAAATTTGTGCGCTGCTGACGCAGTCGCGAAATGATTCCGTCATCACCGAGGAAATATATCCCGGGAGGTTTCTCTATACTTCTGAACTGCAAAAAATGGGAGCAAAGATAGACGTGGCCAGCCCTTGCGCACACGTGCACGGAAACTCAAAACTGAGCGGAGCACGCGTGGAAGCAACGGATTTAAGGGCCAGTGCGGCACTGTATTTGGCAGGCTTGTGTGCCCAGGGGGAAACGTTTGTTGGCGGCGTTCATCACCTGGACAGAGGATACGAAAACTTCGAAGCCAAGCTTTGCTCGCTCGGTGCGCAAATAGAACGAATGGAGGCATAGTTTGCCAATAGTCGCGTGGACATTTGCAATCAGTGTCCGTCTGCGGAAAGTTCTTGTTTTTTTGTAAAAAAAATATTAGTTTCGGCGGGAAGAGGTGATGGATATTTTTGGTATTGATAAATTTAGAGAGCGATACAGTGAGCTCGAGGAAAAAATAGAGCAGCCGGATTTTTATGCTGACAGGAGGGCAGCAGCAGCCATTTTGAAGGAGCACCAGAAAATAGGTGCCATACTGGCGAAGCAGCAGCAAATTGAAAAAGTGTTGGCCGATGTGGATTCTTCCAGGGCAGTGTTGGCCGAGGTGGCGGCGGAAGCCGAGCTCAAAGCGCTGGCCAGGGAGGAAATGGAAAATGGGCAAATTCTCCTGGAGCAATTGCGGCAGGAAATGCTGATTCTCATGATTCCTCCCGATCCAAGTGATTCCAGAAACACAGTATTTGAAATTCGCGCAGGAACAGGGGGAGAAGAGGCGTCTCTCTTTGCGGCGGATCTGTGCAGAATGTATACGAAATTTGCCGAATCCAGGGCTTGGAAAATTGAAATTATGTCCACGAGTGTGTCAGATATGGGAGGGATAAGAGAGGTTATTTTTCTAATTTCCGGGGAAGATGTTTATAAATTTTTGAAATTTGAAAGTGGTGTGCATCGGGTACAGCGGGTGCCGGCAACTGAAGCCAACGGGAGAATTCACACATCGGCGGCAACAATTGCTGTGCTTCCGGAGGCGGAGGAAGTCGACATAACAATTGCTCCGGATGAGCTTGAAATTTCCGTTTGCCGTGCCAGTGGCCCCGGAGGACAGGGGGTTAATACGACTGACTCGGCCATTCAAATTATGCATAAGCCGAGCGGAATGATCGTCTGCTGCGCCGATGAGAGGTCTCAGCAAAAAAACAAAAATAAAGCGATGAAAATCCTTCGCTCTCGACTACTCAGGCAAAAGGAGGAGGAGGAGCATGCGAAATACGCTGAAACGCGGAAAAATCAAGTTGGTAGCGGGGATCGTTCCGAGAGAATACGGACCTACAATTTTCCTCAGAATAGGCTGACGGACCACCGCATTGGGCTGACGCTGCACAATCTTCCCCAGATTATGGAGGGAGATCTGGGCGAATTAATCGAAGCTCTCCAGAAGGCCGAATTGGCAGCAAAAATAGAAGAACTCGGGTAATTTTGTGGTGTCTCCGCTGCGCGACTAGGGGGTGTGCTCACCTTCCACCTGCGTATTTTTATTGGCGTTCGACTTTTTTAATTTTTTGGATTTCTTTGATTTTTCGTGTGTGTGCTCAAATCCTTTGAGATGGACAAAATGATGCTCTTCATTGCGTGGCCACTCCTTGTTTAGCGAGTATTCTTCTGGCTCAATTGATGCTTCACCAGCCAAGTGCCCCGGCTGCACAAACCTGTCATAGGTGTGGTCATCGCTGCGAATTTCCACAACGCTTGGGGAAATTACGTAGATGCGTTCTTTGATTTCTTTCTGGTCTTCCGAATGTCTAAATAGTGCTCCAATGAGAGGCAACCCAGAGAGTACGGGGATTCCTCTGTTTATTTTTTGATTCGTTTCGGTATTATACCCGCCGATGAGAAGGCTCTGCCCCTCGTATAATATGGCTTGTGTGTTCAGAGAATGCTGCGTAACTTGTCCGGGAGCATCTGGTTCGAAACTTCCGTCCGATATGTCAACGAATAGCTTTATCTTGCGCTTGCCGCTGGCATCAACATCTCCCGGAATAATATGCGGGACAACTTGCAGTTTGGTGGTGGCAGTTTGAGTGTATGCATTGGAGTTGTTTGTTCCCGACACCTCTGCGTAGTGAACCTTGTCCGTTTCTAGAATCGCTGCCACGTTATCCAGCGTTAGCACGGATGGCTTAGACATTGCATGCCCGCTGCCGTCTTTTTCCAAAGCATCCAGGGCAAAATTTACGTCAAAATTTTTGATTATGCCCAGGTGGCCTGCAATGGACCCCTTTCCAATACTTGGAGTATTTCCCGACTGCGCCGATAGATCTCGGCTAGTTGACATTCCAACGGTGACGTTCTGAGTCGGAAGATTTACCCCAAGGCCCGTTAGCCCAAGAAATCCCGCAGCGTTTTTGCTCACGTCGACGACCGCCACGTCAATTTTTATTATTTCGCAGGGAACATCAAGTTTTGAGATTATATCTTCGTAGAACGGCATATTTTCACGCCTATCGCGAATTATCACTGCATTCAATCTCTGGTCGCATGTTATGAATCCCGGAAGTGTTGATCCGGAAATATCCACGACGTTCTGCTCCGATGATTTTTCATCATTCCCATCGGAATCTTTTTTTGCGTCAGTGTTTTTGATATTTTTGATATTTTTATTTATTTCCTTGGCGTACTGCGGAGTGTCGTCAAGCATCCCGACCATTTGCTGATACTGCGTCTGCTTCGAAGTTCCTCCGACGCTGACATTGAATGGAGAGAATGCCGTTGCCAGCTGCTGTCCTGTGACAATGCTCTGCAGCAGGCTTGAAATTCCTGGTACTGAAATAGATCCGTTGGCATAGTTGAAAGTCATGTCATAGGCCCAGGCATATTTCAGCGGAATAATTTTCACAATGGTTGTGTCGGAAATTTTACTCGGGACGAATTTGTTTGCTATGTCATTTATCACTCTCAGATACTGCGGAGGAGCAGTCACAATAAGAACGTTTGCTTCTCCCGCGCTCCTAAATGAAAAATCCGATGAAATAAATCCCAGATGCGAGAGTATGGCGGATAGCGTTTCGATGCTGTCCAGATCCATTCTGAAAATTTCCGTCTGCAGCTCAGTGCTCGAGTAGACAAACATTATTTTCCCATCGAAGAACCACACCAACCCGTAGGCCTTTGCTATGTAATTCCAAAAATCCATGGGATCCATTTTGTTAAATCTACCGTTTACTGTGTAATTTATTTTGTCGCTGACGACTACGGCGATTCCCTGCATTGCGAAGAAGTCTTGGATCAGAGCAGATAGATTTTGATCCTTGGCGAAGTGGTAGTAGCTGGCCTTGGAGAAGGGCAGAACGGAATTTTGTAGCGCAGCATCGCCCGCCAATGGGACACACAGTGACATTGCCGCAGCTGTTAAAAAAATCTTTGCTACCTTCATTTTTTCCTGAAAAACCCCAACAACGGCGATGCTATAGCAGCAGGTTGCTTCCTTTGCAATGCCATATCCCAAAAATCTATACTGTGTACGAAAGATTCGATGGAATCAATAATCAGCTCCAGGGAAGTACTGAATAGCGGGACACGCCGCGTGGTTGCCAGCCGTTCCGTTCGTTTGTCTATGGAAAGGACATCGTCGCTGTGAATAATTTGAATAAAATTTGCCTGCAGCAGGTATCGCAGGGCGGTTTCGTTGGCATTGGCAATAGACATATTTGAAATGGGATCTCCAAACATTCCCTGCACAATCATCACGTTTTGGGCTGCCTGAAGAACACGAATCTCGATGTGATTATCAAGTATCGCTGCCCTTTCTCCGTATTCGCCCACGTCCCACGAATCAATTCCAAACAACTCGGAAACTATTTCAACTGCATCAGTATACTCCATAAGGGATTACCCTATTATGTGTGCTATTGGATAAATCGCAAGTCAAAATTTCAGAAACACTTTTCATCCAGGAAGGTGAGTAGTTCCGGCAAGGTAATTCTCGTCTGTTTCATTGAATCTCTATCCCTAAGTGTAAATGTGTCGGTGGAGATGGTATCAAAATCAACGGTTACGCAGTAGGGCGTTCCCGCTTCATCCATTCTGCGGTATCTTCTGCCAATAGCTCCAGCGGAATCGTAGTAAACATCCCATCTGTGCCGTAGAATTTCATATATTTTTTCTGCAATTGATACAATTTCCGGATTATTTTTAACAAGCGGGAATACAGCGGCTTTTATGGGAGCGATGCGCGGAGAAAATTTTAAAACCGTGCGCAGCTCTCCGTCAACTTCCTCCTCGCAGTAGGCGGAGCACAGAACCGCCAGAAGTGTCCGATCAACTCCGGCGGCCGGTTCAACCACGTAGGGAATGTATTTTCTTTTCGTGGCTTCATCGAAATATGCCATTGATCTGCCGCTGTGAGCTTGATGCTGAGACAGGTCGAAACATCCGCGAACGGCGATCCCCTCAAGCTCCTGCATCCCAAACGGATATCTGAAAGCAATGTCCGTGCAGGCCTTGGCGTAGTGCGCCAGCTTGCTCTTTTCGTGCACATCGAGGGATAGCAATTCCCTGCGAACACCTATGCTTTGGTGCCATTTCAGACGCTCATTTACCCAATATTCATGCCAGTACTGCCAGGCTGCTTCCGAATCTTCAATGAAGAACTCGAGCTCCATTTGTTCAAATTCCCGGGAGCGAAACAGAAAATTTCTCGGTGTAATTTCATTGCGGAATGCCTTTCCGATTTGAGCAATTCCGAAGGGGATTTTCACCCGCGAAGAGTCGACCACATTGGTGAAATTCGTAAAAGTTCCCTGGGCAGTTTCTGGGCGAAGGTATGCCACAGCAGCGTCGCCGGTTACCGCTCCAACGTGTGTTTGAAACATCAGATTAAACGCTCTCGGAGACGTCAAAGTCCCAATTGTGCCAGTTGCGGGGGATGGAATTGAGGCGAGTTCCTGGGGGGAAGCTTCCGAAATCGGCCTAATTCGAATAGGATCCAAAGTTCCCTGCCTGGCGAATTTTTTCTGCAAATTTCTGGCGGCATTCTCAGCTTCTGCCTGTGTGTTTCCGCTTTCCTGTACACAGACATATCCAATGAACTTGGAGTCAACGACCACACTGGCAAAGAATAATTGGTCGGCCCGGAACCGCATTTTGGACTCTCTGCAATCAACCATCGGATCGGAAAATCCCGCAACGTGTCCCGATGCTTCCCAGACCTTTTGGTGTGATATTATTGCGCAGTCAAGACCGACCACATCGCCACGCCGCCGCACAATGTCCGCCCACCAGGCTTCTTTTATGTTGCGTTTCAATTCCACGCCCAGTGGCCCGTAGTCAAAGAAACCATTGAGCCCGCCGTAGATGTCAGAGGATTTGAAAATAAATCCGCGGCGCTTGGCCAGCGAGATTATTTTCCCCATTGCGCCAAAATCTTCTCCGCAATCGGCGCCATCGATTTTTGCCCCGGACATGTCCATACCGTGCGCAAGTAATCGCCAAAATGCGCCAGAGGTCAAGATTTATTATGTGGTGGCTAGCCTCGAATCAGATAAGTCTAGGTCGCTACTGCTTTCAATGCTTTTCGCTTTAGTCGCCGTATGCGAGAGATCTTCCATTTCTATTATTTTGCTGAGGAGCTTTTCATTTGGATCTCCGAAAATTTTGATTTTCATTTTTTTAGCCAGGGCGAGGAATGCCTTTCTTTCTTTGAATAAAAGTAGACAAAAATTAATTCCTACGTTTATGAGTGCCATCATCCATATTCCGGAAATTCCTCCAATTATTATCTGCAGGGCTGAGGAAATTACAAATGGTATCACTTTGGCAGCAGTGGGGTATTTTTCAGCTAGTTCGCCGAGTTTTGGCAGCACTATCTTTAGCAGAATATTGGTAAGAAATTCGAAACCCAAATCCCAAATCCTGAGTATCAAAACGGGAAGAGCGAAGTGAAAGAATAAAATTCCAAGGACGACGAGGATCCCCAAGGTAATTGTCGATTTTAGGATGCTAGCTAGTTCTGTGAGATTGGGATGGGCCTTCTGAAAATCAAGTATTTTTTGTTTTGTATTTCCCATAAATTTTCCGCAATGGCCTTCTTCCTTATCTAAATTCACAATCGCGTTCGGAAAGTTCCCAAATGCTTCCAGAGATTTTTTATTCAAATTGAAATAAGCCTTATTCTGTAGGGCGGATATGGCATCCATTGTTACATTCACGTCAAGAGTTAGAAAGCCGCCGATGAGAATTGCGGCAAACATTGCAGCTGGAATAAGAACAACATTAACAATAAACAACAAAATAGGATTTGATCTTATCAATCTTAGGACTGCCGCTACGAAATTCAGTAGCGGGGCTATGAATTTTTGATTTATCTTATCGAAGAAATTTTTGATCCCATCGAGAAATTTTTCGAATTTTCCCTTGGAGACGAGTTGCCTGCTCTCTTTGTCATACCTTTTAAATATCTGCAATATTTCCTCTTTCAGTTGCCTTTGTTCCTCTAAAAATGTTTTATTCGGCGGTGTGTTTTCAATAGTCTGCGTTTTTTTTGTTTCGCGCTTTAGGAGGTCGGATTTGGTAAATAGTTGTGCAAATGTTTTACCTTTTAGGGCTTTGTTTATTTTTGCTTTGATTTCATTTAATTTTTTAATTTTAACAGAAGAGCGCTCAATGAATTTGGTGTTTTTTTCCCCATTTACTTCTACAATGGGAATTTTGACAATCGCTATTGTTTCTTTTTTTCCTTCGGAATTACTTGGAGCATTTATGGCCATCATGAGCACCTTGGGGCATCATTTTATGCAATTGGGGAAACTAGTCAAAGTAAAAATGTAAAAGTGCGCAGGTTGTTTGAGTTTGTCTGCTATTCTATTTCGCTGCGCTGGGAATTGTTCTGCGAGCTAATCAAACCTTTCGCTTCGAGCGTTTCCATAATTCGGGCTGCGCGATTGTACCCTATTTTCAATCTGCGCTGCAGCAGAGATGTTGAGGCTCTGTCGCTGCTGCGTATTATGTCAAGGGCGCGGGGTATCATGTCATCTTCCCAGTTTTCCCCGGAGAAATCTTCGCCATCTTCTCCGCTTTCAACGAGAGCATGGACGTCCATTGCGTACTCCGGATCGCCATTTTTTTCATGGAGAAATGCAACGATCCCATTTATTTCATCATCGGACACGAGCGCCCCCTGGGCACGCAGCAATCCACTTGCTCCGGGAGGCTGGAATAGCATGTCTCCCCGGCCCAGGAGAGCTTCCGCTCCGCCTGTGTCAAGAATGGTCCTGCTGTCCACCTTTGATGCAACCTTAAATGCGATGCGGCTTGGAAGATTGGCCTTAATTATTCCCGTAATGACATTTACCGACGGGCGCTGCGTCGCAAGGATCAGGTGAATGCCAGCCGCCCGGGCCAATTGCGCCAGTCGGGCGACGCAGGTCTCTATGTCTGCTGGGGCAACCATCATTAGATCCGCCAGTTCATCTATGATGCACACTATGTATGGAATTTTTTTCACGGGAATGTCGATGTCTTCCGAATTTTTTGGAATGGCGCTGCTCATTGCCGAACGCTCTTCGGGAGACAGAGAGCGATCAAGTTCTTCGGCACGCTTTGCTTCCTCCGCATTTTTGAGAATTTTTGCGTTAAAGCCAGCGATGTTGCGCACTCCGGCCTTGGCGAAAATTTTGTAGCGCAGCTCCATTTCGGATATCAGCCATTTCAGGGCATTGGGAACTTTTTTGGGGTCCGTTACAACTGGAATTAGCATGTGCGGCAGGCTGTTGAACACCTGCATTTCAACGATTTTTGGATCAACCATTATGAACCTAAGATCATCGGGGGTTGAATGGTACACCAGCGAAGCAATGATTGCGTTTATGCAAACGGTTTTGCCCGAACCCGTCGCTCCGGCGATCAGCAGGTGAGGCATTTTCGACAGATCGTTTATCATTGGCTCTCCGGTTGTTCCACGGCCGAGGACAATGGGAATATCTGCCTTCATATTGCACCAATTCTGAGACTCCAGAATCTCCCTCAGGCATACCATTTGCGGATTGCGATTTGGAATTTCCACTCCAACGCATCCGCGTCCGGGGACGGGAGCAAGAATTCTTACGGACTGGGCACGCAAATTTAGAGCAATATTTTTGTCCAGGTTGACAATTTTTTCCACGCGCACGCCGGGGGCAGGAGAAATTTCATATCTCGCAATTACCGGGCCCACATGAACTTCCCCGGGATGCACGAAAATTCCAAATTGTGCCAGCGTATCTACGAGTTGCTTCGAAACGGCTGCATGGTCATCGTCGCTGGTGGTTTTTTTCGCTCTCTGCAGCAAATCTATTGGCGGAAGGACATAATCCCCCTTCAGGATGGGACGTGCTCTTGATATTTTTTCCGAATTTGGAGAGATATTTTTTCTGCCCCTGCCCGAGTCATTTGCTTTTGTGGAAATTCCATCCCTTCGCGGCTGGAAAATTTTTTTAAATAACCACAGCAAAAGAGAGAGCTTTTTTAAAATCCACAGCAGTGTTTTGTAGAAGGCAACGACTATGAATTTTATTCCTGCCCAGACAATTGCCCGAAAGTATCCGTATTGCTGCATGCGCTTTTCAAGTGCTACATTCAGGGAAACACTGGTTGTGAATATGTAAAGTGTGGAGAGCAGAAACGCGGTGAACAGCAGAGTCGCGCCTCCGGTGGTTGCGAAAATTTTTTCCACTATTTGGCGAAATGTGAAAAATCCAATTGTTCCTCCCAGGCCGGCTGAAAACTTATTGCCGGAAAATTTTAAAAAAAGTTCCCGAGACATCCAGCCGCCCTCAATGTATTCCAAAAGCCCCGCCGCGCTGACAAACATCATGAAAAAAGCAAACACGCGCCCTTTGTTTAGCGGATTTGTTGCGGGTCTGAGTAGCATGCAGGCGATCATGAACAAATTGATCGGAATCAGCCAGGCGGCAAATCCCAGATATCTCATTCCAAAAAATACCACATTGGATCCGAATTCTCCAAAAATGTTTTCATCCGCGGGGAGGCCGTAGGTATGTGTGGCGACAAATTTCGTTTGATGCGGCGAGAAATCAATGAAGGCTGCCAATAGTAAAGCTGCGAAAACGAAAATTATTACACTCAGTGCAATGTGCCGGGAGTGAGCGGCATCCTGCTTTTGGCGAAAACGTTTCCACTCTGTCTGCGGGATCATTGCGAAGTATGGAAAAGTTTTTCAAAAAATAGTCAGCATTTTTCAAAAAATACTGGCAAATAAACTACTTGCAATTTGTGTTTTCCTGCGGCAGAGATGTCACTCGGATAGTTCATTTGCTATTTTTATGATGTCGGCAAATGATGTTGCCTGCAGGGAAGCTCCGCCGATTAGTCCGCCATCAATGTCATTTTCCTGCAGCAAGCTTTTGCAGTTATCTGCTTTCATCGACCCTCCGTATAAAATTTTGATGCTCGCTGCCGTTTTTGGCCCAAATAATTCTCGGAGGAGTTCGCGAATTGACAGGTGCATTTTTTGGACCACTTCAGGAACTGCGGTTTCTCCTGTTCCTATGGCCCACACCGGTTCGTACGCTATCACGAGCTTTTTCGCCTCGGTTTGAAAAATTCCTCTTAGCCCGCTCTTTAATTGTCCAGCGATTACCTGCACTTCTCTGCCATTTTTACGCTGCTCAAACGTTTCCCCAACGCACAGAATGGGAATCAGGTTGGTGCCCAGAGCGTACAACACTTTTTTGTTTAGAAGTCCGTCGTCTTCACCGAAGAGTGTTCTCCGTTCACTGTGCCCAATAATTACATGCGAAACTCCCAGTTCGCGCAGCATTATTGCGGAAATTTCGCCGGTATATGCTCCGTTCTTTTCCGGATAAAAATTTTGAGCACCCAGGAAGATAGATTCCGCTCCGGCAAGACTTGAAAGCGAATTTTTAACTTCCGGAATGGATGTGAATGGGGGACAAATGAGCACATCCACCTTCGGCACTTTCCCCACTTTCCCGGCGATGTCAACGACCAGCTCCCGGGCGTCGGAACTGGAAATATTCATCTTCCAATTGCCGGCAATTAGATATCTTTTCCTCTTCGACATAGATCCCCTTCCATCACCTTAGGCCACATCCAAAGCTTCAACGCCGGGCAAAGGATTTCCCTCGAGAAATTCCAGACTTGCTCCACCTCCCGTGCTCACAAACGACACTTTGTTCGCATAGCCACTCTCTCTGATTGCTTTTCCGGAGTCTCCGCCGCCGACTATCGATGTTACGCCGGGCCTGGCAATGGCCTTCGCAATGGCAAGTGTACCCGCGGAGGATTCCTTTATTTCGAAAATTCCCATTGGTCCATTCCACAGAATCATTTTAGCCGTCTCGATCTCCCTGCTGAATAAATCCGCGGTCTCCGGGCCTATGTCTATGCCAATTGCCTGCTGGGGAATTCCCCCCTGCACAGTGGAAATGGCTCCAATTGCTTTCTGTTCGGGTGCAAATGAGGAAGTAATAACATGGTCAACGGGAAGCAGAAGGTTAACTCCGATGTCCTGAGCCTTTTTGATTGCTTCCAATGCCACTGGAATTTGACTCTCTTCCACCGGGCTATTTCCGACGGAAATGCCCTTTGCGGCAAGGAAGGTATAGGCCATGGCGCCACCTATCAGCATGGAATTCGCCTTTGTAATGAGATTATTTATGAGTTTTATTTTATCGCTCGCTTTAGCTCCGCCGAGAATCACAATGAACGGGCGTTCCGGCTGGAGAATTTTAGAACCCAAAAATTCCAGCTCCTTTTCCATGAGGAATCCGGCAACGTTCTCCCTGACGAATTTGGTAATCCCTTCCGTCGATGCATGTGCTCGATGCGCTGATCCAAAGGCATCGTTCACGTAGGTGTCGCAGAGCGATCCAAGCTTTTTGGCAAATTCGGGATCATTGTCGATTTCTTCCCTATAGAATCTCAAATTTTCCAGCAGAACGACGCTTCCATTCGCCATTTTGCTAACGGCATTGTGCACTTCTTCGCCTATGCAGTCGGAAAGAAATAAAACGGGTTGCCCAAGATGCTTAGCCAGCACCAGAGCCACATTGCGCAGAGAATACTTCATCGTGCGCTCTCCGTTTGGCCTGCCCAGGTGTGATGCTAAAATTACCTTTGCATTATTTTGCGTCAGATACTGTATCGTCGGCAGTGCTGCAATGATGCGAGCACCGTCGGTAACGTTTCCTTTTTCATCCAGTGGAACATTAAAGTCCACGCGAGTGAAGACTCTTTTATCTGTGCAAGAGATGTCAGCTATAGTTTTTATTTTTCGCACAAATTCTCCTCGATTGTCCTGAATAATATGCCATTATTTCTATTTTGCAACAACGAAACCTTGAAAAACAGGTAAAAATAAGCAGGTTGAGGAAAAATGAAAGGAAATAAATTGGATAAGTGGAAAAAGCTTAGCACAGAAGAGGTTGGAAACTATGCCATCTTTAGTGTTTTGCGCTGCAAATTTGAGAATGTGACGAAGGGCAAAGTGGGTGATTTTTTCATGATCAACTGTGAGGACTGGGTGCAGGTAGTTGCGGAGACAGATGACGGCAGAATTGTTCTAGTCGAGCAGTATCGCTTTGGGGTTGAGGATTTTTCGCTGGAATTGCCGGGTGGGCGAATGCAGAGCGGAGAAAATGCTGTGGAGGCGGCGGAGAGAGAGCTGGAAGAGGAAACCGGCTTCTGCGGAGAATCTGCAAAACTGATCGCTAAACTATACCCGAATCCTGCTATCCAAACCAATGCCGTACACGTCGTCCTGGTGAAAAATTGCCGCAAAGCAAAGGATACCAACTTCGATGAGTTCGAGGATTTGTTCACATTGCTGCTGACGCGCAGGGAACTCGCGGATGCCATTTCCGCTGGGAAAATTTCCCATTGCATCGACATAGCCGCAGTGGCAAAATACATGCCACTGGATCCCCACTCCCGGGAATTCAAAAATTTTTAAGCTCCTCCACAAGCCGCTTGACAAAAATGTTACATTGTGCTTGATACGGGCCAATCAGTTGCCAGAGTAGCTCAGTGGTAGAGCAGAGGACTCATAAGCCTTTGGTCGGCGGTTCAAGTCCGCCCTTTGGCACCAAGTTTGATCGAAATTTAGGAGTCGCCGCGAAATTTCGCATCTGAGATTCCGGCCTCGGTCACCGGAGGGTCCAGGTGTGGCTTGGGTCGAAAAATACTTCAGGATATCATTGCGGAGCTGGTTATCCCTGGCGTGCGACGCCGATTTTTCCAGCGGAGAAATGTCCGCCCAAGTACGGCAGGAATATTTTTTGGCCTCAATTTTTGTTCTGCCTGCGCGGATGCGTTGCTGCAATTAGCCTGATTGCGGGAATTTTCCCGTTGACATTGCCTAAAATATTATGTTTATAAAATCTGATCGTTGCCCGATAGCTCAGCGGTAGAGCAGGTGACTGTTAATCACTTGGTCGCAGGTTCGAATCCTGCTCGGGCAGCCAGGGAAAATTTCCTCAGGGGAAAGTTTTTCCGTTTTTTTGGATCAGTTGTGAGCTATTTTTACACATCTCCGCCTACTATTTTCATTTGAATTGAAAATTAAGGTATTTTCCTTGAATAATTTTGCGGATAAAATAGATGGGTTTGTGCAGTGGGGAATCTCAAGTGCGGAGTTGTGGGTGTTGGATATCTGGGGCAGCATCATGCGAGAATATATGCTACTCTTGCCGATTGTTCCCTTGTGGGGGTATACGATACCAATGAAAAACAAGCGCAGGAGATTGCTGGCCGGTATGGCTGCAGGGTTTTTGCTTCCCTGGAAGAGCTTGCTGCGGAGTGTGACTGTGCAAGTGTGGTAACTCCAACCGATAGGCATGCAGCGACCGCCATTCCGCTAATTAAAAGCGATTGCCATCTTCTCATAGAAAAACCACTGGCGGCTTCGCGGGAGGAAGCGGAACAGATTTTAAAAGCTGCCGAAGGTCGCGATCGAATCCTGCAAGTCGGGCTCATTGAGCACTACAATCCTGTGATGAAATTTTTGGAAGATTCAGTCTCTGCGCCGCGATTTGTTACGTCGCAGAGGCTGGCGCCGTTCAGTGGACGCGGGACTGAGGTTGGTGTCGTTCTGGATTTGATGATTCACGACATAGGAATTATTTTGCAGCTGGTGAAGTCGGATGTGGTTTCCGTTGAGGCCATAGGAGTAAATGTGCTGTCCAGAACGGAGGATATCGCCAATGCCAGACTACGCTTTGAAAATGGCTGCGTGGCTGATTTGAATGTCAGCAGGGTGAGTGAAAAAAAATTGCGTGAGATAAGAATTTTTCAGCCGCAGACGTATCTGTCGCTGGATTTTACATCCCAGAGTGGCCATCTGATGAAGATGACTCAGAATGCCCTCCGGAGAGATGAAATTCCCATAGAAAAGGAGGAGCCGCTGCGGACGGAGATTGCGTCGTTCGTGCACTGCGTAAAAAATCACAGGGAGCCAAAAGTCAGCATTCACTTTGGGAAAAAGACCCTGGAATTGGCGCTGCAAATCACGGGGCTGATCAATTCTCCGCGCTGAAAATTCACACTGTCGCCGGGGAAAAACTGCAGAGAAATTTCGCCCACCTTCGCAGGGAATCATTCGCTGAATGTGCGCCGCATGCGGGCTGCCGCCAGACCAACTAATTTTTTGGCGAGCGCGGGCAGGTTTATTCCCGCCGCCGCTGCACTCAGTGGGAAAAAACTGCTTTGCGTCATTCCCGGAATGGTGTTTGTTTCCAGGAAAAAAAGACTACCATTGTTTTGCAGAATAAAATCCATCCTTGCCCAGTCTCTGCATTTGCAGCATTCGAAGATCAATTCTCCGCAGCTTTTAATTTCCTTCGCAGCACTTGCTGAAATTTTTGCTGGGCATATTTTATCAGACCGTCCGGGGACATATTTGTTATCGTAGTCTAAAAATCCATGCTTGGGCAAAATTTCCACAACTTCGAGGGCTTTCCCGTCGAGGACGGCAACGGTCAGGTCGATGCCACTTATTCTTTTCTCAAGAATATACTCGCCGCCGTCATTTATGTTCTCCAGAGCGGATGCCAGATCTTCCCGGGAAGAAATGACGTGTGTTCCCAAGCTGCTGCCTTTGGCATTTGGCTTGATGAATAAATTTGTGCCGATGGAGCTGGCAATCGCATCGATGGATGGAAGATTGCGCCCGGAAAACTTTATGCCATCAGCCACCGGAACACCTCTTCCGGAAACGATTTGCTTTGCCAGGAATTTGTTCATGCACAGGGCACTGGCTTGGGAATCACTGCCGACAAATGCCAATCCCGCCTCCTCCAGGAGCGTTTGCAGCCCCCCGTCTTCCCCGAATTCTCCCAGCGTCATGGGGAAAATTATTGAATTTTTTGCTTTCCGGACACGGTCGGGCAGAGAATCCTCATCCAGAATGATTTTTTCCGTGGGAAATATTTGTCTGCATATTTGGTAGACATTTTCACCGGAGAGCAGCGATATTTCGCGCTCAGACGATGATCCGCCACCGCATAGCACCACTACGCTTTCGAAATTTATTTTTTCAGGGCCTGGCATTTATTTTTTTGGGCACTATGCACGCCGCTGGCAATTTGTCGACACATAAAAATCTTTGTTATTTCATTCCGTCAGGCATTGAATACCACTTCCGGGCGCAGAAAATTTGCGACACTTTCGGTAAAAATCCAGCCGGGACGCGTTTGACTATTGATTTTCATCCCGCAGCGATTATTCTTCCCGGGAAGATGAAAAAAACTTTGCTGTTTAATCGCTACACAAATGCTGTGGAAAATGAGGAAGTTTTTTTTGGATGGTGGATGAATTTTGCCTACTCGACGGGCGTGGGCAAATTGGCAATAGCTCCACTAATCAAGCGAAAAATATTTTCAACACTGGCGGGGAAATTTGCCTCGAGTTCGCTCAGCAGGGCGAGAATAATCCCATTCATTGAAAAATTTAAACTGAGGAGTGATTCCTTCGAAAAAAAAGTAGATGATTTCGAGTCATTTAATGATTTTTTTTACAGAAAATTGAAGCCATTTTCGCGTCCGATTTCTCCAAAGCCAAACGGCGTGAGTGCTTCGGCAGATGGCAGGCATTTGGCTTACCGTGATATGCAAAATTTTTCACCCTTTTTCATAAAGGGGGAGCAGCTGTCAGCTGAGAACTTGACCATGGATAAAAAAATTGCCGATAGATTTCGCGGCGGGAGCATTTTGATTTCGAGACTTTGCCCGGCAGATTACCACAGGTTCCATTTCCCCGTCGCATGTGTCCCAGGAAAAACGTTCCTAGTAAATGGAGAATATGCTGCAGTTCATCCGATTGCAATGGCCGGAAAGATGAATGCTTTCCTCGAAAACAAGCGCATGTCCACGCTTCTGCACACGGATATTTGCGGCGATATTTTGATGATCGAAATTGGATCAACCTGCGTTGGCACGATAAAGCAGACATTTGCGCCGGACAAACCCGCCCTGAAGGGGCAGGAAAAAGGATACTTTAAGTTCGGAGGATCGACGGTAATTCTCATATTTGAAAAGGGGCGCGTCAAATTTTCGGCTGATGTTTTGGACAATACCTCGCGGGGGATGGAAACCTACGTTCTAATGGGTGACGAAATCGCCACAATTTTATAGAGATGACGGATAATATCATTTTTCAAAAGGACGGGCCGATCGCGCTGTTTGTGGATAAAATTCTTAGGGAGGCCGTTGCGCTACATGCTTCGGACATTCACTTCGAAATTTTTGATGAAAAATTTGTTGTGCGCTACCGCATTGATGGCGAGCTCACCACCCTGGATGATTGCGATTGTGAGCTTGCAAGGCCGGTTTTTTCTCGCCTGAAAGTGTTGGCCAGTCTAAATATTTCCGAGACCAGATTGCCACAGGATGGAAGCATTGCGTATCCTCTGGGGGAGGGAGAAATTGAATTCCGCATATCCTGTTTGCCGACGCAGTTCGGGGAAAGTGTGGTGCTGCGAATACTGAACAATGATGCTGAATTTTTTGCCCTCGATGAGCTGATGAGGGATGACGTTCCACTTAAAAATTTTCTAAAAAATATAACCGAGAAGAGTGGATTGACGCTATTTGTTGGACCGACGGGGTGTGGCAAATCCACGACGCTCTACAGTGTTTTGCGTGAAATCAAAAGTGATGAAATAAAAATTTTAACATGCGAGGATCCCGTCGAGCAGAGAATTGACGGCCTCTCCCAGAGCAGCATAAATTCCGATATAGGATTTTCATTTTCCAATGCCCTGCGTGCGTTTCTGCGCCATGATCCGGATGTGATTTTCGTCGGAGAAATACGGGACAGAGAGACGGCGGATCTTGCAATTCGAGCGGCAATAACTGGGCACTGCGTCCTGTCAACATTGCATGCGAATGGCACAGGGAGTGCAATTCCACGGCTGCTGGATTTGGGCATTGACAGAACAATGATAGCAGAAGCGTTGCTCTGCGTTGTTTACCAGCAATTGGAAAAGATTGACCCCGGGCAAACGCCGGCACACACAGGTCCCGGACGGCGCGCAAAATACGATGCGCTGTTTGTCGATGATGCGCTGCGGAGTGCCATAAAAAATAACGAATGGTTGGATAAATTTTCACGCGCTTGACTAAATTTTCAACGTCAGCATTTTCCCCCGAAATGGATCCCCATCGTTTTGCCATATTCTGTTTTGCGATATTTTTTATCATTTGTCTGCTACATCGGTTAGCAACTAGGCCGGCGGCTCCCGTGGGAGTGGAGGGAATGCGCATGGGTGTCGCAAGTTTTTTTCTCATTTTTCCAGCCTACATTTTGATCAATGTAGTTTTAGCTGCTCTGGTTCATTTTGTTTCCATGAAATTTGAATTTTCGATGGCAGAGAAATCCGGCAATGTGCAGACGATTAAGCTCTTTGTTATTCAGGGGATCAGTGTTTTACTGGTGCTTTGGGGGGCATGCAGATGGAAACTTTTCCGCTGCGATGCGCCAAGGCATGCCCGCTCCCCCATCAAATTTCTCGGATCAGCAATTTACAATGCCGGAGTACTAATTCCGCTGGTATGTATTTGTGCTGCAATCTGGGAGTACTGCCTTGGCCAGCTGACGATTCCAAGGAAAGAACAGGTTGCCGTAGAAATTTGTCGCAATGCAAGCGGCAATTGCCTAGTGCTTTTTGCGATACAAGCTGCTGTGTTTGCCCCCATCATTGAGGAAATTTTCTTTCGTGGATTTACCTATAGAGCTCTGAAGGGCATGACCACTGGGCGCGTTGCAAACATAGCCACGGCCTTTATGTTTGCGCTTTTGCACAATAATATTTACCTGTTTCTTCCGCTGTTTGCCATGAGCATGCTACTGGTTAATGTTTACGAACGCAGCGGAAATATTCGTGAGCCCATACTGATTCACTCATTTTTCAATGCGACTAATATGATTATTATTCTTTGCGGAGCGGCATTCCATGGAGCAGCTAGTTGAGAGGGAAATTATTTGCAAAACTGCGAATGAAACAAAAAATTTAGCCAGGGAAGTTGCTAAATTTTTGCCAGCGAATTCGTCAATTGCGTTGATTGGCGGTCTTGGTGCCGGGAAAACAACTTTTGTCAGAGGCCTGGCGGAAGGATTTGGGATGGATGCGAACGTGAGCAGCCCATCCTTTAATATTTTAAATATATACTCCGGAGTTGTTACACTTTTGCATCTGGACGCCTATCGCCTGGATGGCTCTCCCCAAGCGACAGATGGTCTAATGCTGGAGGATTTTTTAATCCCTCCCTACTGCCTGGTTGCGGAATGGCCGGAGCTGCTGCATGGCTTCCTGGATAGATGCGGCCTGAAAATTTTCTTCACGGTCGGAAGTGATTTTTCGAGGAGGATTATCATCAGGCCAGCAAAATGCTGGAACTAGCAATTTTTCAGTGTTTTTGTGATGACCGTTGCCTTCCCATTCAGGGAAAAACTACCGGAATTCAGGTTGAATTGTTCCAGCTCCGTTTCACTAAAAAGCGCACCGGAAATGATGAGAATGCCTTCGGGTTTCAGTATTCTCAGCAGTTCCTTCAGAATGTATTCCGTGGCAGCTAGGGAATGATTACTGTTTTGCCAGATAACGACGTCGCTGGAATCATCGGGCATGGAAATATTGTAGAGACAGCCGTATTCCAATTTCAATCCATCTTTTTGTGCCTTTGAAAAGGAATTCCACTTGAAGTTGCTGCCAAAAACAGTGATGTCGTCAAAATTTTTACGCAGTTCCATCGCCAGAGTCAGGCCATTTTCGTTGAAAATATCAACAATTTTAATTTTCGGATCAGTGCTTCTGGATAAAATGTAGTCGGCGATTTTGCTCTTTTCGATATTCCGGTCAGCCACAGCGCAGGAATATTTTTTTCTTTCCCCGAGGATCTTCTTTGCCGCTTCCATTACCACTTCCGGCGTAATTGATGCCATGCACGGTGCCTCATCGAATCCGCGCAGACATTTTTCATTCCAGTCTGCCGTTAGCCACTCGCACCAGCTTGGGCAACCATTGCCGGTAATGTTGATGTTTCCCGTGTAGCCGAAAACTTCAGCGGACGTTGGTCCAAACATTGCGATGGATCTGCCGTTCAAAAATTTTTTCATGTGAACCATTCCGGCATCTCCATCTAGGTGGAATAGCGAGTGCTTAAGCACGACAGCGAGCTGGTCCAGTGAGGTTTTCCCGATTAGATTGATGTCAACACCGGCAATGCTATTGCAAATCTCCCTGGAATATCCGAGTTGCACTATTTTTACATTCGGAAAAGTTTTACGGAACGATCCTACGAATTCTTCGTAGTGTCTGACGGGCCATGATCGAGTGTTATTGCGCAGATTGTGACAGTGATGAATTCCTCTCTGGATTGTTATGTACTGCGTATTTTTTAGCCCAAGTGTTTCCAAAAATTGCAGATCCTCTGATTTTATACACAAAAGTGTATGAGATTTATCGCCAATTCCCAAAAGTCCATGCATATCCGGTTGCTGTATGCGCTTTTGAGATTTCAAAATGACCCACTGCTCAAGCAGGGCATGTACCCCCATTGGCTCGCCCACAAGATGGAAATATTTTCTGGAAAATTTTTCATTTTCCTGGCAAAAAAAATCCAGCCAGGGTGATTTTTTTGCAACACGTGTGTGATCGCAGTGAAGTACAAGTATTACTCTATCGGCTCTAAGCACAACATCATAGATTTCATTTGGGGCGGGCTGTTCTTCCTTAACTGTCAGAATGTCCCAGCCGCTAAAAACAAGTTTCAACTCTGGCGCGGTTTTCGCATAGTCAGATACTACTTCAATGAGATATTCACAGTCTATGCGCTTTGCCAGCTCTTTTACGGCTAGTCCATACATTAACTTGTCCCCTATGCCTCCAGTGAAAATAATGCAAATGCGAAGTTTATCGTCTTCGCGAGTTAGTACAGGTTCGTCTTCACGAGTTAGTACAGGTTGCCGCTTTACTGAGCGCATGAAACTCAGTACTTTTCTGAATAATGCTCTCCAAAATTCACGCAGAGACCACAAAAGCATTCGCACAGATGAGCGCACTGGACTATCGAAATATTTTCGTTTAAGCCCCAATACTCGCACATCGAGTTTACGGAAAAATGTGTCATTTGGCATGTGCATGCTGGTGTCTTTTTTGGCGATGGAGTCAATGAATTTGTAAAAATAAATGCTGGATTTCAAATGGAAGTGGTAATATTTTTCTCTGCATCTGGGATTGTATTTAGTGTTGTCTATTAAAAAAAATTCAGTTAAATGCAGGCCTTTAGTGCTCGATTATGACTGAATCGTTAGTTTTAAACGTGACGTCCAAGGCGTTGCTTATGGTACTTGTCCTCTCCATGCCTCCAATTTTGGTGGCGACGGCGGTGGGATTATTCATTAGTTTACTGCAGGCATTGACGCAAATTCAAGAGCAAACTCTTGGATTTGCGGTGAAATTAATTTTCGTAATCATGGTGCTGGCACTGACGACCTATTGGATAGGAGATGAAGTGTTGGGCTTTACCAGTTATCTATTCACTGATTTCCCAATGCTAGTTAGGTGATCTGCGATGGATTTGGTGGTAAAGGATATAGCAAATGTTTGTGCGCTACTGATCGCATCGATGGTGCGCCTGGGGGCTGCGCTGGCAGTTGCTCCATTTTTTTCCCGTCAATTTATAGTGGGCACCGGAAGGAATGTCACAATACTGGCACTTTGTTTGCCGCTGTTTCCGCTTGTGCTTCCAACGCTTCCACACGGAGAATTTGCCATTCTAATGCTTGGTTTTGTACTAATTAAAGAGGCGGTGATAGGAATTGTTTTGGGATTTATTTCCGGTTTCATCTTCTACGTGTCAGAGGGAGTGGGCTTTGTGGTAGATGTGCAGCGGGGAGCTTCAATGGCAACAATATTTGATCCCATGGCAGGGTCACAAACGTCGCTGATGGGAAGTTTTTTGATACAAATGATGTCCGTCGCGTTTTTTTCAGCGGGAGGATTTCTATTTTTTTTAACCCTCGTGTATAAAACATATCAAATTTGGCCGGTGTTTTCATATGTTTCCATATTCGATGGGAAATTTGCACTATTTTTCAATGGGTTGCTCAATCAGCTGATGATCGCAATTTTCTGCCTGGCGGCTCCCATTCTGATCGTGCTGTTTCTGACGGAATTTGGGCTGGGGATGGTGAATCGTTTTGCTCCACAACTGAATGTTTTTTTCCTGGCGATGCCAATAAAGAGCTGGCTATCGATGATGTTTCTGCTGATGTACTTAACCTTCCTTCTATATTTTTTTGAAAAATATTTTACCAGATCGAGCAAGCTCCTGGAATTTGTTAATATCTTCGTCAAGTAAATGAGTGGTGAAAAAACAGAAATGCCTACGCCAAAAAGGCTGCGGGATGCCAGAAAAAAGGGGCAGGTGTCAAAGAGTACGGATGTCAATTCCACTCTGCTGCTGATAGGTTTGTTTTCCTACATAGGGGTTGGCTGGACGCGTCACACCAGAAGGATAGGAGAAATGATGGTATTTCCAGTTCAGTATCTGTCAGAGGACTTTAGAATGGCATATGTGAACGTCCTGGCCGGTATTTTTATCCAGGCACTCAAGTTGGTTCTACCGGCCGTGGGAATTTGTATTTTCATGGCAGTTCTGGGAAATTGTGCACAAATAGGGTTTTTGATGACAACTGAGCCCATAAAGCCGGATATAAAAAAAATCAATCCATTTGAAAAGTTGAAGCAAATATTTTCCAAAAAAAATCTGTTCGAATTTCTGAAATCTTCATTTAAAATTCTATTCCTTGGGATCCTGATTTACCTGGTGATAAAAAATGTCATAAGAGATCTGCTGCTGCTGCCATTTGGTGGCCTGAAAGAAATAATAGACATTCTCGGTCCGATAATGCGGAGGTTTGCCTACAACGTAATTTTTGCCTACACCGTTGTCGCCTGCATCGATTTTATTTTTCAAAAGCGCGACTTCATGAACAAGATGAAAATGACCAAGGATGAGGTCAAACGCGAATACAAGGAGATGGAGGGAGATCCCCAAATTAAGGGAAAACGCAGACAGCTGCATCGTGAAATGGCCGAACAGGACGCTCCACACAAAACGAAGCATTCGAGTGCTCTGATAACAAATCCGGAGCATATAGCTGTTGCCATATACTATGATTTTAAAGCTCAGGGGACTTCGCTCCCGATAATTTTGGCCTCTGGGCAGGGGCCGGTGGCTGAGGAAATGATACGCGTTGCGCGGGAAAATAATATTCCCATAATGCGCAACGTTCCCCTGGCGCATTCCCTAATGGATGTGGGCGAAGTCATGACGTTTATTCCGACGGAACTAATTGACCCGGTTGCGGAGGTTTTGCGCTGGGTTCACGAGATGAAGGAGCAGCACGAGAAGGGGATAGGTCTCGAGGGTGAGGCGCTGTAAGTTTTTATGCTACCCATGGCGTCACTATTCGGATGGACAAGGCATAATCTGGAAAATCTCAGGATTCATCCATCCAGGAGGCTCGGACAAAATTTTTTGATTGACGGCAATATTGTTGATAAACTGGTGGCCGTTGCCGGTGTGGGGCAGTGTGACAATGTAATTGAAGTTGGAGCTGGGCTTGGTGCAATTTCGGACAAAATTTTGCGCGGCGGCGCGAACTTATTCGCCACCGAGATAGACAGACGGCTTTTTGATTTTTTGGAGACCAGGTTTGCGAATTGTACCAATTTTCACGTACGGTGTGCCGATGCTGTAAAATTTCCACTTGCCGGGTTGCCGGAGGAGGTTTCAAATTGCAAGGTGGTGGCAAATTTACCCTATGCGATTTCGTCCCCATGGCTTGGAGCAATTTTAAGCTGCGGAAAGTTGCCGGACAGCATGGTTTTGATTGTGCAGGATGAAGTCGCGCAGAGATTCCTGGGAAAAGAAAATTCAGATAAAATTTGTCCACTGGCGATATTTTTGCAATCCGCCTATGGAGGAGCTTGTGTTCACAAAATTTCCAGCTCTTCATTCTATCCGAAGCCTGCGGTTGCATCGACCATAGTTAAATTAACGAAAAATGACAATCCATTTCTCTTCGGGGCTGAAGCGAAGCGGGCCATCGGGGAAATTTTCACAAGGCGGAGGAAGCAAATCGCCTGGGCGACGAAGGGAAAGTGCGCCGCAGTGCGGACATGGGTGCTAGAGCACGGCATTTCAACGAACCTTCGACCGGAAGAAATTTCGCTGGCTCAGTGGCAGCAGCTGAATAAATTTTTCTGAAAACTTGGTTGAGTTTTGTTTGGGGGAATAGTATTTGTTTTCCGATGGAGGAGGAGGACTTAATTCACAGGATCTTTGCGGAGCTGAACGATGCTAAAATCTCACAGCTGCTGGAGTACTCCAGATTGCTCAAAAATTGGAACGAGAAAATCAATCTTGTCTCGAGGAAAGATGTTAAAAATTTCATCGAAAAGCACATCATTCCATGTCTGGCAATCACAAGGGTAGCCAATTTTTCCGCCGGCGAAACTGTCCTTGATATCGGGACGGGTGGAGGATTGCCTGGAATTCCTCTGGCGATCGCCTGTGGCAGCACAAATTTTACACTTGTGGATTCGATTGGGAAAAAAATCAGAGCGGTGAATGCCATGATCGGAGAAATTGGATTGGAAAATGCTAGGGCGATAACTTCACGGGCGGAGGCGCTTCCCGGCAGATTTGATAAAATTGTTGCCAGAGCCGTCACAAACCTGGTGGACTTTAGCAAGTATGCGCAAAAGCTTTTGAATCCAAATGGCAGAATTTTCTACCTGAAAGGGGGAGATTGCCTGGAGGATTTAAAGCTTTTAAAAACGTGTAAACTTCATAGTATGTCACAGCTTACCGGCGGTGAAAAATTTGCAGGTAAAGTTATTGTGGAAATTTTCTGAAATGAGTGCGTCGAAATTTTTAGTTACATCCAATGGAGGACTGAGTGTTTTTGCTGTGAAATGCGGGCATCTCGATACCAACACTGGCTTCATTGAAAACGCAAATTGCGGGGAAGCCATAGTAATTGACCCGTCATTTGGCTCATTTGCTGAGAGCAAAAAAATTTTATCCCCCCAAACAAAAATTATTGCTGCGCTTTGCACACATGGCCACTGGGACCACATTGGTGATGGGCACATTTTTCAGGAACTTGGGGCGAAGGTGTATTCCCACGAACTGGACAAGCCTCTCATTGAACATCCGGAAGTGATGGCGGCATTCGCTAGCATTGAAGAGGAACTGGTGCCGTGCAAAGTCAATGGGGAGATAACAGATGGCAGTGTGCTAAATATTAGCAACTGGTTTGAAGCCGCATGTCGCTGGGTTCCGGGGCATACGATGGGTGGTGTGACTTTTTACATGAAAACCCTGGGCTGTGTTTTCACCGGAGATACGCTGTTCCGGGGTTGCATAGGGCGATCCGATTTCCACGGAGGAAATGAAGATCTGCTCATTGAAGGCATCAAAAATAAAATTTTAACCCTTCCGGAAGAAACCATCGTTATCCCGGGGCACGGAGCCCATACGACAATTGCCAGAGAAAAGGCGGAAAATGAGTTCTTCAGCTGAAAAATGCCCAGGCGCCGGAAAAATTTCTGGGCTAATTTTTTCGCTTGCCGTTGGGAGAAAAAATCCCAGCGACGTATTTATCCGCTGAAAACTTTTCCAGCGATTCGGGAGTTTCTCCGGTGCCAATGAAGTAAATTGGAATGCGCAGATTTTTGTATATGCCGACCAGTGCTCCTCCGGAACTGGTGCCATCCAGTTTCGTTACGATTAGTCCGCTGAGACCGACGCTGCTGTGGAATGTTTTTGCCGCTTCCATGGTGTTGCCTCCGAGCGTTCCGTCGGCGACGAACCAAACGTTCAAAACAAGTTGAGCATTAGCTTTTCTAAAGACGCGGAAGATTTTTTGCAACTCCGCCATTAGGTTGGCTTTGACGTGCAGTCTTCCCGCTGTGTCCAGGATTAGAATGTCTTTTCCTCTTGCAATTGCAGCTTTGTAGGAATCGAATGCGACGGCAGCCGGATCAGCTCCATGCTGACTTGCGATGACGTCAAGGGACAGTTTTTCCCCCCAGCTACTCAGTTGTTCATTGGCGGCGGCGCGGAACGTGTCGCATGCTCCGAGCAGCACCTTTTGCCCGAGCTTTTCGTAGAAATATGCAAGCTTTGCGGCCGTTGTGGTTTTGCCAGATCCGTTTGTTCCGACCAGGCAGATGACCTGTGGCTTTTGGCTTTCCATGTCCAGGGTTGCTTCGGCCCCCTGGAGGGTTTTTTTCAAAATCATGGATGCCGTGTGAATGACGTTTTCCCTGCTCAATTCTTTATTCTTTTTCAGATTATTTTCTATTTCTCCAATGATTTCATCTGCCACTTCGACACCGAAATCGGAGGCAAGAAAAATGTTTTTGATTGATTTTATGGAGCTTTCATCGATGGAAGGCGAAAGAAGGGAATGAATAAAACCTCCGGCAGAACTTTTAACTCGTCCAAAGGTTTTTTTGAAAAAATCAAGCATAGGGATAGAACCAAAACGATCCGCGCTCGATAAGCAATAATTTTCCCGGAACTGGGACAGCAGCGGGATTATTTTTTCTCCGGGGGATAATGTCCTTTTACGTGGAAGATGGTTATTTCATTATTTTTTATAGTAAAGGCAAGCCTATCTGTGTCGTTTATCCTCAGAGTCCAAATACCTTCATGATTGCCTCTCAGCTGCTCCAGGTCGTTTCCAATGGTCCAGCTCTTCCGTTGTGTACCATGTTGTTTGAGTTTCTCCAAAAGTTCAAGGGCTTTTGCCTTATGTGCTTCCTCTCTGGCGTATGCCTGTTCTATCTGGGCTCTTGTGTCATCCTCATTAGCTATGGTATAGGACGTTTGAGGTTCGATAATATCAACACCGCTGACTATAAAAATTTGAAGACCATTGTTATCTTTGCCATTTTTGCTGGTGAGCACCGTGGCTGTTCTACCCCGCTGAGAGACTTCGATACAGGAGTCGGCTTGCCGGTGGTATTTTTTATTGCCTTATGTGCTATGTCCTTAAAAAAGGCTACCGCTTCATTGTTAAGATCTGCTACGACGATCTGTAGATTGTGAAAAACAGCGGGATTTGTAGCAATGAACTTAGTTGCATCAACAGTATACGTACTATTTTCCGCATCCACGGGAGGTGGAGTGTACGGTGCGATTTTTGCGTGTCAATAAAATTTTTAGAAAAATGTCAAAGCCAGCCAAGTGCCTGCATCACATAGGGCGGATGTACGCGTGCGGTAAATTCATAGCTCCGAATGCAAAATTTTGTTTCCTCTGCGGATCTTTCGCCAAGAGGTGTTTTAATGGCGGACATTTGCATTGACACCCCTCTGAAATGAGTGGTCATAGCAGTGTTTATATCGCGAGGTTCTCCGAAATTTAATCGTGTCGCCGTATCTCTAAGTGATTCTATCACGTCTTCTCGATCGAGGCTCCCAAGCTTGTTGAACTCATCTGCGATACTCTGGCTAGAAATGCAAGATATTGCACCATCAGCTGTGGTAAAGAGTGTCACTGGATCACTCCGGTAGGTATTAATAGTATCCATAGTGTTTCCTCCATTGCCTAATAAAATTTTCCCCGAAGTGCGGTTTGCGTGCGATTCAACTACTGTGGCAATGCATATGCGGATAAACTAATCTTGTCAATGAAAATTATTTCAATTTTCAATTTTTTGCACTAGCTCGGCAATGGAATAGGGCACATACTGTCTGCTGCCAGAGGATCGGATGGGCGGGGAGAAAAATTCGAGAATCCAGGAGTTTCAGGGATTTCGCTGGATCATTTTCTGCAAAATTTCAACTGTCCGCTTCAGGGAAGCGTCGTGCTCGATTGTGTTTTCCACAGTTTTACACGCATGAATCACAGTTCCGTGGTCTCGACCTCCGAATCCGGTCCCGATATCTGCCAGTGATCGACTTGTCAACACTCGGCACAGGTACATTGCAATTTGCCTGGGGAAAGCGATATTTGCAGGACGTTTTTTGCCTACCATGTCGTCCATGGATAGCTTGAAGTGTGCGCAAACTTGCTTCTGTACTGATTCAATGGTAATTTCAATGGCTTCTTCGGAAAACAAATCGTGCAAAATGTGCTCCGCGAGTTCGGAATTTATGGGAGCTTTGGTGATGGAGACATAGCTGGCGATTCTGTTCAGTGCTCCCTCCAACTTGCGCACGTTTCTGGAGACCTTGTTCGCCAATTTTTCTATGACGTCGCGCGGCAGGTCCAGATTCATTGCAGTGGCTTTCTTGTCGAGAATCGCAATTCTAGTTTCCAGATCCGGGGCCTGAATGTCAGCAACCAATCCCCACTGAAATCTTGAGACGAGGCGATTTTCCAATTTTGCAATTTCTGATGCCGGGCGATCACTGCTCAAAATTATTTGCTTCTGCGCTTCAAACAGTTCGTTGAATGTGTGGAAAAACTCTTCCTGAATTCGTTCTTTCCCCGACAAAAAGTGGACATCATCGATGAGCAAAATGTCAACGTGGCGATATTTTTTACGGAATGAACTCAGGTTGTTTTTTTGCAATTCGGCGATGAATTCATTGGTAAATTTTTCCGTGGATGTGTACACGACATTCATTTTTTTCGACTTGCTCAGGACATTGTGTGCCACTGCCTGCATCAGGTGTGTTTTCCCAAGCCCCGTATCCCCATACAGAAAGAGTGGATTATAGGCGCGTCCCGGCATATTTGCAACCGCCACACAGGCAGCATGCGCCATCTGATTCCCTGATCCAACGACAAAATTTTCAAAGGTATTTTGCTTATTCAGAATCATTGGAATTTCATACCTGCCAAGCTGCGCATCTTCCTGCTTTGGTGAAGATTTATGGCGCGCAGCGGGCTCATGGACCTCCGGACCAGCTCTTTCCTGTATTTTAAACGAAACTTTTATCTCCCGTCCTGCTGATGCGCAGAGGCATTTGGCGATTATATCCAGGTAGTTTTCCTGTAGCCAGATGGCGGTAAAGCTGTTTGCCACCCCAAAAACTATCGAATCGGCCGTTTCTTCGATGACGTATAGGGGCTCAAACCAGGAGCGGAAAGTATCACTGGGAAATCTGTTTTTGAAGTCGTTGCGAACAACATTCCAAAGTGACGAATTGACTAGGGCGCTCATGCTCATGGCGTAAAAATTAAAAGTTGTTCACACGGTTATGCTCACAATTATCCAATTAATATTGGAAGTCTTCTCGGCAAATCTAAAATTATTATTTTTGCAAATTTTATGCGATTTTTTCAGGTGACTCTTTTGTTTATGCGGATTGCAGCTGGAAAATTCAAAAAAATTTAATGGGAGAAAAAGAAACATTGCCGCGATGATCAATTTGGGCATGCAAAAATCAAGAAGAAGAAATTAACAAGTTATTAACATTACCCTGTGGACAACTTTTCCCTTCTTTTTGCAGCCATTGGTGAGCGAAAATTCCTTGACTTTAATTATTTTTATAAAGACAAATCCCTTTGTTTTTAGTTGAAACTTTTCCGCTTTGCTCGATGCCGTTGAAAAACTTTAAAATTGCCGTTGAAAAAATTTTCGATAGGACTACTGTCATTGCCATGAGTAGCGATTTTGGCAAACAATTTATCGATGCGAGGAATGCATCCGGGATTACCCTTGAGGAGGTGGCCAATGCGACGAATATCAGGCACGATTATCTGGCGTGCATTGAAAATGGCGAATATGATTTCGGATTGCCAGAAATTTATGTGCGCGGATTCATCAAAATTTATGCGAAATATCTGAGGCTTGACGTCGATGCGGTGATGGCGAACTGCCCCATAAGAGATTTTGAGGTGCTGAATTCGAAAATCGGCAAGAGAATTTCCTATAACACGATAATTGCCGGAGAGAAAGAGCAGGAGGAAAACTCCAATGTTAGTGTGAATGACGACATTCCAGTTCAGAAAAAATTAAAATTTCTCTGGGATGGAATTAGGCAAAGTTTGGCTGGAAAGCCCCATGGGAAAATTCTGGTATTTTTCCTAGGCGCTCTGGTGATCATTCTGATTCTTTGCAAAATTTTTCCACGCGGGAGCGTTTCCACTGAGATGCTTGGCGAGCAGGTGAGCGGAGTATCAAGTGTTCCCAGTCAATCCACTGTATCGCTAATTGCAACGGGACACGTGAAAGTTGTTGTGCGAGAAAAATCCTCCGGAACAAAATTATTCTCCGGGGACTTGGAATCCGGAAGTGTAAGAAAAATTACACACGCAAAGCCGATTCAAATTTTCTACGACAGTGGAGAGTTTTTACTGATAAAGCAAGCGAATGGGGAGCAGCTGTATCCCCAACCCGGTCGCGGCGGGATAGAAATTAAATAGAGTCACGGGGCAATGCCATGAACATTTCCATATTTGGTGCCGGAGCCTGGGGAACAGCGATTGCTCACTACTGCAGGCAAATCGGCCATGGAGTGACTCTGCTGCCAAAGTTCGAGGAGCAGGCGGAAAAAATTATAAAACATCGTGAAAATGTTGATTTTCTCCCCGGAATTTCATTGCCGGCGGAAATAAATATTACGACGGATGTGGCCGTCGGGCTGGAAAATGCGGATGTGGCATTTTTGGCATGCCCATCGGTTGGCATGGAAGATCTTTGCAGAAGTTTAGGGGAATTTTCGAAGGAAATGGATGAGTTGCCCATTCTCATTTCCCTGTGCAAGGGCATCCAGAACGAAAATCTTGAGGTGGCTTCCGATTTAATTGGAAGAATGCTGCCAAATTTTGAATATGGAGTTCTTGCCGGACCAACCAATGCCAGGGAAATAGCAGAGGGGAAAAATGCTGCCATGGTTCTCGCCACCGAATCGGAAAAAATTTATGCAATGCAGGAGGCTTTTAATTCCGAGAAAATACGCATCTACAGCAGCACCGATGTGAAGGGCGCTGAGCTGGGGGGATGCCTGAAAAATGCATATGCAATTGGCGCAGGAATTTGCGATGGGTTGAATTTGGGAGACAATTCAAGGGCGGCCTATTTGACGCGTTCGCTGAAGGAGTTGGTGGCCATCGGGGTTGCACTGGGTGGGCGAACCGAAACCTTCTACGGGCTGAGCGGATTTGGAGATTTTATTGCCACATGCATGGGGGCGTGGAGCAGAAATCGCACGTTTGGGGAGAGCCTTGGCAGGGGAGAAAGCGTGGAAAAAATATTTGCAACGCAAAAGTCAGCCGTTGAGGGGTATAAGACCACGAAAGCATTTCACCTGATTTGCGAAAAAAAAGGAATCTCTGCTCCAATAATGGCGGAATTGCATGCCATTTTATTCCTAAGAAAACCCCTCGGAGATGCCGTAAATGCTCTAATTAATCGTCCCCTAAAGTCGGAACGGTGAGTCCAATGGATCAGCGGACAAAAATTTTAATAATTAAACCTTCCAGCCTCGGGGATATTATCCACGGGTTGCAAGTGGCTGCCATCATAAAGGATTGCCTTCCAAATGTTTCCATCGACTGGGTCGTGCGTGACTGCTTTGCTGATATCGTGCGAGCATCATCCATCGCGGAAAACATATTTCCGTTTCACCGGGGAGGTGGTTTTCGGAAATTCGTGAAATTAATTCTGGGAATAAGAAAATTTCACTATGACTACGTTTTTGACATGCAGGGATTGGCGCGCACGGGCATCATGACTTACTTTGCGCGAGCTGGGAAAAAAATTGGGAGGTCGGACGCCAGGGAATTTGCCTGGCTGGCCTATGGCAAAAAAATTCCACTTCCGGAGCAACCATTTCCCCACGCCATCGACATACTGCTGCAATTTTTACCTGAATTGGGACTGGAGCCGAAGTTGAGAGCGAAGCTTAAATTTGCCATTTCCCCGAGCCCAACGGTAAAGAATTTACCGCGCATTGGAGAGGCTGCAGACCCCCCAATGATTTTACTTTTTCCCGAGAGCAGGCGAATGGAAAAAAGATGGCCGTATTTTAGCAAGCTTGCCATTATGTTGGCGGAAAAATTTCCGAGCTTTCGTACGGTTATTGCCTCCACAGAATTTTTCAGTGTTGGGAAAAATATTCCGAACGTTTGCAATTTGTCCGGAAGAACTTCCCTGACGGATGCCATTCATCTGGTCAAGAAAGCCGCATTGGTCATTGGGAATGACAGTGCGCCGGTCCACCTGGCGGCTGCCATTGGAATTCCTCTGGTTGCATTATTTGGCCCAACGGATCCTAAAATGTTTGGGCCCTATCCAATCGGGAGCGAAAGCAATCACGTGATCCAGTCTGCGGATAAAAATCTGGCGTCAATACAGCCAGCCGACGTGCTATCCGCCGCCACATTTTTTCTGCAATAGCCCCTATGCTGCGAAGAAAGTTTCTTCCAGCATTAGGCAGATGGTGTGATAGATCGGCAGATGTAGTTCCTGAATTTTGAAAGTTTTGACTTCGGGGGCCTTGATGCAGGGATGGCAGTGTTCCGCAAGATTGCCTCCGGTCGCTCCGGACAAGCCGATGACTCGCATGCCTTTTGCCTTTGCAACAATGGCAGCGGAAATGACATTTTTTGCATTGCCGGATGTGGAAATGCAGAGCAGAGAATCCCCGGCATTCCCCAGTCCATACACCAGCTGTGCGAAGCAGTACTGCGGATTGCAATCGTTGGCGTATGCCGTATTGATGGCAACCATATCCGGAAGGGAAATAGCCGGCAGAGCTCCCTGCAAATTGTCAGCGATGGCGTCTCCGACGATCTTTCGCACACTTTCATCAATTTTTCGCTGCATGGCAAAGCTCTTCAGCAGCTCTCCGGCCATGTGTCCCGAATCGGACGCACTACCGCCATTGCCACAAATTAGCAGCTTTCCGCCGCTTTTAAACGTCTCTGCAATTGTGTCGTGCGCACCTCGGATATCATCTCTGCAAATTGCTAACTGGGGATATCTTTGTATGCAGTCGGATAGGTGATCAATCATGCCGATTTACGCTAGCATCCGCGTGATACTCTGCAACCTTTTTCCAATTAACTATGGGCCAAAAGTTTTTTATATAGTCCGCCTTCCGGTTGTTGTATTTCAAGTAGTAGGCGTGTTCCCACAGGTCCAAAAGTAGTATTGGAGTTCCCGGTCGCTGCGAGTATGTTCCCATGTTAGGAGCGTCGTGGTCGTGGGTTGAGCAAACAAATAGATGGTTCGGATTCTGTTTTTTTGCCTGGTCGACGCACAGCCATACCCAGCCGCTTCCCAGGTGTGACAGCGCTGCTTTTTCAAATGTTTCTCTGAAATCTTCAAATGTTCCAAATGATTTGCAAATCGCCTCTGCGAGAATTCCATTGGGCTCATTGTTTCCGGTGCTCGGAGAAATTACTGTCCAGAACAGCGAATGATTGTGGTGTCCACCAGCGTTAAATTTTATGCGCTCGAGATGGGAGTCTGGAAGCCCAAGCTCGCTCATCCATGCCAGAAATTTTTCGATTGACTCGCCGGATGCGTGTCCAACTTCCGCCAGCAATTTATTCAGATTGCTAACGTATGTGGCATGGTGCTTCGAATGGTGGAGCTCCATCGTCTTTGTGTCGATATAGGGCTCAATGGCATCGTATGAATATTCCAGCTGTGGTAATTCGTAGCTCATAATTTTTCCTTCCAATTAAATTCGCACGCACTGTAGTGCCATTTTATAATTGGTCAACTATTGTTTTTGGATGCTACTAGCTTCGGAAGAATAGTTTGTAGATTTCCACGTAGAAGGTATAGGAAAATATGGCGAACAGCGGCAGATGTTTCCAGTTTATGATTCGATTTTTCAGGAGTACGATGATGGGTAGCAGCCCAACTAAAATATTCACTAGAATGCCGCCGGCGAATCCCAAAATTTTAATAAAGATACCCGGACATAGCATGGCTACAAAAAATGGAACGAGCAAAACGACAACCAACTCGGTGATGCGGGCCAATGTCGTCCGATTTTTACAAATACCCATGAAGGCACCTTTCATCGACGTCGTTACTCCAAGTAGGGATGACAGTATGGAAAAAATGGAAAACAAATTGCCCCAGATTACCAGCGAATCCACTTTTAATTTATTTTTTAGTGCGACAAACACAGGCCACCCATTGGCTGCTCCTTCTGCCAGTTCCTGCTGACTAAGGACACTGAAGCTTACGGCTAAAATTGTAAGATTGAAAATTATCGGCAGGGCAGCTCCCCAGATTATTGCCTTTCCGATCATTTTTTTGTCATTTTTAAACTGCCGACAAATCAATGGGATGACCGGGAAAAAGCCATAGCTGCACATCACTATCGGCAGAGCATATGCGGCTTCTTTGAAATTTATCATGTCAAGTGGGCTAACGTTTCCACTGATAATGGCTTTCCCCACCAGGCATAAAAACGTCAGTATCATGCAGAAGGTGAGGAAAGAATTAAGAGGAGAGGCAAACGCA
This sequence comes from Puniceicoccales bacterium, assembly GCA_031267915.1. GTDB lineage: Bacteria > Verrucomicrobiota > Verrucomicrobiia > Opitutales > JAIRKQ01 > JAIRKQ01. Next base: position 155,064 of record JAIRYE010000013.1, read on the forward strand.
AATCCAAATTCCAGGCAACATGCGGCACAAATAAGAACCAGTCCCATGGCCACATTGCCCAGTGAAAATATTTTGAAAGTTCCGGCGGTTCCGGTCCAGAATGCCACCAGCAGGCAAAAAATTAGCAGTGCGTATGTCAGCGTAAATAATCTCCCTGCCAAGGGTCCCAGTTTTGCTGTGAACATGGCGGGAAGATCATTTGATTTTCCATCGATAAAAATATTTGCCATCATCAGCTGAGCTCCTCCCATTGCAACGCCCATTAGAATGCACACGAGACTGGCCGGTATAAGTCCAGCGAGCCGCATATCAATGGGCAATCCGAGCACGCTAGCCCCTATGGCTGTTCCGGCAATGAAAAGTACAGCTGAAATAAATTTTCTATTCATGGTTAATGACTATTTTACTTTTGCGTATTTGTAAATTTATTTCCAAATAAAAGATAAAAAATTCACAAAGGCATGCAATTATAAACTCAATTGCCACCTATTTCCGTAGACTCTATGAACGAAAGAGCCTTTCATGTCAATGGTAAAGCCACGTTGCAAATAAAAATAATTTTCCTGCCGGGGAATTTATAAAATTTCCACTAGGGTTTGGGTCGCAAATCGACCTTTCCCGCTAAGATCCGAGGTAATGTGTTTTAAATTTTTGCAATGCTAGCTGCCACTTCTCCGATAAGTTTTTCGAAGGGTCTTTGGTTGGGAGTCACCTGCTCAGCTGAAAGTATCTGGCCAAAGTTTTACACTTTTCGATAAAAAGCTTGTCAATGGGGGTGTTTGAAGTATTGCTTGAGCGGTTGGTCCCGTTCGTCTAGCGGTTAGGACTCAGGATTTTCATTCCTGCAACAGGGGTTCGATTCCCCTACGGGACGCCAGGAACTTATCAGGCGCAAAGATGCTCAGGAGCTGAGGCGCGTCCACACCCTGCGTCTTCGGAAAATGATTCCGGCAATAACTAATCCTTGCGCGCAATTTCTTCCGCCGAATGCGAAAGCGCTTGCTTTTTAAAAATTGTGACTAAGCTTCGTCCTCTTCTGAAATGACTGAAAAAACATCTCTGAAAGGTTTATACACGGCACTCGTTACGCCGCTTGTGGATGGGGAAATAAATTTGAATGATTTCCGAAGGCTGATCTCTTTTCAAGTGGAGGGGGGGGCCGATGGCATTGTTGTCGCTGGTACCACGGGGGAATCCCCGACGCTGACCGGCGGTGAGTTTATTTCTCTTTTGGAAACTGCTGTTGCCAATGGAAAACAGATGAAAGTTTTTGCCGGAGTTGGATCCTGCAGCACCACAGAAGCAGTCAGAAAGACGAAGATCGCCCATGATATTGGAGTTAGTGGTATGCTGGCAGTCACTCCCTACTACAATAGGCCGACGCAATCTGGATTGGTGGAATATTACAGTAGAATTGCGGATGCAACGGATAGGCCGATAATTTTGTACTCTGTGCCATCCAGGTGCGGCGTTGAGATTGCGATCGATACGATTTCAACCCTGCGCAGTAGGTATTCCAACATAGTGGGAATCAAAGAGGCGACGGAAAATTGTTCCCGCGTGGAGAAAATTACAGATCTCATGGGGGAAGATTTTGCGGTTTTTAGTGGAAACGATTCCATGACGCTGCCATTTATGTCCCTGGGGGCTGTTGGTGTCGTGAGCGTGATGTCCAATATCACGCCGCATGAAATGGCAAGGCTTGTGGCACTTGCGGGTGCCGGAGACTTCCGTGGCGCACTGCATCTGTATCGCACGATGCAGCCGATGATTAGCAAATTGTTCATTGAAACGAATCCGCTGCCGGTAAAATTTTTACTGGAGGCAAAGGGCATAATTTCCTCCGCCCAGTGCCGGTCTCCACTTGGCGAATTGAGCGAATCCTCTGTGGCTGAGCTGTCCAGGTTGCTGGATTAATCACTGCGCTTCCGTTCTACGCCCGCGGAAAGCCGCTTTCCGCTCCATTCTGTCGCCTCCGACTTGCTAGTCTCTCCGCTTTCCGTATTTTAATTTTGCAAAAATGCACTTTCCCATTGCAAAAAAACAGTGCGGCCTCGGTAAGTAAATGGACAACCTAATTTCTCTAAGTAATTTACCTGGCTGCACGGGAAAGTGATTGCGCTTTCCAAATAATTGAATAGCCATTCTGGAATGATACTTTCCGCGGTTCTGGGGGCTACTTTGATTGCCGTGGTCGCCGCCTATCTGCGAAAAAATTCGGAAGCGACCTGTTTGCACAAGAAACTGGCGGAGGCGGAAATTCGCCTGGCTGTGTCCCAGGAGAGAATCGAGGAGAGGGACGCTTTTAATCAAAAATTGCGGGAACAGTTTGAGCAGCTGTCTGCGAAGGCGCTGAAGGACAACAACGAAGCATTTTTACTGCTTGCCAGGAACTCGTTCGGTACGCTTACCAGTGAAGCAAACAGTGGGTTTGGCAATGCGGTAAAGCCAATCGAAAACACTCTAAAACTATTCGATGAAAAATTGCAAAAGCTCGAGGAGCAGAGGCAATCGGCATATGGCAGTCTGCTGGAGCAGCTGCGGCTGTCAAATCAGGCGAGTGCGGCACTGCGAGAGGAAACGAATAATTTGTGCAATGCCCTGAGTGCCCCGAAGACGCGTGGTCAGTGGGGAGAAATGCAACTGCGCAGAACCGTCGAGCTGGCCGGAATGACGGAACACGTCGATTTCGAAGAGCAGAAAAAAACTACTTCCGCCGAAGGAAATGAACTCACGCCCGACATGGTGATAAATTTGCCAAATGGTCGGACTATTATTGTCGACGCTAAGGCTCCCCTGAGCGGATATTTGGCAGCGGCTTCAGCGAAATCAAGGGCTGAGCAGCAGGATGCACTTGAAAAATTCGGCAGGGCGCTGCGAGATCGCATCAGAGACCTGGGATCAAAGAACTACTGGCAGCAGTTCGAAAATTGTCCGGAATTTGTTGTGTTATTTTTGCCGGGGGAAAATTTTCTGAGCGATGCGTTTCGGGGCAACGGAGAGCTGCTGGAATTTGCCGTGGATAAGCGCGTGATCCTTGCCACTCCAACGACCCTAATAGCCCTCCTCAAGGCAATATTCTACGGATGGAAGCAGGCGAATTTAGCAAATGAAGCCAGGGAGATTGCCGAAATTGGAAGAGAAATGTATGCCCGCCTGAAGGTGTTTTTCGATCACTTCAATTGCGTCGGAAAATCACTGGCCAGCAGCGTGGAAGCGTTTAACAAAATGCGAGCTTCTGCGGAATCAAGGCTCATCCCGCAGGCAAAAAGGTTCCGGGAGCTGGGCATAGGCATGGGAGAGATTGGAGTTGGGACGAAAGTAGAGCCGCCGCCGAACTAATTCCGGCCATGGATAATTTTCTATGCAGCCAATCCCTGTTTCCGCGGGATATGCGTTTTTTCCTTGCAAAAAAAAAAAAAGAACTACGCTTGACCCCGGTGAATATATGGAGGGTCAAATGAGTAGCAAAAATTTTCTTTTGAATGAGGTGAGGGAGGCGTGGAACACAAATTCAACCAACTATACTGCGAACTTTGGATTATACTCTGTTCAGGTATGCAAGACCGGCGGATTATTGGGTAAAATTCTTGATATTCTTGGCTGGAATACAAGACATGTGACCATTACGGTTGATAAGTCATTAGATAAGAGAGATGTCCAAGCAACTAGTGACTCTCCGAGTGTTACATTCAAATGTGATGACTTCAGTGATTTCAATGAAAAAATCGGAAAGGCTCGTGAGAAAATAAGAGAAAAAAATTTTGGAAAAATTTTGAACGAAGTGAGAAATTTCAAGCAGTATGAGAATGAGAATCTTCCGGCAGCGATCTACGCAGCACTAGATAAGCCGATTTTTAGAGTGTTAGTCCCAGAAGAAAATGAAGGAAAGGAAGCCAAGGAACTTGACGCATTAGAAGTTCTGGAGGAATATTGCAAATTGGCGAAGAGTTCTCCAAAGCGGAGGCGAACTGAAGTGGAAGATAGAATTTTGCAGGATGTGAAGAGATATTTAGAAACA
>JAIRYE010000017.1 GCA_031267915.1 Puniceicoccales bacterium
CGGTTATATAATGTCTTCGGCGGCCCATAACTCTTCGGCGCATCTTTCCACCGCAACCCATTGCGCAGGACGTACACTATTCCACTTACCACTCTCAGGTCGTCCACTCGCGGCCTTCCCCGCGCCCTCGGAAAATACCTCTTCATCTTTTCAAAAGTTTCCTCTTTTATCAGTTCCATTGGCAAACTTTTCACTCTTTCTTTTTTCAGTGGTGTCAATACTTTTTTTATGAGTCCTGAGCCTAGCAGACGCCGCAAGGATTTACTAGTCTTTTATCACTTCTACCTTTGCGATTTCTGGCCGGCGAAAATTGCGTATGCGAAAAGAACATATTTGTTCTGGCTCTTCGTATTTAAACTGAAGGAAAAGGTTTTCCTCTCCTAATCCAGTTGCCGGATCAACGTCAAGATTGGCCCCAAGGAACTTGCATTCACAACATGGAACCGGCTTGTTCAGCGTGTAAAGTATCGCTAGGAGATCCATGGGAACGTTTTCCACCTTTCTCTTCGATAGCTCTGGGAGCAGCATTTTTTTCACAAAAGTTACGCCGTACCTAAGAGGAGGCTCATACTCTTTTAATTTTTCATTTACTTCACCATACTGGAACACACTCCCATTGCGCGGTTTCGCAGTTTGCACCCATTGCAGCATCGGTTCCAATGCCCTGTCAGTATAATCCTTCCATGACTGTTGGATTTTCTCCGGGTCAATGCACGGAGCTCCGCACATGTGCAATTCCGACATTTTTTTCATTTTGTTAAACAAATCACTGTCGACTTTTATTATTATATTTCCGAAGCTCATGTTTATATTCATCCTATAAAATTCATTTATTGTCAAGTTTAGATTTGTGAAATCCCATCCATCCCTTATATGGGCCATATGTTTCGTAGCATGAATTTTTGGGGAAATAGGATACGGTTTCAAAAAAATACATTTCCTGTTCTTTGGACAGTGTTTCTTCTTTTTCGTCATCGCTTTCGTCTTCCACTTTTGAGACACTGTCTGGATCTCTCTTTCTTTTTATTTTGACGTAATTTTGTACAAAAACTTTTACTTTTGCAATGCCAAGATAGTTCGGATATCCGTCCTCTGAGACCCAATTTCTGTCCCCAATTTTACGAAATTGACCGTCTGTCACTTTCTGTGGGCCCAATTCACTATTTCCCCGCACAGGAATCCTGTTTAAACTTAAGTCTGTGAATTTCTGAAAATCCAAATTTTCCACGTGTCCATGGTATGGATCTAAGTCATTGGAAATGTTGGGTGATTTTAGCTGTGTAAAAACCGTTACGTAGCCGTAGCGGATGCCTTTTCCATTAAATTTTTTGGCTTTATCGATCAGCTTTTCAATCTCGTTGCCTGTGAAAAGCGGTACATCGATTTTTTCAGAATCACTCCCACTCGATTCTAATTGTATCACAGGAAAATCTGACGACTTGATAGCGTTAGCGAAGTCCAATTCATCACCGCGGATTCCAAAATACAATTCTCTTACATTTATAAATACCCGAGCTTGGTCGGTATCTTTATAGATTTGCTCCATGAAATTTGCAAAAAAGACATCATTCAGGTCGTGGATCTGGATGCCAAGCGAATGTAGCTGAGGGCCTCCTGTAGCTGGTGCAGAGCTTGCTGTCGTAGTAGGCTGCATATATTTTATTCCTTGGTTTTTCCAGCCTTGTAATATCTCGCTCGATGGGGAAGGCACAACTGGAGCAGAGCTAGAGACGGAAGAAAAGCTGCTGGAAATATTATCGGATGGTGAAGGTGAAGAACTGGAAGAACTTTCGGGAAGAGCGGAAATTTTAAATACATATTGCAGATTGTTTTTGAATTGATTGGGCGTCACAACGATATGCGCGGAATTCGCGCCTGTTGCGATGTTGAGCGCTTGCAATTGCCCTGCATTTTCAATTGGCAAATCGATTTTAGATTTAGCTTCATGTGTTAAAATATTTAGATAAATTTCTGCCAATCTCTCCGGGTTGTTGAAAATCTCGGCATTGATCAGTGCATTTATGCTGCACGTGGGCAGCGACATTTGCCGGTGTGGCGTGAATAGCGACTGCAGGATCATCAGTGAAATTTCATTCCATTGGCTTGCGGCAGCAGTATCGTTGGAATTTTCCGAAATCTTCGATATTTTTTCTGCGTTTTCAGGCAGTGTCAAACCCTGTATCATTGCTTTCAGGATCTTGTTGCCATTGCCGGAGAGAGTTTTTGCCGAGGCCCCATTCAATTTGTTGGCAAGTGGAGAGCTAGCAGGCGAGCTGGTCGAACTCGATGAGCTGCTGGAAGAATTTGACGAGCCCACTAATTTCCCCAATACTGCCAAAATTTGCTCCTGCATGAATTCGATCCCAGGAATGCTATTGTTTGGTGGATCTCCCGGTTTTAAATTGTTCCAAAAAGTCTGCAAATTTCTGGCATTGTCCTGATTTACCGTGCCATCGGCGCCAAGGCAGCAGTTCGCCGAAGCGCAAGCAATATTACGCCATGCACGCCGCACATTCTGCAGTGTCGACGGCTCAGAAGAAGAAGAGACATTACTTGAGTTGTTGTTTAGGTTAATCGACGACGAACTTGTATTGTTAGAAAGTGCGCTGGAGGCCGCACTGATGGCATCGGTCATTGTGGTTTCAATATTCGGCATAGAAGATGTAGGCGTCCTATCCGTATCGATGGGGGCGGGATCAGTATTAATCTCAAAATTGATCACTTATCGTATAAGTAAAAATTCTTCAATTTTTTACAATTTTAAAGAAGGAATAGTAAACGAAAATTCCCGAGATTCGTAATTTTCACGGGTCTCCGGAAAATCTCCTCCCCAAATTGGGGGAGAAAAATCTTGACAGAGGCAAAAAAGTCCCTACTATGGGGCATGGAGTTGTGATTGCGGAGGGAAGAAAGGCAATTACAATTATGGAAATAAGCGAAGCAACGTGTGCAACGAAGATGAACATGGCAGCTCTTAGCAAAGTTACATTTACAACGGAACGATTCCCGAAGGATTACAGTGCTAAATTCGGAAACCGGAATATTACCCCCTACGGTAACTCATTTCAACCGGTTTCGAACCTAGTCAACAGTTTTCCAGTCTCAGCGTGAGCTCCTCTTCGCCGAGCGTTAGAATATACCTCCCCTAGCTTTGTAAAGGCGAGCATTCTGACGAAAAGTGTGGTGGATGAGATCCAGCCCGCCAGCATCAAAACCTTCGAAGATGATAGCGACAAGCTGCTGTCGGCAATCCAAACGGCGAATCACATAGCCAGGGGTGCAACCCACCCCGGTGGCATGCGGGCGCTCATTGAGCTGATAGAGCATGAGGATGGTTTTAAGATTAAAAAGAATGGGGCAGACATTGATGCTGATGAGGCCAAGAAAGCGCTTCCTCCGATCACCGCAGCGGCAGGTGTCAAGGTAAGCGGGCAGCTTTCCAACCTGAAAATGCGCATAGAGTGGAAAGATCTGAGCATTGCGGTTATCGCGGGGGAAGGTGACAAGCCGGAGCTGTCCGTGCGCACCAATCTGGACGGCGCAACTGCAAACGCACGGCTGGAAGATCTCATCACTAAGCTGAGTGAGAAAGCACGGCCGGTGGCGCCGGCGGAGGGTGAGCAGCCGCAGGAGGGGGTGAATCAGGCGGTGCCGGCGCAGGGCGCAGACAATTCTCCCGTCTCATTCAAGGCAAATGGCCGCCGCTACATGACCATTCCGGGCCTGCCGGGGCCCATCGGCCTGCCGAGCGTAGATGTTTTCACCGGCGGCGTGAGCTTTAAATACGAAAACGCCGGCATGACTCAATTTTCCCTGACTTTGGGTGGAGACATTGACGATGTCAGCAGTGACATTCTGGAAAAATGCAACATGCTGAGTTCCGACCAGGTGCCGGTGGATGGCGGCAGAGACTACATGGACCTCTGGAAGAAGTGGAATTTGGCGGACACTCTGCTGCAGACATTCGGCCTGGACAGTCTTTGGGGAAATTTGGACAAGGAGCGGGAAGGGGGCCACCTCAGCCGTCAAGTCATTAGAAAACACAACGACATTCTAAAATTCGCAAAAGAGTTGCTGCTGGTGCCACCGGTGCAGGAGCAGCCGGCCCAGCCGCCGCCGCAGCAGCAGCAGCAGCAAGATCTACAGAAGGCGGAGATTGAGAAATTCGACGCAAATATTCGGGCAAAGCTGGACGAGCTCAACCTCGAAGAAGATGAAAACAACGTCGACGACAACCTCGTCGACAACTATGAGAACGACTTCGTCGAGCCCGGCGACGCCGCCGAGAAAGCCGAGAAAGCCGATGCGCTCAAGGAATTAGCAGAGGAGATCAGGAAGCAGTCGGACATGTTCCGCTCCAACGCCAGCATTCTCTTCTCCCTGGATCTCCTCCGGGCGGCCTACCTGGGCGACGAAAGGCTGAAAGAGTTCCTCGGCGGCTACTCCCTCCCCGACAACTTCAGCCTCCCCGGGGAATTTGCGGCGCCGGATACCTCGGCCTTTGCCCCTGGCACCTCTTTTGGCCCGCAGGAGATGAGGAGCAGTTCGGGGGGGATGGACAGCACATACGAGAACTTGCGGATAGAAAACAAGGAGCTGAGGGGGACAATAAATAAGATGAATGAGGATGAACTCAACCGGCTGAGGGCGGAGCTAGCGAAGGTGAAGATGGAAAGGGATGCGAAGGAAAAAGAGTTGCGGGCAATTGATGACAATCTCAAATTGTCAGAAAAAGATATGACTGATCTCTCAGATGTAAATTCCTTCCTAGACTCATACACACAAAATAAGTGATTTTTAATTAAACTAAACAAAGGATGGGATTATGAGTAGCACAGATGAAGTTAGCGCAAACAAGCAAGTCGAAAATTCAAATAATAAAGAAAACTCGGAACTTAATAGCGATAGCATAGAAAGCTCCAGCCTTACAATTTCCACTCCACCTACTGTGACGAAAGAAGAGAATCTCTCGAATAGAGCTTCTATGGCATCACAACAGCTAAATGCCAAAGATAAAAGGGATGGGGAGAATTAGAGGATAAGCTTAAGAAGCTTTTGGCTATAAGCAAAGATCTCCAAGGCCAGCTAAAAACCGCAAAGGCCGCCGAAAGCAAGACCGCAGATGAAAAGCAAGCAATAGTCAAGCAACTGGATGAGGTTTTTGCTAAGGTCATGAAAGAAGTTAATGAAATTACCGACGAGAGTGTCAAAAATACCTTAACCCCTCTCATTAATGTAGTGGCCTCGACCAACGCTAACAATGAAAACTCGATAACAGTTATCAGCGCCATATCTACAGTGATCAAAAAGCTTGTGGAAAATCTTAATAGTAAAGAGAAGGAGGTGGGCGTAGCAAAGAAGGACCTGGAAAAGGAGAAGGAGACGACTAATCAGAAGGAAGAGGAGTATAAGAAGGAAATGAAGAAAAAGGAGAATGAGTATAACGCTAAGATCTTGGTGGAGAAGTCGAACAGCAGTGAGAAGCTGAATGAAGCAGAGGAAAAGCATAAGACAGAACTTAAGGAGAAGGATGCGGGAATCGAAAATCTGAAAAAGGAGAAGGAGGAGGCAATCAATAATCTGAAGAAGGAAAAGAGTGAGGAAATCGAGAAGCTGAAGAATGAAAAGAAGGATGAAATCGAGAATTTGAAAAAGGAGAAGGAGGAGGCGAAAAAGAAGGAAATCGATAGCAGGGATGAGAAAATCAAAGAGCTGGAGAAGATAATAGAAGTGCAGAAAAAAGAGTTGCGGGCAATTGATGACAATCTCAAATTGTCACAAGAAAAGACGACTGATCTCGCAGATGTAGATGCCTTCCTAGACTTATACAAAGAAAATAAGTGATTTTTAATTAAACTAAACAAAGGATGGGATGTCAGACACTGTGACTGAGGTTTATACAGTTGAAAAATCGACTCAAACTGAGTCCTTCAGTGGCGCGAAATTTAACGACTATTCTTTAACAGTTAGTCAAGATTCTCCGCTTTCCTCCCCATCTTCAGTGACGAAGGAATATGATCTCTCGAATAGAGCTTCTATGGCATCAAAACAGCTAAATGCCAAAGATAAAAGGGTTGAGGAATTAGAGGAAAAACTTAGTAAGTTTTTGGTTATATGCAAAGATCTCCAAAGCCAACTGAAAGACGCAAATGCCGCCAAAGCCGAGCTGGAGGAGGAAAAGAAGAAATTGCAGGAGGAATTGAAAAAAGCGCAGGAGGAGATAGCCCCCCTGAGAAAGCAGGTAGAAGAAAATGCAGAACAGCTCTCCAAGTTCTCCTCATCCAATAAGGAAAGCTTGGTGGTCGCAAGAAAAATGGAAGACGAGCTGCATCGCTTTCAGGAAAAGGAAAAGGAAGAAAGGTCCTACAAAATACAGTTGCAGCAACTGAACCAGCGCATCTCTGCCATGGAGAGCGAAAACAATCTCCTGAAGCTGCAGCTGCAGCAAGCGCACGCGCTGCATGAAGAAAACAACGACCTGCGGAATGAAAATGATACGCTTAGAAAACTCCTTAAAATTGATGAGACGTGCAATATTTCCGCCATGGCGGAGGAACGCAAAGAGGATACTATGGCCTGGCTGAAGGTCTATCTGGCCGGCGTTGCCAGCGGCAGCATACCGGTTAAAACGATCTATTTTTACACCAAAAAAGATACGGCACGGCAGGAGATACGTCTCCCCAATGGCAACACTGCCGCACAATATCTTACTCGGGACATAATAGATCACACCCTGGAAAGAGCACAGAATGATCCCGAGCTGGCACATAGATTGCTACTGTGCTATGCCGCACAGGATTTAAATGCTAGCAAGGCGGTAAATTACGTAGCCACCACTGCAGCAATGCGACAAAGACAGCAGCAGCCGACTCCATCCAAATCTTTGGCAGTGAGCTACTCGATCCCTCAGGACAAAACTAGGCGCGTGAGTGGATTTGAGAATGCTTTGGCACCCACAAAGGACAACGAGAAGCTGCGGAACGAAAACAAGAATCTGCGAGAGGAAATCAAGAAAAAGAATCAGGAATTCTCCAGGCTGCAAATGGAGGACAAGCAAAAAATGCAGAAGGAGAACACAAATTGGGTGCAAAAATACAATGCTTTGGAACAAAAGTACAAAGAACTTGAGAAAAAGTTAGGGTTTAGTGGGGCTAGACTTGTCACGACTATTCACGGGAATAAGCCTCCCATAATCAACAAAACTCCCAACGCGAGCAGCAAAAATTTTCCCACTGTGTCCCAGGAGAACGATGACGACAAGAAGGATCTGAGTATGTTGCAGCTTGTAAATAATGATTTGCGAAATCAGCTACTCAGGGAGCAGCAAAAAAGCCAAAAATTGGAGCAAGAAAAACAAGAATTGAAGGGGAAAATCAGTAGTACGTCTCGCCAGCAATCTTCCAACAAAACGACCACTTCAAGTTTCTCAAATTCCAAACCCAGCAGCAGCTACGTATCCCCCTACAGCCAAAGTGTAATTTATAAAAAAAATAAATAGCTGAGCTCCAAATTTCACACGTCTTGCGGAAATTTCATTCAATATTTCCCGGAAGTATAAAAATTATGTGAATCTTTCATTTGTCAGCTTTTCCCATTGACAGCGGCCAGGGATTAGCAAGAATGCTGCCCGTGTGTAAAAAATTGAAAGTTTCAAGCGAGCGCCTCCTGGCACTGGTGGCGGGAACGGTGTGCAATTAAACGCTGTCAGGGGTAGCAATTCCATCAGCACGGTCGTGAATAGTGGCGCTGGGCGTTCGTCGTCTGCGCCGCCTATACCCCGCGAGAATATAATCAGCAATAAATTTTTGGGGAAGAGGCATTCTGCTTCCATACCGGTCCAGTCTGTCCACCTTACATTTGATAAATGCAAGGACAAAATACTGAGGTTGTTCGGTAAGTATTTCGGTTTCACTGGCTCTAAATTTTCATCTAAACCGAATATTAGTAAAAACATTTTCCCCGATAAATTCATTTTCAGGTCATCGGAGATAACACTGAAAAGTTCACTGAAAAATCTTGGAAATTCGTCAAACATTGAATTTAGGGGCGAACAGGGTTTTTCGCTCATTAAAATTGACAGCGAATCGGATATTTCAATCGGAAATAGCAAAGTAAACCGTTCATCCCAAATCAACTTTTCGAAGATAAATTTTCCAAATTCCCTGCTCGGGAGCCTGCTCAGAGGCTTGGAAAAGCATCTGAATGCATTCGGAAAATTTTTGAAAACTTTAAACACCAAGCCCGCACAGCAAGCTGCCGAGCTGAGGAATTTGGCACACATCGCCAGCTGCGCAGAGGAGATGCTGAGGCCAATCTGGAATGGCGGTCTTGGGGTCAAGCCGGGGTTCGCTGCTCAGGTAATTTCCATGCGGCTAGAAATTGCGATGTTTTTTTCGAACGTTCAGAAGTCGAATTTCTTTGGGGAAACCAAGGCCAAAGAAAAACACACGTCAAATGTTATAACTCAAATCAGCGACATACCCGACTCGAGCAGCAACAAATCGGATGATTGTAACCTTAACAGCGCCGATTCGATCAACAATAATTGCAACAGTAACGATTTAAATATTAGCAGCAATTTGATCAATAGTAATTCGAATTTTTCGTCATTCATAGGCAACAAATCGGAATTATATTTCCCGGTTTGCATGTTCGATTTCGGGCCGAAACGCGCCGAGCCTTTCCTGAATAGGAATTTCTTCGGTGATGCCTACAGCAAAAGCGGCAGGACGGCCTCTCCGAATGTGGAAAAAAATATCAATCAAGAGAAATTTTCTTCGGATTCGTTAAGCTCATCGTCTTTATCATCGCTGAAATTCGGAGATTCGTCCGAAGATGAAAGCGACGATTTTTCGAGCTTATCTGATTCGTTTTCTTCACTTTCGCTGTCATCTGAAGATTCCTCCGAAGAGAAAAGTGACTCCTATGAGGATTTGAGCTTACTATTGTCCGAGGAGTACGACGGCTATTATGAGAATTATGACTTCTCAATCGACACTAGGACGCACAGCGGCACCGAATTCAGCTTTCTGCGCGACAAAACAGGTGTAAATGAAAACATGTACACATACAGAATGCCGAGCGACTGGGAAAAAAATATAGAAGTTCAAACGATGTCGCTGCCGGAGAGGTTTAGGTTATTTTTGCGGTTTAGGGCAAATAATCTTATTAGCAATTTGTTCACATCTTTCGAAGACAGCAACAATATTAACACCAATAACGTCAACCTATGGAATTTCAATGCGGAAACCCCGCTGCTCGACCTGCCACCGGCGCTGATGTTTCTCGTCGGATTGCAGTACGGCCAAATTAACATCGGCACCTGGAATGAGTTTACTCTGTCAGCAAAGAGGTATTTTGCCCTGCAAACCGACGATAGTCCACTTTCCAACTTGAATTTTTCCAATTCATTTTCGAGTTCCAATATTTTATCGTCCGATACTTCTTCCTCTTCTTCAATTTCCAGCTTGTTGCTCAGCAGTTCATCATCTTTGAGTTCATCATCCAGCTCCAGCTCGTCGTCGAGCTCTTCCAGCTTATTGTCAAATTTCAACTTTTCATTGAATTCGCCAGGGCCGTTTTTCTGGCAAAGTGGAACACAGCCTAATAATAAAAACAATAGGGATGAGATGTTATTAGAGGCATTCAGCCCGCTGTTGGACGCGCTAGACGTGGAAAAATTTTCGACATCTTCAAGCGATAATAACAACAATAACTAATCTTATTGTCAACACTAATAATAACAACAATATTAATAATAACATTGATCTCAATAATAACAGCAGCAGCAGTTCCATTACTTTTGACAGCAATTTCAGCAGCGACCTCATTTCATCCTCTTCAATTTCTTCATCTTTTTCGTCGTTTTCATCATCGTCGTTTTTGCCCCTGAATCCCTACGTGGCGAATCCGAACGGCGTTCCGAGGCATTCCAAGCGATCGGTGCTGGTGTCATCCTCCGCCACGATGTTTGTGACGAGCGTGGACAAAGTGGCATCATTTCCACCGCCGATAAAGGTGATAACAAAATACAACGGCGTTCATCATGCTCGCATTCTTGGCACTCACCTGTTCAACGTGGACTTCACAAATGCTGTGCGGGAAACACCAAAATTTCTGCGAAAAGATGATGATCAGGTCGCATATCGCAATGGCTGTCCATTTTATCGAGATTACCAGCGGGAATTTCTCATGATGCCAGTGGGATTGCAGGCTGATGTCGTTGGCGTACTTGTCATGGCTTCAGCAACCGATGGAGTGCCATGCGTTGTACTGACGAATGAGAAGCAAAAGAAATCTTTTCCTATTAAATTTTTGGGAAATGAGCATGAATTCCAGTCAGGTAAAAAACATCTTGGTGCCCTGCGGACCACATTAAAAGCATTTTGCAATGATCCTAGCTCTAATGACGAAAAGGCGGTCAGTGGATTGATTAAGTATTTTTCTTTCAAATTGAATAATGGCAGGGATGCACTACATAACTACAAGCTCGAATTGTTGCGGCGAAGTGGAAAATCCCCAGATTTTTGCAATGAGGTTGATAGTGCATGGGAAGCACTGGATACTAGCAAAATTAGGAACGACGGCAGTCTAAGAACATTTAACAACTTGTACAAACAAATCGACGAGCAGTTCGCAAAATCTGGCCTGCAAGATCCGTCAGCAACGTTGACAATTTACCGCCAGCAATTGTTTGCAATTTTGGATCAAATTTCCAAGAATGGAAATGTAAAATTTTTTGAATATAAAAACTAACGAAGGAAAGAAATGAAACTAGAAGCATACATCTTTGGGAGGCCTAAGATATATTTCGGCAAGATTCCGGCTATCCTAAATTCGGACATGCGGCATTTTGAGGAGAATCTTGGACACGGGGAATGTGAATTTTGCTTTCACAGCAGCGAAATACGCAAAGTATTTCGCGAGTATCACTTGGATACGGTGGATTGCGAAAAATACCCAGCAATAGTTGATTTTGCATCCTATTGCGTATACAGTTTTATGGGCTGCGAACTTCCGACCGGAGTAAGAAAGGTGGAAGATAGGAAATACGAAATCGACATTGAAAATACCGATGACATCAACAACCTCTACGCTGACACGGAATTTAAAGAACTGAACGCAAGATACGCCAAGGAAGCTGATGAAGAGGCGGAACGCATACTGAAGGAAGCAGAAGAGTCTGAATCAGAAAACTTGCAGTTTGAGAATTCGCCATCGGAGAACTCGAAAAACAAACCTGCTGAGTTGGAAATTTTCGGAGACTTCTCCGGAGGAAATCACAAGCCAGGAGATTTAGATGAGGCGAGGAGAACTCCGCCAGGTAGCCCGGGGAATCTCAACCCGAACGTAATAGAATTCACCCCGACGGTGCGGCGTGTAGAAAACCGGTCGAATTCGACATCCCCGGTATCCAACGACAGAGAAAAGTAAAGTTTCGTTCCGTGAAGTTGCCGTCCGCAGAGCCAGTTGGGCGCTGCGGTGTGGAGTTTTGTGGAAAAAAACAATGGAAGGAATTTCACGAAACTTGCCATTTGAGGGGGGAATGGGAGAGTAGATGGAACAGGAAATTTCTGGCTAGCAGGGTAAATTTTCCTATCTTTCCGGAGTGGGAATATCATGCATAATCTGGAAGAATTCTCTAAAAACAAAAAAAAGCATTGACAAAGGAAAGAACTGTGATTTCCTTCTGCTCCGTTTGATTTGGGGTTGGGGAGAATAGTTCGCCTGGGCCTGGGAAGGGGCAATTTTTCCCAGGGTTTCTATGAGTGCGACGAGTTTTCGTGTTGTTGAAGATAGAAGATCTTCATTGGGTGAAGAAACCAGCATCTCCTATACTGTACCAAGCCCCACATCATTTGAAGAAAAATATGGCCCCGCAATCGAAGTGGATGACAGTCTAAAGCCACATCTCATGGAATTTGCAAGAGAGGTAAACGGTGGAATATTGCTCGATCAACTGGCAGAATGCATGACTCAAAATGGGAAGAAATGTTGCATAGTGCCATTTGATTCCGAGTTTCTTAAGTCATCGCCTGGAACTTCAAATGAAATATTTCTCACCATGATGTGCGACCGAGCGACGGAAAATGGAAATCACTGCAGCAGTGAAGAAATTTTTGGGAATTTTGAACGAAGAATCACAGCAGTACTGCAGTCTTTTGAGACGGTGAATACATCTACCTCGACATTGGAGCACCCCGATGCTGCAAGCAACGGCGATGACATACTTTGGCATGTATGCAACAACAGGAAAATGGAAGAATTTCCGGAATATGTGGTCGATGTGCAAATGTCTGGGCAAGAAAATTTTGCGATTCGAGTTTTTAGGTGGGATGGAAATAGTTATGATCTCAAGGTGGATGAAACTGTGTCTCCATTTCAGAAATTATCGGATGAAAGCATTGTGGATGGCTACGAAGTTCAGCAAATATTGCAGCAAATTGAAGAATCTGCAGTGAGTGCCAATGGCGAGGAATCAATTTCTAGTTCATCGAATAATGTTGTTTCCCGTGGAGTACGTTTGATTATTCCCGACTTTGGGGATATTGTAATGTCTTCCGAAGGAAATGTGGCGCTGGACGGTATCAATACTGAAAAATCAGTCTATTTATCATCTCCGACTGGTGTTACTATAAGCAATAGCAGCATTCAACAAATGGAAGTGGTGGCAGACTATGTGAATGTTGCTTGTGTTGGAAACAATGGCACTGAAACTTCAAATATTCATACTCTCCATTTGCGACGGAGAGAATTTTCCGACAATCCAACGGGATCACTTCTGATCTCCGACAGTGCGCATCTCAGGGTCGATGAAATATTTCTCGAAGGCAGCGGAGGAGTAATCAACTGCGGAAGGTTGTCAATTTCCCACACGGCGGCGTTGAACGGCAGCGGCATATTCAATCTTGGAATTGTGGACACGGACGGCACGTCCGACATGGTGATTTTCGACAAAATTTCATACCTGCAGAACGAGAAAAATGGCATCGTTCGTTCCAACGGCCAGCTGATTATTTCGTCTGCCACGGTGCATAATGCGGGCAATATGGAAGCTCAAGCACTAAACATGATAGTAACGGGCAGCCTGGAAAACTATGGAACTATTCACTCGCGTGGTGCATGCAGCATCACATGCTGTGATAGCACTTACAATTGTGGAATTATCACCTCTGGCGGTGATTTGTATGTGCAAACTGTTCGATTGGATAATGACTACGGGAAAATTATTTCCCGGGGATCATCAAAATTTAACATTCGAAATAGACTAGATAATCACGGCAATACGATCCTTAGTCATGATGTCGTCGAAAGCGTGGAATGTTACACTGCCATTCCGTCCGACAGGACATGGCGAAGGGATGTTCCTCCAGGCTCAGGCGTGGGCACTGGAAAAATCACCGTTGAAAACATGGGAGATGCTTACGGATGTGATCCCGATAATCCGAGCGTAATAACCAGCTATGGACCAATGATAATTTCCATAGCATGCGGGAATTTTGATAACAGCTTTGGGGAGATTTATGCCCTATCTGGGATAAATGCTAATGCCAGTGGTGGCGATATAATCAATGAAAATGGAAGAATATTTTGCAATGGCAGGGCAGCGTTTTCGGGAAAAAATTTTAGAAATGGGCATGTTAGAGGGAACAGGGTATTGACCGATGCTAGCGCTACCAGAGAAGTGGATCCGGAAGTTGTCATCGGGCTGACGGGATATGGGAAAGGCATGGACCTTACTCCCATGTTGAAAAAAATAGGGCCCAATGGGATTTATCCTTTTGTGAAGAAGGAAAGCGTGCAAATACGAAATGAGAACCTTGTCAGTGAAAATGCCACCGCCTGTTGCGTAGATTTTGCTGCGCTAAAACAGAAAGGGATAAGCAATGTGTCTATCAGTAATGTATCGATAGCCGCCAAATCATTTTGTGTTCCCGAGCACACGGAATCGGAAATAATAAAAACGTACAAAACAATGGCATCCTACGGGCGAGCATCCGTTGAACTGGGGCAGATATACGCATCCGAAGACGTTGAAATTTCAGCGGAAGAAGAAAAATACCTCGGGACGATAACGGCCGGACAAAACATTTCCATCGGAAAAGGGCGGGAAGACATTAGCGTACTCAATGGCCATGATAGGTATACACTGCTAGCGGGAGGAGATGTAAAAATTGCACTGTCCGATATTTCCGATCGAAAGTACATCAATGTGCAAGCGAAAAGCCTGCAAATTAACACGGAACATCCAATTACTGAAATAAATAA
>JAIRYE010000021.1 GCA_031267915.1 Puniceicoccales bacterium
AAATAAACGAATCCTGCCCCCTGGCAGGATTAAAATTTCAGATATCCGCGTTCTGATCTCGGATATCTGAAAAAAGCCTGGCTCCCATCACAGCAGGCATTGAATCCCACCCTATGGGGCATGCGAACTTCCAATGCCCTGGGACACATCGATCTGCTGCTCCTGCATTTCACGCCTAATAACCGTATTCGTGCGTTCCAGGAGGCGGTCTGACAGCGTAGTTTTTCCGTGATCGACGTGGGCGATTATGCAAAAATTTCTTATGCTGGAGACTGAAACCATTTTCCTACATGGAAAATTGGCAAAATAATGCCTTTTGTAAAGCAGTAAAGCGAGCGGGAAATGGTAAATGTAAAGCGTTCGCCGTCTGCCCAGAAACCGATTCCACAAAATCTTTTACCACTAGCCCAAATGTCCAATGCCAGCAATGCTTTCGCCGAATGCAACACCAGGGCCAATATTTAACTGTTTTTTACTTGTATTTTTCGGAGAGAATGGTACAATCATCTTTGCTATGCCTACTGTTACGCCTAAAGAAACTACTTCTGGATTGCAAAATTCGTCAAAAGAAAACATAAGCTTTTTGGGGCATGTTCTGCAATTTTTTAAAGGTTTGATAAGTAAAATTTTTTCCCCCGAAACTTCTTCGGGGGAAAAAGTTCCCAACACAAAGCTGGATGATAGAACGCGTGAAACACCTAGTAACTACGATGAACTAGTGGAAGGAATGGCAGATGACCTGGAGAATATGTTATCTAAACCAGAAGACAGCCAGTCCGAGAAAACAATAAGAGAGCTACTGGTGGCATACGGCCCAAAAAATAATCTTGCGACGGCAGTTGTAAACAAGCTAGTGGCAAGGAAAGAATTTAAAGACGAGATATTACAAAACTTCAACAAGTCAGCTGAAGCAGCACTGAAAAACTTAACAAAAAGTATTAATGACGAAGCATATGAATTGCAAAAAGCAATCGGTGAAGTTTTGGATCAAATTGATGATCTGAAAAATGAAATTGAAAATGGTAAAGCTAATGCGTCCTCTTCAAATCAAGAAAAGAAAATTAGAAAACTTGAAATTGAACTTCATAAGTTAAGTGTTAAAAAAAGCACTAAAGATGCGTCACTTTTCCTACTCATGTACCTAATGGGTGAAAGCAAAGTTGATCTAAACGCAAACAGACTAGAAAAATTCGAAATACTTGAGCTATTCAAGTCAAATCAGGAAAAATTTGAAAAATCTGTAGCTAGCGAGCTAGCTAATGCACTGAAATTGAAAATTGAAATATATTCAGAAAAATCGGATTCCTCACAGGAGAAGGAAACACTTAAGAAACTTGATAATATACACGATAAAACACGCGATATTCCTGTTACATGTGCTGAAAAATGGGCAACAGAACTGATAAAATCGAAACTTAAAGAAAAAATAGCACAAATTCCACAGGGTTAAAAAATATTCTGAAAAAACTTGCTTTATCGAATATAATGCTTTGCCTAGTCGAATATTTTCGAGGGGAATTAGCTCAGTTGGTTAGAGCATCAGCATGACACGCTGGGGGTCACTGGTTCGAGTCCAGTATTTCCCACCAGGTCGAAAGGAGGTGAATTTTATGACAATATCAGTGCAAGTGCGCAAGGGCGAAACAATGGATAAGGCTCTGCGCCGTCTGAAGAAGCGATTGGATCGTGAGGGCATTATCCGCGAGGTCCGAGATAGGCGCTACTTCGAAAAACCGTGTGCGAAGCGCCGGCGTAAGAAAAAAGCCGCGAAATTCGCCAACTACCTGCGTGTTCGCAATGAAAAAATGTAGCTTCTGGCTACGAGTGAGTGCGTTTACGGCGCACTTGATAAAATTTATTTAGTAAAATTTAAAGAGATAAAAAATGGGACAACCAAAGCGTAAACAATCGAAGCAGCGCAGCAGGAAGCGCCGCGGGGCGAATGTATTTTCCGCTCCGCAATTGGCAAAGGATCCGTCGACGGAAAATTTGTTCATCCCGCATCGAGTTAATCCGGAGACCGGAATGTATAGAGGTCGACAAATTATGGAGCTTGAAAATTAGAAAGTTTAGCTTTCGGAGTGGCGCTATGAAATCCACTGGACAGGCAGTCGCTGTTGATGTCATGGGTGGCGATGGTGGGATTTCCTCAGTGATAAAGGGAATAGCGCGTGCGCTTAAGCTATTTCCCGATGAAATCGGGGATTTAGTCCTGGTGGGCGATGAGGGTGAAATCTCGAAGCATGTCAACGGCATTAAATTCCGTTCCAATGCAAGAAATATCGAGATTTGCCACGCATCCCAGTCCATAGACATGACGGAAAAGCCGATGTCCGCATTGCGCAACAAAAAGGACTCGTCCATGCTGAAGGCAATTGGACTTTTAAAGGATGGAATAGTTTCAGGCCTTCTGAGCTGCGGCAATACCGGATGTCTGGTGGCGGGCGGAACCCTAAGGCTGCGCACCATGCCTGGCATCGACAGGCCGGCTCTGGCCTCGGTAATACCAGCTCCCGGAAATCATTTTGTGCTGATTGATGTTGGAGCAAACCCATCCACGTCCACAATAAACTTCGTTCACAATGCCGCCATGGGGTCACTGTACTACCAGACTGCCGTGGATTCCAGTAAAAAACCGCGCGTGGGACTACTGACAATTGGGACGGAGGAGGGAAAAGGCGGAGAGGCCATAGGTGAAGCCCACGAAATGCTAAAAAAAATTAACGGAGAAATAAATTATTTCGGGCTGATTGAGGGCTTTCAGCTGTTCAATGATGCCGTTGATGTGGTGGTTTGCGACGGCTTCGTTGGAAATATTCTGCTTAAAACAATAGAGTCTCTGGCCGGGACGATAAATAATTATGTCAAGGCAGAGATGAAAAAAAATCCACTGCGAATGCTTGGGGCAATTTTGGCAAATGGGGCTTTCAGAGCCATGAAAAGAGATCTAACCGCCGACAGATACGGCGGAGCTCCTCTACTCGGATTAAACGGAACCGTTGTGAAGTCGCACGGATCTAGCTCCCCGGAGGCAGTTGCCCACGCTCTGCGGCTAACTTTCGGACTGTCGAAAATTGCCAATGAACGAATTCTCGGCTCAGCAATCGAAAGAATCAATGCTCTCATTTAGTGAAGGAATAATGTGAAAAAAAATGAAAAATTTGCGAAAATCTCAGGGCTGGGATCCTATGTCCCAGATAAGGTGTTGACCAACAACGATTTGAGCAAAATTGTTGACACAACCGACGAGTGGATTTTGTCGAGAACTGGAATCAGGGAAAGAAGAATTGCCAGCGATGATCAGGCAACATCCGATCTCTGTGTAATTGCAGCACGCCGGGCATTAGAAAACGCAAAAATATCGCCGGAAAACATTGATCTTATTCTGGTCGGAACAATTACCTCCGACATGAAATTTCCATCCGCTGCCGTATTTGTTCAAAATAAACTGGGGCTGCAGAATATCCCATGCTTTGATTACAACGTGGCCTGCTCCGGGACGCAGTACGGCATCGAGCTTGCCTCCGCACTGTTGACCGGAACGGGAAGATATGAAAATATTTTGCTAATTTGCGGCGATAAAATGACGTCTGTGATAGACTGGCAGGATCGAACAACCTGCGTTCTCCTTGGAGATGGAGCCGGCGCAATTGTATTTTCCGCAACAAATAGGGAAGAAGAAAATTCCGTCATTGACGTTCTACTCGGCGCAAACGGTGATTTTCGGGAACTGCTGATGGTTCCGGGCGGGGGATCTCTCGAGCCAACAAGCGCAGAAACTCTGCGGAACGGCAGGCATTTTTTCAAAATGATGGGCAAAGACGTTTTTCGCGAGGCCGTAAAGGTCATGTGTGCCTGCTCCCAGGAAATTTTACAGAGAAATAATATGACGATAGACGATGTGGATTTCGTCGTACCGCACCAGGCCAATCGACGCATTATAGAGGCATTGCAGGAGAGACTTGGAATTCCCGATGAAAAAATTTGCATAACCCTCGACAGATACGGCAACACATCGGAATCTTCCTGCATAATTGCCATGGATTCGCTGCTACAAGCTGGGAAAATAGGAAAGGGCTCCAGAATTTTATCCACTGGATTCGGAGCGGGATTGACTTGGGGAGCAGCAATCTTAGAGTTCTAAAAATTTATGAAAAAGTACCTTCTGTGTCTATTGTTTATTGTTACTTGCCAGGCAAATGCAGCAGCTGATCTCTTCTGGGCGCAGGAAACGGGATGGCAGTCAACTCCCCAGACCGCAACCGAATTTAATCAGGCGCCAGCAGAGGCTCTGCACCTGATGAATGACGCTCGCCTTGCACAGGAAAAGGAGCAGCATGTCACCGCTCTGTCCAAATATAAGCAGATATGCAAACAATTTCCAGACACAATTTTTGCTCCCGAAGCTTACTACCAAACGGGAAAAATACGAATCGCCAAGGGTCAATTCGGTGATGCTTTCAAGGCATTCGATGCGATAACGAAAGAATACCCAAAATACCCGCACTTCAATGATGTTCTGCATGAAAAATTTGAAATCGCTCGGGAGATAAAAAATGAGAAGCACATAAAATATTTGGGAGTGATTTCAGCAATGAAAAATCGCCAAATCGCGACAAATTTCTATGAAAAAGTGCTGGAGGACGCACCATTCAGTGATATTGCACCGCTAGCCCTCGTGCACATAAGCGAAATAGCAATTAACGCAAATGAAATACCAAAAGCAATTGCAGCGTTGGAACGGCTGATAGATGAGTATCCCCATTCGGAATACGTTCCGGATGCATACCTAAAGCTTGGGGAAATCTACGCAAATATGATAAAAAGTCCACTCTATGATCAGGGAGCTACCAGGTTGGCAATGAATTGCTATGAAGATTTTCTCATTTTATACCCCAATCACAGCCGGGCGTCGGAGGCACAAGCAAAGTACGAGGCACTGAAAATTAAACTGGGCGAAAGCAAATTGCTAATTGGAGATTTTTATTTCAACGCCAGGAATAATGCTAAATCTGCGATCATAATGTACAGAAAAGTTGAAAAGCTTTTACCGGGCTCCGACGTGGCACGCATCGCGCATGAAAAAATAGAATACATAAAAGCCGGGAATTTACCCAAAAAAACACCCGTCGATTTTTTATTTGGAAGATACGAGCGCCCCTCCGATGAAAAAATCGTCGATGATTTATCTCAGAAAAGTGGAGATGATTTTGATTTCCAAAGCGATTTGATCCGAATAAACTCCAGTGACAATGCTGTGCCCAAAAGCTTTATGGATCCCGACGCAATTCCTCCCGATGAAAGCTTTTTGCGCATTGGACCGGAAAAACAATTCTAGTGGCTTTGGGACCCAAATGATATGCTAGGTGGCAGAGGAGGAAGTCGGTCGTGAAAAAAACACTTTCATTTGTTTTATTTCTTACGCTGCTCCTGCCTCAGGGATGCTTGCACTATTCGAGAGGTTCCGGAGCGCGCCTAAGCTTCAGCAGGATTTACGTCCCTCCGGCGAAAAATGATTCCTTCGCTCCCCAGGTGCAGGCGCTACTAACCAAACAAATTCGTGCGAAACTGGCAAACCAACAGAATTTGGAGATCGCCCCGTCGCCGGAAAATGCAGTGATTCTGGAAGTATCAATTGTAAAATTCGAACAGTTCGTCGCCGCAACAAACGGAAACGACACCGCACTGGCGAAATCGTTTAATGAAAAAATGACTGTGGCTTGCACGCTGCGCAGCGGGGAAACCGGAAAAATATATTTCAAAGACCACAGACTGTCTGATTCTGTGGAATGTGACGCATTCGGGGATTACCACGAGGCGCGATACCAAATCATGCCGCAGCTTACGGAAAAACTTGCCGATAAAATCTGTGAAATCGTCTGCAATCCGTGGAAATAGGTCCGCCGATGGGCATAAATCATGAGTGAAAAAATTCTTGCTCCTTCGCTGCTTGCCTACGATAACTGCAGAATCAGCGAGGGCATAAAAATTATCGAAAATTTTCCTGCCAAATGGATTCACATCGACGTGATGGATGGAATGTTCGTTCCCGGCATAGCCTTTGGGCAAATCGCCGTGGCCGACATGCGCAAACTAACGAATTTATTTCTGGATGTGCATTTGATGGTACAAAATCCGGAATGCCTAATTCAAAGTTTCGCTGATGCCGGAGCCGACATGCTAACCTTTCACTGCGAATCATCCGCCAATGTTGAAAAAATTATTGGTTCGGTGAAAAGTTTTGGCCTCCCAGTGGGCATTGCAATTAATCCGGAGACACCAGTTTCCGCCATAGAGAAATATCTCCGAAAAGTCGATGTGGCCCTTGTCATGAGCGTCCATCCCGGAAAATGCGGACAAGAATTCCTGCCATCAGCGGTGGAGAAAATAGGGCAACTGGAAGCTGTGAGGGAAAAATTCAACCTGGGATTCAAAATTTCCGTGGATGGAGGCATAAATAGGGAAACAATGCGCATCGCAAGCAGCGCAGGGGCAGATATTTTTGTTTCCGGCAAGGCGTTCTTCGAAAATCCGGAACAGTTTCGCTCCATGGCCTACCCGGATGGGGACACTTGAAAATTATTTTGCAAACCGCTGAAATAGTTTTTTCATGACAAACTACTGGAGATGATAATATTTCGTCGGGAATCAGATGAAACCTAAATTGCAGGAACAAAAAGCGGCCGAAAGGGAATACTTTTGCCCCGCTTCGCCGGCGGAATGGCGCCTGTGGCTTGAAAAAAATGGAGCACACAAGCGGGAAATTTGGGTGCTCATTCCGCATAAAAGCACAAACAAACCTCGTGTTTCCTATATGGAAGCCATTGGAGAAGCCATTTGCTTCGGGTGGATTGATGGAATGATTAAGCGCTACGATGCCGCAACTGTCTCCCACAGATTTAGCCCAAGAACTGCAAAAACTTCCTGGAGTGAAGTGAACAAGCATCACGCACGGCTGCTCATCGAAGCGGGCAAAATGACACCGGCTGGCTTCGCTGTTTTACCGGATTTGAGCGAAAAACCCTTCGCATGCGCCCCGGATATTCTGAGTGAATTGCAAAAAGATCCACTGGTTTGGAAAAATTTCTGTGCGTTTCCGGAGTACTACCGCAGCATACGCATTGCCGCCATCGAGGCATGTCGCGATTGGCCGGAAAGATTTTTTAAAGCTCTCAGCTACTTCGCTGAACAGACACGGCGCAATCGTCGCTATGGCCGCTTTAAATAAGGTTTAAAGCTCGGCAAATTCAAACTCTCTGAAAAAAATATATTTCAAAATTTAAATTCCGGTCGAAAAATGGTGATTTTCTGCGTTTTCTCGTTATTAGGGACTGCAGCAAGATTTTTACTCGTGGCATTAGAATTCGACATGTTGGGGAGCGGGAGTTCAGGGAACTGCGGACTCATAAAAACCAAAGATGCGGTTTTTCTGATTGACGCAGGGTTTTCCTGCAAGCGCATTGCAAACATGCTGGCCGAAAGAAATACTTCCCTCGACCAGATAGATGCAGTTTTCATCACGCACGAGCACACGGACCACATTCAGGGCCTGCGAGGACTGCGGAAATATGAAAACATAAAATTTTTCGCAAACAGAGATACGGCGGAGGTAATTGAAAAAAAATTTAACTTTTGCATTCCCTGGCAAATATTTACAACCGGAGAAAGGTTCTCACTCGGGGATTTAAGAGTCGATTCATTCAGCGTTCCGCATGACGCCGCAGATCCAATAGGATATGTTTTTTCGTTTGCAGGGAGAGGAGGAGGCTACATAAAAAGTATCGCCTGGATGACGGATTTGGGGTACATTCCGTCGCATGTGAGCAGAGATGTTGCGGGCGTTGATCTGCTCATAATTGAATCAAACTACGACAATGATCTGCTGACTCTCGACACCAAACGTCCACCATACATAAAGGCAAGAATTCGCAGCAGATACGGGCATCTATCAAATGAAGCGGCAATAAATTTCATAAAAAACAGCAGCGGAAATCAATGGAAAAAAATCGTCTTTGCTCATGTTAGTGCCGACTGCAATAGCGAATCCTCCATAAAAAAACTGCTGGGAGAATCCGGAATGTTTAAATTCGAAGTGGACATAGCGCGTCCCTAGACATTTTTCCCGAAATATGTGAAAACTAGCATGTCGCACCACAGATGATAGCGCCCAGGGAAAGCCAGTGTAACGTGATCGTTGTCGTCGAGCTTTTCGCACAGTCCTGCTCTGCAATTTTCAAGCTCGATTTGGTGGTGTTCGCTGTTTATGGCCTCCCAGGCACTACTATCACCGATTTTTGTGATTTCCACGCTGCTAATTCTGTGCGCATGAAGATCGAATAATTTTTCCAGAGAAATCATCGGGCAGCGCTTTATATTCCACGACTTCGGATAGAAGCTCGCAAAAACAGTCTGCAAATTATTTGTTACAATTGTTCCCCCATTTTTTTCATAGGAAGTTAGTATGCAATTTAGGACGGTGCGACCCCGGTGAAATGAATCAAAAATTATCTGCAGACGCGACCGCTGATCATTGCTGTAAAATATCGGTGAATACATCACGAAAAACTCTCCGCCACCGAGCCTGAGAAGTACCTTTTCGCTAAATCCCCGCGCAATAATTAGCTCCCTAATTTCGTCAAAAAATTTCCCAACCGGCCAAACGAAACTTTCCTCACACTGTTTAAATTTTGGAAAAATCGGGACGTCAAGTTCGGTAAAAATTCCCGTCAAGTTCCAAAGCCTTATTGATTCAAGCAGAAATATCACCAGCAAAACCGTTGCCACAAGTAATGGCAGTGGTCTTCTGGCTTCGCTAACCGCATTTACCAAAAATGCCAGAAACAACGAAAAGGAAATTCTCATTCCCCACATATCGAAAAACAACGCCCTTGGCGAACACATGTACTTTCTGAGATTAAATAAAATGGCTGCCACCAGGAAAAATATGGAGGCCAAATCTCCGTTTGTGAGCGTTTCGAAGGATTCCAGTGGCATATGAGTTCTACTTTTTCAGCGATTCCAGATACTTCCAAAATGACGTATGCTGCTCAACCATTTGCTCTTCGCTAACTGGAAATTTCGCCCTGAACAAAAAATCCGATAGCGTATGCTGCGGCAATATGTAGTGGCAAAATATCGAGAAATCATCAGTTTTTTCTACGTATGCCCTAAAATCGTCAATTTTCAAGCGATAAAAAATCTTCCCATCGCGATGAAAAATTGGAATGTCAATCGTATTTCCTCTGAAGGCCTTGTTAGCAAGCTCGCTAATTTCGCTAACCAATTGCAACTGTTTGCCCTTATCAAATCTATCCAATTCCGCTAAACTTTGCTCGCTAAATGTAAGTTGATACATACTCTGAATGGGGATTAAATTTAATTTTAGGAAAAAAGCAAACGTCGACCGCTGGCAACGAAAAATGTTTTACGCATCCCGATTATTTTTTCCAGGAAAATTTTTCCTCCTCAGCGAATATGACGGAATAAAATTCAATCGAGTATTTCTGCACCTATGTGAGAACTTCAAACCAGTCGAGCGCCCACAGTTCACATTTCACTGGACTTTTTCCCGAAAACCATTTTCTGTTCACGCGATGGATGCATTCGGTAAAGTTTTCGTTCCAGCGCAAATAGAAGGCAAGTGGATGTCCAAATGGCTGGAGGAAGGATGCTTCGACAAACGCATCGAAGAGGGAAAGGAGCCGTTTTGCATTCTGATGCCACCGCCCAACGTAACCGGAGTTTTGCACATGGGGCATCTGCTCAATCAAACGCTGCAGGATGTTTTTACGCGCCACGCCAGACACTGCAACAGATGCGTAACGTGGATCCCGGGCACAGACCACGCCGGCATCTCCATGCAGGTAAAAGTCGAAATGGAACTGGCTAAAATGAAAATTTCCCGCCGGGAAATCGGCCGAGAAAAATTTTTGGAGCATGCCTATGCCTGGCGAAACAAACATGGAGGCATAATTTTTTCACAGTTGCAAAAGCTTGGAGTTTCCTGCGACTTAAAAAACAGTGTCCACACCCTCGATGAAGACTACAGCCGAGGCGTACTGAGTGCTTTTGTGGAGCTCCATAAACGAGGATACATCTACCGCGGCAAGCGCATGGTCAACTGGTGTCCAGCGACAATGACCGCTCTAAGTGATGAGGAAGTCGCCATGGTCTCCCAGCGAGCCAGGCTGTACTACGTGAAATACGAAATTGTGGAGCGCCCCGGAAATTTCATTGAAATTGCTACAACTCGACCCGAAACGATCATGGGAGATGTTGCCGTCGCCGTCAATCCCGGCGATGAAAGGTATGAAAATCTAATTGGCTTGCACTGCAGACGGCCACTGAATAGCAGCGACATTCCAATCATTGCGGACGCTGCCGTGGACAAAAACTTTGGGACCGGAGCGCTGAAAATTACTCCCGCCCATGATAGCATTGATTTCGAAATTGGCCAGCGGCACGGCCTACCGATCATCGATGTTTTGAGTTCGGATGGGACTCTGAATGCGCTGGCAGGAGAAGAATTCGCCGGGCTTGACAGATTCATTGCCCGGGAAAAAACAGCGGAAAAATTGAAAAAAATTGGAGCCCTGGTCAAAGTTGAAGACTATGAAAATAGCATCGGAGTTTCCGAGCGCGGAAACGTTCCCATTGAGCCACGACTTTCCGAGCAGTGGTTTCTGAAGTATCCGAAAATAGAAGAGGCAAAGCGCGCAATCAGCGGAGGATTTGTAAAATTTTATCCAAAGAGATGGGAAAAAACATACCTGCACTGGATGGAAAATATCAGAGACTGGTGCATCAGTCGCCAGCTGTGGTGGGGGCACCGCATTCCCGTTTGGTATAGAAAAAATTCCAATCGCAGCGATCCCGGCAACTGGCACGTGTCCGTCGAAGGCCCAGCAGACCCCGGGAACTGGGAACAGGACGAGGATGTACTTGACACCTGGGCATCGTCGTGGCTGTGGCCGCTCGGTGTTTTTGGCTGGCCGGATCAGGAAAAAATGAAGGAGAAGGATTTCCACTATTTCTATCCCACGGACATCCTGATCACCGGTCCGGACATAATATTTTTCTGGGTGGCAAGGATGATCATTGCAGGCCTTGAATTTGCAGGCCCCGGGAAAAAATCCCTGACCGATGGAGAAATTAAATCCCGCATTCCATTCAAAAATGTGTACTTCACCGGCATCATTCGCGACAAATTGGGGCGCAAAATGTCAAAAAGTCTGGGGAATTCCCCAGAGCCACTGGATTTGATAGAAAAATACGGTGCAGATGGCCTGAGATTTGGGATTCTGCTGAGCGCCCCCCAGGGACAGGATCTCATCTTCAATGAAGAAAACATGGTCCTCGGCAGAAATTTTTGCAACAAACTGTGGAATGCCTTTCGCTTCAGCCGCATGAATCGCCAGTGCCAGCCATTTTCCAAAACTTCTCTGGGCGATATCCTGTCGCGCGTCGAAGTTCAGGATCTGGATATCGATGATCAATCCATTCTTCTGGGCCTGGTGAAATTTTGCTGCGCCTTCGAAAAACACATGAAAAATTTCGAAGTTAATGCTGCAATAAACACCACGAGCTCATTTTTTTGGGGTGAATATTGCGACTGGTATGTGGAAGCATCGAAAGTCAGACTGCGTGAGGGAAATGAGACTGTTTTCGCCGTTCATGATGTGCTTATGCGGCAACTGCTGCTAATTCTGAACCCATTCATCCCATTTATCACTGATGAACTGTGGAACTTCGGAGACAGTGCCCAGCGGAGCATGCAGAGCGTCCGCTGCGAAACAGCCAAAGACCTGGAGGAAGCATTCAAAGCTCTACAACTGAAAAATGAGACAATGGAAGTCGTCTCCCGGCTGAGGGAATTCATAAACATCACAAGACGGCTGATTTCACAGTCGAATGGAATGGAATCTCGCAGAGTCCTGCACATTCTCCCAAAGAATCCGGCTGCCAGGGAAATTGTGAACTCCCACATGGCGAAACTTAAAAAACTCACTGCCATGGAAAAAATAGAATTCACCGGCGAAGTTTTGCAGTTTTCATCCGCTCAAACGCCCTTTGGCGTAATTTTTCTGGAAAGTGAAAAGTCCAACACCTCCGGCGAACGCGAAAAAATCACGGAGCAAATTGAAAAAATTTCAGCCCTGATAAAATTGAATGAAACAAAGCTCGGCAATATGGAATTCGTCAATCACGCACCGGCGAACGTGGTGGAAGGGGTACGGAAAATGCTGGCAGAAAATATTGCCAAACGCAGTGAATTGCAAAAGATTCTAGCAACTTTGTAATTATTTTTCTTCTCGTTGGGGAAAATTCGCTGAGCTTCCAAGCTGCGCCAATTTTTCCATCCCGAGAGGCATAAACTTTAGCAGAAGACCGCCATGATAGAAGCAGCAATTCCCGATTTTTGCATGCAACAAATCGCAAATTCAGGCCAGTGCTTTCGAATAAAAGAGTTGGGAGCTGGCAACATTTGGCAGATTGCCGCGCTCGGCCAAAACCTGAAGGTTCAGCGATCCGGAGATATCCATATTTTTCACTGTTCCCGGGAAGAGTATGAAAATATCTGGGTGGATTATTTCGACCTGAATCGGGACTATGGTGCAATTAAAAGATCAATTTTGCAGCTGCGGGATCCCTACCTGAGTGCAGCCATCGCGCATGGTTCCGGCCTTAGAATTCTCAGACAGGATCCCTGGGAAGTTACGGTAAGCTTCATCATTTCCCAGAGAAATAGCATAACACGCATAAAAAATATCATAGAAAAATTATGCGCATCCCACGGAAACGCATTCCCATCGCCATCTGACCTATCAAAATGCAGCGAAAAATTTTTCAGGAACATGGGGCTGGGATATCGATCACAGTACTTGCTTGACATTGCCAAGGCTGCGGATAGCGGAAAGTTTGATCTGGAATATCTGCGAAAACTCACCTGCAGAGAAGCTATTGAATACATGAAGCGCTTCAGGGGAATAGGGGAAAAGGTGGCCAATTGCATCGCCCTCTACGGATTGCACAAACTGGATGCCTTTCCCGTGGACACCTGGATCGCTCGCATCATCAAAGAGCAATACAACGGAAATTTCGACACTGGAAAATTCTCAGCCTACGCCGGCGTTGTCCAGCAGTATATGTTTTTCTTCCAAAGGCATTTGGGAAAATCAATCCGCAGCGAGTAGCCCGGAGCTGCTTTTGGAATTGTTTCATGTCATTTTTTGAGAAAATTTTCCCATTATTTTCCTTTACGATGGTAAAATTTTTATTTAGTTCTGCAGTTCTGGTGATAAATGGCGACGGACAGATCTGAAAATAGAAACAACTGGTGTGTTGTGTATCTGGGAGATGATTACAACTGGTGGATACACGAAATGAACGATGATGGATACTACGATCCAGAGGTGAGTGGAGCCATCGATCCAAAGCAGGTGGAACGCATGGTGGATTTACTGGCTCAGCTTAAACAGTATGGGCTAAATGATGAGGTCGTAAACGGTGCATTTGTCCCCTACGCCATAGAGAAGGAAATGCCAAAGGAAATGCTCAAACTGACTGAAACGAAGGATGACATTTTCAACTCCCGGGAGCATATTTTTTGTCTCCCGAACATTACAGGAGAGCACGAAGGCCCATTCATAGATTTTCTGGATCACATAATAGTTCTGCGGGTGAAGTTACTGAATGCCAGCTTTGATTTTAAGCAACCATTGAATGTGGAAGAAATTGAAGATATTTTACATGCTGAACGGCAGGAACGATACGTTTCCGGAGTGAAAATGCACGTATTCGATGAAATCGTATCAGTACTGGATTATGTTCCCCTCGGCTATAATTTGGAAGAGGATGAGATGGAAAATAAATCGCTGGAGGAAGAGGGCCTGCCTTTGTCCGAGTTTGACAGTCAAATCGATGAGTCGTTGGATATTATAGATGAAAAAGCTTGGTAGTTATCAGTTTTTCAATTGCAGTTTTGCCGCACGTTGGCACGGCCAGAACGGTGTGTATTTGTATTTGTGAAAAAGTGTTCAATAGCTGTATTTTGTTTGGTATCATTGCTCTTCGCTGCTTTTTTTGTTTGGCCCATAATTCAAGTTTTACGTGGTGGTTTCCTGGACTCGAATGGAAATTTTACACTTGATTACTTCCTGGCAATTTTCAGCAATAGAATATATCTGCTGAGCATCAAAAATTCAATTTGCATTGCCACTATTACCTCAGCGATTGCCTTTGTGATCGCGCTCCCGTTGGCATACTTCGCAGATCGCTATGAATTTCCTGGGAAAAAAATCTTCACCAATATAGTTTTGCTTCCTATAATGCTGCCGCCATTCGTTGGGGCAATCGGGATTCAGCGCATTTTTGGCACACGCGGCGCACTAAATATGCTTCTGCAAAAAATGAACATCATCGACGAAGCGCATTTGATTGATTGGCTTGGGAACTACAAATTGATCGGAATATGCCTCCTGGAGGCCATAAGCCTGTACCCAATACTCTACTTGAATCTGGTGTCGACTCTGGCTAACATTGACCCTTCGCTTGACGAAGCAGCCGGATGCGTCGGATGCCATGGATTGAAACGATTTTTCAGAATTACATTTCCTCTGATGCGATCTGGTATTTTCGCAGGCATCACGCTGGTTTTCATCTGGTCTTTCACAGAACTTGGAGTTCCTTTGATCTTCGATTACAGCCGAGTTATTTCGGTTCAAATTTTTAATGGGCTGAAGGAAATCAGCGATAATCAGCTGCCATTTGCCCTCGTTAGCCTGGTTCTGCTCCTATCCCTTGTGTTTTATTTTGCTGGGAAAATACTGGTGGGGCAGCAAAATTACACAATGATGGCGAAAGCATCCCAGGTGTCGTCCGCTAGGAAAGTTGGAATTTTTAAAAAATTTATGTGCTGCTGCCTATTTGGTGGGGTGACGTTCATTGCTCTAATGCCGCACCTGGCCGTCATAGTAACATCATTCGCCGGAGATTGGTACTGTTCAATTCTTCCCAATGTGTGGACGCTCGACAACTATAAAATTGCACTCAGCCATCCACTGACGATACCGTCCATACAAAACAGTGTGATTTACTCAGGGTTCGCCACATTTATCACTGTAATTTTTGGAATTATGATTGCTTTTGTCGTGGTGCGTTCAAAGTTGAAGCTGCGGCATCTGCTCGATGTCATGTCAATGCTTCCTCTGGCTGTCCCAGGGCTCGTCATGGCATTCGGATACCTGGCTATGAGTCAAAAGGGAAAGGCTTTTTCATTTTTAAATCCAGTGGAAAATCCAACGATGCTGCTGGTGATTGCCTACGCCATTCGCAGGCTGCCATTCATGGTTCGCTCAGCCGTATCCGGATTACAACAGATGAGTTACACCTATGAGGAGGCGGCGCAGTGCCTCGGCTGTTCCCCAATAAAAACTAGCATCAAAATAACTCTCCCGCTTATCATCGCAAACCTATTGGCTGGTGGTCTGCTGATATTTTCCCAAATGATGCTGGGAGTATCAGATTCCCTTATTTTAGCGCAAAAACAGCAGCACTACCCGATAACCAAGGCGATCTATGAGCTGATGAGCCTAATCGGAGAAGGACCATTTTTGGCGTGCTCGCTGGGAGTTTGGGCAATGACATTTCTCGCAATAACGATCATCGGAGTCTCAATTTTCATGGGGAAAAACCTGGGTGCCGTATTCAGAGCCTAGGATAAAAAGCTTCCGAAAAGGGAATTTCGAAAATTTTCTTTCTAAATTGTTCCGGAAAGCAATTAGTTGAGTTCCAACTCTCCCGAAGATAGTTTGGTTTCCAGCGAAACCAGCATTCCCAGCACTTCTTTCCTGGCTTTTAGTTTTGTCTTCGGATTTTTCGGAGAATCTTTATATTTTTTGTATATTTTATTCAAGCTACCTCGGACATACTTGGTGTATTTTGGGTGACTTCCTCTGTGCGTGCTTCTGCCAGTTGACACTCTATGCTTCATCGGAGTTCGCATACTTAATACTGAGGGCGGTAAATATGGCGACTGCGGCAGACTCGATAAATTCTCAATAAAATCTGGTTTCTCAAAATTTGCGAAAGACAGCAGTCTGGAAGCAAACGTACGTTTTTCACGGAAAAATTCCCTTGGAATTAGGTGGTGAACTTGAAAAACTTTCTCTATGTACTTAAATTCGTGATTTTTCGAGTAGAATGCATATCCAATGCTTCGCCCCACGCTATTTAGTAGCATCAGGCCGTCCATCAGTCCTTGCTTCGTTGAGCTAAGGAAGTTTGTTGCCAGCTCCTTTTTTTCCAAATCTTCAATGGCATTGTCGTCGTCAAAAATTGCTGCCAAGCCATTACTCATGTAAGTGGCGTATTCTTTCGAGTGATTTCCAGTGTGCAGCGACGAATGCCGAGCTCGCTCTCCAAGCATTCGATTGGAATTTGGCGTTGAAAATTGTGATATTTCTTCGGGACACTCTGGCGTAGTTGGCAGCAATACCGTATTCAATGGATCGTTCCTGCTAATTCCCAGCGACTCCAACTTCGATCCAAATTTTTCTTTCTTCCACATTGCTCGTGTAACAATGTGATGAGTCTGGAAATGAGCTCTTATCGTCTTCTGCTTCCTCGGTGTAATTTCATCCCGATTGTTCAAATGTTTGTGTTTGGGAGTGAGGCATAATCTTGCATGAAAGCACCCACCGCCACTTAAATTTGAATTCATCACGCTCCGATTTGTTTTCCGGGGTGAGTTTTCAAATTTGTTACAACAAAATTCATTCTCCTCGGAGGAGCGCAGTATGCTAGTTATATTTTTCGACATTTTCGTGATTTTTCGTCGAATAGCACAAAAATTACAAAAATGCAAGCAGCTCTGTAAAGATTTTAAAAAAATATCAGAAAAGATTTAACTTCGGTAAAAAATATGCTCTCAAATCTCTGCCAATAGGCTCTTCCGAGAGAATTTGTTAAAATTTTTCGGATTGAAAAAATAAGTATTGACCTTTGCTTTGCACCCTGCAAATTGCGGGGAGTTGGTCTTTAGGGAATGTATGCGCCGAGAGCGTAGCATTGCCAATGGCAAGCGCCCTTGTAGCTCAGCTGGCAGAGCGCATCCTTGGTAAGGATGAGGTCGGCAGTTCAAGTCTGCTCGGGGGCTCCAGAGTTTGAAATTTTAGTTTGATTTAATTTTTACAAAAAAGGAAATAAAATGGCGAAAGAAACCTTCGAGCGAAATAAACCGCACGTAAATGTTGGCACCATAGGTCACGTCGACCATGGAAAATCAACACTGACAACTGCTATTCTAAAAGTACAATCCGACAAGGGATTAGCACAGTTCAAGTCCTATGCGGATGTTACCAAGGGCGGAACGGTGCGCGACTCCAGTAAAACAGTCACCATTGCCGTGTCGCACGTTGAATATCAAACGGAAGCACGTCACTATGCGCACGTTGACTGTCCGGGACACGCTGACTTTGTCAAAAACATGATCACCGGTGCCGCACAGATGGATGGCGCAATCCTGGTGGTCAGTGCCTATGATGGACCAATGCCTCAGACAAAAGAACACGTGCTGCTTGCGCGGCAGGTGGGAGTTCCCAGCTTGGTTGTGTTTCTAAACAAGGTGGATTTGCTGGATGATCCGGATTTGCTGGATCTGGTGGAAGAAGATATCCGCGATGTTCTCAACAAGTACGAATATCCGGGCAAATCAGTTACGATTATTCGCGGATCAGCGCTGGCCGCATTGGAAGGCAAACCGGAAGGCGTCAAGGCCATAAACGAGCTGCTTGCCGCCATTGATAAGGACATTGCCGAGCCATCTCGGGACATCGACAAACCGTTTTTGATGGCCGTCGAAGATGTTTTTTCAATTACCGGACGCGGCACAGTTGCCACTGGACGCATTGAGCGCGGAACTGTAAAAGTCGGTGAGGAAATTGAAATAGTTGGATTGCGCGACACTGTAAAGACCACGTGCACCGGAGTTGAGATGTTCCGCAAATTGCTTGACAAAGGGCAGGCCGGAGATAATGTCGGACTTCTGCTTCGCGGCGTAGACAAAGACGGCATTGAGCGCGGACAGGTGCTGGCAAAAATTGGATCAATTCACCCACACACAAAGGCAAAAGCTGAAATATACGTCCTGACGAAGAATGAAGGAGGGCGCCACACGCCATTTTTCAATGGCTATCGTCCGCAATTTTATTTCGGAACGGCCGATGTCACCGGCGTGGTAAATTTACCAAAGGAAGTGGAGATGGTAATGCCAGGGGACAACTTGAACATAGACTTAACTTTGCAAAAGCAAATTGCCATGGAAAAAGGTCAGCGTTTTGCCATTCGCGAGGGTGGTCACACAGTTGGGGCCGGACGTATCACTGAAATTTTGGCATAGTTTTTAAGCGGTGGCACGCCTTTCGGGTTGTGCTGTGCATTTGAAAAAAAAGTGCGGAGAGGAAGATTGCATAATTTACAGGAGAATAGTTCAATTGGTAGAGCAACGGTCTCCAAAACCGTAAGTTGGGGGTTCGAGTCCCTCTTCTCCTGCCACTGGAGACCAGAGAGGTTATTAGATGACAAAGAAAGTTAAAAAATTTTTCTCCGAGATGGTGGATGAGTTGAAGAAATCAGCATGGCCGAACAGAAAAGAACTTGGCAAAGCTACGCTCATTGTCATAGTGGGAATGTTTTTCATTAGTTTCTACGTCAGCGTCGTGGACTTTTCCCTTCTCAACATCGTGGATTTTGTCAGCAGATGTATCAGGATTTAGAAAACAAAATGGATGATGACACGACAGAGTTGGATACTGTGGTTGATGAAAAAATGCTGCTGCCCAAGTGGTTTGCTCTGCAGACATTATCAAACCAGGAAAGCAAAGTGAAGGCTGCAATTCAGGTGGCAATCAAGGAATATGCTCTGGAGGACGTCATTCTGGAAATCCTACTTCCGACGGAAAAGGTTGTTGAAATAAAAAACGGCAAAAAATACACGCGCACGAGAAAGTTTTATCCCGGCTATGTCTTCATTAGAATGCGTATGTACGACCCGGAGGGGAAAATTTTGCACGGACCACTTTCCATCGTGAAAAACATTAATGGAGTCGTGCGGTTCGTTGGCGACAGGGAGCCCGTGGAGTTGAAGCAGAGCGAGATTGATGACATTCTAACAAAAGTCGAAGCGATTGGCGGTAAACCTGTTCCAAAAATCACACATGAAGTCGGAGAAACTGTTAAAATTAGCGATGGTCCATTTTTAAACTTGACAGGCACCATAGAAGATATTGATACGGAACGAGGTTGTTTGCGTGTAAATGTTTCCATGTTTGGGCGTTTGACGCCGGTTGATTTGGAATTTTGGCAGGTCGAGCGATTTACTGGGGAAGAAAATTAAAATTTTTAGGAAAAGAAGATGGCAAAAAAAGTTGTCAAGGAGATAAAATTACAGCTTCCGGCTGGGGCTGCAAATCCTGCGCCTCCCGTTGGTCCGGCATTGGGTGCTGCGGGAATAAACATCATGGGCTTTTGCAAGGAATTTAATGCAAAAACCAAGGATCAAAACGGAATGATTCTGCCGGTTGTGATATCCGTCTACGCCGACAAGTCATTTAGTTTTATTCTCAAGTCTCCTCCCGCCTCGGTTTTGCTGAAAAAAGCTGCCGGCGTTGAGAAGGCATCCGGAACGCCGAATCGTGATAAAGTCGGAAAGGTCACGGCGGCACAGGTTGCGGAAATTGCAAGCATCAAAATGGAAGATTTGAACGCCGGTTGCATTGAACAGGCGATAAAAATAATAGAGGGAACAGCGAGAAGCATAGGAGTAGACGTTATCAAGTAGGAAATTTATGAAAAAAGCGGGCAAACGACACAGCAAAGCGCAGGAAGTTGCAGATTTGACGGGGGAGTATTCTCTCCCCGAAGCCGTTGAATTGCTGGGCAAAATGCCAAAGACAAAGTTTGACGAAACGGTTGTTTTGGCCGTGCACCTTGGCGTGGATCCAAAGCAGAGCGATCAGATGGTTCGCGGCACTGTTGTTTTGCCTCATGGCAGCGGTCGCAGGGTAAAAGTTTTAGCATTCACCGATGACCCACAAAGTGCACTTGGGGCCGGTGCGGACGAAGCCGGTCTGCATGATATTTTGCAAAAAATCAACGACGGCTGGCTGGATTTTGACGTTGCCGTCGCAACAACATCGGCCATGAAGGAGGTTCGTTCCGTCGCCAGAATTCTCGGGCCACGAGGCCTAATGCCAAACCCGAAAACAGGAACTGTTTCCGATGACCTGTCTTCCGCTATCCAGGCGGTGAAGGCCGGGCGAGTGGAATTTAAAATGGACAAAGCCGCAAACTTAGCAATTGTCCTGGGCAAAAGGTCCTTCGATTCACAGAAATTGATCGAAAACGGGGAAGCAAGCATTGATGTGTTGTCCAAGGCGCGCCCGGAAGACTTTCGCGGAAAATTTGTTACTTCAATGACGATTGCTGGGACGATGACGCCAGGGGTGAAACTGTCGTCAAAAATTTTTGGAAAGTTTTAACGGAAAAAAGATGAGAACCGAGAAGCAGCTGCTAGTTAAGGAAATAGAGAGGCATTTGGACAAGTCGGCCTACGTTTTCTTCACAGATTTTAGCAGAATAACAGTCTCCGATGTTTCCAGTCTGCGCAAGACGCTGAGGGCGGAGAACGGAGAATTTCACGTCGTCAAAAAAACTTTGCTGAAAAAAGCGGCAGATGAAAAATCTCTCCCAATGCCTGAAAATGGCTTCGAAGGGCAGATTGCGATGATTGTTGGCGGGAAAAACCCAAGTGGAGTGGCGAAATTACTGAAAGAGTTTCGCAAAAACAGCAAGAATGAAAAATTAGCGATGCGCGGCGGAATGCTCGATGGCAAACTGCTGAGCCTGGCCGATATAGAGGCGCTGTCATCTCTGCCAGGTATGGAAGTCCTGCGCGCGCAATTATTATCGCTGTTGATCACGCCCGCATTCAGGCTCGTGCGCGTGGTAAATGCAGTTCCGCAGAGCATGCTAAACGTATTGCAGGCTAGGGAAAAACAAAATGAATAATTTTTTGGAAAATGAGATTCTACTAGGAAAATTTTTCTTAAATGGCGTCCAGTGATGCCGCTAGTAGAGCCTCGAAAGGAAATAAAATGGCAAACATAACACAGGAACAAGTGGTGGATTGGCTGAGCGAGCGATCCGTGCTGGAGATTGCTTCTCTGGTAAAGGAATTGGAAACGAAGTGGGGAGTGAGCGCGGCAGCTCCGATTGCGGCATTCGCAGCGGCTCCGGCGGCTTCTAGCGACGCGCCGCAGGCGGAAGAAAAGACTGAATTTGACGTCATTCTGAAGGCAGCAGGAGAGAAAAAAATAGATGTCATAAAAGCAGTGCGTGAAATTTCAGGTCTCGGACTGAAGGAGGCAAAAGATCTCGTCGAAGGAGCTCCGAAAACTGTCAAAGAAGCCGTATCAAAGGCGAACGCTGAGGAAATAAAGAAAAAACTGGAAGAGGCCGGCGCGGTAGCCGAATTGAAATAGGCCCATCCCATTTTTTATTTGCAGGCATGATTAAAATTTATATGACCCGTGGCCATGTGCTATTCCTCCCGTGCATTGGGAATAGTGAGTTGGCCATGTTTAAAATTTTCAAATAAGAGAGTCGTTGCATCTATGACGGAAAAGAGTCGCGTTAGTTTCGGAAATTTAAAGGAAATAATAACACCGCCCTATCTCATAGAGGCACAGGTGAGCTCATTCAGGGAGTTTTTACAGGCTGACGTTCCCGCGAAAGACAGGAAAGACGTTGGGTTGGAGTCGGTTTTCAGACGAGCATTCCCCATTGAAAGCTATGACGGAACTGTTTCGCTGAACTACGTTTCCTACAGAATAGCTCCGGCCAAGTATGCGGAGGATTTTTGCATTAGGGAAGGATTGACCTACGCCGCTCCGCTGTACGTGCGATTAAAATTGTCAAACGGAGATGAATCGAGGGAGGAGGAAATATACCTCGGCGAAATGCCGATCATGGGAGAGCGTGGATCTTTTGTGATCAGCGGGGCGGAGCGCGTCGTGGTTAGCCAATTGCACAGATCTCCCGGCATATGCTTTGAAGTCACACCGCACGTGACCGGAAAATTGCTCCATGCGTTTAGAATAATGCCAGATCGCGGCACGTGGATAGAGGTGCAGAATGATCAGAATGACCTGCTGTATGTGTACTTGGACAGGCGCCGCCGCCGCCGCCGTTTCCTTCTAACAACGCTGCTGCGTGCATTTGGATACAGCTCCAACCGGGAAATACTATCAATTTTTTACCAAATAAAAGAGATTGAAGTTGATAAATTACTGGGAGAGGAATCGCTCATCGATGTCATTTTGACGGACGACGTAATCGACATTTCACACGGCATCGTTCTGGCACGCGCCTACGAACCGCTGGGCAAGGGCATGCTGAAAAGTTTTGCCAATGCCGGAATCAATTCCGTATCCGTCGTGGACGTTTCTGAGGACGGCGGACTAATGATTCGCAGCTTGAAAAAGGATGTAACTCGCAACGAGGAGGAGGCACTCTACGAAATTTACAGGCATTTCAGACCCGGAGAGCCGCTGAATTTGCAAAATGCGAAGGCGTTTTTCGTGCGCAATTTTAGGGATAACAAGCGCTACGATCTCACCAAAATAGGGCGCTATAAAATAAACAGAAAGCTCGGACTGAATAAGGATTTGAGCGATACGCTGGTCGGTGCCGATGACATCGTCGCCGCAACGAAATATCTGTGCCTTCTGCGTTCGGGAGGCGGTTTTATCGACGACATAGATAGCCTGGGAAGCAGAAGAATTCGCGGAGTCGGAGAGCTTCTGGTCAACCAGTGCCGCGTCGGCCTAGCCCGCATGGAGAGAGTTGTGCGAGAAAAAATGTCACTTCTGGACCAGAGCGTGGATATGATTTCCACGCAAAAGTTGATAAATGGAAAGCTTTTGATGTCCGTCGTTAGAGATTTTTTTGCTCGCAGCCAATTATCCCAGTTCATGGATCAGATTAATCCACTTTCCGAATTGACGCACAAGAGAAGGCTGTCTGCACTCGGGCCAAGTGGGTTGAATCGGGATCGTGCGGGAATGGAAGTTCGCGACGTGCACACATCGCACTACGGGAGAATTTGCCCCATTGAGACTCCGGAAGGGCCAAACATTGGACTCATAAATTCTCTGAGCACCTACGCACGCATAAATGATTTCGGGTTCATCGAAACCCCCTACCGCATCGTAAAAAAAGGGCATGTCGCCGATGAGGTCGTCTACCTTTCCGCAGATGAGGAGGAGGGCAAACTAATCGCCCAGGCAAATTCTGACATCGATGAGAAGGGAAATTTAACCGGGAAAATTACCGTAAGAAAATCCAGTGAAATTTTGGAAGTTGATCCCCGGGAGGTAGATTTCATGGACGTCTCCCCCAAGCAGGTAATTTCAATCGCCGCCGGGCTGATCCCATTTCTAGAGCACGACGACACCAGCCGAGCTCTCATGGGAGCTAATATGCAGCGCCAGGGAGTTCCTCTAATACTAACCGAAGCCCCCCTGGTGGGCACAGGAATTGAGGGAAAACTGGCACAGGATTCCGGCCACGTCGTTCTGGCAAAGGAAGCCGGAATTGTGGCTTCCGTCGATGGCAACAGAATCGTCGTCTCCAAAAATGGCAAATTGCCGGAGCAGTTTACCGAACTC
Source organism: Puniceicoccales bacterium (assembly GCA_031267915.1). Classification (GTDB taxonomy): domain Bacteria; phylum Verrucomicrobiota; class Verrucomicrobiia; order Opitutales; family JAIRKQ01; genus JAIRKQ01. Next base: position 23,727 of record JAIRYE010000021.1, read on the forward strand.
ACAAGGAGCAGTGATGGCATTCAGATCTACCGCCTGCGAAAGTACTGGAAATCAAATGCCTCCACGTGTTTCAATCAAAAGCCGATAGTTCAGAAGCACCAAAAGATTTGCGTCGGCGATATTTTAGCCGACGGGGCAGCTACGGACCATGGCGAACTGGCCCTTGGAAAAAATGTACTTGTGGCGTTCATGCCGTGGAATGGCTATAATTTTGAGGACGCCGTAATTTTGAACGAACGCATGATACGCGATGACGTGTTTACGTCGATTCACATAGAAGAATATGAAGTCAACGCCCGGGATACGAAACTGGGCCCAGAAGAAATTACGAGAGATATTCCAAACGTCGGCGACGAGGCATTGAAAAATTTGAGCAGAAGTGGCATTATTCGAGTGGGTGCTGAAGTGAAGCCGGGAGATATTTTGGTCGGAAAAATTACTCCAAAAACGGAAACTGACCTGGCTCCGGAGGAAAAACTCCTGCGCGCCATCTTCGGAGAAAAGGCTGCAGATGTCAAAGATTCATCTCTGCTGGCTCCCGCTGGTTGCTATGGAACGGTTATGGAGGTGAAAATTTCCAGCAGAACCGATGACGAACGCAAGGATGTCACAGAGGTCGAACGGAAGCGCAGAGTTAAAAAAACAAATGAGGAGTTTCGCACCCAGGCAGACCTCATACGGGATGATCTTACCGAAGCTCTTTCCAGCATTTTACTCGGGGAAAAAATTCCGCTGAACATAGTCGACACGGAAAGCAATGATATCATTTTGTCTGCCAATAGAAAAATTACTAAAACTCTGCTGCGCCGATTAGCGGCCTGCGGAAAGAACATCGACATGCCAGCATCCCCTGTCAAAACAAAGATAATGGAGATTATCAATGTGTACCAGGCAAAATTTAGCGACCTCGAAGAGGAACGACTGAGGAAAATTGAAGCAATAGAAGCCGGAGACATCGACGACAGCGGCATTATCAAAAGCGTAAAAGTGTTCATAGCAAATAAGCGCAAAATACAGGTGGGGGACAAAATGGCGGGGCGCCACGGAAACAAAGGTGTTGTTTCCAAGATTGTGAAATCCGAAGATATGCCATTTCTGGCAGATGGAACACCGATTGACATCATTCTGAATCCGCTGGGCGTGCCAAGTCGCATGAATGTCGGGCAAGTGCTCGAAACTCACCTCGGGCGGGCGTGTCAAAAGCTTGGAATAAAAGTCGCAACGCCTGTATTTAACGGATTTTCTGAGGAAAAGATTGAAGAGCTGTACGTGGAAGCCGGGTTGCCGAAAGGCGGGAAAATAGACCTATTCGATGGCCATACGGGAAGAAAATTTGATCAAAAGATAATGGTTGGCTACATTTACATGATGAAGTTAAATCATTTGGTGGCCGATAAAGTCCACGCACGTGCCGTTGGGCCATACAGCCTAATAACTCAGCAGCCACTGGGCGGACGTGCGCAGTATGGCGGGCAGAGATTTGGGGAGATGGAAGTTTGGGCTCTGGAAGCCTACGGAGCTGCCTACACATTGCAGGAGCTGCTGACGGTTAAATCCGATGATCTGCAGGGCAGGACCAAAATTTATGAATCAATAGTCAAGGGGGACACATCGCTGGAAGCCGGAATTCCGCAGTCATTCAATGTTCTCATAAAAGAAATTCAGGGACTGTGTTTGGATATCAAGCTGGACGATGATCGTTTGCTGGATGTAGAAAATTTTTAATCGGAGATAAAAAAAACGATGAATTCCGAAAAGAGAACCAACTTTAAAGAAGTAAAATCCATTTTGGGTTTTGAAGACACCAGCAACTACAATTGCGTTGAGATCTCCGTTGCTTCCCCTGACACAATTCGCTCGTGGTCCAGCGGAGAGGTAAAAAGTCCCGAGACGATAAATTACAGAACGTTTAAGCCGGAATCCGGAGGGCTGTTTTGTCAGAAAATTTTCGGGCCCGTCCGCGACTACGAGTGTGCCTGCGGGAAATATAAGCGCATCAAGCACAAAGGTGTTGTCTGCGAGCGGTGCGGCGTAGAAGTTACTGTTTCAAGAGTTCGCAGGGAAAGAATGGGGCACATCGAGCTTGCGGTTCCGATCGCCCACATTTGGTTCCTAAAAAGTCTACCAAGCAGAATCGGATTGATGCTCGACATGACGGCAAAGGATTTGGAGAAGGTCATATACTACGAAAGCTACATGATCGTTGACCCGGGAATTACGCCTTTTAAAAGGTGTCAACTGCTGAGCGAAAAAGACTGCCAGCAGCTGCAGGAAGAATACGGAGATGATGCGTTTGTCGCAAAAAGTGGTGCAGCTGCGGTGCGTGATGTTCTGGCGCAAATTAATTTATCAGAGCTCATAGATGAACTGCAGGAACAGCTGCGCGTGACACATTCGAAGCAGGCAAAAAAAATTCTGACCAAGCGACTGAAATTGGCAAATGGGTTTGAGATGCACGCCATGCGCCCCGAGTGGATGATTCTGGAAGCTTTGCCAATTATTCCTCCAGATTTGCGCCCACTGGTGCCATTGGACGGTGGTCGCTTCGCAACGAGTGATTTGAACGATCTGTACCGCAGGGTTATAAACAGGAACAATAGGCTGAAGAGCCTTCTCAGTCTGAAAACGCCAGATGTCATCGTTAACAACGAAATGCGCATGCTGCAGGAGGCGGTCGACGCACTATTTGACAACGACAGGCATGGCAGAACCGTAATTGGAGCAGGAAATAGGCCGCTCAAGTCTCTCAGCGAAATGCTGAAAGGCAAGCAGGGCCGCTTCAGGCAAAATCTCCTCGGCAAGCGCGTTGACTACAGCGGACGTTCGGTCATCGTCATAGGCCCGGAACTCAAGTTGCACCAGTGCGGATTGCCAAAGCGCATGGCATGGGTATTGTTTGAGCCATTTATCATCAGAAGATTGAAGGAACTCGGGTTCGTGCACACAGTGCGCAGCGCCAGGAAAATGATAGAAAAACAGGCTCCCGAGGTGTGGGATATTTTGGAGGAAGTCACGCGGGAACACCCGGTGCTGCTGAATCGTGCTCCAACGCTTCACAGATTGTCAATCCAAGCATTTGAACCAGTTCTAATCGAAGGAGATGCCATTCGCCTGCATCCGCTGGTGTGCGCTGCTTTCAATGCCGACTTCGACGGTGACCAGATGGCGGTGCACGTGCCGCTGTCACTGGAAGCCGTAATGGAAGCAAAGATGCTGATGCTGGCATCGAAAAATATTTTCTCTCCGTCAAGTGGGAAACCGGTCCTAACTCCCTCCCAGGATATCGTATTGGGAGCGTATTATCTAACCATCGAACCCCGGGAGAAAAAGACCGAAAAAGTCCCACTGCCGCTGATATCAAGTACCGAGGAGGCATATCGTCTCGAAGCGGAAGACGTGCTAAAAAAACATGACAGAGTACTTTACGTGAACCCGGACTACAAGAAAAAGACGAAATACGGATCTCCGAGTGCCAAGGTCATAGAAACCACGCTCGGTCGCATAATTTTCAATAGTATTTTCCCGGAATCACTGGGTTTTGTAAATTCTCCAGTTGCCAAGGGCAAGCTCGGAGATTTGGTCCTGAATACCTATAAAATTGCCGGACAAGAGATCGCAGTAAAAACTTTGGACAAGCTGAAAGATCTTGGATTCAAGGAAGCAATGAAAGCTGGCCTATCCATAGGAATTGACGACATGATCATTCCGGAAAACAAGCAGAAGATCATCGTCGCTGCCAGGAAAAAAATCGACGAAGTTGAAGCGCAGTATAAGCGAGGCATTATCACAACCGGAGAGCGCTACAACAAAATTGTTGACATCTGGACAACGGCCACCGATAACATCGCGAATATGGCATTTGATTCGCTGGCCAAAAATGGCAATTCGAATGACGTAAACTCCGTTTTCCTGATGATGGATTCCGGAGCCCGTGGAAATCGACAGCAGGTCAGGCAGCTGTGCGGCATGCGTGGTCTCATGGCAAAACCATCCGGAGAAATTATTGAGCGTCCAATTTTATCCTCCTTCAGGGAGGGGTTGTCGGTGCTCGAGTACTTCAGCTCAACCCACGGAGCGAGAAAGGGACTGGCTGATACCGCTTTAAAAACAGCAGATGCGGGGTATCTGACACGCAAATTGTGCGACGTCGCGATGGACTGCGTAATTGGGCAGTACGATGACGACAATAGGAACGGCATTTGGAAGTCTGCTATTCTGGAGGGAGATGATGAAATCGTTAGCATTGCGGATAGGATCGTTGGCCGCTGCTCGAGCGATGATGTCAAAAATCCACTCGAACCCGATGAAATAATAGTCGCAGCTGGTGAATTAATCACCGCCGACGTTGCCAAACGAATTGAAGAGTGCGGCATAGAACGGGTGAAGATCATGTCACCGCTGACTCACATGTATAAGAGTTCCATTCCGGCCAAGGCCTACGGAATTAATCCCGCAACAAATAGCATGGTGGAAAAAGGATCTGCCGTCGGAATCATTGCAGCTCAGTCCATCGGTGAACCTGGAACACAGCTCACTCTGAGAACATTTCACGTTGGAGGAGTTGCCAGTCAAGTTTTAAAAAGTTCGGAATACCGAGCACGCCACAGTGGAATTGTGAAATTCAATGGCCTGCGCACGGTAACAACCGTTGAGGGAGCAAACATCGTACTGAACAAAACTGGATCCATTCAAGTTTTCGACTCCGATGGGCGCGAATTGGAGACCTACTCCATCGTTCCCGGAGCGCTGCTCTACGTGGCTGATTCAATGAAAATTGAAAAGGGAAGTTTGCTTGTCATGTGGGATCCGCACAACATGCCGATTCTATCTGAAAAAGCTGGCATTGTAAATTTCAAAGACATGATCTCCGGAGTTACGGTTAAGCGGGATATAGATGTTTCAACGGGACGCATAACAACAATTGTCACGGAGCACAAGGAAGATCTGAATCCGCTGATTGAAATCCTGGCGGGACCAAACGATAGCGGAATTCCCTCCACAAAAATAATCGCCACCTACTCCATTCCGACCGGAGCACAGGTTATTGTGGAAAACAACAGCGAAGTGCAAGCCGGAGCTCTGCTGGCAAAAACTTCTCGCTCAGCTTCTAAAACGCAGGATATTACCGGTGGCCTTCCGAGAATCGCCGAATTATTCGAAGCAAGATGCCCAAAAGAAGCCTCGGAAATAGCAAAAATAGACGGCATTGTTTCCTTCGGTGGAATGTTGAGGAATAAACGCCGCATTTTCATAACAGACAGCGAAACAGGCGTGAAACAGGAGCATTTGGTCGCCCATGGAAAGCATATTATTATCCACGATGGGGACTTCATCAGCAAAGGGCAAAGTCTGACGGATGGATCGCCGGATCCGCATGAAATGCTAAGCATTTTGGGACCTGCCTGCCTGCAGGAATATTTAATCTCGGAAATTCAAAAAGTTTACCGCCTGCAGGGCGTTGTAATCAACGACAAGCACATAGAGATTATTGTCGCTTGCATGCTAAAGAAAGTTCGAGTAGTTGAGCCTGGAGATTCTGATTTCTTCTGGGGAGAACAGGTCGAGAAAGATAATTTTTTCACGGAAAATAAAAAAATCATCGAGGCTGGAGGCGAACCTGCCATTTGTGAGCCAATTCTCATGGGGATTACCAAGTCTTCCATTGAAACCGATAGTTTCATTGCCGCTGCATCATTCCAGGAGACCACAAAAGTTTTGACGGAAGCTGCAACAACCGGGAAATGCGATCATCTGAAAGGCTTTAAGGAAAACGTAATTATGGGATATCTGATTCCGGCTGGAACTGGATTGCCCGAATATCGCCATCTGAAACTGAAATATTTGAGCTCAAAGGAGGAGGATCCAAAAGCTGCGGATGCGCCCCTGCCGATTGCCGATATTTTACGCTAGCAGGCTTTAGTTCGGAAAATTTCGATATTTGAAAATTTCAAATGTTGGTCTTTTGTCTTTATAAGTGCATATTTTTTTTTAAGAATATGTGGTGATGTGCTTCTGCTAGAGAAACAGGGAGTTGAATTACGCTATACTATTTACTAGTTATATTTGGATATCTGCTGGCGCATACACCACGGAGGGTTGTCCGCCTGCTTTGTGTCGTGTGCGGTAGCATTGCGATGTTAACAATGCCCGCTCGCAAACGGCTTGTGCTGCTAAATCTTTCCCATGCCTTCCCAAACCGAGAGCAAGCCTGGTACAGAAAAATTTGCAAAGAAAATTTCTATCGCCTCATCGAGTTGGGCTTGCTAAGCCTAGCCTGTGGGTTTCTCAGCGAAAAAAAAATTAAATCTGATTTTAAACTGAGCGGGCACTATAGAAAATTTGTCGACAAAATCATTGCCGGGGAAAAAGGCGCCATAGTTCTAATTCCGCATTTTACGGCGATGGAAGCGATGACTTTCCTGTCAAAGATCACAGACAATCCGGATCTGCCGGACATCGGGGTCATCTACCGTCCACTCGGCAATGCCACTCTGGAAAAGTTTATCAAAAAGACACGCGAAAGGTTTGGCATCAGGTTAATTTCACGCAGAGGAGGATTTTTCGAAGCCGGAAAAATTCTGCGCAGAGGGGGAATAGTATCGCTATTTTTCGACCAAAGTGCCGGCGTCAGTGGCTACCGCATGCTTTTTTTTCGGAGAATGATTTCATCCACTGACTTTCCGGGCCTGCTCTATGAAAAATTCAAAACCCCAGTTTATTTTGTGTACCCCAGACGAATCGGCATTTGGAAGGCAAATATAGTGGTAAAAAAATTAAATTTTGATGAAAACAATTCGAAAACCATCCTTTTCGCCGCCAACAAATGCCTGGAAAACATACTGAGTCGCAGCGATGACGCGTGTGCCGATTGGCTATGGGCCCATAACAGGTGGAAATTTTCGGCAAGTCCCGCTCCGAATTTGGAAAAACCAAAGCGCAACTGGCTAGCGGAATCAGCCGCCTATCTGGGCATTGAGCAGCAGCCAAAAGTTTTTAGAGTCCTGGTGCGGCTGCCAAACTGGTTGGGGGATATCGTGATGGCAATTCCCGCCATTCGCATGCTGAGAGCTTCAAGAAATGACATGCATTTGACTATAATTTGCCAGAGGCAATTTATCGAATTTATACAGGCACTGAGCATTGCGGATGAGGTGGTCCCATTGCCGACAAAGAAAATTTCCTATTTTTTTGACCTCTCGGCGGTAAGAAATGCTTACTACGACGTGCATATTTCTCTGGTGAATTCACTGCGGGGAGATCTGGAAGCCGCAGTAATAAATGCACCCATTAGAATAGGAGTAGATGCAAAGGAGAGGAACTACAGAAAATTTTTTATCAATAATCTCTACAAAACCCGAGATGCGGAAGTGGTCCACCAAACGCAGCTGTGGCAAAACATGCTGAATGAATTTGGTTTTGTGGCCAAAGAAAATTTAACTCCCTTTAAATTTTGCACCAATGCGAAGGATGTATCCAAGTACGCCCATACCATCGGAATAATATGCGGATCGGCAAATGAACCACGCAAGCGCTGGCCAGCGGAGTCATGGAAAACTCTCATAGGAAGAATTTTTGAAAGATACCACGATGCGCACATAAATTTATACGGAACAAAAATGGATGCTAAATTTAGCAATGAGATTGCAATGTTCTTTAGCCGGGCAGCAATTTCCAACCTGGCGGGGCGCAGTGACTTGCTGGAACTGGTTAATTACATGCAGCGAGATACCCTCATAATTGCGATCGACACGGGAGGCATGCATCTTGCTAACATGTTTGGGCGTCCTCTGATTTGCCTATTCGGAATGACAAATCGCATCGCCACTGGCCCAATATTTAGTGCCTCAGCAAAAATTGTCATGCCCGAAAGTTGTCCAGCAAAGGGCGGATTCCCAACGGAGGACATCGAGGTCGATGTCGTCTTTAAAGCCATTCTATCCATACTGGGATAGTCTCAAAAAATTTTTTACTTGGAAAGTGTAAGAATTGCTTTTTTATGGCATAATCCTATGAACTAGCCAGGGGGATATTATGACAGCAGCGAAGATAAACGGACGGGAAGTGGTTGTTCCGGATGGATCCACAATTTTGGATGCGGCACTGTCCGTTAACATTAAAATTCCAACGCTATGCAAACACAAAGATTTATTCCCAACCGCGGCCTGCGGACTTTGCATCGTGAAAATAAATGGTAGCCCGAGAACTCCACGTGCCTGCTGCACGAAAATTGAAAGCGGCATGGACATAGTCACCCATGATCCGAAAATTGTGGAAGTTAGGAGGACGGTGCTGGAATTAATTCTATCAAATCATCCCGACTCATGCCAGCACTGCGGAAGAAATGGATGCTGTGAGTTGCAAACTTTGGCGGCGGATTTCGGCATTAGGACGGATAGCATTCCCCGCTACTGCCAAGATCTTCCGGTGGATATCTCAACGGGTGCCATTGAACTTGACGCTTCGAAATGCATAAAATGTGGGCGCTGCGTTCAGACGTGCCAAAAAATGCAGGGAGTGTGGGCGCTGTCATTTTTGCACCGCGGAATAAACAATACCATGGCCCCCGCCGGAGATATTTCGCTGGCAGAGTCCCCCTGCGTTAGATGTGGGCAATGCGCGGCCCACTGCCCAACGGGTGCGATAGTTGAAAAAGACGACACACCAGCCGTCTGGGAGAAGCTGAGCAACGGTGAAAATTTCTGCACGATTCAAATTGCTCCCGCGGTCCGTGTGGCCATAGGTGATGCCTTCGGATTCAAAACTGGAACAGATTGCACTGGAAAATTGTACACGGCCATGCGAATGCTTGGGTTCAAAGCCGTGTTCGACACAAATTTTTCCGCAGATCTGACAATAATAGAGGAGGCAGCTGAGTTTGTGGAACGCTTTGTAGCCGGCCATGGGCAATTGCCGCTGATTACGTCCTGCTGTCCAGCCTGGACGGATTACATGGAAAAATTTTATCCGGACTTTTGCGATAATTTTTCCACAGCAAAATCTCCGCAGCAAATGCTGGGGGTTATGGCAAAGACGTATTTCGCTGACACCATGGGCATTGATCCGTCCAAAATAGTGCAGGTATCGGTCATGCCATGCACTGCCAAAAAATACGAATTGCAGCGCAGCGATGAGATGTCCGCATCCGGGCACAGAGACGTCGACATCAGCATAACTACCCGTGAAATTGCGCGCATGATCAAGCAGGCGGGCATAGATTTCTCCAATTTGCCAGATGGGGTTGCGGATTCAATTCTGGGAGAATATTCCGGCGCAGGAACAATTTTTGGCACCACAGGAGGGGTCATGGAAGCTGCTCTGCGAACGGCGTATTTCAATATTACCGGACAAAACATGCCTGACGACGCCATTGAAATTAAAGATGTGCGAGGATTGGACGGTGTTCGCAGAGCAAGCATTTCGATAAATGGCAGGACCATTAGCCTGGCTGTCGCTCATGGACTGGGCAACGTTTCAAAAATTTTGGACGAAATCCGCGATGCCAAAAGAAATGGAGGTTACATGCCCTATCACTTCATTGAAGTCATGGCCTGCCGCGGAGGATGCCTCGGTGGTGGTGGACAACCCTACGGCATAGGCGATGAAATCCGCAGAAAACGTGCCGAAGGGCTGTATTCTAGCGATAGATCTCGCCCGAAGCGATGCTCCCACGACAACCCGGAAATTATAGCGATCTATAAAAATTTCCTCGGAACTCCACTGGGAGAAAAGGCCCATAAATTTCTGCATACTTCCTACGCATCCAGAAAAATTTACCAGAAATAGCGTCTAGAGAGTAGCATGCGAAACGGGGACGGCCCACCACAAACTTTTAGGCGACATATTTGCGTACACTTTTCTGATGTGAAGCACTGTCTCCAGGTACTTCCTGTCCACATTCGAGTACCATGCCGTCCTGAAAAAAGAGCTAAAAATTTTGCGCAATTTGAACATTTCTTGCCTGCTATGCGTCAGGACTTTTGCCATGCGCACAAGGTTAAACAGGCTATTTATGTGCAAGTCAACGACTTCCAACCGGTAGCTAACTTTGATCTTTTCCAGCCTAGCTCTAATTTTTTGCAGAATATCGGGAAATGAGCGTTTGCAGGGCCTGCAGCGTCTGTGGCTGATTGTGAAATAATTGACATTTCCGCCGCAATTCCCGGAGAATGTGTTCCGCTGATCCTGGTCCTGGGAAATAGTATTTTCGCTTTTGACTGATAATTCCACGGGGAACTTGGGCTCATTATTTTTTACGCCGTTTATTTCCGTGTTTACTTTTTCCATTGATTTGTAAAAAAACGCATAATCTTCGGGAGTCAATTCTTTTTCGGTAAATTTTTAAATTTAATTTACTTTTCTCCGCCGCCAGATTGGATTGCACCTCAAAATACGCCTAATTGAAAAATAGAGTGCCCTGCAGCAGTTATATTTTCTAAACATCAGCAGTGCAAACTGGGAACATGTGGGAGAAAATCTACACCTGGCATTTTGGCCAAACAGAGCTACTTTTGCCGGCGACAGAAACACCTGGTAAAATTTTACCATTGCGATTGCAGCATTTCTCAAAATTTCTCCGGGAAATTTTGCACAATATTTCAAAAGCTTCGCCATAAAACCGGAATAAAAATTTCTCCGAAAACTGGAAATCATCTAGCATAAAGCCAGTTTAAGTCACGGAAATATTGCGGAATTTTATTCTCGTGGAGTTTACTAATTTGCTCCGCACTAACTCTCCACTGCCAGTTGCAAAATTGCGTACTCGGAGTGTTAAACCTGGCTTCCTCCCCCAAGCTCAAAATATCTTGCAAATTCAAAATCAATAGCTTTGATGGCGAACCATAGGCTGATTTGATGAGATCCCACGCTATGTCGCTACCGCTCGTGCGCAAATAGCATCTCAGCTGGTGCTTAATTTCCTCTGGAAGCGAAAGAAACCATCCCCAGGTCGTGTTGTTGTCGTGAGTTCCCAGATACAGCACGCTGTTTTTTTCGTGCTCATGGGGCAGGTACTTATTTCTATTGTTTCCGTCGAACGCAAAATGCATCACGTTCATGCCAGGAAGTCCGGTTGCTGCCATTAATTGTGCCACATCTTCACTCGAAACTCCCAAGTCTTCCGCTATGAATCTGGCACTGGGAAAAGTTTTTACAAGGCACTCAAAAAATTTCACTCCGGGAGCTTCGATCCATCTGCCACCAGTGGCATCTGTGGCCGGTGTCGGAATCTCCCAGTAGGAGCAAAAACCGCGGAAATGATCCAGCCGCAGGACATCGCACAGTTCCAGACAGCGTTTTATTCTCTTCCCCCACCAGGAAAAGTTATCATTTTCCAGAGTTTTCCAGTCATAGACAGGATTTCCCCAAAGCTGTCCGGTCTCTGAAAATGCATCCGGTGGAACGCCAGCCACGAACTGCGGAGTGCCATCCTGCCGCAGCTTAAAAAATTTTCCGTTTGCCCAAACGTCGGCACTGTCAGCTCCGACGAAAATTGGAACATCTCCAATGAGGGAAATTCCTTTTCCATTGGCGAATGATTTTAATTTTTTCCACTGGCTATCAAATTGCCACTGGAGAAATTTGTGAAACAGTACCGATTTGATGAACTTCGCATCTGATGGAATACTTAGTTTTGCCGATTCGAAATGCGAAAATTCCGCTGGCCACTCCGTCCACTGTTTGCCACTAAATCTACTTTTCAACGCCATGAAGATTGAGTAATCACCGAGCCACCAGTCGGATTTTTGACAATAATTTTCAAATTCCTCCGCTCCCCTGCGCGATTGCAAAAAATTTTGGAACGCTATTTCGAGTATCGGCCAAAATTGTTCGTACAATTCCCCGAAAGATACCCATGAATTCGGCAGTGCTTTCAGTCCGTTTAAATCGCTTTCTTCCAGCAAACCACTGGAGACGAAATCTTCCAAATCAAGGAAATATTGATTCCCCGCAAAGGCAGAAGGACTTTGGTAGGGAGAGTCTCCGAAGCTCGTCGGATGGAGTGGACAAAATTGCCAATACTTCATGCCGCATGATTTGAGAAATTCAACGAAATCATATGCTGATTTTCCAAAGCATCCGATGCCCTGTGAGCTCGGCAGTGAACTTATGTGAAGAAAAATTCCACAACCTCTACTTTTTACCCATCCAAGCATGGGCACATGGTAAAAAAAATTTTACATTTTAGTAGATAAAAGTTAGATCTTTCCAGATTCAATTCAAAATCTTCAGATCCGCTCACCTGGAAATAGCATAACTTCCCATGGCAAGCTCCGGACGGCCTCCTCCGGACCCTCCATGTTTTGAAGTTATTCCTCTGACGATATTTCCCGCACTGTGTCCGGCCGCAACCGCTAACTGTGAGCAGCAGGCGACAACGAAACATTTGCCATTGCCTTCTGTGGTCAAAGTCACCACGGCATTGCCCAGTCGTCCCAGAACATCCAATGCCAATGAGCGCAACTCTTCCGAATCCACGGCATTGATATTTTTTTCCAGGAAAATTGGTTCGCTTTCTAATTTGTTTGCTGTTTGGGCAATTTCCGCTGCCATGCGCTGTATAACTGTTTTGCGAGCCGCCTTAGCTGCCATTTCAAGATCTCTGCAGCGGGAAATCATTGCACTCATTCGTTCCGTGATTTCCGCTGGCTTGCAGGAAAGATCTTTGCACTGCCGAGCGACGATGCCACAATTTACTCTAAACAGGTCCATTGCCGCTTCTCCGGAAATTGCTTCTATGCGGCGTGTGTTCGAGGCGATGGCGGAGCAGGAAACAATTTTGAAGCAGGTAATTTCGGAAGTATTTGCCACGTGGCAACCGCCGCACAGCTCCATTGAAAAATCTCCAAATTTAACCACGCGTACGATCTTGCCATACTTTTCTCCGAAGTTTGCAACGCATCCCTGTGGAATATTGTCCGCACTGACTTCGAAAATATCCGAACTTATGCATGCCAGAATTTTCTCTGTCACCAGTTTTTCCACTTCCTCCAGCTCCTGTTCCGTCGGCGCCGTAAGCGCACTGAAATCGAATCTTAGGCGCCTATCATCCACATGGGAACCTGCCTGCTTCACATGATTCCCGAAAACTTTCCGCAGTGCAGCATCCAGAAGATGGGTCGCGGAGTGGTTTCTGGCTACATTTCGGCGAACATTTCTATCGACGGAAAGAATAGCCGTCTGCCCCGCAAGCTTCTCGCCGGTTAGATTTTTTATTTCATGCAAGTGGCAACCATTTTTATCCTTCTGCACATCGACAACGCTGAAAATATTTTCTCCAATGCGGACAGTTCCCCTGTCTCCCACTTGACCTCCACACTCGGCAAAGAAAGGAGTTTTGCTAAAAATTAAAAATGTTCTCCTTTCGCTGGAAACAACATCCACAATCTGCGCGGAAATATTTTCGATGTTTTCGATGTCATAGCCAACGAATTCCGTCGCACTGGCGGAATCATTTGCAATTTCGATGACAGATTTCTTCTGTGCCGCACGGGCGAGGGTGCGCTGCTTCCCCATGGCAATTTCAAAACCATTTATGTCAACTGCGATCCCGCGCTCAGTCGCCATCAGCTGTGTCAGATCCAGCGGGAAACCATAGGTGTCATGCAGCAGAAAGGCATCGTCGCCGGAAATTTCTCCCTTCGATTTGTCACAAATTTCCCTGAAAATTGACACTCCCCTGTCGATTGTTTTCGAAAATGAATTTTCTTCGCTTCGCAAAACCTCTTCGATTGTGGACTTCCGTTCGAGTAATTCCGGGAATATCTCTCCCATTTTACCAATTACCACCGGCGATAGCCTTGAAAAAGATCCGTTGGGCAGATGCAGCAGATTCCCGAACATCACAGCACGCCTGAGAATGCGCCGCAGCACGTAGCCACGCCCCTCGTTGGATGGAAATATTCCATCGCCTGCGGCAAACGTCAATGCGCGAATGTGATCTGCAATTGCGCGAAACCAGAAATCTGTTAATTCGCACTCCGACATGCCGCTCCGTGACTGGGGTACCATCCCCCGGTATTTTGCCCCACACATCTTTTCAATTTCCAGGAAGATATCTGCAAACAAATCGCTGTCATAGTTGGATGGCAGCTGGGAAAAATCAGAAAAATTTTTCGTTTTTGCCAAAATGCCAACAGCACGCTCCAGACCCATTCCGGTATCGACGTATTTATTTTGCAAATTCTCCAGCTCCCCCCGGGCGGTTGCATTAAACTGTATGAAAACCAAATTCCACAGCTCAATGCACCAGGAATTTCCTGCATTGACCAGGCTTCCGCTGGTGTCTCCCCTGGGTGTCAAATCCATGTGAATTTCCGTACATGGTCCACACGGGCCACTCTCTCCCATCATCCAAAAATTGTCCTTTTTTGTGCCAGGAATTATGCGATTTTCAGGGGACATTCCCTCTTTCCCGAAAATTTCTTCCCAAATGCCATATGCCTCCGCATCAAACGCTGCCGGTTCTCCGGGAGCGGGAGAGTAGATGGTGGCATAGAGGCGATCTTTGGGAAATTTCCAAACTTTTGTGAGAAGCTCCCATGCCATTTCAATTGCTTCTCTTTTGAAAAAATCTCCAAACGACCAATTGCCAAGCATTTCAAAAAACGTGTGGTGGTAGGTGTCAAACCCCACGTCATCGAGATCGTTGTGCTTTCCTCCGGCACGAATGCACTTCTGCGTGTTGGCCACGCGGGCGAATGGAGGCTTCACATTGCCCAGGAAAATCGGAACGAATTGGTTCATTCCCGCATTGGTAAACAGCAAATTTGGCGTGTCCGGCAAAAGCGATGACGATGGCATAATTTTATGCCCATACCCCGAAAAGAAATTCAAAAATGATTGCCTGATTTCGTCTGAATTCATCCCGCAAGCATCAATCTTTTCTCCGCCACTGCAAGGGCAAAAACACACGGGATTTCCCAGGTGTTTTCCCAATTCGGTTTTTCCCTCGTTCGAAGCTATGAGCTGAGGGCGGAGCGAATGATTTTTTCCGTCGGAGCATCGCCACCGAGAGCTTCCATGGATTTGCGGACTGCTTTTTCCGCATCTGCAATTTTATATCCCAGGGAAATCAGTGCCGCCATGGCATCATTGGCATTGTTTGGCGGAGTCTTTGCTGATATATTTGTGCCCCCGGATGAGAGTTTAAAAATATCCCTGTCGGAAAGCTCCATGATCATTCGTTCTGCGGATTTCTTCCCGATTCCATGGCATTTCGCTAAAACTCCCGCATCCCCATTTGATATCGCATTTTTGAGGACGGGCAGTGATAATTTGCTCATTATATTTAGGGCGGAACGTGGTCCAATTCCGGAAACTTTTTCGACGATCAGTTTGAAAAAATTTCTCTCCTCGCGCGTTAGAAATCCATAGAGATCCTGGCGGTCCTCACGATAGACAGGATAAATTTGCAATTTTACCCTCTCTCCAATCGGAGGAAGCTTGCAGCTGACTACCAGTGGAACATTTACAAAATATCCAATTCCGTCGACTTCTATGATCGCCGATAGAACATCCGACTCTGCGAGAATACCTTCCAGAGAAATTATCACAGCCCACAGCCATAGAAAATATTTTCGCAAAATCAAGCATTTGCGACGCTGATTCTCAGAGAATTGTGCACCACTTTGTGTAGCATCCATTTCCTCTCTGTTCGATGATCATATTTTCTATGTATATCTTCCTACGCCATGCCTGTGAAAATAGCCGGCGAATATCATTCTCCGGAAGTGCCGCTTCGATATTTGCTCTGGGAGAAGCAATCTCGATTGGATTGTTTTGCGCAGGATCAGCATTACCATTGTTTAAATTTTGCCCATCCGGAAATGGCAACATTTCCGTTTGAGTTCCCTCCGACCGGCAATTCGTAGCAAACTCTAATGACGTGTACAAAGGAGGACATGAAGGAGGGCGAAGGGGTGGTGTTTCAGTAAAACGAGAGGATAGGGAATTTGTCCAGATGGGATTATTAGACACGCTCCTAGACATAACAAATGGTGAAAAAAGATTTTCTCCGGCATTTATTGCCACTGGAGCTAGCATTTCGCAGGAAGATTCGTAGGGAACTAGCGTGGAGAAGCCGTTTCCTCTGTATGGTTGCAGCTCCCGGGGGGTTGTTTCTCTGGAAAATTCATGTTCAATGGAAATGCTCCGCTGGGAAATTTCAGAAAATGTAAAAAACATTGAGTCCGAACTTTCCGATGATGACTCAGATTGCCAATCTTCCGAAGTCAAAGAACAATTCACTCTTGTTATTTCCGATAAAAGTTGCTGACTCATAGTATTTTCTCTGTAAAGTTATGTTCGGCGTATTTGCCGAATTTTCTCCGGCGCTTGAAAAAACATCGCTGCTAGCGGCAAAGCGAGAAGAAGATTAAATAAAAGATTATGTTTACAAACAAATAAAAGTCAAGGATAATTTCAAAAAATTAGCGAGGCGTGGTTTTTGGAAAAAATTTTAAATCTGTTGACTTTTGAGAGAAAAATGTTTTCCTCTCCCTCGTTGGAGGTTTAATATGAAGAAAAGGGTTCTTGCGATAATGTTTGTGTGGGCTATCTGTCCGCTCGCTTTGTGGGGTAATTTCGATGAGAAAATAACTGAGCTTTTAGACGACAAAAGCGAATGGACTGATAAAAACACTATACTTTTTACGGATGATACAGAAACTTCTGGATCGTTGGATGTAACGATAGCGAACGACATTTCTTCCGCAGTTGAAGTGGAAGGTGATGTGGCAGTGTTTTTTACCAACGATCCTTCTGTTGAAACAAACGTATACAATCCACCAATCAACTACACAGGTTCAAAGTACAAAGCTCACATTCATGCGACTTCGAACAACGCCAACTTCAGCGTCACGGGCATTCAAACCGCCGCTGATGCCAGCCTATCGTTTAACAATGCGGGCAAACTTCCGACTGGGCAGGAAGGTGTCGAAGAAAATTTTAAACCCTATAATCTGGTAGTGGAATCCCCTATTTCGGTAACAGCTATTGGCAATAGCCGTCTGAACAAAGATTCCCCAGATAATCCCGCGAATCCAGTGGCCACGAAAAATCTCATCCTGGACCTTGGCAGCGGAAGTGTAGACAATCCCAATACCCTTGTCGCCTTCGGAGAAACATTGTTGTGGAATGTCAATAACAAAGAGTTCTATTCCGGGCCAGCAACGAATATCGTCGGCAGCAGCATGTGTGCCAAGAACATCATTAATGTATGGGGAGGAGCGGGAAATGCTGCCGAGGTATCGGGAGGCACATGGACTTTAGGCGATTACAACGTGCTGGTAGCTGATTCCGGGAAATTGCCATCAGAGATGTCAGGCAACTACGGACCCGGATCAAGTAGTTACCATCACCGCGGGTCTGCGGCCAATGTCTTCGGTGTCAGCGTCAACAGCGTCCATGCCGAGAAGGGAGGGCATGAGAAAAATGATGAGACTGAAAGTGGGAACAAGTGTTCCGCGTACGTAAAGGACAGTACCTGGGTAATTGGAAGCTATAACACCCTGTCAGCCTATGCTGATGGATACAACACTCCGCAGGATCAAATAAATCAGCATAATTACGGCGGCATTGCCAGCATATTCGGTGCCAGCTGCAACCTCGCTGGTGGTGGCGGAACCGGTCCGGCAAGCATAGCGGATACGCAAATTTCCGTCGGAAGTGACAA
>JAIRYE010000011.1 GCA_031267915.1 Puniceicoccales bacterium
GCCGCCGGTGAGAGTCAATTTGCCCCTGACTGTGACATCGCCTTCTGTGGCGGTCAAAGTTGCGTCACCGCCATTGCCACTGCCATTATTGTTGCCGCCGCCACCGTTGCCGCCGGTGAGTGTCAAATCTTGGGTCACCTCAACACTTTTAGCTTTCAGGTTGGCATTGCCACCGTTGCCGCTGCCGCCGTCATTACTGTTTCCGCCAGCGCCGCCGGTGAGTGTCAATTTGCCCCTGACTGTGACATCGCCTTCTGTGGCGATCAAAGTTGCGCTGCCGCCGCTGCTGCCGTTGCCATTAGTGCTGGGACTACCGTTGCCGCCGTTGCCGCCGGTGATATAAATGTCGTCGATGCCGTAATCTTCAAGAATATTGCCGCAGTAACTGGCGCCACCGCCGGAGCCCCCGTCTCTATCGTCACTACCGTCAGCTCCGTCCTCGGCAGATGCAGTCCCCGAAAGACCAAATGGAAGAGGGTCTTGTTTGTACCCAGCACCCCCAGCACCCCCAGCACCACTTGACTTTCCATCGCCGACGAAAACATCCAAGCCTTGGGAATTCTTAGCGCCCGTCCCATCGCCCACGTAGGCACCCCCGCCGCCATGGATACCACTACCGGCACTGAATTGATTGCCGGAGCCGCCACTACCGCCGGAGCTGTTAATAGAGCCGCCACCGCCACCACCGAGAATGTAAAAGTTGACGTTTTCACCGCGGACGGTAATTGCTGGCAGGCAAAACGCTGAGAAAATCAGCAGAAACAGCACCCGGGAGAGCAGCGTCTTTCCCCCATTGCAAGCGGGAAACGCCACGCTGGAAAACGGCCTCACAGCGCCCCTTCCGATTGTGTTTTTGTAAAGAGTTTTACCGGGGGGGGGTAGCCTCTTTCAAATGCTTTGAAAAGCTTTCGCGAAATTTCCCTGAAACGATCTTTTCGGAGGAATTTTGTGCAGGAAAACTTCCGCCGGGGATGAACTTTCCGCCGTGAAAATCGGTGCCAGCGGGAAATTTCCCAATTTCCATGGCCGCTGCTGACAACTGCTTTCTCAGCCGACCACGCCCTCCAAAAATGCGATCCAATACACCCATCAATTCCATACTCTCCTCCGTTTCCCCTGGACTGTAGCGTGTTTTCACTCAAAATCAAGTTTTTTTCTCCTCAGGGGCGAGGAAATTTCTCACATGCGGGCTCTTTCCTGTGGATGAAAATCATGGCTTGACAATCAAATGCGTAGCCGCTATGAATCCGGGAGGCTTGGCATTTGCTCGGCATAGCAGATGCCGGAAATGATGTGAAAAGGTGTAAATGTTGCGGTGCCAGAGACCAGACGGAGCTGAAAATAAAAAAATCAGAAGATAGAAGAATTAGATATGCTAATCAAAACAAAAAATAGTAAACAAATTCGGCCAGGTAAATTAAATTAGTGCACTAGTTTTTGAACTTTTTTGATGCGAAAAACATGTTTAGCGTGCAGCATCACCACTGTGGAGAATAAAAAATGTCAAGATTTTATGAAACTTTTTCAAAGGAAAGAAATGATCAGCTGAGGGAGCCAATGTTTCTCGGGCAGCCTGTTAATGTGGCCAGATACGATCAGCAGAAATACGGCATATTTGAAAAACTAATAGAAAAACAGCTGTCCTATTTCTGGCGGCCGGAGGAGGTAAATATCGCTGCGGATATGATCCAGTATAGGCGATTGCCGAAAAACGAAAAGCATATTTTCCTCAGCAATTTAAAGTACCAAACATTGATGGACAGCATTCAGGGACGTTCTCCAAGTGTTATTTTCCTCCCGATTGTGTCTCTGCCGGAACTGGAAACCTGGATTGAGACCTGGTCGTTTAGTGAGACCGTCCACAGTCGCAGCTACACCCACATCATAAGAGGAATCGAGCTTCATCCGGACGTGATATTCAATGACATCGTTGCCAATGAAGAAATAAAGAAGAGAGCCGAGGCTATTTCCCATTACTATGACCAGCTGCACACGCACAATATACTGATGGACGCAGCTAATTGCCTTAAAAATGTTCACTACGGCGAATCGGCTCATATGAAAGCCATCTACATGGCAATTCATGCGGCATATGCACTGGAATCCATAAGGTTTTTTGCATCTTTTGCTTGCTCATTCGCGTTTGCGGAGAGGGAACTTATGGAAGGCAATGCGAAAATTATAAAATTCATCGCTCGGGACGAAATGCTTCATCTGGTCGGAACCCAGAGAATGATTCTCAATATTTCCGATGGATCGGAGGGGCAGAAATGGGCAACTATTGCGAAGGAATCTCGCCCGGAGGCAGAGAAAATGTTTTTGGACGTTGTTCGGCAGGAAGTAGCCTGGACGAAATACCTTTTTAAAGACGGATCAATGCTGGGATTAAATGAAAAAATTCTCGGTGACTATATTTACCATTTGGCTGCAATTCGCATGCCCGCAGTTGGGCTCAATTGCCCATTTCCAGAGAGCAGTAATCCCATTCCGTGGATTAGGACGTGGTTGAGCTCCGACAGCGTGCAAATGGCTCCCCAGGAGGTAGAAATGAGTTCCTATCTCACCAATCAGGTGAACGTCGAAATAGATCCGAGTTCTCTGTGCAACATAGACATATGAGTGAGGTGAAATATGCCAATTACCGTAGTGAAAAGAAATGGCGATCGTGTCCCCTATAGCGAAGAATGTATTCGCCGGGTTGTTGGCTACTCATGTGCCGGCTTGGAAAATGTGTCATCGTCAGAGGTGATTATTCACGCCGAAATTCAATTCTATGACGGGATTGCAACGTCTGAAATTCATGACATTCTCATAAAATCTGCTGCTGATAAAATTTCGGAACAGACTCCAAATTACCAATATGTTGCAGCTAACCTTAATATTTTTAAAATCCGCAAGGTGGCGTACGGACAGTGGACTCCGCCAATTTTATATGACCACATAAAGCGCATGTGTGAAAAAAAATGGTACGATGCATCCCTGCTGCAAAAATACTCCCAAAGAGAGCTCCATGATTTTGGGAAATTCATCGACCATAGTCTGGATCTGAGGTTTTCATATGCGGGCACAAAGCAATTGGAAGGGAAATATCTTGTGAAAAACAGGATAACCGGGCAGGTGCTGGAAAGCCCGCAAATGGCCTTCATGTGCATTTGTCTGGCGATTTTCCAAAATTTTTCCTCCAGCAAATCGGAACGTGCGAAAATTATCAGGGAATTTTACAGCAATTTATCGCAACAGAATATTTCGCTGCCAACCCCAATAATGGCTGGAGTTCGCACACCTCTGCGCCAGTTCAGTTCCTGTGTGCTTATTGAATGCGGAGATTCTTTGGATAGTATTTCGGCCACCGGAACAGCTATTGTAAATTATGTTTCGCGAATGGCCGGAATAGGTCTAAACGTTGGGCAGATAAGAGCCAAAGGCTCGCCGGTAAGAAATAGTGCTGTCAATCACACCGGAATTACTCCATTTTTAAAATTTTTCCAGGCAGCGGTTCACTGCTGTTCGGCCGGAGGAGTAAGAAATGGGGCTGCCACAGTTTACTGTCCCCTCTGGCACTTTGAAATCGAAAATGTGCTGGTCATGAAAAATAACAGGGGAACTGAGGAAAATCGTGCCAGGCACATGGACTACGCAATACAAATAAATGGATTTCTGTTCAAAAGACTGCAGAGCGGAAAAGATCTGACTTTATTTTCCCCAAACGAAGTCTCCGATATGTACCAGGCATTTTTTAGTGACCAGGAAAAATTCTCCGAACTATATGAAAAATATGAAGCCGATGATTCCATAAAATTAAAAAAACAAGTAAAGTCTTTGGAACTTTTTTCCCTTTTGATGAAGGAAAGATCCAATACGGGACGCATATACATAATGAATGTGGACCACTGCAATACTCATTCATCATTTTTGGAAAAAATTGCTCCCGTCAGGCAATCCAATTTGTGTACCGAAGTAACGCTTCCAACAAAGCCACTCAGTAACACAGACAGAGGAGAAGGAGAAATTGCACTCTGTATTTTGGCCGCAGTCAATGTTGGAAAAATTGGATTGGACCATGGGAAAATGGGCCAGTGCACCAAACTGCTGGTCTATGCCCTGGATTCTCTGATCGATCACCAGATTTATTCCGCCTACGAAGCGGAGCAAAGCACAAAGAAAAGGCGATCCCTCGGCATAGGCGTCATAAATTTTGCAAATTTTTTAGCAAAGCACGAACTTAGAATGTCTTCCGCCGAAAGTTTTAAAATAACGCATGAGCTATTCGAAATGTTTCAGTATTATTGCATCGATGCCTCCGTCGAACTTGCCAAGCTCAGAGGGCCCTGTGAAAAATTTAACGAAACAAAA
Source organism: Puniceicoccales bacterium (assembly GCA_031267915.1). Lineage (GTDB taxonomy): Bacteria > Verrucomicrobiota > Verrucomicrobiia > Opitutales > JAIRKQ01 > JAIRKQ01. Next base: position 4,354 of record JAIRYE010000011.1, read on the forward strand.
TATTCCAAAGGGGTCATGCCCATCGATACCTACTATGCAAAGGGAATAGATAAAATTATCGGTCCAGATTTTTTGAAAATGGATTGGGAATTTTTGAGAACGAAAATTCTAAAGCATGGAATGAGAAACAGTACACTCACGGCGCTTATGCCATCCGAAACTTCTTCTCAGGTGAGTAACTCAACCAACGGAATTGAACCACCAAGGGCATTAATTTCGGTGAAGCAGAGCAAGGATGGGATTTTAAAGCAGGTGGTTCCTGACATTGAAACCGTCGGGCCGCACTACGAACTACTGTGGGACATAGGGGATAATTGGGGGTATTTGACGCACGTCGGCATAATGCAAAAATTTATTGATCAATCGATTTCCGCAAATACGAACTACGATCCCGGTAAATTTCGCGATGGAAAAATTTCTATGCAAACCATGCTGCAGGATTTGCTGTACGCCTACTCCATTGGCATCAAGACGCTCTACTACCACAACACCCGCGACAATGCATCCGAAAAACAGGTGATCGGAGATGTTTGCAGCGGGGGAACATGTAAAATTTAGTGAAAAATAATTCACATACCTTCAGCCCGTTTGTGGAGAGCCCTGTGTCTGAATTACTAAAAACCGGAGATTTGATTTGAAATTCAATGGTGGTATTTCGCCCGAATCCTGCCCATAAAATTGATTGGCGCACAAAAACAAATAAGCCAAGCCCCAATTTCTGGAAGAGCTTGCGCGGCGGATATGATCCAGAGACTGGTTTCAATCTGTGTTCAAGTAGTTTTTTATATTTTTTTGCTGCTCTTCAAGGGCTGAGAGAGTATCCATTATTGCCGTTTGATTTTTACTGACGAGATTGGTCATTCGATTTTTCAGCTCAATCTCCGTGGGACAAAATTTTAACAATTCATCGTCTGAAAAGATAGTGGATGCATTCCTAAAAAAATCATAGGCACCCATTCGATTATTTCTAAAGTTTTTTCCTGCGGATTTAGATTTGGAGCAAGGGAACAGCAGAGTGGATGACATCATCATGTCGCAGGCTTTATCGTAACTTAGTAGAGAAATCGATTTTTCAATTCCAGTGGCGCAATTTGCGTATTTTATGTTAATATCTCCCCTGCGAGAAATACTGTCGCAGTCACTGTTGCGCTCAATGGTAATTTCACTGTTAATGTATTTGTATTTGCACAAGACATTCACACTTTACTCCTTTCTTAAAAAAACTGTAATTTCACTGCGAAATGCGTAAAAACAGTCAATGTTTTTCTCAAAAAATAACACCGCCCTGAAAGATTGGGTGATTTTGCAGTAAGCCGGATTTTGTTCGCCAGTTGGCGCCGTATCCATTTATCTAATCCTGTAAATTTTACAGAATTTCTCCTGGGAGATGCGACGAACCCAAAGTCATTGAGCTGGCTACTCGACTTCCTATTCCGTCTTGCACCGAATTGGGTTTGCCTTGCGTGAATTGTTACCAACTCACCGGTGGGCTTTTACCCCACCATTTCACCCTTACCTTGCGGCGGTATACTTTCTGTTGCACTGTTCCGTCGTGTGACATATGTTTCACACGCCCACGCTTTCACGTGGAATTCTGCCATATGGTGTCCGGACTTTCCTCTCGCCATATTACATGCGAGCGGATACGTGCGTGCAAAATCACCCCCAACTTTAGCAGTTGAGAGCCAATGCCTATGGAAAATTCTCATCGGGTAAAGAATAAAAATGATTTTGCCTGATTTTAAAAAGAAAAAGCGTTCCGATGCTCGGAGGAGTTGACTATGGATGGTGGTGTAACGTAGGAAGCGTCACTTTGAACGTAGTTTCAGCATTTACCTTTGAATTTACTTCTATGCTTCCGCCGTGGAGAGCAACGCAATGTCCTACAATAAACATTCCAATGCCAATTCCCTTGCGGGAGGAAATATTTGAACCGCGGTAAAACAGCTTAAATATGTTATCCATTTCACTTTTAGGAATTCCTATCCCAAAATCTTTGACCCATATTGTCAGAAATTCTTGGTCATAGGTCAATTTTAGATATACCATTTTCCCCGAATCGGAATATTTTATCGCGTTGCTGAGCAGATTCGAAACAATGTGGTAGAGGAGTGTTGTGTCTATGTCGAGCTCTCTGGGAAAGATCTTCGAACTTTGTAGAATTATCCTTCGTCCCTCATTTAGGTTTTCAATTTCATTTACTATGTTGCTGCAAAACTTCAGCACATCGGTTTTCAATGGTTGGAACGACAACTGATTATTTTGCACTTTTCCAAGAATCAGTACAGTATCCATCGTGTGTGTCATTCTCAGAATTGCTTTTTTTATGGACTGAATGTAATTTCTTCTATCCCTATCGCTTAGCCCGTCGTAGCAGTGCTCGAGCAGATCTGCAGCGCCTTGTATGACAGCGAGAGGAGTCCTCATTTCGTGGGATATCATATTTACAAATAAAGTTTTGGCCTGATTCATTTCACGCTCTTTTTTCAACTCTTCTATGAGCTGATGCTTTTTTGGACTGATGTTCATTGGGGTTTTTATTGGAAGATAACTGTCTTGGGAATTCCTGATAATCAAGTCTCAGTGGCGCACAATTCTCCTATGGATATACTGGTCGTCGTAGCGCTAAAGGTCAAGCAAAGACTAGGGAGTCTTACACACACTGAGCGTGTAGAATGTCTCAGGAAAAAAAAAATTCAAGTTTTTTTATTGCTAAAATTTCATCTTGTGATACACTACATATCCAACAGGGAGGGTTATGCCACTATCAATGGAATCAATGGATGTGCAGGATATTGGAGAAATTTATGCGGATGTCACCTACGGCACGGGTGATATGAAAACGAATCCTGCGAAGAATACAAATATTGCCCAGAATGATGTCAGCAGCACACTTTTTTCCAGTAAAAAAATTTCAGATGTTGGCGATTCAAATACAATGGCATCTGCAAATAAAAAAGAAGATTTGCAGAAGAGTGCAGATTTTGTTGACCCGGAGTCAAATGCGGAGCTGGATAGTCAGCTCGTTAAAATTATTATGAACTACAGCGGCTCCACTGAAAATCCACACGTGGCAGCCAGCTACGGAAATTCCACCAAATAACCGGCGAGCGGAATACTTTTCTTTGCCGCCGCCGGGGGTCACTGCCAGGATTTGTTTTTTTGTTTGCCGATATAATGCGGCAGCAGTGTGTTGAAAATTTGTTCCAGCGAATCGTACTTCGGAGACCAGTCAAGTTCGTTCCTTGCCTTGCTGATGTCGAAATATAAACGCGATGAATCTCCGGATCGCGGCGTGGACTCAACCGTATTAATTTTTACGCCAAATACTTTTCCCGCTGTTTCTATTACTTCGCGCACCGAATACTTTTTGCCGCTGCCGATATTATATGCCATTCCTTCGCCGCGGACTGCCAGCTTCGGAAGGACATTTGCGCACGCTGTGCAAAAATCATCTATGTGAATGTAGTCGCGCTCAGCCGTGTTGTCCAGCGTGTTATAGGACGTCCCAAAAATATTAACGGCGTCAACTTTTCCAAGAATTTGCTTCATGACATTTGTCACCAGTCGACTTCCTTCAATGTTCTCCGTGAAGAACTCGTTCTCCATTTCACTCATTCCGGCAACATTTGACACCCTCAGAACGGCATAGGACAGTCCGTGAGAGATTCGCAGCGATTCCAACATGTTTTCAATGAATAATTGCGAACTTCCCAGAGGACTTATTGGCAGACGGATTGTGTTTTCCGTAATCGGCATTCTGTCAACTTCGCCGAAAACAGAAGCCGATGAAATGTATATAAATTTCCCTATGGATTTTTTCAGTAGAACATCCAGAAGAAAAATATTCCCCGTAACATTGCTTACGTAGCAGCTCATGGGATCTGCCATATACCGTTCCGAAGAATCAATCCCAGAGCACTGAATCACGATGTCGCTGCTCGTGCGCTTTAGAATATCATCCACTTCAAGTTGCATTCCGAAATCACATCTGTAGAAGGGAATGTTTTTGCCTAGAACGAATTTTGCTCGTTCGGCATCACTGTCGACAGCGGACACACGATACCCCATGGAGTTTAATTTTTTTACAAGATGACTCCCCACAAACCCTGTGGCACCTAACACTAGAACGTTCATTTAAATTCAGTGGGAAAATTTTTCACAAGAAACTTTAAGGCAATTGTTGATTTTTCACGACCCCTTCTCCATTCGGCATGATGTAGGTGTATTTATAAGTTGAGACTCTTCTCTTGTCTTTGGGGGCAAAACTTGAATTTGTTATCGTCACTTCGACTTCAACTACTCTGCTATAGGATCTGTAGGCGTTATTTTTGTCTTTATAGAGAAAAACTTTATTCTCCGGCCAAATCGTAAAAGAACGATCAGATGCTTTGCATGCTGTGTTATAACCAATCATTTCTTCAAGTATATTTGAATTGTCATCTTTCCATGGATTTAAGGCCATTTGAAGCTTGTTCTCATTAGGCTTAAATGCAAATTCTCTCGGCCCAAAGCTCAAATTATGTGCTATGGCTTGTTTTACCGGTTGACTTGCGATGAAAAGATTTACCGCTTCAACTTCCCTGCAAAGTGTGATGTGTTTCGCCAGTTCGTTCAATACGATTTTACTGTCATGGAGGGCATTGTGCAACATTGGTTTCCACGAAAGTAGCTGTCGAAGTCCTTCGATGCCGAAGGTGTTCAAAGGATTTCTTGGAGCCTTGAGTAGATTCCTTACGTCATCTAAAAAAGCGTTCACATTGCCCTGCTTGATTCTGTTTTTGATGGTATCAGATTGCAAGATTTGATCCATTACTTCCATAACTTCTTTTTCGAATTTTGGAATAAATGGGAGCTTGTTATCGAGTGGGGTAACTACTATTTTCCCTCTAAGAGAGGAATTGTATTGTATCGGCCCATTTCTTACTCCTGCTTCTTTCAGTAGGGAGGTCAGGTTTATTTCTATTGGATCACTCCACGTGCTGCTTGCTTCCGCGTCGAATATGTATTTCCCCTTTTCGTTTATACGATTTATTGCAGCAAACGCCAAAGCTCGCATTGATTCGCTCTCGATTTCTTCGATCCCATGCAGCTTGTTTTGCCTATCCACAGAGCCGTAGAAATTTGAGACGCTTTTATAAAATGATAACAAGGATATTCCATCTCTTACAAGTACTATGGTAGTCCCGCCCAAAACACCTATGCACACAAGTACAAAAAGCAAAATCGACCCTCTATTTTTTCTTTCGCTCATCACCATCCAGGATAACCCTTCGGGGGATTATCGTCAGAATTTGAAGAAAGTAAAGACAAAACTAACTCTCGGCGCCAAAATTTAGGCTTCGCCGCCGGCTTCCTCATCAACATTTTCTGCCAGCACAGTCCCTCCGGAGACGTGGACAATTTTTTTTATTTCATCCTCCAGAATTTTTTCCACGTCGGTATTATTTTTAAGATATTGCTTGGCAGCTTCGCGACCCTGTCCAATGAGTTTTCCACTGTGGGCGATCCAGGCTCCCTTTTTTTCTAAAATCTTATGCTCAAGCCCCAGGTCGATAACGGAGCCAGTTTTGGAAATTCCTTCGTTGAACATTATGTCAAACTCGCACTCGGTAAATGGAGCGGCAACTTTATTTTTGACTATCTTCACCCGCGTTCTATTTCCCGTAACCTTGCCGGAATTTTCCTTTATTGCTGCGATCCTTCGTATGTCCAATCGCACAGAAGAAAAGAACTTCAGAGCTCTCCCGCCTGGAGTGGTTTCGGGATTCCCGAACATTACTCCAACCTTTTCGCGGATTTGATTTGTAAATATGCAAACGCATCCGGATTTGCTGATTGCCGATGTTAGGCGGCGCATGGCCTGGCTCATCATTCTCGCTTGCGCTCCAATGGTGGCATCTCCGACTTGGCCATCGAGCTCTGCCTTAGTAATTAGTGCAGCAACGGAATCAACGACAACAACATCAACCGCTCCGGAACGTATCAGCGTTTCCGTTATATTCAGAGCATCTTCTCCATTTTCGGGCTGTGCCACCATGAGGCTATCCAGTTCAACACCAACAACCTTGGCGTATCTCGGATCTAGAGCATGCTCAACGTCGATAAAAGCTGCATTTCCTCCGTTCCGCTGCGCCTCTGCGATAACACTCAGGCAAAGAGTTGTTTTTCCGGATGATTCTGGCCCAAAAATCTCACAAATTCTTCCCCGGGGAAGGCCTCCCACGCCCAGAGCCAAATCAAGGGCAAGAGACCCCGTTGAAATTACGGAAACATCCATTTTCTTCGCATCTCCGAGTTTCATGATAGATCCTTCGCCAAACTGTTTATTTATCGCTGTCATGGCCAAGTCCAGCGTATTTTGATCTTTGGAATCGCTCTTCATTCTAGTGAGAAATAATGTTGAAACCCAAACAATCAAGCATCATTTTTTCTGGAAATTTCAAAATTAAATTTTTTAATGCCTTCCAGTATGCTTAATATTTTTGACAGAGAAAATTTTGGAAAATTGCTTGTTCGGTTAGTGCTGGGAACAATTTTAGCGACTAATGGAGTCATGGCCTTTGTAGGCGGGAAAACAACTTTGATTTCTCTCGGAGAAATTTCCCGCATAATCGGATTTCCATGGATGCTGTACTTTGGATGGATGATGGCTGTCGCCAGCATTGTTTGCGGAATAACTTTCGCCATCGGAGCATTTTTTCGAGTGAGCACATTTTTACTTGGAACAGTGATTTTGGCAGAGGCAATCTGCAAGTACTGCATCGGTCATTCGTTTCTGCACAGCGTTTCCTACATTTTGATGCTGTCCATTGCGGTGTATGGATTTTTGTTTATTGGAGCCGGATCATACGCCGTTCAAAAGAAATAGATTTTGGCGCAAACAATTTTAATTTTTATGGCATTAGTTAGTAAATTTTTATTCCTTGGAGAGGCATTGGTTTCTCCCGCTCAAATAAGTATTTTTGAAATGATCGTGCGCAGCGCGATATTTCTGGCACTCCTGGCGCTGGGCGGTTATTTTTTTGTACTATTTCACAGGCGCGGATATTTCACCTGCAAGAAAACAGCCGGGCGGGATTGTGATGACATAAAAATTATCGCAATTCGCATTTTATGCGGGAAGAAGCATCTAACTTCCATTGAACATTTCGGAAAACGATTTCTGCTCCTGGTCACAAATGATAGGGTGGAAAAGCTTTCCGAATGGGAAATTCAAAAAATGGAATAAAATTCCCGGGAAATTTTCACTGCTGCGGGCGCAGCAGAGGAAACAAAATCGTGTCTCTTATGCTCGATGCTTCCGTCAGGAGGCCGACAAGCCTGTCTATGCCGATTCCCATGCCACCAGCCGGAGGCATCCCGTGCTCCAGCGCCAGGAGAAATTCATTGTCCAGATTGTGCTTTTCCTCTCCGATTTGCTTTTCAAACATTTCCCTCTGAATCAGTGGATCATTTTGTTCCGAGTATGCCGGTGCGATTTCCTGGCCATTTATGCACAATTCGAAAACATCGAGGTACCTGGAATCCTCCCCGTTGAGCTTCGCCAGTGGGCATAGCTCCCTTGGCAGGTGAGTGACAAAAGTTGGCTGAATCAGTTTGGGTTCGACAATTTTGCTGTAGATATCATTCGTCACTTCGAAATCCTCTCCGCTGGGATTTGATTCAACGCCTAGTTTTGTGCACAGCTGTAATTTTTTTTCTTTTGGAATGGAGAACCAGTCAGGCATTCCCGTTGCCTCGATGACTAGATCGCAGTAGCGCCGCTCCGCCCACTCTCCACCGAGTTCAATGGGCGTTCCATCGGATGATACTATGGTCATGGATCCGACTACAGTCCGGCAGAGATGCTGAATTATTCCACGAACCAGCTCCATCATCCCCCGGTAATCGGAAAACGCCTGATAAACTTCTAGGCTCGTGAACTCCGGATTGTGCTTGCGTGAAATTCCCTCATTCCTAAATATTCTTCCGATTTCAAACACTTTGTCGAACCCGGCAACCAGCATGCGCTTTAGGAAAAGTTCCGTGGCTATGCGCAGGTAACAGGTTTGATCCAGTGCATTGAGGTGCGTCACAAATGGTCGAGCAGCTGCCCCGCCGACGATGCTTTGCAGGATCGGAGTTTCAACCTCTTCAAACCCTTTGCTCCAGAGAAACTTTCTGAGCTCCTCAATGATTTTGCATCGCTTTTTTGCTCGGTTGCGTGACTTTGGATTTACGATCAAATCCAGATATCTCTGCCGATAAATCTGATCGCTATCCGTCAGTCCATGCCATTTATCTGGCAGGGGCCTCAGCGCTTTTGCCACCAGCAGGATATCTTTTACGCGCACGGTGATTTCTCCGGTTTTTGTCTTAAAAAGTTCTCCACTTGCTCCGATGATGTCGCCGGTATCAAACTTCATAAAGCTACCATAGGCATCCTCCCCGAGATCATTTTGCGAAATATACAGCTGAATCTGCCCATCGCAGTCTAAAATTTTCAGGAAAGCAGCCTTGCCCATGAGACGAAAGGCAACAATTCTTCCGCCAACATGGACGACTTCCTGCTCCGTAGAATTTTCTCTGTAGAGGCCCAGGGCTTCCTTTGAAGTATTTCGGCGATCAAAATTTTGCGAAAATGGATCGAATCCAGCTTCGCGCATGCTGTCCAACTTTGATTTGCGCACGGCAAAAACATCACTCTGGTTGCCCGGAACTTCTTCCATATATTTCCTGGAGCTTGTGGAATTGTTTGCGAATAACCTAATCTTCTCTGTTTGCCAGTGATTCGTCAATTCCCGAGAACATATCGGACAGGCTTGTTAGCTCATCCGTGCTCTTAATTTTATCAAATGCTTTCATCTCTTCGCTAAATGCGGCATCGTCGTAGCGTGCTGCTTTTATGGACAGTCCGATCCTGCGCTCTTCCTTGTCAACTTTTATCACACGAGCGGAAATTTCCTGCCCGACAGTGAGCACAGACTTCACCTTGTCGATGTGAGTTTCAGAAATTTGACTTATGTGAACGAGGCCTTCCAGATCATTCTCCAGTTTTACAAACGCGCCGTAGGGAACAATTCTGGTTACCGTCCCGGATATTGTCGTTCCTACTTTATATCTCTTCTGAATATCCGGCCATGGATCTTCGCACAGTTGCTTGATTCCAAGAGCAATCCGCTGCTGCTCCTGGTCTATGCTAAGAACTATGGCGTCGATTTCATCGCCTTTCTTAATAAATTCGCTGGGGTTGCTTATGTTGCGCGTCCAGCTCATATCGCTGACGTGAATCATTCCATCGATCCCCGCCTCCAGTTCAATAAACGCTCCATAGGCAGTCATATTGCGGACTTTGCCGCGCACGTGGGCGCCAACAGGATAATTTCTGTACACCGTTTCCCAGGGGTTGCCCTCCGTTTGTTTCAGGCTCAGTGCAATTTTTTGCTCCTCCCTGGAAAGTTCTATGACGATGGCATCAACCTCCTGTCCAATTTTGACAATTTCGTTCGGCTTATTGATGCGTTTTGTCCAGGACATTTCAGTCACGTGAATCAGGCCTTCCACACCGTTTTCTATTTCGACAAACGCGCCGTAGGGGACCATGTTGACTATCTTTCCGCAAATTTTCGTTCCAATTGGATAGCGCTGCTCAATGTTATCCCATGGGTTCTGCATGGTTTGTTTTAGGCCGAGGGAAATTCGCTCTTTATTCTGATCGATGCCTATCACCATGACGTCAATTTTTTGTCCCGGTTTTACCATTTCGCTCGGGTGAGAAATGCGCCCCCAGCTCATATCCGTGATGTGCAGCAAACCATCGAGACCATCAATGTCCACAAACGCTCCGTAGTCCGTGGTGTTTTTCACTATGCCGCTGCGAATATCTCCGATCTTAATTTCCCCAAGCAATACTCTCCGCTTTTCCTGGCGCTCCTCTTCTATCAGCTCACGGCGTGAAATGACAATATTTTTGCGCTCCTGATTGATCTTGAGTATTTTAAATTCGTAGGTATTTCCGATGTATTGATCAAGGTTGATGGGGGGTTGGGTATCTATCTGCGAAGCCGGCAAAAAGGCATCAACTCCAATGTTTACCAGCAATCCACCCTTGACTTTGCCTTTTACGCGTCCGGGAAGGACTGAGCCTTCTTCGCAATTTTCAACAATTAGAGCCCAGTTCTTCTTTTGCAGAGCTTTATCGTGGGAGAGCACGGGATTGCCGTACTTATTTTCCAGACGCTCTATGTAAACGTCAACTTCACTGCCAATCTCCAGGGACTCAACATCATCAAATTCCAGCGCCGGGATGACCCCTTCTGATTTTCCTCCCACATCCACGGATACTTCATTTCCGTAAACGCCCGTTACAATAGCTTTGACAACTGAACCTTCGCACAATTCCTCCATCGGATGTGCGGCCAAAAGCTCTTCCATGACTATAGATTTCATAATTTTCCCAATTTCTGGGGGTTAAATTAATAACTGCGACGCCGAACCATTCGAGCGCAGCAAAAGAACAACCTGCGGCAGAACCTGGGAATTTGCTGAAAAAATTCAAGCATATTAATAATAAATGAAAAAATTTCCGCAGCGAAAGATGGGGAAAATTTCATCCCCTCTTCATTTGCCTGGCATATTTCACGCCACCTTCAATGTAGCTGATATATTCCTGCCTAAAGTATTTCAGTGTTGATAGAACGGGATTTGCCGCCGTCTGTCCAAGTCCGCAGAGGGATGCCGTCTTCATTGCCCGTGCAATTTTTTCCAACTTATCCAGGTCGCCAATCTCCCCTCGTCCTTTTATTATTTTTTCCAGAATTTTAAGCATTTGATATCCTCCGATGCGACAGGGTGAACATTGGCCGCATGACTCATCTACGCAAAACTGCAGATAAAACTTTGCCACATCCACCATGCAATCATCCTCATCCATCACCAGCATTCCTCCGGATCCCATTATCGATCCCAGGGCAGCCAGACTTTCATAGCTAATGGGGGTGTCCAGATGCTCCTCCGGAATTACACCACCGGAGGGACCTCCCGTCTGCACTGCTTTAAATTTTTTCCCGTTGGCAACGCCGCCGCCGATGTCGAATATTATTTCCCGCAGAGTCATTCCCATTGGAACTTCCACAAGTCCAGTATTGGCAACGTGTCCGGTCAGAGCGAAAACTTTTGTGCCCTTGCTTTTCTCAGTCCCGATGGAGGCAAACCACTCGGCGCCATCCCGAATAATTCTCGTAATGTTCCCCAGAGTTTCGACGTTATTGATCATCGTTGGCTTTCCGAACAGTCCCGATTGTGTTGGAAATGGTGGCCGTGGGCTTGGATTTCCGCGCTTGCCTTCAATGGATGCGATGAGGGCAGTTTCCTCTCCGCACACAAAGGCTCCCGCTCCAAGCCTTAATTTTATTTCAAACGAAAAATTCGCATCGAAAATGTTTTTGCCGAGAAATCCCAGTTTAGTAGCCTGCTCGATGGCGATCTCAAGCCGCTTTACCGCCAGAGGATACTCTGCGCGAACGTAGATGTAACCCTTCTTGGAGCCAGTTGCATAGCCTGCAATGGCCATGCCCTCTATGATTTTATGGGGATCTGCCTCCATGATGCTTCTGTCCATAAACGCACCCGGATCACCCTCATCTCCATTGCAAATGACATATTTTTCATCTCCGCTGGCTTCTGCCAGGAGCTTCCATTTTGTTCCCGTTGGAAATCCCGCTCCTCCACGTCCGCGAAGGCCGCTTCTGGAAATCGTTTCTATGACATCCCCGGGAGACATTTCCGCCAGTACTTTTCGCAGTGCAAAATATCCACCAAAGGCAATGTATTCCTCGATGCGCAGTGGATTTATTGACCCTGCGTTATCCAGAACCACCTTCTGCTGCTTTTTAAAGAAATTCGAATTGGTGTTCACAATTTTCCCTCCGCAGGGTGTGCGGGAGATATCATCGGCGATGGATTCCAGGTCTGCTTCCTTTACTTCCGAATAGAGCACGTCCTTGTCGGTGTAGCGAACCAGTGGACCGACTGCGCAAAGTCCACGGCATCCCACTGGTTTCACTTCGCAATCATTCGAAATACCACGTGCGGCAAAGATTGCCGTGAGTTTTTCGGCCAGCGCATCACTTTTGGATGACAGGCAGCCGGAGCCCATGCAAATTTTGAACGTCGCTCTGATTTTCTCCTGCCTTGCCAGCTCTTCTGTCTTTATCTGTTCCAGGTTAGTTGCCATTTCCCCCCTCCAATGCTTTGATCTGATTTAGTCGTTCGATTATTTTTTCCGCGGTTGCTTTGCCGATAACCTCATCGTCAATTTTTACGGCGGGAGCAATTCCGCACGCTCCGATGCACCTGGCGACGTCGATGTGAAATAATCTGTCCGCCGTAGTTTCTCCGGATTTGATTCCGAGGTTTTCTTCCACGCCTTTTAGAATATCTGCGGCACCCTTCAGGTAGCAGGCAGTCCCCATGCAAACCACGACATTGTGCTTTCCCTGTGGAGTTAGCTTGAAAAAATGGTAGAACGTCAGCACTTCGTATATCCTGGCGACCGGAATTCCCAGTGCCAGTGACAGTTCCAGCACCCATTCCCGGGGAATATATCCTTCGTCACTTTGGATTGCATGCAGAATCATTATGAGACAACCTTCCTCCTGTCCAAACCTGTCGACATATTTCCCTATCCTATTTTCCATCCCTCCGGAAGGATTAATTTCACTAGTAGTGCGATCCATCTTTGTGCCAATGCAGAGACAATATGGGCGTCTGTGAATTAATCAATAACATTAGGGGAAAAATACGTAAATTTTAAATGCTTTTCTGAGAATTCGGCTGTTGACGGGCAAGACGAATAAATTCACGGAAGAGTAGTTTAAAAATCTGCACATAACACTTGCCTGGTGAAAATTTTTATTTATGTGTGCTTCCCAGGAGGAGAAATGGCTGAGTGGTCGAAAGCGCCTTCCTGCTAAGAAGGTGATCCCGCAAAAAGGGATCCGAGGGTTCGAATCCCTCTTTCTCCGCCAATGGTATATTTTCGTTTTTATGTAATTTTTAGCGAATAGTATTGCTTCCGTTAAAAAATATGGTAGGCTGCTTCCGACATGAGCGTTGGGAAAGTTAATAAGAGGCTTAATAGTGGCGTAGGGCTGCAGGAATATGGAAGCGAAATGGACCGGAAATCCAGATTTTATGCAAGTATGATGTCTAAAGGAATTTTAAATGAACCCCTGGGAGATTTACGAACTAAGCTCCGTGAAGTTGAAAATTTCATAGGAAATTGCCAACAGAATATTAAATGTCTTAATAAACAATGTAATTCCTTTTTTAATTTATTTGGTTTGTTCTCCAACAAAAAGAAACCTAAGAATGAACTGAACGAAGCAATCACAGATAGAAATAATAGTGAAATAATTAAAAAAAAAATCGAAGCGGAAATCGAGTATTTCGAAACCCTCTTGGATTGGAAAGAAAAACTTGATGAAACTTACGGAATATTGAGCCCAATCAATGATTTATTAAATTTGTTTATTCGCAACGTTAATTTCCCCGAGGACCTTAAAAATGTGCTTTACGATATAAAGTTTAGTATATTTGAATTTTACGTAAATCATACGCTAATCAGCATTACCGTGGTCATAATTATTCTGGTGCAGTTATTTAGCGGGACTGGATTTCTGGGTCTTGATCCAAAGCTTCAAATAATGGCACTCATTGCACCTCTACTTAAAATATTTGATCAAGCGAAAGACGTCATATCCATCCCTGAAGACAGCTCATCTGGTGATGATGATATTCAAAAAGAGGGTGCCAATGCCGAAAAGGATAGTGAAGAGCAAGTTTACGAACACAAAGATGCCTCTGAATTAGATTCAGCCCTAACCGACGATTAATCCGATTCTAAAACAAAATATCATGCTTCAGATTTTTTTTGCGCAATGGAGTGTACCACGGTCGCTGTGCATTTTTTAAGAAAGGATTGTGTCATGTTCCATGGTAAAAACGTCAGTTGTTATCGTCGATTACCCAGTCCATTTTCTTGCCACGCCTTAATTTTATAATTTTTCCATATTTTTAAAAAAAATTACATTGACTCTATCCGAAAAAAGAGTAAATTGAGAGCCATGCCACTTTTTTCCATACTACTTCGCAAGTTTCGTGGTACGCATTCCGTGAACCATGATGCCGGAAACCATGAAAATAATAAAAATGAGAACAAGAAGAGCGATTTTAAGTCTTTACCCCCAAGAGAACTTAACAATTCCTACGAAAACGATGTGTTTGATTCTAGTCTAAATATCGACGAGAGAGATGTTGGTCCACATAGTGCGACACTGCAACTCCAAAATATCAATAAACTCAAAGACATTTCACAAGAATATGATGATACGCAGAGTACCATAAAGTCGATAGAGACCGAGCTTACAAAAGTGCGTACGGAGATAAACACGATCAAAACATTTTATGAAAAAATTTATAAGACTCAATCGATAAACAAAGGGTTTGCGCCCACTATGATCAAATGCCTTGATGCCTTAGAAGAAAAAGAAAAAACTGATCGTGAAGCGGATCTTTTCATCTACGATAGTGCGGACTTTACAGATCTAGATGACAAGCTTTCGAAAACTAATGATGACATTAGGATGGCTATTAAAGACTTTCGAGAAAAATGTGATATCCTTGACAAACATCAACATCACAAGGCAGGCTTCGGGTATAATTTTTTCGAAAAATTTATTAGCTTAGAGCCAGATTTGAAGGAAGAGTGCGATGAATCAAAAAAAACACTTTTACATCTCTTACTCTCCAAGAACGCACTTCTTAACGAGAAGAAAGCAAAGCTCGATAATTTATTTTCCAATGTTAGCAAACGAGATAATTCGCTTATGGCGAAACTTTTAGGAGAAGACTTTACTATATTTCTTAACGAAATATTAGCAAACACAGTTGGCTTACCGGCGATCCTTCAAACACAGATTGGATCTGTTGTTAAATTTTTCATAAACGATTTAGTTCCCGTTTTAAGTCCAATAATTCTAGGTCTAGGGCTTTCCTATTTTGCAATTGCATTTTTTCCCAGCCTCAAAGAGCCAATTACACAGATGCTCGAGAAAGTAAAAAATATAGTGCCAGCCTACTAGAAAGAGTAATTCGGATACTGAAAGAGCTGCCGATGCCGTATCAAATTTTCACATGTGAGATTGGCGGTGGGAAATTCTCATGTCCAAAGCAAATGTACCCGCTATCTTTAATTGAAATTCTAGTGTTTTCATTTGCCAGGCGGTGGATTTCCGCTTGAATCGAGGCAGCAATGGACGAGAAGACAATTTTTGAAAAAATAATCGCCGGAGAGGTGGCTGCCGAAGTTCTCTTGGAAAACGAAGTGGCAATAATTATTCGCGATATTAATCCCCAGGCACCGATTCACGTGCTAATTATTCCAAAGAAAAAAATTAGCAGGGTTGGGGAAGCCACGAGCGAGGATGGTAATCTTCTCGGAGAGCTACTGCTAGTGGCGAAAGATTTCGCGAATGCAAATAATTTACCAAGTTTCAGATTGGTGATAAACAGCGGGAGGCAGGCTGGGGAAACGGTCCCGCACCTGCATATTCATTTGCTCTCCGGACGGCCCATGGCGTGGCCTCCGGGATGATTACTCCCCGCAGTGAATTTGCCTAGTAGACATCCCTCTGGTAGAACCTATTTTTCCGCAGAGAGTTAAAAAATTCATTGCTGCGTTCCGCATCCATTTTACCCACCTCCATTGCAATCCTCCTCAGCGTATTATCGACATCAGCAGCCATGTTTGAAGCATTCCCGCAGACATAAATATGGGCATAGTCCAGAATCCATGACCAGAGATCTTCACGATTTTCCCACATCCTGTCCTGGACGTATATTTTTTTCTCCTGATCCCGCGAAAACGCCAAGTGCAGATTAGTCAAAACTCCGGAATCTTTGAAATTTAAAATTTCATCCTTAAAAAGAAAATCTGTGGCATAGTTTCTGTCTCCAAAGAACAGCCAGCTGCTGCCAATTTTTTCACCTTTATTTTTCAGGCATTGCCTTTCCTGGAGAAATCCACGAAATGGCGCAATTCCGGTTCCGGGCCCAATCATTATTATGTTCGCACCGGGATCAGTCGGCAGCGCAAACATGGAACTGATCACGAAAATATTGGCCGTATCCGTGCCGACATTCATATCGTTTGCCAAATAATTTGATGCGATGCCATGCCTACTGTTGCCCACGAAATTTGTGTAGCTGACGACGCTAACCACGACGTGAATTTCATCTCTATTCTGCAGATGAGAGGAGGCGATGGAATAGAGTCGTGGTGCTAGTTTGCGCAAATTTGCCACCAGTTCCTTTGCGTCTATCCTGCGCAAATTTTTAAACTTTTTCAGAATTTCCAGCAGGGAGTATGACTTTGCGGTCATTGCGCACCTATCATCGGAGCACAGAATTTTATCACCTATGTACATGACATCCTCCGAATCGCTGACAAAATCTACAAACCATTCCAAAAATTGACGCGATAAGTTTGTTATGCAGAAGTGTTCGTAGAGAGCTGAAAAAATTGATATTTTTTTTCCACAATTTGAGATTTCCATTTCCGTGTCGGGTTGAATTTTCAGCAGATCCAAAATTTCAGCAACCTCCACTATGTTATTTTTTGGCAGTATGGCCACAGAATCTCCACATTTGTAGGTTATGTCGCTGCCGCTTATGTCAAATATCAGATGCTGGACATTTTTATCACTTTCCGCTGCTGTTATTCGCACACGAGATTTTAACTTCGCCTGGAATGGGTTGTTTCTGTTGTATATCATCGGGAGCTAGGAAATTTCAAGAAGACAAAATTTCAAGACAATTTATTCCATTGAAACTGTGCTTGCTGGGGAAGATTCTGCAGTGTTTTCACAAACAACCTGTTTGGATTACCAAAACTGCGTGACGCAAAGAAAACTAAAAAAGTTTATCCTGTATCATAAGCAGTTTTATGATTGCCTGGTGCATTTTGTGGTCAACAAAGACCGTGTCTTCAAGTTCGCTCATCGTTGCCCAGCGATACTCAGTATGCTCCCGCGGATCAATTTTTACCTGTGCATCTGAATTTGCCTTGCAGGAGAAAATGATTCCCGGGACTATGATTCCCGGCCGCACTTCAACTTCAAAGCAATCCAAAACTTTCCACCGCGTGGCCGTCACCCCGGTTTCTTCGAACAACTGCCTTTTGGCAGCGTCTTCAAAATTTTCATTCTCGTGTATGGATCCACCTCCGCATTCCCACAAATTTGGTTGCAATTGTCTGCGGGGAGATCTTTTGAGTATCAATATTTCTGGGCCACGTACTCTATTTATTCTATAGCAGTAGGTGGAAACAAACACCTCAATCTTATTTATTTTTTCTTCCCTGGCCCCCCAGAGATCGCTGAAATAAAATACAAATGGCAAAATTAATGCAATAATTCTAATTTTTAACATCACACCATGCTGAAATTTAACTACTTCGAAGGCACAACTGATAGATTTTTCCGGGAATATGTCAATTTATTGTAAAATTTTATTTTCAGCAGTAAATTTTCGCAGGAGTTTTTTGTAGATTTTCCCTGAATATTCCCTATCATACGGCGCATGGCAGTTATGGGCGGGCACACAAATGATCACCTGGTCATGCAGAGAGATTTTTCCCACGCCATTCAGTTTTCTTTTATTTTCGACTGGAGAGCGCCTTCCTTTAATGGGATGCTCCGGGCGCTGAGCGCACAGGACGTTACCATTGTGGCCATATCATTTCTTGAAAATTTCGAAACGACAATTGCAAGATGCGTTGTGAATTACCCAGACATTGCCCGCAGGGTTGCCCAGGAACAAATAATTCATTACCATGAGACAACAGTTCTGCCCATAGAACTTGACAGCGCCAGTGACATGGTAAAGGTTTCGAATACTCTCTTTAGTGCGGAAATAAAGATACACTACCTGTATCCATTTCTGACAAGACCCAGGGGAAAAGTTGGCCTCGTGCTTCAAACGGAAAACAATGCGTTTGCTGCAAATATTCTAGCTAGCACGGGAATTCAAATAATTTCACAGGACGACATAGCCAGGTGAGATAATTTCCTGGAGTCTATTAGCTTTCTTAAATGCATGATGGCATCCTGCAACTGCAAAGTGCCGGTGAAACTTTTATCGACTCTGGAACGAATTGACACGGAGGAGGTGTCTGCTTCTCTTGGACCAAGCACAAACATGTGTGGAATTTTCTCAACCTCAGCACGCCTGATCTTGGCATTTAGTTTGTCGGACGAAGAATCAGTGGAACAGCGAATTCCATGCGCCTTCAATTCCCCGCAAACAGTATTTGCATAGCCAACTAAGCTATCTCCCAGGGGAATGATTCGCACCTGCTCGGGGGCCAACCAGGTTGGAAAATCTCCTCCGAAGTGCTCGATCAACAGTCCAACGAAACGTTCCAGCGAACCAAATGGAGCGCGATGAATCATTATGGGACGGTGCTCCCGGTTATCCGGGCCGATGTAGGACATGTTGAACCGCTCGGGAAGATTGTAGTCGACCTGAACTGTCCCCAGCTGCCATTCGCGGCCGATGACATCTTGCACAACAAAATCAATCTTTGGACCATAAAAGGCCGCTTCCCCCTCATTTTCTTCGAATGGAACTTCCAGTTCTCCGGCAGCTGAGCGCAATACCTCTTCCGCAGCTGCCCAGTTAGCGTCGCTCCCTATGTATTTGTCAGAATTTTTGGCGCGGAGACCAATTCTGACGCGAAATTTTTCCATGCCAAGAGTTTTGAAAATTACCTTCACCAGAGACAAACACCCACTAATTTCGTCGCGTAGCTGCTGCTCCGTACAAAATATGTGTGCGTCGTCCTGGGTAAAGCTCCGAACCCTTGTCATGCCACTTAATTCTCCGGATTGCTCCCAGCGATAGACGGTTCCGAACTCCGCCAATTTGAGCGGCAAATCCCTGTAGGAACGCGGTTCGGCCATGTAGATCACAATGTGGCCGGGGCAGTTCATGGGTTTTAGCAAAAACCCTTCAGCCTGCCCGGCTTCCAGAGCGCTGAACATTTCCTCGCAGGATTGACCGGCGCTGATATTTTTTTCCAGAGTCAATCGATCCGGAAGAGGAGCGAATTGCGACTCCTTGTAATATGGAAAATGCCCCGATGTTCTAAAAAGCCCAAGTTTTGCAATGTGCGGAGTAAATACCTGCTGATAGCCATGCTTTTCGAGTTCTTCCAGGATAAAATTTTGCAACTCCTTTCGAATAATAGCCCCACGTGGCAGCCAGAGTATCATTCCCTGCCCAACTTCATCGCTAATTAGAAAGAGTTTTAATTCCTTTCCGAGCTTGCGATGATCCCGCTTCTTTGCCTCTTCCAGCGCATTTAGGTATTCATCCAGCTCCCCCTGTGACGCAAAGGCTGTTCCGGAGATTCTCTGCAATTGCTTGTTTTTTTCACTGCCACGGTAGTAAGCACCAGCGATGCCAAGTAATTTGATGGCCCCGATTTCACCTGTGGAGTTTATGTGTTCTCCCCGGCATAGATCGACGAACTCTCCGTTGCTGTAGAGTGAAATTTCTTCACCTTCCGGAATATCCGCCAGGCGCTCCAGTTTATAGGGCTGATTGCGCAACTTCATCATTGCCATTGCCTCTTCGCGGGAAACAATTTTCCTAGTAAATTGCTGATTTTCGGCAATTATTTTGCGCATTTCCGCTTCGATCTTTTCCAAATCCTGCTGGGAGAATTTGTGATCCAGGTCGAAATCGTAGTAAAATCCCGCTTCCGTCGCTGGCCCGATATCAAGCTTAGCATTGGGAAACAGTCGCAGCACTGCTGCAGCTAACACGTGGGCTGCGGAATGGCGAATTTTACTCAACTCAGAACCTCTATCCATGGCCCCATTGTCTAAATAAAAGCCATGAAAAAGAAAGCCAATAATTTTAAAATTTCGATCCGGTTTCGAAGATTTTTAGGGCAGATTCGCAGAAAAAATAGACCGAAACACTGTTTCGGTTCTAAATTTAGAGTTTTATTCGAAACTCATTTGTCCGTTTGCTATTCTTCCTTTTGGGGTTTCTCATCCTTGTTTTTGCCTTTATCATCACTGGCCGAAGAATTGACAGAGGCTGCGGATTCCGTGCTCGATGACGAAGTCGAGTTAAAGTTTTCAGCCAATTCACTACTATTACTAGATAGCATATTCAGCTCGAATCTTTTCTCAATTCTATTTATTATATCTTGTTCTTGTATCTTCCGTTTAAGGACCCTTTCGTCCTCTGTTTCAGAATTGTGCAACCATTCGTCCTTTGTTTCATAATCGTGCAATCTTGAGGCGCAGGCACTCTGTTTGCCTTCCTCGATCGCTA
>JAIRYE010000004.1 GCA_031267915.1 Puniceicoccales bacterium
GGGAAGATTTGGCGAAGTTGCAGAAAAAATGTGATGTCGCAATCCGTCTGCGTGAATTCAGATCGGCCTTCGAAGCGTTGCCGCTGGTGAATGAGGCGTCCGTGGAAGAATTAATTCACAAGCTGGCGGAAAAAAATGATGTCAATGGCGGCGAATACATTCACAGCGTCAGGTTTGCCGTATCCGGCAGGAGCGTTGGCCCTGGCTTTTTCGGATTACTGAAAGTTCTCGGCAAAAAAACCGTTCTCGCTCGCCTGAATAATTTTCTGGTGGGTCAGGGGAAAGTGTGAAATTTCCTGGAAAAACTTACGGTGGAGCCCTATAGCTAGTTCTGTTCGCCCAGAGATTTTGCAAATTCTATGACGGAATTGAATTGAGGCTCAGATTGAATAAATGTGCTGCGCTTGCTCGTCCCCAGGCAGAGAATGTTTTTCAGAACCGCAGCCATGTTGAGATTGCCATCGATATCGGTTTTTGTCTGCTGATTTGCATCATATACGGTTCCAATTTTAGCGGCCTCCGCACTTTGTTTGGCATTCCACAATGTGCGGAGAGTGAGAAACATCGGTGCGCGTCCCAATCCGCCGTTGCAGTGAAATGCAATCCTAGTGGTGCGAGGATTAAGCCCTTTGTCGATCAAAAGTTTATCAATCATTTCCATGACGTCTACTGTTATTTCTTGGTTGGCAAATGCGCACTTATCGCTCAAATTACTGATGCGCAAATGGGTAAATTTATGGTTGTTATAGGTAACTTTCGTGGAGATTCGAGATTGATTATCGTCTATTTTGACCGGATCCTCCTGCTGCAAAAAGGACAGCTGTTTTTTAGTATTGAGATCCAAGTATGGATGCTCCAAACCTGCATCATTATCCAACTTTGCATCCCAGTGTTTATTTGCATCTCGCAGGTCAATAACCAGAGGAATTTTTTCTGCCTCTAGCGCCTCGAAATATGGTTCTCCTTCTCCATGTTCCACGGGAGAGCAGGAGACGGATAAGAGAGGCGTGATTTGCGAAAAATCGCACTGATTGGGGCCAACGCCTTTCTTTATACCAAGCAAGGTGTATCTCTCACCCTCAGGGGTTTCATACCCGTAGTATTCGTAGGGCTTGGATTTTATTTGATATTTTACGTATAGACTGGCGTTTTTGCTGGTGCGCAGATCGAAGTGAAAATATGCCATGCTACCATCTTCACTCTGGCACTGAGTATCCCCGAATGATTTTTCCTTGCATTTTTGCAAATCAGAAAGATGATCTCCTGTATACGCAAGTTTTGTGTCGGAAGAATTTTTCTTTTGGCATAAAGTTTTCTCAATTTGAGTGAAATCGATATTGGCAGGAATGAATACTCTCACATCCTCTGGGATGGTATTGAAATCTAACCCAAGCCCATTGATTATATCAGCTGGATATTCCCAGCTATCCGCTTCTGATTGAATTTTTTCCGGTGTCGCACCAGTCACTGGATTCGTAAGCTGTGTTTCTGTTTCTGTTTCTGTTTCTGTTTCTGCATTCGCATTTGCATTATCCTTCTTATGTGTCTCTTCGTACTTTTGCTTCGTTTTTGCATTCTCTTTATTGTATTCATTTACCATGTGAAGTTCATTCGCCATTTCCTTTGCCATTTCATTCAGTTTTTTTAAAAAATCTGTTTTGTTTTCGAAGTTAAAGGAAGATTCTCTTTTAACTTCGGCACTTCTTGTAGTCAATGTTACTTTCACGAACTTATCTGCCCCCCAAAATTCGAGAAAGCGTTGCCAAAGCCCTCCCGCAGGTGCAATTGTGCATACCCTATTGTTTGTTTCAAAGGTTACCGTTTTCCCTCTAAAACTTATACTGTTCACCATGTTATAGTATGCTCGATTAATTCTTTCTAGTGTTTGCGATTTATCTAATTCCTGTTCATTTAACATTATAAATCCCTCCTTGCACTAGCCTAACACTTTTTTTTTTTTTGCAAGTGAAATGGGAAAAACTGCCAGGACGGGCAATGATTGGCTTTAAAAATTCGCAATACTGTTTTATTTGCCGGATTATCTGCATTTGCCAAAGCGGGAGCCAAATGGATAAAAAATTAGCAGCGGCCGTCCACATATGCTCCTCCGCGGAACAAATCCCCAGAAGCGGCTATCGTAGCTGTCATTGGAATTATCTCCGAGAACGAAATATTGCCCATTCGGGACCGAAACTTTTTTGCCATTTGCGAGTGATCCCTTGGGAATATAGCCACTGGAATATCCCTCTGCCTTTGTGTTTAAATTTACCAAAATTTCACTGCGCAGGAGGACATTTCCGTTGGCAAATATTTTATTGTTTTTGATTGACAGCACATCGCCTGGTTGACCGATTAATCTTTTGATGAAAAACTTCGGAGACTCCGCGAAAGCCTCTATGTCATCGGTTCTGAAAACTATGCTTTCTCCGGGTTTCGGAGCTCGGAAGTGGTAGCTAATTTTATCAACGAAAAGCATGTCTCCGGGCAAAATTTCAAAGTGGAGTAATTTCTCTCCGGATTTTAGGAAGCATCCCGTTTGCAGCAGACCAAAATTTTCCCTTTGGTTGGAAATAAAATCTCCCCGCGCGATCGCTTCCTTCCAAGTGGTGCCTTTGCCGTAGAATTTTTCCAGAAGTACTTTGTCCAATGAAAATTCCAGGGGAGTTAGCACATGATATTTTCCGCTGCCAACAAATAGCGTGTATTTTCTTGCTCTAGTTGGGATTAGACCCCATTTTTTTGTGCGAATTATTTCGTAGGGGACAATGTGAGTTCTATCTCCGCTGCTGGCGATTTCAACTTCCATGAGTGGAATTGAGATTTCTCCGCTGCCAGTGGCCATAACTGATATTTCCTTCCCGCAAAACCGTATTTTGTGTAGTATTTTTTTAAAAAAATGTTTCCCGGAATCATCCGTTTCCATGAGTCTATGCGTCATTCCGTAGTATGTTGGATGCATGGAATTTGTTGGAATTTGGAACGACTGCACAAAAAATGTGCGAATTGCGATTGCAAGAAATATGGCGACGAATAGCACCTCCGTGTTCCCATTGAGAAAGTTTACTGGGAAAATGTCACCTCCGTGTTTTTGCAATAGGCTGTGTAAATTTTTCGATTTCCCAAGCAGCGTTGAAAAATTCCCTGCCTCCGTCGATTTTTTGATTTCCCCAATGCCATCTTCAATTGAAGAAATTGCGGCAGAGTTCAGCAGATGTTTTCGGTATTTCAGGACTTTTTTTGCCCCGGAAATGAGATTCCGAGATTGGGTCAGTAGTTCTCTGGGTCTGTCACCGTTGCGTGCCAAAAAAAACATCACTTCTCCACTAGCATATTTACTATTTCTTCCGATGAAAATTTTTCGCCGAAGTCCAATATTTTATTTCTGGATCGCAGGCCACTTGCTATGGAAATTGTTTTGATTTTCAATTGTTTCACCAGAAAATTTACCAGTGCCTCATTTGCGCGGCCGCTGTCCGCTGGGGCCATGACTTTTACTTTTAAAATGTCATTGCAGAATGAAACAACCTCCGTGCGAGAAGCATTTGGTATAACTCGCACGAAAATTTTACACATAAGGGATACTATGGCGTGACGCCGATATCAGCTTCCGCAGGCATCTCACTTGTTTTTTCAACTTTTGCCAGCACGTATTTTTTTACATTATCGCAGCCAACAATTTTTGTCGCAATTTCTTCTCCGTAAGCGGAACATAGCCTCTCATAGCGCAATGAGACAGCTTTTTTAAATGCCAAATCTTCCCCATATTTTGCGATGGAGAAAGATGTGCACTTCTGCTTGCCTTTTGCGGGACGCCACGTGACGGAAAAAAATCCTAACTTTTTATCCCCCTTTCCATTTTTAGATAGTTTCGAGACACCAAGCACTCCCGTCTGATTTCGTTTATCATGGGAGACAATTTTTTGACATCTCGGTTTAGAAGGTATAGCACACAGGCGAGCAGTCAATTCATTGCGGCAGATTATGGCTTTGTCCAGCGCAATATTTTCTCCGCCCAGTTTCCTGTCACTAAACAATTTGGAATAGCGAACTCCGTTTTTGTATCCGCGTACAAGCCACCCTTTTGTCGTTCGAGAATTGATTCTGCTTATGCCCTTGTGAATGTTTTTACGATTATTTTGCGAGTTCATATCAACAAAGAATTCATGCAAAGCATTATGTCCACCATGGAAATAATGCGACAGCTAATGGTGGATTACTAAAAAAAAAATGAAAACGATCCAGAAAAAAAATATTTTTTTCTGGGAATTATTCAAAAATTTCGAATTACTGGCGAAAATGATTTTTAAATGTACTCTCTAAGGCAAGGCAGTGGCAAATTTTCATCGCGCGGAATCACGTCTCCAGTGTTTTTGCCTATACTTTTTTTTATTGCGGGGATACGAGTGCAAAGATGCTTTCCTCTGGTGAAAATTTCCGCTGCGGCGATTGCGTTGCTGCTGATTCTTCTTTCGGCAAGTTATTTTTTCTGCAAGCAAAAGGAATATTTTCTCGGGAGAAATTTGAAAGTTGGCATGGTTGCCATTCTGCTAATCAGTATGCTTTGCGGGGCGCTTTACTACAAATACAGGTGCGAGCCAAGGGCGCACAGCTGCGGAAATAAATTAAACGGAAAGGTAACCCTCAGCATAGTGCCAAAAATTTTAACGGAGGACGACAAGCGCAGCGGTGTTTTCTATGGATACGGAACGATGGAAAAAATTATTGGCAGGGACAAATCCAGGCGCATGGATGATTTGATTGGCGAACGAATATTTTTCAGCGTGGAAAATGCCAGCGAAATTCCCGTGCGTGGACAAAAGTTTACAGTGCATGGGAATCTAAAATTTGTCAAAGCTGGCAGCAGGTGGTGGTTTTGGAAACATCTGAAAAGTTCACACGTTGATTGGCATATTTCAAATTGCTCCCTAGTTTCATGCGACGAAAAAGCAAACTTTCTGAGAGTGTTTGTGGAGAAGCTTTCCTCCGAAATGTCGCATTTATTCAGCATTGGAGTGCAGAATAGGGAAATTGAAGTGGGCATATTGTCTGCGATGCTAACGGGATCTAAGCGGAAAATAGATCCGCCGCTGAAAAGAATATTCAATAATTTGGGCATTGCCCACCTGTTTGCTGTTAGTGGCATACACGTTGGAATCATAGCCGCCACCATAGATTTTTTGCTAAAAATAATTTGCCTGCGGAAAAAAATTAGAACGCTTCCGACATTCCTCATATTGGCGGTGTACGTAAATGCAATTGGCTGCTCTCCATCCTCCATGAGGGCGCTAACAATGGTTGTATTCTATTACCTGGCTACTTTGCTCGGAAGAAAACCAAATGTGCTCTCTGCGCTGGCAAATAGCGCATGGGTTCATGTGCTCCATGATCCATTCGTTGTTTTCAGCATCAGTTTTCTGCTTTCCTATTCAGTCGTTGCGGGAATCATTCTCATAGGTTCCCCGGTGAGGAATTTCCTGGCGCGCAGATTTTTGAATCTGCACAACCTGAAGTTTGAATGCTATCCACTGAGAGATCGCTTTGCATTTAGGGTGAAAAAGGCACTTATAGCTTCGTTTTCCATATCATTTGCCGCCTATTTGATAAGTTTGCCCATGTCTGTGGAGTATTTTGGTGTGGTGTCACTGCTTACCATTCCAGTAAATATGTTTCTGGTTCCCATTGCGACATGTGCGATCGTTGCCGGAGCAGTGGCACTGCTTTTCGGTCTGTGCAAGTGGTGGGCAATCTGTGCGATTGGCAATAGAATTGCCTGCCTATTCACTCATGTTTTTCGTGTGCTTTCCATGAGTTTGTACTGCGATGCTCTGTGCTTTAGCAATGTGACGATTCCGCACATTAGCGGAGGGATGCTGACCATGGTGATTCTGGTGGGGGCCTATGTGGCAATTGCCCATGGAAAAAATTGCCGAAAAATAGCTGCAGTGGCATGATTTTAACTTGCCAAGGCTTTGGGGAGCAAATATAAGTCCATGCAATGGATATTACAGGTGAGATCTCACTGTTCGATGTCATTTCTTCGAAAAGCGGGAGTAGGTTTAGCATCGTTGCGGAGCTGAGGTCCGTTGAAACGAAATTGGCCAAAAACAATAGCGACTATCTGGTGGCTACCGTGGGAGACAGGAGTGCGGCATGTTGCTGCAAAATTTTCGGAGGTTCTCCCGTTTATAATTTTTTCAAAGTGGGAAAGCCTGGGTCAATAATTCTGCTCGAAGGAATTTCGAAGGATTACAATGGGACTTTTTCTCCGGACATTACATTTGTCAAAACACTGACAGATGCGGAGATTGCCCAGGGAAATTTTCTGGCCAGGGTTACCGTCTGTGCGAGCGAAGGTGTTGGAGCTTTGAAGTCTGAGCTGGAGAGCATGATTGCAACCATTGGCAATGTAGAACTGCGTGCCACGGTTTCGGGGGTTTTTTCTGAACTGGGTGCTGATTTTTACACTAAGGCGGCGGGTATTTCCATGCACCATGCCTATAAAAATGGCCTGCTGGAGCATACCGTCCATGCTGCGCGCTCCGGCGTTGCTCTTCTGAAATTGTATCCCTTTATTGATCGCGACCTTGCCATTGCCGGATTACTTATGCACGATGTGGGGAAAATTCTGGAATATACAAGTGATCCCATTGCCCAGAAAACCCGCATTGGAGTTCTTCATGGACATCTCATTCTCGGCTATCGGCTTGTGCGAAAGGTTGGCATTCAGAGCGGACTGGGGGAGGATATTTTGGAAAGATTGGAGCATGTTCTGCTGAGCCACCACTCTGATCCAGAATTCGGTGCCGTTGTCAGGCCAGCTACCCCGGAAGCGATTTTTGTCGCGCTGGTGGATAATTTGGATGCAAAAATGGGGATGGTTGAGCAGCTGCTGAGATCAACGCCGGTCAAAAATGTTTTTTCAGATTTTCACAAGGGCCTCGAATCCAAGCTGCTGGTTTTGCCAATTGACAGCTGGGAGGAAACTGATTGATCCCGCTCGACGAATTAAAAAAAATTCTCGGGAGGGGCGTGTCGATCATTGGGTGCGACAAAAATGGGCTTGTGGCGCTTGAAAAATCGTGTGGGGTTCTGTCTCATCCGAATGAAAATGGCGGTGGTCGAATGGCTCTTCTGGCGTGCGAATATGATTTTGCTGAGCAGTGCTACCTCCATCCAGGAGGAGGTAAAATTTACTTGCTGAATCGGCTTGATTCTCCGGTGTCTGGGGTGATTCTGCTGGGATTGAATCCGGAGGTTGCGCAGGCTGCGAAAGCGGCGTTTGAAAATAAAACGGTGGAGAAAAAATATGTCGCACTGGTAAAAGGCTTTCCCAGGCATAGCAGCGGCATCTGGAGATGCAGATTGCGGAAAAATTTCGTCGGCAGGTCAATAAAAATATCTACCGGAGCTGGCGTGTATGCGGAAACAAGCTACGAAGTTGTGGAATCGTTTCGTGTCCACGGAGTGACGCTGAGCGTGCTGAATTTGTTTCCTCTTTCCGGGCGCACGCATCAGCTGCGCGTGCACTGCAGCCAAAATGGGTTGCCCATCGTTGGCGATGAAACTTACGGCAGTGCCAGATTTAATGCGTTTTTCCTGAAAAACTTTGGCGGTCTCAGATTGTTTTTGCACGCTGAAAAAATTTCTCTGTTCTACGAGATTGGAGGGCGGCATTCCAGCTTTGCGGCCGAAAGTTCTGTGAATTTTTTCCAATTTCTGGAGGAGATAAAAAATGCGTGCTGAGGTTTGCTTGCCTGTCGGACGGAGGAGCATAGCGTGTAAATTTATGCGGGAAAATGTCTTTTTAGTAAAAAATACTTGATTTGTTTGAGACTTTTAATTCTACTCACAGGCGATTGAGAGAACAAATAGGAATAGTAAATGCCAACGATCAACCAACTAGTGAAATATCCTCGCGTTAGAAAAACGGCGAAGTCGAAAGCGCCGTCTCTGGGGGGGAATCCCTTTAGGAGAGGGACATGCATCCAGGTCATGACGCGTACGCCCAAAAAACCCAATTCGGCCATAAGAAAGGTCACAAAGGTTCGGCTGACGAACGGCAATGAGATCATCGCCTACATCCCAGACGAAGGCCATAAATTGCAGGAGCACAGCGTTGTTCTGGTGCGCGGTGGCCGCGTTAAGGATTTGCCGGGGGTTAGGTACCATGTCGTCCGCGGAGCTTTGGATTGTTCCGGTGTTGAAAAGCGTCGCAGAAGCCGCTCGAAGTACGGAGTTAAGCGCCCAAGAAAGAAATAATCTCATCCGAAAGGGAAAAAAATGTCTCGAAGAAGAAGAACAGAAAAACGTTTGATTGATAAGGATCCTCGCTATGGCAGTACGCTGGTTGCGCAGCTGGTTAATATGGTAATGCAGAGGGGGAAGAAAAATATTGCCAGGGCGATAGTGTATGAAGCAATTGGACGCGTGAGTGAAAAACTCGGGAAGGGAGATCCCATTGATTTGCTGCTGGGGGCCTTGGAAAATTCACGTCCCAAAGTGGAAGTCAAAAGCCGCCGCGTTGGAGGTGCAACCTATCAGGTGCCCGTGGAAATTCCCTATGAAAGGCAGCATTCTCTGGTATTTAAGTGGATGATTGAGTTTGCGCAGTCGAGGAAGGGTTTTCCCATGAGAGAAGCGCTGGCTCAGGAAATAATTGATGCCTATAATAATACTGGGTCTGTGGTAAAAAAGAAGGATGATGTGCAGCGCATGGCACAGGCGAATCGTGCCTTTGCTCATCTGCGCTGGTAATTGGGGAAAAAAATGACCAGAGTAATTTCAAATGCCAATTCTAAAAATCGTGCCACGCCGCTGGAGTACACGAGAAATATCGGCATTGCCGCTCACATTGACGCGGGAAAAACGACAACTACGGAAAGAATTTTGTTCTACACCGGTGTTGTTCACAAAATAGGGGAGGTTCACGATGGAACCACGGTCACAGACTGGATGGAGCAGGAGAGAGAACGCGGCATAACGATTACGTCAGCCGCCATTTCCTGCGGTTGGACAACGAAGGAGGGCCTCTATGCGGACATCAGGCATCAAATTAATTTGATAGACACGCCGGGACACGTGGATTTTACGGCGGAAGTGGAGCGTTCACTGCGGGTTTTGGACGGAGCAGTTGCTGTCTTTTGCGGTGTTGCAGGCGTGCAGCCGCAATCGGAAACAGTTTGGAGGCAGATGGATAAATACAACGTGCCGCGCATTGCTTTTATCAATAAAATGGATAGGACGGGGGCCGATTTTTTGGGGGCCGTAGAGGATATTCGCGAGAAGCTTGGGGGGAATGCTCATCCGCTATTTCTGAACATTGGAGAGGGAGAGACGCTGCGTGGACTC
Source organism: Puniceicoccales bacterium (assembly GCA_031267915.1). Lineage (GTDB taxonomy): Bacteria > Verrucomicrobiota > Verrucomicrobiia > Opitutales > JAIRKQ01 > JAIRKQ01. Next base: position 9,349 of record JAIRYE010000004.1, read on the forward strand.
GTTGATCTCATAAAGATGCGTGCCTACATCTATGGCGACAATTCCGTGAATGGCACCCAGTATGACACGGTGGATGTTCCGGACGACATGCTTGCGGATGCAAAGAAATACCGCGAATCTCTCGTGGAAGTTCTTTCCGATTTTGATGACGCCGTTGCGGAGAAATATTTGGATGGCAGGGAAGTCGACGCCGACGAGTTGCAGGCCGCCATAAGGAAGGCTACGCTGTCCATGAAGTTTATCGGTGTGATTCCCGGGAGTGCATTTAAAAATAAGGGAGTGCAAATGCTTCTCGATGCGGTGATTGACTACCTACCCAGTCCGCTTGATTTGCCTCCGGTGCGGGCTTTTAACGATGATGACGTCAACGAAGAGACATCCATTGTTCCCGACGATGGGGTTAAAGTTGCGGCGCTGGCGTTCAAATTGATGACGGATCCGTTCGTGGGGAAATTGATTTTCTGTCGCGTCTATGCTGGACAGCTGAAAAAGGGCGAGGTGGTGTATAATCCGCGAACTAGGAAATCTGAACGCATAAGCCGTTTGATTCTCATGAAGGCGAATTCACGGGAGGACATTGAAGTTGCCTATTCGGGAGACATTTGCGCCATCATTGGACTGAGGGGTGTTGTCACGGGGGATACACTCTGCGACAGGGATCTCGGTCTAATTCTCGAGCCTCCGACGTTTCCGGATCCGGTCATAAGCATGTCCATAGAGCCGAAATCGAAGGCGGATCAGGCGAAATTGTCCATCGGATTGCAGCGGCTGGCGGAGGAAGATCCCACGTTCAAGGTTGCTGGCAATCAGGAGACCGGGCAGACGATCATTTCGGGAATGGGCGAGTTGCATCTTGATATCATAAGGGATCGCCTGTTTAGGGAGTTTAAGGTGGAAGCCGATGCCGGGCGCCCGCAGATCGCGTATCGGGAAACAATTACGGCGGAAGCTGTGGGAGAGGGGAAATTTATTCGCCAGTCCGGCGGCCGCGGACAGTATGGGCACGCAGTTATCAAGCTTGAGCCAGCGGAGAAAGGAAAGGGCGTCGAAGTTGTCAACGAAATTGTTGGCGGTGCTATTCCAAAGGAATACATTAAGCCCACCCAGGAGGGCATTCTGGAAGGGGCACAAACGGGCGTCATTGCGGGGTATCCGGTGGTGGATTTTGTTGCCAGGATAGTTGACGGAAGCTTCCACGAAGTCGATTCTTCCGAGATGGCATTCAAGATGGCCGGCATTTTTGGTTTCAAGGAGGCCATGCGCAAGGCGAATCCCATTTTGCTGGAGCCGATAATGCGCGTGGACGTTGCGACTCCGGAGGAGTACCAGGGCGACATTGTTGGAGATTTAAACAGACGCCGCGGGCAAATCCACGGAATAGAAATGAAAAATAATTTGACAATAATTTGTGTGTTTGTTCCCCTTGAGATGATGTTTGGCTATGCGACGGATGTGCGTTCGCTGTCAAAGGGAAGGGCAACCTATACCATGGAGCCTTCGCACTTTGACCAAATTCCCGCTAGTTTGCTGGCGAAAATTATTGAAAATGCTCCCGGAAAGTAAATTGTGAGTTATCTATGACACAGAAGAAGATTAAATCTAATACGAAACAAAAAATTAGGATAAAACTCAAGAGTTTTGACTACAGGTTGGCCGATAATGCGGGAATTGATATTGTTGATGCTGCCAAGCGCTCCGGGGCACAGGTTGCTGGTCCCGTGCCGCTTCCAATGAACATTAGGAAATTTTGCGTTAACAGATCCCCGCACATGCACAAAAAAGCGTCGGATCAGTTTGAGATCAGATCTCACAGCAGGCTAATCGATATTTTTGAGCCGACGGTTGACACCGTTGATTCGCTGAAAAAATTAAATTTGCCGGCGGGAGTTGAGATAAAAATTGATCTTATGGCTGTTTAATTAAAATTTATGCTTGCTTTTTAACAAATGTGGATTTTATAGGGATTTAAATCTAAAGCAGGGGGAGTCCTGCCGCTTAGTATGGAGAAAAATAGAAGAAGTGTTCTGATGGTCGGCAAGAAAGTCGGCATGACGCAGTTGTATAGTGCGGTCGGGGTCCTGAGGCCTGTTACTGTCATTGAAATGTGCAAAGCGTTTGTTGCTGACGTTAGGAGTGTTGATTCTGATGGTTATTTTGCGGTAGTATTTGGGTTTTTAAACAGAAAGACCTGGGAAAATAGTGGAGGGAAAAAGGTGTCCAGCTTTGATATTTTAAAAGAGCTGAGGGTTGGCGGTGTCGAGGGCTACGAGAGGGGGGAAAGTGTGTCTGTTAAAGAATTTGCCGAAGGTGAGTACGTCGACGTGGTGGGAATATCGAAGGGAAAAGGATTCCAGGGTGTTATGAAGCGCCATGGTTTTTCTGGGGGGCCCGCGTCACATGGATCAATGTTTCACAGAAGAGGAGGGTCTTACGGCCAACGCCAGTGGCCCGGACACACATTTAGGGGGCGAAAAATGCCTGGGCACATGGGAGATGAGCGCTGTACGGTGCAAAATTTAGTGGTTGCCAGCGCGAATGAAGATAAAAATCTGCTTGTCATTGAAGGAAGTTGCCCCGGGGCTAGGGGCGGTTATGTTATTGTTCGCCGTGCCAAAAAATGCTGTGGGGTGAAAAATGAAAGTTAGAGTCTACGCCAGTGATTTTTCCTCATGTGTGGAGTCCGATGTTGATGGTTTCGGTGTGCTGGACGGCCAAAAAGGTGTTGTTGCGCTGAAGCAGTATTTGGTGGCGTTTACTGCGAATTTGAGGCAGGGAAATGCGTGTGCGAAGGATAGGGGCGATGTTGCCGGATCCGGGAAAAAGCCCTACCGGCAAAAAGGAACCGGAATGGCGCGACACGGGTCAAAACGCAGCCCAATTTGGGCGGGCGGAGGTGTTGTTTTCGGCCCCAAGCCCCGAGATTACTCGCAGAAAATTAACAGAAAAATCAAGTATCTGGCTCTGCAGCGCGCGCTGAATGACAAAATTGCGGAGGATTCTCTGCATATCGTTGATAAATTGACGGCCGCGGGACCGAAGACAAAAATTTTCAGTGCGCAGCTGGAGAAGGCGTTTGACCATGGATCGGTTTTGTTTGTTGACGACACTTTCGATGAAAATTTTATTTTGGCTTCGCGGAACATAGGTCGTGTGTTTATGGTTGACAGCCATTCTTTGAATGCGTTCGATGTGGTTCGCCATGAAAATATTGTCATCAGTGGCAGTGCGGTGAAGACCGTAGCTGCACGAATGCTTGCCGGCGAAAAATAGGTTTAGAGATGAAAAATTTTGGAATTTTGAAGGAGATCCTGCTGACGGAAAAATCAAATCTGTTGCTTTCGGAAAAGCAGCAGTATGTGTTCGTTGTTGACGCGAAAGCCAGCAAATATCAAATAGCAGAGGCCGTTGAGATGGCTTTTAGCGTGAAGGTTGCCAATGTGAACGTTATGAATTGCCAGGGGAAAGCCAAGCGCGTGCGTTCAAAGGTGCGGAATCGCTGCACCATCGTTGGGAGAAAAAAGAAGGCGATTGTTTGTCTGAGGCATGGGCATAGAATAGATGTGGCCTAGGAGGTAAAAGCTAGAGAAACGAGGAAAATCGGATGACTATTGTAAAATTAAAACCATTAACTCCGGGGCAGCGATTTTTGGTCAGAGCCGGAGCGCCTGTTGCGAAAAGTAATTCGCCGTGTAAAAAATTGACGCGGAGTAAGCTGCGCATCAGCGGACGCAATTGCTATGGTCGAATTACTATGCGAAGAAGGGGTGGCGGGCATAAAAGATTGCTGCGTCTGGTGGATTTTAGGAGGGATAAAATCGACATTCCCGCTTCTGTGGAGAGAATAGAGTATGATCCAAATAGATCCGCCAATATTGCACTGCTGAAATATGCTGATGGAGAAAAGCGCTACATTTTGGCAACTGAGACAATGGCGAGCGGGGATAAGGTGATAAGTTCCAATAAGGCGCAGAGCGAATATGGGAATGGAATGGCGCTGCCGCTGCATTTGATTCCGCAGGGATTGAAGGTGCATTGCATAGAATTTGAGCCCGGGCGCGGCGCTCAGCTGGTCAGGGCGGCGGGTGAAGCAGCACAGCTGATGGCCGTTGATGGGGATAGGGCGACTTTGAAGATGCCGAGCGGGGAAATGCGCTATGTTCATTCACGCTGCAGGGCAACGATTGGCGAAGTTGGCAATTCGGAGAGAGGAAAAAGATCTCTTGGGAAAGCCGGGCGCAATAGGTGGTGCGGCCGCAGACCGAGAGTTCGCGGTGTGGCGATGAACCCAATTGATCACCCAAATGGGGGCGGCCATGGGAGAACTTCCGGCGGCGGACACCCCGTTTCACCATGGGGACAGCTGTCCAAGGGAAAAATGACCCGCCGCAAGTCGAAGCCGTCTAATAGTGCGATCATTACAAGACGAAATGGCAGAAAAGTGAAAAAAGGATGAATTAAATGACTCGATCGAAGAAAAAAGGATTTTTTGTGGACGTTAGTCTTTTTGACAAGGTGAAGGAGGCCATGGCGTCGAGCTCCCGCAAGCCGATAAAAACGTGGTCTAGGAGGTCAACGGTCACCCCGGATTTCGTCGGCCTAACATTTCTGGTTCATAACGGAAAAAAATTCATCGATGTTTATGTCACGGAAAACATGGTTGGGCACAAATTGGGTGAGTTTGCTCCGACGAGAATGTTTAAGGCGCACAATCCGCACACACAAAAGGCTACATAGAAGGATCAGATGGAAATTGAGGCAAAATTGAAGTATGCAAAAATATCTCCGAAAAAGATTCGTGATGTTTCTCGTCTGCTTCCTGGGAAACTCGCTACGGATGCGGTTGCGCTCATGAAGTGCATTCCGAGGAAGTCGGCAAAAATTCTCGGAGCTCTCCTGGGCAGTGCGATAGCCAATGCGGAAAATGGTAGCAATTTGGCGGCCAATGGGCTGGTTGTTGCCTCGGTGATTGTTGAGGATGGACCTGTGTTGAAACGCTTTATTCCGGCGGCCAAGGGATCGGCGCATCCCATAAGAAAGCGAATGTCTCACGTGCGCCTTGTTTTAAAGAAAATTGAGAGGAAGGCAGAGTAGTTTTATGGGGCAGAAGGTAAATCCTATTATTTTTCGTCTTCCCATTCGGCGCGATTGGAGTTCGCGCTGGTTTGCGGATAAAAATAATTTTGCAGAGTTTTTGATTGGCGACCACAAAATTCGCCGCTTTATAAAGGCAAAACTAAAATATGCGTCAATTGCGCGCATCGACATTGAGCGATCGGGAGATAGAGTTCGCGTGAAGCTTGCTACTCCAAGGCCTGGGGTTGTAATCGGCGTCAAAGGAAAAGAGCTGGAGAAGTTGACGGCAGAGCTGAAGTCATTGACCGGAATTGATATCATAGTTGATGTGCAGGAAATTAAACGGCCCGATCTTGTTGCCCAGTTGGTTGCGGAGAATGTTGCAATGCAGCTTGAGCGTAGAGTTCCATTCAGACGTGCTTTGAAAAAAGCTGTTCAATCGGCCATGAGTTTTGGGGCGCGTGGCATAAGAATTCGCTGCTCCGGAAGGCTTGGAGGTGCGGAAATCGCAAGGACAGAGGAGCAGAGGGAGGGTTGTGTACCGCTGCACACACTCAGAGCCAATATTGACTATGGATTTACTGAGGCTGACACGGCGGCTGGAAAAATAGGAATAAAATGCTGGCTGCTGAATGATCGGGACGAATTGTCGCCCCAGAAAAAATTTGATAAACAGGGAGGCTGAGCACCATGAGCAATTTGTCACCTGCAAGAACAAAATATAGAAAAGTGCACAAGGGTCGCAACCGCGGTGTTGCGAAGGGCGGCGATTTCATTGCCTTCGGGGATTTCGGAATTCAGGCATTTGAACGTGGACGCCTCACGGCTTCGCAGTTGGAAGCTGCCCGCATAGCCATCAATAGACATTTGAAGAGGAGGGGAAAGATGTGGATGCGTGTCTTTCCGCAGAAGCCGGTCACTAAAAAACCTGCCGAAACCAGGATGGGCAAAGGGAAGGGCGGAGTTGAGTTATGGGTATCTATCGTTAAGCCCGGAAATGTTATTTTCGAAATTTCCGGCGTTTCGGCAACTTTGGCCCGCGAAGCGATGCGATTGGCAGATGCCAAATTGCCCGTGCACTGTCGCTTTGTTAGCCGAGAGGAGCAAAATTAATTTTGGAATGGCAAATGAAAAAGAATAAATTTATTGGCTTGACTTATCCTGAAATATGCCAGAAGGAATTGGAGCTGCGCAATGAGTTGATGCTTTTGTCTCTGAAGCGTAAAATTGGACAATTGGAAAAAACGCATAGATTTTCCGAAATAAGGCGAAATATAGCGAGGCTTATGGGAATGAAATCGTGCGAAACTGTTAGTGAGGATTAATTCTATGGGTGAAAATAATGAAAGAAGTCGCAGAAAATCTCTGGTTGGCAGTGTCATAGGAAAGTCTGGCGATAAAACGGTGAAAGTTGTTTGTTTTTACAAGGCTCCACATCCCATTTACCAAAAGGAAATAAAGCGCAAGACGGTTGTTTTCGCCCACGATGAGAAAAATGAATGCGGAGCCGGCGATGCAGTGCGTATTTTTGAAACGAGACCGCTGAGCAAGTTGAAACGCTGGCGAATAGGTAGTGTCGTGAGTTCGACATCCGCAGAAAATGTATAATTGGGAATAGGTATGTTGCAGCAGGAAAGTATTTTGGAAGTGGCAGACAACACCGGGGCTAAGTTGGTAAAAATGATCAGGCGGCTAGGGCAGAACAAGAGAACTGCGGCCGTTGGTGATGTCATAGTATGCAGTGTTCAGTCGAGTCTTCCCGAGTCTCCAATAAAGAAAGGGACGGTCGTTTTGGCTGTCATGGTGAGAACAGCGTATCCTATAAGGCGGGAGGATGGCAGCTACTTGCGCTTCGACAGCAACGCGTGTGTCATCGTTGATGACAAAAAAAATCCACGCGGGACCAGAATTTTTGGGTCGGTGGCAAGAGAGTTGAGGCAGAAAAATTTTATGAAAATAATATCTTTGGCCCCGGAGGTAATATGAAAAATGCACTCAAAAGAGGAGATATGGTCACTGTTATAGCGGGTGATAGCAGGGGAAAGGCCGGCAAAATTCTCAGAGTTTTGCGCAAGGAAAACAGAGTTATAGTGGAGGGCGTTGCGGTTGTGAAAAAACATATGCGTAAATCGCAGGAATATCCGGAGGGAGCGATAGCTGAAAAATCCATGCCAATTGCGGCGTCGAATGTTATGCTGAAAGTTATTTTTGACAGGCGCGGGGGGAAGAGGAATAAAAGTGCTTGATTTTTACGAGAATTTTTTTTGGGTTTTCAGCGCTAGGTTACAAGCGTAGAATGTGAGGAAATTGTTAGATGAGTAAACCAAAGCCATATTTGAAAAATTTGTATGAGGAACGCATAGCTCCAGAGCTCGGGAGGGAGTTTGCTCTAAAGAATTGCCACCAAATTCCCAAATTGGAAAAGATTGTGATAAATTCAGCGATAGGTGCAGACGCCGACAAAACCTTCATTCAGGAAGTGCAGAAGGAGATTTCTTTGATAGCTGGGCAGAAATCAGTTCTCACAAAAGCCAAGAAAAGTATTTCGAATTTTAAATTGAGAAAGGGAATGAGCGTCGGTGCGAAAGTAACACTGCGAGCGGATAATATGTATGAATTTTTACTCAAGCTCATTGCCATTACTTTGCCGAAAATTCGCGACTTTCGAGGAGTTGCGAACCGAATGGATGGCCATGGGAATTATAGCATAGGTATAAATGATCATACGATTTTCCCGGAAATAAATATCGACAGGGAAAGAAAATTAATTGGCATGGACATAACATTTGTGACTACCACGGATGATGACAAGCAGGGGCACGCGCTGCTGGCTAAATTTGGAATGCCGTTCAGGAAAAAAACATAGAAAGTTAGAGTATGGCGAAAAGATCTGTAATTGCTAGAAATGTCAAAAGGACCAAATTGGTTTTCCGCTATTCCGCATTGCGTGAGGAATTGAAGAAAAAACTTCTGGATGCTGGTTTGTCTGACGAAGAGTATTTTGTTGCCCAGAGGAAGTTGTCGAAATTGCCGAGGAATTCGTCGCGGGTTAGAGTGCGAAACAGGTGTGCAATAACTGGCCGAGGGCGAGGGTTTCACGGATGGTTTGGGCTATCCAGGATACAGCTCAGAGAAATGGCGTCGCGCGGGGAAATTCCCGGAATAACGAAGTCATCGTGGTAGTTTGAATAAGGAAAAAAATGGACGTCATAGGTGATTTTATAACAATTCTGAGGAATGCCAGTGCGGCGAATAAGGCATGCTGCTGTGCGCAGTGGTCAGCGATGAGAGCCGGCATAGCTAGAATTTTAAAGGATAGTGGGTACGTGAAGGATTTTACAAAGGAGCAAACGGCGGACGGGTATGCCGTTATCAAAGTATTCCTGAAGTATGTTAATAGCATTCCAGCAGTGACTGAAATTGGGCGAATGGGGACTCCGGGGCGCAGGCGCTATGCCTCCAGAGAGAAAATTCCATCCATTCTCGGAGGAATGGGAGAGTGCATGCTGTCAACATCCAAGGGAATTCTTTCCGGGAAAGAGGCCAAGGAATCGGGACTTGGTGGCGAATTAATGTGCTATGTTTGGTAAAGGTGAAAAATGAGTAGAATAGGAAAGGCTTCCATACAAATTCCGCCGAATGTGAAGATTTCGGTAGATAAATGCAAGGTGACCGTCGAGGGGCCGCAGGGAAAGAATGAGCAGACTTTTGATGATTCCGTGGGGATTGCTCTTTGCGATGGCGTCATATGTGTGACCTGCAGAGATGAAAATGACAGACATTCCAAAATGATGCACGGAACGGTTAGATCCATAATAAATTCAATGGTTGCTGGGGTTGTCAGCGGGTATTCAAAGGACCTCGAAATAAATGGCGTCGGATTTAAGGCTTCGCTGAAGGGGCATAATTCTTTGGACCTGGACCTCGGATATTCCCACGATATTTTGTATTCAATTCCTCCCGGAATTAGAATTGTTATTGACCAGACGGGAACGAAAATTTCCGTGAAAGGGGTTGACAAAAAAACCGTCGGACAGGTTACCGCCGACATAAAGAGATTTTATCCGGTTGAGCCTTACAAGGGAAAAGGAGTGAGAATAGTGGGGGAATTCGTGAGGCACAAGGAAGGGAAAAAGACAGCATAGTTCTGATTAGAATTGAGGGCAAATGTATGCAAATTGATAAAAAAATGCGCGCCGATAGGAGAAAAACGAGAGTGAGAAAACGCATCGGAGGCAGTGCTGCCAGGCCGAGATTGTCAGTGAAGTTTACCGGCAAACATATCTATGCACAGTGCGTAAACGATGAAAGCGGGACTACGCTGCTGTTCCTGTCGACGCTCGATGAAAAAATTAGGGAGAAAAAAACGCTTGCTAACATTGCTGGAGCGGCTTTGCTCGGGAAAGCGTTCGGAGAAAAAGCAATTTCTTCGGGAATAGAATGTGTAATTTTCGACAGAGGTGCGAGAAAATATCATGGTTGTGTGAAAACTTTTGCCGATGCAGCGCGCGAGGCGGGGTTATCGTTTTAGAGAGGCAAAAAAATATGAGCGATGCTACAAAGACGGAAAGAGGGACGAGTAATTTTAGGAGGAGGCGTGAAAGCGGGTCTGCTCCGGTTTCTAGGGGTGAACGCGATGAGCTAAAGGAGAAGGTGGTCCACGTGAACCGCTGCGCGAAGGTTGTTCAGGGCGGAAGAAGATTTGGATTCGCTGCCCTGGTGGTCGTTGGAGATCAAAACGGAAGAATGGGGGTTGGCTATGGAAAGGCTAAGGAGGTCCCGGAGGCGATAAAAAAAGGGACCGAGCAGGCCAAAAAAAATATTGCTCTGTTCCAATTGTGCAAAACAACGGTGCCGCACATGGCTATAGGTGTTTCCGATGGCGGGCGTGTCCTGCTGCGTCCGGCGACTCCTGGAACCGGCGTAATTGCTGGCGGAGGCGTTCGTGCCGTGCTTGAAATACTGGGGGTTAAGGATGTGCTGACAAAGTCGATGAAGTCGAAAAATCAATTGTCAGTTGTGAGAGCGACCGTAGATGCCCTTAGGCAGATGCGCACTCATGCGGCCATAAAGCAAATGCGCCTGGCCAAAAGCGATTAATTTTTAATGAAATTTTAGCGAATGAAACTCAACGAATTACCAAAGATTTTGGCTTCTTCTAGGAATACGAAGCGCCGCGGTAGAGGTGTGGGGTCGGGGCAGGGCAAAACTGCGGGCCGTGGCCACAAGGGAGGAAAGGCTCGGGCCGGGTACAGTCCGGCGCCCTGCTCCAGCGGTATTCCATTTTACAGGCATTTGCCAATACGCGGATTTTCCAATGCAAAATTTCAGAGGCGATACTCAATTGTGAACCTGCGGGCATTGGATTTACTCCAGCTTGATATCATCGACAAGTCCCACATGAAGCAGACGGGCTTGATTCGAAGCAGTGAATCTTTGGTAAAAATTCTCGGAGGCGCCACGCTCCAAAAGCCGATGACTGTCATTGCCGACATGTTTTCCAAAACCGCCGCTACGGAAATAGAGCGCTCGGGAGGAAAGGCTATTTCCCTTTCGAAATCAGAGGGAGTAAACGACGACGATTAGAAAATGTTTTCAGCTTTTGCAAATTGTTTTAGGATAAAGGAACTGCGTAACAGAGTTTTGATTACGCTCGCTCTGCTCTTTGTTGCTCGCGTCGGAGTTAATATTCCGCTGCCCGGGTTAGATCCGTTGCCGCTTAAAAACTTTATGATGTCGAAGGCGGCAGCATCTGGTGGCGTGATGGGCCTCTACAACATGTTTACGGGAGGAGCTCTGCTGAAGGGCGCAATATTCGGACTTGGAATTATGCCCTACATAAGCGCCTCAATAATTATGCAGCTGCTGGGCGCGATTAGTCCGGCATTGGCAAGGATGCAACACGAAGGGGAATCGGGACGGCAGCGAATTGCGCAGTACACGCGATATCTGACCGTTTTGATTTGTTTAATTCAGGGGTTTTTACTCATAGTAGCCCTTTCAAATTACCCAGATAAGATTTTTTACGGATTCAGCCAGAGCCAGTTCGGAGATATTATTATAAAGAATAGTACGGGTTTCCTGGTCACTTCGGCGATATTTTTAACGGCCGGAACCCTGATTTTAGTGTGGATTGGAGATCAAATTTCCCAAATGGGAATAGGAAATGGAATTTCTCTGCTGATAGCTGCTGGAATACTGTCATCCATGCCTGGCGCAATGGTGCAGGCGATCAGAATGTTTCGTGCGCCCATTGGCACCGCTGGGTCCTTCGGGATGTGGCACGGGATGCTAATGCTGATATTGCTACTTGGCGTTGTGGCGCTCATGATATCAGTCACGCAGGCCGACCGGAGGATTCCTGTGCAGTACGTGTCACGGGTTGTTGGAAGAAAGATGTATGGCGGCCAGTCGTCGTATTTGCCACTAAAGATCAACTATTCCGGAGTAATGCCCGTCATATTTGCCAGCGCCATATTGCTTTTCCCTCAGCAAATTTTTGCCTACATAGGTGCAGCCAGCGGCATAAGATTTTTCCAAAGGGCTGCCGTTGTGCTGACCCACGGATCGATGGTTTACTATATTTTGTACGGTTTGCTGATTCTCTGCTTCAGCTATTTTTGGGTGGCAATGATGTTTCGTCCGGCGCAAGTGGCGGATGATTTGAAGAAAAACGGTGGCTATATCCCGGGTGTGCGTCCGGGGGATGCGACGGCAAAATTTTTGGATTTTGTCATGACGCGCTTGACGTTGGCAGGTTCTGTGTTTTTAACGCTGATAGCACTGCTTCCGGATTTGCTGTATTTTTTCTTTGGAATTCCCTATTCGATTGCGTTATTTTTCGGGGGCACCGGAACGCTGATTGCTGTTGGCGTGGTGCTGGATACCATGAAGCAGATCGAGGGGCATTTGCTTCAGAAGAATTACGATGGGTTTCTGAAAAAAATAAAAACCAGGACAAATAGCAGAATTTCGAAGTCGATAGTTTCATTTGATGATTTTAAAAATTTAAAAATTTTCCTAGCAGTTCTCGCAGCGCTGTTTTTGTTCGGGATTATTGTGTGGCTTATTTCGTGAGGATGTAGAATGATTCCCATAAAGACAGCGGACGAAATTGTTAGGATGCGGGAAGCCTGTGCCGTGGCTGCGAAAATTTTGAGCGCAATGGCGGAATTTACTAGAGTTGGGGTTAACACCTATGATTTGGATTGCTTCGGAAGAGATTTGATGATGGAATTCGGCGCAACAAGTTCTTCTTTCCAGTATCCGGGGCGCAAAGGTTTGTATCCGGCGTACACTTGTATTTCCATAAATGATGAGGTTGTTCACGGCATTCCGTCGAAGGATGTGGTTCTGAAGGACGGCGATATTGTTAGCATAGACGTTGCGACCTGCTACAGAGGTTACGTGGGGGACAATACGCGGACCATATGCCTTGGAAATGTTTCCAGAGAGGTTGAAAATTTTGTTAGAAGCACGGAGGAGGCTTTGTCCCTGGGGATTCAGCAGGCCGTTGAGGGAAATACGGTGGGTGATATTTCCAATGCCATAGAAACGCATGCCAAGAAGTGTAAATATGGAATTTTGCGCGATTTTGTGGGGCACGGAGTTGGAAAAAATATGCATGAGGAGCCGCAGATACCGAATTACGGCAGGCGAAAAACGGGGCCCGTTTTAAGGAGCGGCATGACGCTGGCCATAGAACCAATGCTGACTCTGGGCAGTGAAAAAGTATTTATCGCCAGTGATGGGTGGACGGTGAAAACGCTGGATGGCAAATTGTCCACTCACTGCGAGCACACAATTTTAGTTACAGATAGTTTGCCAGAAATCTTGACTTTGGTAAAAAAATGATTTTTGAAGGTTGAATCGTATGAAAATTTTTAGTGGTGAAAGATTATGCCTCGTATTTTAGGAGTTGACATACCGGATAGTAAAAAAATTGCCTATGCGCTGCGGTATATTCAGGGGATAGGGCCAACGCGAGCTGGAATGATCCTGGAGGCAACGGGAATTGATCCGGACATGCGTGCCCGCGACCTGAATGAGGAGCACACGAATAGGATAATTTCCTTTATTAATTCCGCCGGATGGAAAATCGAAGGGGATTTGAGGAGAGAAATTGTTGCGAATTTGAAGAGATTGCAGGCAATAAAGTGCTACCGCGGCATACGACACTATCGCGGGTTGCCGGTTAGAGGGCAAAGGACATCTACGAATGCACGCACGAGAAAAGGAGCGCGCAAGACAGTCGGTGTGATGAAAAAAGAAGCGACTAAATAAAAGGAACTTGAATGAATGAAGCTGGCAGTGAAAGTGTAAAAGTTACTACTCCCGAAGAGCGTCTGCCCCGGAAAGATGGAGTGGCAGGATTGCTGGATGATGCCGTTGATACAACGGTCAGGAGGGCAAAAAAATGCAAAAATATAGCGAAGGGCATTTGCCACATTCTGGCAACGTTTAATAACACGAAAGTGTGTTTTTCGGATGTCAACGGCAATGTCATTTCGGCGTCGAGTTCGGGCAAATGCAATTTCCGCGGATCCAGGAAATCTACCGCATATGCTGCGCAGATGGTTGTCCAGGAGGCGGGAAAAGTGGCCATGTCTCACGGAATGAAAGAAATTAGCATAAAAGTCAATGGGCCCGGAATGGGTCGCGATTCGGCGATTCGGACCATTCAATCGCTCGGGTTTATCGTCGATGAAATTGCCGATGTCACGCCGGTTCCACACAATGGATGCCGTCCGAGAAAGGCTAGGAGAGCGTAGAAAAAGGATAGAATTTTATGGCAAGATATATTGGGCCAAGAGCCAGAATTAATCGACGATTTGGAATGTCGATTTTTACACCCGGGAATGCGGAGGAGCGAAAGCCCTATGTTCCAGGCATGCACGGGCCTCATTTGCGCCGCAAAGTTTCGGACTACTCCATTGGATTTTCCGAGAAGCAGAAGGTTCGCTACATGTATGGCCTGACGGAGAAGCAGTTTAGATTGTATTTTGATGTTGCCAAGAGCAAGCGCGGCGTGACGGGTACTGCTTTTCTCAAGCTGCTTGAGCTGAGGCTGGACAATGTTATTTATAGTTTTGGAGTTACGAGAAGTCGGGCAGCGGCGAGGCAATTTGTTACCCACGGACATATTCGCGTCAATGGGAAAAAGGTGAACATTCCGAGTTACATTTGCAAGGCCGGGGATGTCATAGAGATTGCCGAGCGCCCATCTTCTCGCCAGATCGCTGTTCGAAATTGCGAAATGAACCGCGCACGCAGCGTCCCGCCGTGGCTTGAATTTAATTCAACGCTGCTGCGTGGCATCGTCAATCGTGAGCCGGAGCGCGAGGAAATTTCGCAGGCGGTGAATGAGCAGCTTATTGTGGAGTTTTATAGTCGATAATTTTAAATTTTTGAAAGATTTGTATGGCCAAAATATTGCGTCAATTTGAGTTGCCCGACAAGTTGCACAAGGTGGAGCAGTCTGCGACTGATACCTATGCGATGTTTATTGCGGAGCCCTTCGAGGCGGGATTTGCCCATAGCATTGGCAATGCTTTTCGCCGAGTTTTGCTGAGTTCCATAGAAGGCGCAGCCCTGGTCTCTCTGGCAATAGAAGGAGTTAGCCATGAATTTCAGAGCATTCCTGGGGTCAGGGAGGATGTAATTGACATAATTTTAAATCTTAAAAAAGTTCTGTTTAGAAGGGAGTCCAATGAATCATTGGATTTGGTGATCGATGTTAGCCGCGAAGGCCCGATTTTGGCGAAGGATATAGTTGGTGAGGGAACTTTTGAGATACTAAATCCGGATCAGATCATTTGCAATCTTGATAAAAAGCAAAAATTTTCTGCCCAACTTGAGCTGCGCGTTGGACGTGGATATTTCCTTGGATCGCAGCATGAGAGGCGTGCGGAGGTTGGGTTTTTGCCAATTGATGCGCTATTTAGTCCGGTGAGTCTCGTGAAGTATTCGGTTGAAAATACGCGCGTGGGGCAGATTACGGACTACGACAAATTGGTATTGGAGATTTGGACGGATGGGAGAATTTCCCCCGCCGATGCGCTGAAGGAAGCTTCGGTCGTTCTGAGGCACCACATTGATATTTTCGATACAATTGCCGACGGTGACATTAAGTTTGAAGATGTGTCAAAGGACGCCAGCGATGAGCAAAATCGCCTGCGAAAGCTTCTAAACATGAGCGTCAACGAAATTGAGCTGTCTGTGCGCGCAGCGAATTGCCTAAATAATGCCAACATAATGACTGTGGGCGAATTGATCATGAAAACTGAGGGCGAAATGCTCAAATATAGAAATTTTGGAAAAAAATCTTTGAATGAAATCAAAGAGAGAATGGAAGAAATTGGACTTTCGCTTGGAATGAAGATAGATGAGCGTTTGCTGGATAGGTAACTGTTAATTAGAATTGAAAAAATGCGTCACGGAAAACATAGATATTTACTTGGTCGTACAAAGGAACACCGCGAGGCTCTAATTGCGAATCTGGCTGCAGCGTTGTTCCGATACGGCAAAATTGAAACCACACTGGCGAAGGCGAAGGCGCTGCGTCCGTTCGCCGAAAAAATAATAACAATGGCGAAAAAGGCGCATCAGACCGATGATATCATCCAAAAATTACACTATCGTCGGCTTGCAATTGCGCGCGTAAAAAGTGAGCCAGCGGTGGCTGCTTTGTTTAATGACAGAGCCGCCGAATTTGTGAAACGCAGCGGGGGGTATTCTCGCATCTACAAACTCGTGAAGCGCCTGGGAGATGCGGCGGACATGGCTATCATCGAACTTATTGCCGGTGACGACGTGGGGTATTCCAAGTCGAAAAAACGGAAGCGGACAAAAGTCAGGCAAAAGACGTTCGCGGGGAGTGGGAGCGAATCCAAAAAAACTTCGGAGCAGATAAGCGAAGATGTCCCCGCCTCTGTGGCTGACCCCAAAGACGATGCGGTTGCCGGGCCAAGTGACGATGGCGCCGAAATTGCGACGCAGGAAAACTAGAGGGAATCATGGCCTATTGCGATTTTTTTCCAATCACTGCGGCATCACTTATTTTTTTGACGCTGGTTGGGATGGAATTTTGCGAGCGCGTGTCCTGCTACAGCAGATGCAATCGCAAGTTATTCTGGTGCAGGAAATGTGGAGAATTTTATTTGAACAAACTCGAGCTCGACACCTGCGAATGTCCGAAATGCCAGAGCCGGAACGGCAAACTAACTTTTTAAAGCCCCGCTAAACTTTGGCACAGGCACTTCAAAATTAGTTCCTTCATGATTGTTTTTTGATCCTGGGAGCGGTCGAATGCCGTTGCAATGGCCGACGAGAACAGAGTTTGGAATTTTATCAATCTGCGCAGCTTGAATTTTAGGCACAGCGGGACCAGCTTTGACAAATACCAGATGTTTTGCGAAAAAATATTGAACGTACTTCTGTTTAAATTTTCCATGTGAAATATTTGGGCAGCGCGGATGAAATCATTTTTTACGACGCCGCTGTGCACAACTTTTACGTGCCTGGCATCGATGAGCGCACGCATCTGAATTAGCGCTCTATTTCTTGCTTGCAGGGCCAAAAGTAGTGGGATCGCGTCGCTGTTGGAAAAAAAATATCTATCCATCGCTTGCAGGGCAGCGGCTATGTTATTTTCAAAAAATTTTTCAACGGGCTCGAAGAAATTTTCCGTGTCGTAGTCATCGACCAGCGTCGCCACATCCCCCTCTGATATGTGACTCCTTTGCCCGAAAATATATGTGGATAATTTATTAATTTCCTGCTCCAGCAGGCGAAAATTGTTGCCGCATTTCATCCGCAGTAATTTGGCGGCTGATGGGTCTATTTTAGTGCGATTGGCCTCTGCGAATTCTCCAATGGTAAGATCGATTGCCTTTGACTCGGGTTCATCGTCCAGATTCACGGCATCGGCAATTTCTTCCAAATTCTTGAAAATTTTCATGCGCCTGTCGACTCCGGTAGCAGATATGATAATTCTCCTATCGGACGATGCTCTGATGCTTTCCAGAAGCTGAGTTATGAGGTTTTTATCATCTTCTGCCAGGGGTATTTCTCCCAGGAAGCAAACGGACCTCAGCCACACAGTGGCACTGTCATCGAATAGCGGAACGGTTGCCAGCGCGGAAATAATATTGCCCAGCGTGGAAGCTAGGTTGCGAGAACTATCGCATGTGAAAATTTCACCCCGTCCTTGGCAAGCGTCGTTGAATATAAAACGTGCGCGACGATCCACTAGGAAATCGTCGCTACCATAAACAAAAGTCACGCTTTTGTTGTTGTTTTTCATATTTTGCTATTTAGCATCGCGCAACTCCGGAGGAGTAATAGCATTCATTCTTTTTGTAATGAAGTCTTTTACTTTAGCATTTGCACCATTGATTGCTTTTTCGACTTCGCCGGCGGATGTTCCACTTGGAAATTTCAGGTTTTTGATTATTCCATCTCCCTGGATCTCCACGTGAATGCCACCTTCGTCATGTTTTAGGGTATAGCCAGCCAATTCTTTTTGCATGGATTCCATACCATCCTTCATTTGCGTCATGCTTTTCAGCAATTTTTCCATTTCTTCCATTTTTATCCTTTCGTTGTTTTGTTATATGGCGGAACAACTATTCCACCGGAAACTATTAGCTTCATTCCGTCGGCAACTGACATTTTAAGCTCCGTTACCTGCTCCTTCGGAATAATTAGTAAAAATCCACTGGTGGGATTTGGTGTGGTGGGAATGAAAACATTCACCATAGCTTGTTGAATTTCCTCCTGTACCTCTCCCCCCGTTTCACTCGATAAAAAGCCTATTGCGTAGCAGCCCTTCCTAGGATATTCCACGAGTACAGCCTTGCTAAATGCCGACCTACCAGTTTTTCCAAACGTTTCTATGATTTGTTTAACGGTTTTGTAGATTGTACTCACAAAAGGGACATGATTTATGAGTTTTTCTGCCCAGGATATCAGAAGCTTTCCAAAAAATAATTTTGATAGAAAACCAATGGCAATGATAATAAGTGCCACCAAAACGATTGAAATTGCATTTAGAATGAGATAGATCAGTGCAGTTTCTTTTATGTTAATGTCGAACCAGCCGAACAGAATTTTGCTGGCGGGCCCCCCAATGTAGTTGAGCATTATGTCCACAAAGAATAGTGTAATTCCTATGGGCAGCGTCAGAATAAGGCCGGTGAAAAACGATCTTTTAAAAAAATTTAGCATCCAAGTTTTACCCTGATGATAGGAGTTAAAAAAATAAAGACAATTAAAAAAAAATGCCTTTTCTGGATTAATTCAGTTTTGGAGTTTTTTGCAATTGAAAATTAAAATTTCACTCGTATAATTCCTAGTATGAAGGTGTTTCAATCTATTTGCGATTATATCTTCGGGAAAGCAAAACATACAAAAGCTAATTTCAACAATCAAGCAATTGGTTGCAACCAGAGAGCTTCAATTTTATGTTCAACTGCTACTAAAGAAATGACGAAGAAAAGCCTATCCGATCGTTCTCAAATTGTACAAACTGATGTGATGATGGCACAGCAGCCGCTGACATTTAAAGACCTCGATTTCAAAGAATTCACATATGACTGGTCTTATAGAAAATTTCTAAGGATATGGGGAGAGTGGCCATTCAATTTGTGTGGATTTAAGTCGATACTTAGTCAAGTGATTGACAAAGCGCAACTAACAGCCAGAAATCTTAGAAAAAAGTTGGGATACAAGCTTTGTCAGAAGTTCGAGGCTTTGAATGGCTCTCCAGCGGCGGCACAACGGGTGAACCAACCGATAGTAACGATAAAATATCACGGCGACGAAATTCACGGGTGCATAGTTGCCTTGCCAGGAATCACTTCTTCCTTTGAAATCTCAAGGGACTGTGATTTGAACAAAGAGTGGAGAAATGCAATATACGACCATTTTTATCCTTGGTCGGGAAAAGATGAATATGAAAATACGCAGATTCTGCAGGACTTTATAACCGCATTGGGGAAAATTATAGGGGCTGATAAGGAAGATCGCCGCATAACGCTTTTTGATGCGCTATTGGAATTGCAGCGGAATAAACAAACTATCGTTATGACCACTGAGGTGAAGAAAGATGGGTCCTGCAAGACCAGCAAATTGCCATGGAATGTCCCCCACTTCAATGCCGCAAAGCACAAGTAGAGAAAAACGCCATAGACCTTTCCTGAATTTTTGCAGAAGAATGTGCCGAATATTTTTTTTGATGCGGGTATTTTTTCTGATTTGCCTCCGTCTAAAAAGATTAAGAATAAATTTTGTTGTATTGATGAAAATTTATTAGATCCTGGAAAGTTCTTTTGGGCCGATGATAGCACGCAGCTGCATAGAAAAAATTAAAAATTCCGTTGATATCTACGATGTCGTAGCTCCCTATGTTCCCCTGAAACGATGCGGGGCAAATTGGAAGGGGCTCAGTCCGTTTAATCATGAGAAAACGCCGTCATTTTTTGTCATGCCAGCAAAAAAAATTTTCCGGTGCTTTAGCTCGGGCCATGCGGGGGACATTTTTAACTTCGTCCAGCTGCAGGAGAATGTCTCATTTGCCGATGCCGTTGAAATGATAGCCAATCGCTTCAACATTCCTCTGGAGTTTGAGCAATCCGCCAACTTTGAAAAGAGGCCCTACAGTAAAAAGACGCTCTTCGATTTGCATGCGCTGGTTTGCGATTTTTTCGTCGAAAATTTTCACGCAGAGAATGCTGCCGGAGAAAAAATTCGCCAGTATTGGACTGGGGGAAGAAAATTTTCCCTGGATGTGGCAAGGGAAAACGGCATAGGTTTCGGAGGAGACGATGACAGGCTGCTGATTCAAAAAATACTCGGAGCAAAATTTTCCATGGATGCCATCAAAGCCAGTGGGATTTTTTACTGCAAAGATGGCGAAACAAATCCCCACAGATGCAAGTCCAGATTCAATTCCCGGCTGACCATTCCCATACACGACATTCAGGGGAGGGTCGTCGGATTTTCCGCAAGATTTATTGAGGGAATAAGTCGCAGCGATGATTTTTCCGACGCCAAGTACATAAATTCTCCTGAGACGGATCTTTTCCACAAGGGCGGTTTGCTATTTGGGCTGGACAGAGCGCGGCAATATTTGGAACCGAATGATGCCTTCTGGATTGTGGAGGGACAATTTGACGCAATGCGCTGCTGGGATAACGGCATTAACACTGCAGTTGCTCCACAGGGGACGGCAATTACCGACGCTCAGCTGAGTGCGCTGCACAGGTATACCGTGCGGGTGAATTGCATGCTCGATGGGGATGCTGCCGGGCTGAAGGCGGCTGAGCGTATGCTGCCAATGGCCATGGCTGCTGGTTTGGATGTTAAATTTTTTATTCTGCCGCAGGGATCCGATCCGGACAGCTACTTTTGCGAAGATTTTGAAAATCGTTTCAAACTGCTGCAGCAGTCGGGCATGACGGGGGTCCAGTTTTTGGTGAAACGATTTCTTGGGAAAGGAAAAGCCGCCCAGGAGAAAGCAGAGGCGCTGAAAAGAATTTACGAGGTGATCTCCGTGACAGAGTCCTCCGTTGCACTGGAGAATTACCTGGATGAGGTTGCAGCTGAGGCAAGCTTGGATCGCTATGCCCTTTCCCAGGATTTTAAATCATTTTCCGCAAGGCAAAAATTTACTGCTGCTCCGCGTGCCGCGATGGGCATGGCAAATGCAAATTCCCCGCAGAAATTGTCCAGCGCGGAGGGGCAATTGCTCCCCATAATTTTACTTGACGATAAAATTGCGGAGGGAGTGGCGAAGTTCTTCGACCAATCATTTTTACAAAATTTGCACTCAAACGAAGGAAAAGTATTGCTAAAGGTGCTCAATGAAATTAGAAATGATAGCTGGGAGGGAATGTCTGCGCAGAGTGAACGGGAGCTGTTTTCATCCGAGGAAATAAAATTGGCGTATTCTCTAATCGCTGATTTTGACGAAGAATGTGAGCGAATAGCTACCGTAAATGTGTGCCTGAAAAAGTTACATTCGAATTTTGTGAAGGGGGAAATTGATGGTATTAACGAAAAATTGCGAGAAATTTCTCTTGACGAAACAGGAATGATAAGGACTCTACAGGAATATAGGTTGAGTTTGCGAAAAATGTTAAGGCATCCCCCACAGATTTTTTAGTTGAATGCGATGACAAAACCTAATAAAAACGAAGCTGATAATAGCTCAACGACTGCCGATACCAACGCTAGGATCCAGGCCCTCATACAGATGGCGCGCCAGCGTGGGTATGCATCTCTGCAAGACATTAATGAGGCACTGCCCGGCGCACTTACAAATCCAAGGGAAGCGGAGAATGTAATCAATATCCTGGAGAATCTCAACATTGAAATTCTCGACACTGAGGAGATTGAGCAGTACCACAGCAAAGTGGAAGAGGAAATGGCAGCACCAGTTTCCTCAAGTGACACTGTGGAAGACCCCATTCGCATGTACCTGCGTCAAATGGGACAGGTTCCGCTGCTCACGAGAAATGAGGAAGTTGCAATTTCAAAGACCATAGAAAGGGAGGAGCTGCGTGCCCAGGATGAGTTGTTTTCCATACATCTGACTGCAGAATTTCAAATTGACCTAGCGGAAAAGCTGCTGGGGCGCGATGAAAGATTTGATCGCATAGTCCTCGACAAAAAAATAGAAGGTAGGGAAGCCTATTACACCATGCTGTCACGCGCTGTTCAGGATAGCAAAATGCTTTTTGAAAAAGTAAAAGAATCCTGGAAAAATTATCAGAGTGTGAAGGAGAGCGGGGATGCAGAAAAAACCAAAGCCGCAAACGTGAGGCTGAAACAGTTTCAGAATCAGCTGAAAACCGTTTTGAAACGTTTTTGCTTCAAGATGAAAATCTTCGAAGAACCGCTGGCAAAATTACGCCCAGATATTAAGCAAATCAATCAGCTGTATACCGACTTGGAACGTGCAAACAAAGCCCTGGCCAATGGAGATAATCCACAGAGCGAGGTGATTGATAGAATTAACAAAGCCCTGACCAAGTTTGAAATCAAGTATGAGGTTGATCCAAAAAGACTCGTTGAAATTGTGAATGTTTTCAAATTTCACATGGGTGAGGCCTACAAGGCGAAAAGGGAAATGGTGGAGGCAAATCTGCGTCTCGTGATAAGCATTGCCAAGAAATACACAAATCGAGGGCTGTCATTTTTGGATTCCATTCAGGAGGGCAACATGGGGCTCATGAAAGCCGTGGAGAAGTTCGAATACCGGCGAGGTTACAAATTTTCAACCTACGCGACCTGGTGGATAAGGCAGGCGATCACGCGTTCAATTGCTGATCAAGCCAGAACAATAAGAATTCCCGTGCACATGATCGACTCGCTGAATCGCGTCATGCAGGCACAGAAGCAATTAACGCAGGAGCTGGGGCATGCTCCAACGCCTGAGGATGTTGCCAAGGAGGTTAAGATGCCACTTGATCGCGTCCAGTCCATCATGAAAATGGCACAGCAGCCGATTTCATTGCAAAATCCAGTTGGGGACAGCGAAGATTCCAGCTTTGGGGATTTCATTGAGGATAAAAACGCTGAGAATCCATACGACATGACCGCTTTTAGCCTGCTGAGAGACAAAATAGGGAATGTTTTAAGCAGTTTGACTCCACGCGAGCGGGAGGTGCTGACACTGCGATTTGGACTGGAAGACGGGTACAGCAGAACACTGGAGGAAGTCGGGCAATTGTTTAATGTTACCCGCGAAAGAATACGCCAGATAGAAGCAAAAGCGCTGCGGAAAATGAGACATCCAACGAGAATTCGCCAGTTGCATGGATTTTTTGACAATGAATTGCAGGCCGATGGTCCAGGATTTGAAAATTTTGTTGCCGGCTAGTTCCTGAACCGGAGTATTAGTTGAATGCTGTCAACGCAGTTGGAAAAAGCCGAAAGCTTGTGGGCGTTTTTTTCGCAAAAGAATTGACTTTTTATGTAAAAAGATAAGCATTTATGCTATGCCAATAGAGGAAATTATTCAAATTAGTCAGGCGGAGGAGCAGCTGATTAATCAGATTCAGGAGATGATGGCTGATACTGAGCTTGATGTGCAAGAAGTTTCAGATTTATTGCACATGAGTATGCCGAATCCGGACGACGTGGTGAAATTTAATGGTGCCATTAATTACACTGGAGCTCCCAATGAAGATCTGTTTGTTTCCATGCAAAATTTAGATCAAGCTCTTGTGAATGTCGGGCACACGAACTCCGCGGAAGCAAATGCTATCGGGGATACAATTCGCCAAGACCGCGTTCGCATTTCAGACATTGGCGATCGTCTAGATGGACAAATGGCAGAAGCTAGGTTGACAGATGCTCAGTATGAGGGGAAGTTATCACATTTTTTCTCCTCTGTGCAGAAACATTTGCGCAGAATAACAAGTGTTGTAGCCGATCTTTCGCGAAAACCGGATCTATCGCAGGGGGATCTAATGCGGATTCAATACGAGATTACGCAGATGGGAATCATGCTCGATGTTGCTTCCAAGGTTGGAGATAAGGGGTCTCAGGCTCTGCAAACGCTTTTCAGGGATAAATAATCAGATGTTTTTTCTGCATTTTAAATTTTTTCATAAGTTTCGCGGTGGCGCAATGAATTTTGTTGCAAAAGGCTAAGGAATCATAATTTTCTCCTGGAGAACAGATGGATTTAGAAAGATATTTTCTTCAGGATGACGGCGAGGGTGGTTTCCCGTTTTCTCTAAATGAAAAAGATTGGAGTTCCTATTTGGCCGCGATAGATAGCGAGGCCGGAAAGTTTTTCAGGCTTTTTATTGAAAAAAGATACATGTCGAATCACTTGGACATAATTTTTTCTGAAATGAGCTGGAAGAAAATCTTTTTCAATGGTGGAGACTGTGTTAGCAGTGACGTTGAGGTTGTGACGTTTCATAAAAATCCGGTGAATATTGCATCCAAGGCCATATTCTTCTTCGTGGAAAAAATTTGGGATATTCTCATTTCCAGGGAAAAAAAATTGCCGGTGGAAACCTGTTGGCTCTTCGCCAAGCTGATGAACATTATGCAAAAGGAAATGCTCAGTGGAATTGCAAACATTGATTCCTGCGAATACATTCTCGCCATTTGCCATTTCAAAAATGTCATGGCCGCTGTAAATAGCGCGATAAATTCTCTTGAAACATTTCCGGATGTTAGCGACAGAGCGAAGGGCTTCCTGAGAGATTTTACCATGGCGCTGTTTGACATACGCGAGCTTGCCTGGCAGAGCATAGTGTTGTGCAACGTTTCGGAACATCGCTACAATGATGGTGCTCAATTTTGAGAGCCATTCGGGATTATTTTGATTCAAGTCTCACATGTTGCAAGCTGGGATAGTTGGGCTACCTAATGTGGGTAAGAGCACGCTGTTCAACGCATTGACTCGTTCGAGGAAGGCGGATGCGCAAAATTATCCGTTTTGCACCATTGATCCAAATATTGGAGTCGTTGAGGTTCCGGATCAGCGTCTGGAAAAATTGGCTCGGCTGTCTAAAAGCAGAAAAATTATTCCCGCTGCCATAGAAATTGTCGACATTGCGGGTCTTGTGGCCGGAGCGAGCCAGGGGGAAGGGCTTGGCAATAAATTTTTAGCAAATATTCGGGAGGTCGACGCCATCATTCACGTTGTCCGCTGCTTTGAAAATTCAAACATTACGCACAGTTCTGGTGTTGTGGATCCCGTGCGCGACATGGAAATAATAAATACCGAACTCATGCTAGCTGATTTGCAGTCCGTGGAGGGGCAGCTGGAGAAGAATTTAAAAAGAGCCAAGGGCGGAGACAGGGAAGCCGCGGAAAATGTTGAATTGCTTCGACCTTTATCGGCGCATTTGGGCGCCGGAAAACCGGCAATATCCATTGCTGCCGATGCCGGCACTTTGCTGCGCATGAAATCATTTAATTTGCTAACGCTGAAGCCGGTGATTTTTGCCTGCAACGTCGATGAAGCGAACATTGCGTCTGCGAAAGAAGAGAACAAGTTCGTTGCCGCCGTAAGATTACATGCTGCCGAATGCGGATATTCGTCTCACTGCGTGATTTGTGCGCAGCTGGAAGCGGACATTGGAAATCTGAAACCGGATGAAGCCAGAGAATTTCTGGTGGAATTTGGCGTAGTTGACAGTGGAGTGTCGCAGCTGATAAAAAGCGTTTATTCGCTGCTTGGCCTCGCCTCATTTTTCACAACTGGGGAAGATGAAACGAGGGCGTGGACGTTTAGAAATGGCATGAGAGCACCCCAGTGCGCAGGGGTCATACACGGAGATTTTGAAGCTGGATTCATAAAAGCAGAGGTTGTGGACTGCGATGAATTGCTTGTGTGTGGCAGCTGGTCTGCCGCTCGTGATGCGGGGAAAATCAGATTGGAGGGGAAGGATTATGCCTTCAATGACGGAGATGTCACAATTTTTCGCTTCAGCAAGTAGCCGGTTTTGTTTTTGCCGCGAGAAAAAGAACCCAAGCATGGAGATCTGGTAGAGGTAATCTGCGGAAATGGAGCAGTGGCAAATGAAAGTAATTTGCCAAATTTTTTCCGCTATCTGTGCCTGGGATTAGTGTTCAGTTTCGCTATCCGGATTGGACAAGTTATCGGTGGTCATGGGCTCAATGATCTCCGAATCGACATTGGGGAGAGTCGTATCTGTGACATCGGCGCCGCTAATATGAGGAACGGTGATGTGAATCGTGTCAGAACCGGCGGCGGCGTTTTCATCTGCTACCGCGGGGGCTACTTCTGCGAAATGGTTGCCTTGTATTTGTCCATTTATGGCAAGAATCGCCAATCCAAGAGCGTTTTCTGCGCGCCTTATTGCCCGCAATTCACGCCTCACATAGTCCCTTTCTAGTGCCACTTGGATCGCGTAAACAATCGACACCGCGCCGGCAATCAAGTCCCAGTGACTGAAAATAAATTCCAAGCTTGATTCCAGAAATCTAAAAATTCCGCCCCCCAAGCGGGCAATTGAGGAAGGGATAAAACTTTGCACAGCTGCTACACATCTCTGAAACAAGTTCCCGGCGGCTACTCTTGCCCCTGTAGTTGTGTTCCCCAGCATTGAAAACACCCCGGCTGTCGCCGTTGCGTTTCGAATGTTTTCAGCCGTTACCATTGCATTTGATGTTAAATTGACCGTTGTTTCACAAATCGTAGCACTAGTTGCCAAGGGCATAGACAAACACATTTCAGAAAGAACCTCACAAGTATCAGACATATCACTCCCTTTGTTATTTGCGGGGAAGTCTAAATCAATAATTCAGATGTCAATGAAAAAAATACCCAAAGCATTTCAATTATAGATTAGTGAATTAATTTCCCCACAGCCTCTTCTTGTGTCTATTAGCCCTCGAGCGCTTTGAACGCTTATGTTTATTCATTTTTAGGCGACGCTTTTTCTTCAAATTCCCCATATTCCTAGTAATTCGTGTGAATGTGCCTAAGATTGAAAATATATTGCGCAAGTAAAGAATTTTTTTGAGAATTTAGGCTTTACTGTTCTGGGATTAAATGATATGCCTTCCGCCCGAATATGATGAGCTTAGTGAATAGGAAGGCTCCGAGTTTTTCAGCAGCAGCAATTGTTAATGGTGAGATTGTGGGAGATTTTTCCATGGAGCAGTTTTTTGGAAAAAAATACGTCGTTTTGTTTTTCTACCCCAAGGATTTTACGTTTGTCTGCCCAACGGAAATATGGGCATTCCAGGAAAGATTACCAGATTTTGAAAAGAGAAATGTGCAGCTGGTGGGATGTTCGACGGATTCGGAGTTTGCGCACTTTGCATGGCTCGAAATTCCGAGGGAGAGAGGTGGAATAAAGGGTATTTCTTTTCCACTGGTCGCTGACATAAACAAAACCATTGCCTATGACTATGGTGTTGCCTCCGGATTATGCGATGAAGATGGTTGCGAACGCGAAATCGTCGTGGGGGAAGTTGTTGCCTATCGCGGATTATTTCTAATAGACAGGGAGGGCATCATTCAGCATTGCGTGATCAACAATATGCCTCTTGGACGCAGTGTGGATGAAACGCTCCGCATGGTTGACGCACTGCAGCATTTCGAAAAATTTGGAGAAGTTTGTCCCGCGAATTGGCACAGAGGGCAAAAGGCTATGCGTCCGACCCGGGATGGACTGAGAGAATTTTTTGAGTGATATGGTATTGGAATTTTCTGCGCTGAAAACTCGCATTTTGCTTCCTCCGAAGGAGGACATTTTTTCCCTATTCGGGGCGGATGAATTTCATCTAATTGATGGGGATGTGCTGTGCGTAGCTTCGAAGTGCCTGGCAATACACCAGGGGAGATGCATCAAAATTGGGTCAGTGGAGAAAAAAAAATTAGTGGCCGATGAAGCGGATGAGATGATCGGCGACGACTGCGATTTGACAATAAAGGACGGGGTGCTTATTGCCTACTCGGGAATTGATGAAAGCAACGGCAATGGCTACTATGTTCTGTGGCCCAAAAACGTTGGAGATCTACTGCAGCGAATTCACAAATTTTTATGTGAAAAATTCACCCTGAAAAATCTTGGAATTATTTCAGTGGATAGCAGACTGGAGCCCATGCGGCGGGGAACAGTTGGTATTTCCCAGGGAATTTTTGGATTTAATCCGGTGCGGGATTGCGTTGGGAATCTTGACATTTTCAATCGACCACTGCAAGTTACAGCGGTAAATGTGGCCGATTCCATCGCCTGTGCCGCATGCTATCTGATGGGAGAAGGGGCGGAATGCTGCCCCCTTGTTATTGCACGCGGTGCCTCAGAGATTGAATTTGGCACCAGTTTTTCCCTGGAAAATTTGATGATCCCGCGGGAAATTGATTTTTTCTCGGCCATTTTGGATCGTTGCAATTAATTTTGTTGATTTTATTCCGCGGAAGTACATTAGATTGACTAATCTTAGTTCGAGAAACATTATGAATAATGTAAATATTGATAATAATTCCATTCGCAGAACGGACATTCAAGCTAATGGGGATGGCGAAAATGATCAGGTTACGAGACATGAAAACAGAAGAAATGCCAAGCTGCTGAAGGTGACATTTGGGAGTAATGAATTTAAATTTGCGACTAAAAAAATAGCACAGGTACATCTGACAGCATTTGCGATTCGCAATGAAGAGGATTATAAAAGAAGGTGTGCGATTATTAATGCCTTTCCCTCGGAGATAGAATTAGAAGTCATCTTAAAAGGCATTAGGCGAATGACTCCCCGAGTGGCGATAGGTGCATTGAGAATACTTGAGGCGCAGCAGGCAGAAGCCATCCGAGAATTACTTATTGCAGTTGGCGGCCGCTGACTTTATCAGATGAGGGAGCTGGGGGTTGCCCTCTTATTACTGTATGCGGTGCCTCAGATATTGAATTTGAGGACAGTTTTTTCCCTGGAAAATTTGGTGATTCTGTGGAAAATTGATTTTTTCAATTATTCTTCGTAAATAATTAATTGTATTGATTTTTTCAAATTAAATGCTAGCATTTCATAATCTTTAAAAGAGAAGGAGTTATGAAAATATCAAATAGTATGCAAAACAAAAATAGCTGTCGGCAGAGCATGAAAATCGCATTTAGTAAAGAATGTGGGAAGCGAGTGTCGAGCCATGAGCATAGGGAAGGTTATTCCATGCTTGTACTAGAAATTGGAAATCGGACATTTAGATTTCTGACACGCGATCTTATATATCGTACTATCATGTCAATGTCAATGTGTAGTATCGATGAGTACGATAAGATAATGAACGCCCAGGGCCTTAAAAATACACAAGGTTTGATAACAGAATTGAAGAAGGTGAATTCACTTTCCGTTGCCCTGACGACAAAGATGTCCATATTTAAAGAGATGGAAAAAAGTCATCAAGATATCGCCAAAAAGTTGAAAATCTACGTGAATGAAAATGACTAATTTTTTCGTTGGAAGCATGCCGGAATGCTGTTTTCAGCGGCAATTGATGCCTTGAAAAAGGGCTGCAGCTAGGAGATGCTAGCTGGCATAGTTTTTAGAAAATGTTAGTTGATTTTTTACGTAGATATATACCCCTGGGGGCTGGTTTTCAATAAAAGGGACATTATGTAGTAATTTCAAAAGTGAGGATGGCAAATTTTGTTCCAGCATCGACATGAAAAAAGTCATGTTTGAAGCATGAAAAAGTTTACTTTCGGAGATCCAGATTAACGTAGTGAAGGGGAATATGGGGAGTGGTGAAAAAAGAATACATCTTTGTATCGAGAAATGAACTTTCGCAGCGTTCGATAAAAATGAATTTAATCTCAAATAAATTTGAAGAAGCTGTTAAAAAAATCAAAAGCTTTCCCTCCTGGGAAGATATAAACCAACTGCCCAAGCTTAATAATAGAATGTTTCCTGATCTTATGGAATGTGTGTTGGATGACTATACGAAAATTCAAGACCAGGTCTTAAAATCCCTTGGTTTAGAATTAGGGAAATAGCCAATTGTGCTGCGATGCCGCTTTCCCGATGAAGCGATGGCCACAGAAAAGAATTTTGTTGAAACTGCTGCAGAGTCGGTGGCGAGCTGGAAACCTGAGCAGGAAATCACTAACAGCTTTTCCAGGGATGTACGTGCTGGTCAGTGCATTTTTCAAGAAAGGTGTCGACTGTCTGGCCGTAAATTTCGAAGTGCGGTGCAATTTCTCTGAGCGGAGTCAGGACAAAATTTCGCCGGTGCATGCGCGGATGCGGCAGAGTCAGAATGGGTGTGGAGATTTGCTCCGAATTAAACGCCAAAATGTCGATGTCTATATTCCTCGGGCCAAAGGGAGCGTACTTGTTTTTGCCGATTCTGTTTTCGATTTTCTGGCAAATGGTAAGCAATTTGAAGGCGTCGAGCTCGGTTTTGAGCATCAAAACGCAGTTCAAAAACTTTGGTTGGTCGGTAAAATTCTGGGGATCGGTTTCGTAGATGCTTGAAATTTTTGCAATTTCCAAATTTTCATATTCAAGCTTTGCCGTCGCCGTCTGCAGAAATTTTAGGCGATCTCCCACATTGCTTCCGAGAGACAAATAGGCGTCATTGGCCATGGCGCAGAAATATTGATGAAAATCCCAGGCAGGAAAAATTTTTATCAGCCAAGTTATCCGCAAATTTTTTAATCGTTATTTCCAGGGAAATGATTTT
Source organism: Puniceicoccales bacterium (assembly GCA_031267915.1). GTDB lineage: Bacteria > Verrucomicrobiota > Verrucomicrobiia > Opitutales > JAIRKQ01 > JAIRKQ01. The sequence goes on from JAIRYE010000004.1 coordinate 39,602, forward strand.
TTCAAATCCGCAGAATACTCTGTCGGCCAGGTGTTGAGCCAGCCGTTCAATGAGATTAAATGAAACATTTTGCACGTTTTCAGTGATTGATTCCAACAACTTTGCGTAGTCGATCGTTTGGGAAAGCTCATCGGACGCTTTTGCGCTCGCTGCATCGAAGGTCGCGACCAGGGATATCAGAAATCGCTGCGGGTTGATTTTTTCTCCGGGAAAAACTCCGTGCCGGGCAAAAATTTCCAGATCATTTATAAAAATTTTATCGCTCATATAATTGCCGTGCAAATTGCAGTGCTGCGAGATTTTCTACCACGTCGTGCACGCGAAAAATTGCGCAACCCTGGAGAAATCCATGAATCGTTGTGCCGATGGTGGCTGCGGATAGCGCAGTTGGATTCGTATTTTTTGCCACTTCCCGCAGGAACGATTTTTTCGAAGTGGCGCAAACCACAGGATTTGGAAATTTTTCACATATTTCGTCGATTTTTTTGAAAATTTCAAGATTCTGTGACGCTGTTTTCCCGAAGCCTATGCCGGGATCCAGAATAATTCTGCGCTCGTCAAAATTCATATCTGCCGCCTGATTTAAAATTTTTTCGAACGTGGAGATTATAGCTGCCGTTGGATTGCTAATTTTTAAAAAATTTTCATCGCTGCGGGAATTGTGTGTGACTATCAGGTGGGCATCGAAATTTTTCACAGCATTTGCCATTTCGATGAAGTGCTGGGTGCCGCAGACATCATTTATAATGTTCGCTCCGCATTCCAGCGCCAGCCTTGCGGTTTCCGGATATCGGGTATCAACGGAGACAGTGATTTGTGGGATTTCGATGGCACTTTTCAGTGTGCGTTCAATGCGCTGCCATTCGGTCTCCGGGCCAACTCCCATCGAACCGGGCCTGGTTGACTCTCCGCCGATGTCGATAATTTCCGCCCCTGCTCCGACAAGTTCGAAGAGATGAGACTCGGCCTTTGGTTGGAATCCACCTTTGTCGACATCTCCGTCAAAAAATTTTCCGCCGTCGGAGAAGGAATCCGGTGTGATGTTTAGGATTCCCATTACGCAGGGGAGGGAAATGTCTCTGAAATTTCTACTCATGAATATTTTTTTTCGATGCCGAAGATCAGCTGCTGAGCTTCTAGCACAAGGGTTTTGTTCAGGGAAAAATTACCAGACATTGCTCGGGTTATTGTTTCACTTCCCGGCTGCATAACACCACGGGTTGTCATGCACATGTGCTGCGCGGAAACTATCACCAGAACCCCGTCGTTGGGAATATTTTTCGAAATTGCATCGAGGATTTGTTGGGTTAGTCGCTCCTGCAGCTGCAAGCGTTTTGAGTATTTATCCACGATGCGAGCTAGTTTGCTTAGCCCAATGACAGTGCCCCCTTCCGGGAGGTATGCCAGTGAAATTTTTCCAAAAAATGGCAGTAAATGGTGTTCGCAGAACGATGAAAATTGAATATTTCGCACTATGACAAAGTTGTCGTAATTTTCCGCGGAGAATGTTTGCCGCAGTAATTCTTCGTCGGGAATTTCACCGGCTTCGGTGAAGTTTTTCAGGATCGTTGCCACTCGGGTGGGTGTGTCGGCAAGGCCCTCGCGGGAATGCTCATCCCCGATGCCGTCGATCAGCATTTTCACGCCCGCAACAATTTTATCGAAATCCATCGCTGGATTATATGATCCACATCGGTTCCGTTTGCAAGAATATCTTTCGCTGCGTGGCGATGCAATTCTTATTTAATTTTTCATTCTGCGAGATTACTGCCGGGAAAGAATCGGTTATGCTGTTCTTTTAGCTGATCGATTTGTTTATTTATGCTTTCCAGTTTATGGTTTTTGCCGTCGAGGATTGAGGAATTCACTCCAAATTCTTTGGATATTTTTTTTAATTTCGTTTTTACTTCTTCGGCTTTCTCGTATTTATTTTTATCTTCTTGCAATAGTTTCAGCAGAGTTTTCGGCACTATTTCTGCGTTGAGCAGTTCTGTTTTATCATCGGGGTCAAATTTTATGAGAGTGCGATCTCTTTCAGTCGCAGAGAGGCCTTGTTTATTCAACTTGATGATTTCTTCAAGCCATTTTTCACTTTTAAAAGCCATTATCTGGTTTTTTCCTTCAGGCGCGATGGTCGGGAACGTATTTTTTGGGACGGAGGAGCCGTTGTCATCTTCGATATCAACTTTATAAGTAGTCCATTCGTCTGCGAATATTCCAATGTGTCCCCCAGGATTATTATTATGATCGACCACATCAGAGTGAATAACACAACTTCTGGTGTGGGTTTGGAATGTTGTCGTATTGTCGTCTTCAATTGTAATGGTCGCCTGCATCCTGAGGGCTGAACATAAAATCTTGCGCTTGCCGAGGAATAAGGAAGTATTCCCAGTAGCAACTGCTTGTCCGCCCCATTTGTGAATACTCTGTATTACGTGCAGAATAAAGTTTTCTTGTTTCTCTTTATTATAAGGATGTTTCTTTTCAGCCCGACTTTTTATTGCATTCAGTATTTTTCTATTGTTTTCTTTTGCTTCATTCAGTGTTTTTTCGTACTCATTCAGTGTTTTTTCATACTCTTTCTTTGCAGCCAGACTTTTTATTTCATTCAGTACTTTTTTCATTTTTTCTTTTGCTTCATTCGGTGTTTTTTCATACTCTTCTTTTTCATTGTCATCTGGTTTTGTATCATCTGGTTTTGTATCATCTGGTTTTGGGTCATCTGGTTTGGTTGGTTTCTCTGGTTCTTCTTTTGGTGTGTACATGATTCTGTCGATTACTAGATTAAGATCATTTCTGTGGTAATCCTTAGATGTTACCGTTTCGATAACATCTAAGATATTGACGGAACTATCTTCATCAAAAACTCCTTTTTTTCTCAGGTCTTCAACGCTCAAGTTGTCAATATTAATCATTTTTTTGCGTAGATCGTCATTTTTCCCAAATTTTCCACCGTATTCCATGTTACCTTTTTGGACTGACTCATATAGTGACGTCGCGAACCACTCCGAAGCGCTATCGACAAGCTGTGAAATTTCATTAGAAACATTTGAGGTAATCTTTTCTATATTGGGCTTAACACGTTCCCTGAAACTGGGTATTCCCACGGAAAAATCTGAAAATTGCAAAGAATCGGAATTAACTTGAGTCTGTGGGCTAACCCCAGCGTTAACTTTTTTGTTTCGGCTGCTAGTTCCTTGATTTTGTGTGGTATTTTTTGCTTTTTTGACCTTAGTTTCTCGGGAGAAAAGCTTCCTGTAAATGCCTTTAAAAAAGCTTTTAAGTGTGGACCAAAAGCTTTGCTCTTTTTGGCCCCCGGACCCGACTTCATGAGAGTTAAAAGAGCTCTTGTTCTCAGAGACGTGTTTTGAATTGGTTTTTGAAACGCTGTTAACTTCTTGAGTGGACATGGCTGATATTGTAAATATATTTCCAAGTTTGCCAAGAAATTTTATTTTAGCGGAAGTTTGCATTGCGATTGACAATGTTTTTTCCTTTTGCACTCTACCAGTGCGTGCGCCGATCCGGTAAAAAAAATGCGTTTACGCTGATAGAAATGCTCACCGTCATTTCCATAATCGGAATATTGGCGGCCATACTCATGCCGGTCATCAGCAATGCAATCGGTGAGGCAAAAAAACTAAAGGTGTCGAAGGGGTTGCAGCAGATCGCAATGGCCTATGCAAGCCTTTCCCTGAAGGGTTTCACGAGGGAACTGAACAGCTGCGAAAATGCTGCGCAGTGGGCAGGTATTTTCTCAAAGTACGGCGAACTGAATGCCGCGTCCATGTTCATTGCCGGCGATGACTATCTGGTTGAAACGGAGCGAAACCCACTCCCGAAGAGCATCGGGTTTGTGAAAAATGGAACATGGCAAATGAACGCGGACTTTAAAAACTTCCCACTGAGCGTTACTGTTATTTCTGGAATTTCCAGCCAGGCGCGAGCGGAAACAACACCAATTGCCTACACGAGAGGGCTCGACAATAATACTGGAAAATGGCGCGGAGCAAATGGCAATGGCGGTGGAATCTACGGCGAAACGGGTGGATTTATTGTCTTTCTGGACGGCCACGTGGAATTTTATTCAAACATAAGCGATGAGCGGAATATGCTGATAAATTACTACACGGGGGAGAAGACATCGAAAATTTCAGAGGCAGTAAATTCCGGAGCCCGTGCTTTGTCCTGGACAGGAGTGGAGTGGGAAGCGGAAAAAAAATGAGATCATTTTCAACCCGGCGGCGATGCAAATGTTGAGTAAAAGATGAAAAATAATTTTCAGCACTTGCATCCACCCGCAGCCATATTTTTTCGAAAGTTTACCAAAAAGCTTGATTTTTTTCTCACAAAATGCAGGTGATTTGCCATGGCTAATCCAACTGACATTCGAAAGGGCAAAGTGATAGCTTACAATGGTGTTCCCCACGCCGTTTTGGAAGTTCAACATAGAACCCAGGGCAGGCAGGCGGGATTTGTCCAGGTGACGATGAGAAATCTGCTAACCGGTGCATCTACCGCAATCAAGTTTCTCTCGTCGGACAGCATAACATTTTTACAAACGAGCACCGTGGCTCTGGAATATTCCTATGTGGATGACATGGGACACCATTTTTTGAATACGGAAACATATGAGGATGTGTGCCTTCCAAATGATCTGATTGAGGGTAAAAAAAAGTTTTTGGCGATCGGGAAAATGTATGATATTTCCTACGTTGATGACAAGCCCGTTGAAATTATTCTGCCGGCTTCCATCCTAATGAAGGTGGTGGAGTCTCCCGATGGCATTCGGGGGGATACGGCTTCAAATGTGCAAAAACCAGCAACCACAGAGACGGGATTGATCGTACAGGTGCCGCTATTTATCAAGCCCGGAGAGGTGATTCGCGTCAGTTCCAGCGATGGTTCCTACATCGGCAGAGCATAAATTTTGTGCGCGGCAAGTGCTCCGCGCCGGAGGGGGGATTTTCGCCGTAAAATTTTTGGAGAGATGACAGAGTGGACGATTGTGTTCGACTCGAAATCGAATGTGTCGCAAGGCACCGGGGGTTCGAATCCCTCTCTCTCCGCCAGAATTTTCCTATCCAAAAACGTGGAAATGGAAAATTTTCCTCCCCGCAGCAATTTAATTCGAATTTTCCGCATAGTTTGACCGCATGCAGCGAGTGACCCGCAGTGACGTGGGAGTAATTTTCAGATTAATTTGCCAATTTTCTACACCCAAAAGATTTGCTTCCCTTATTGCGTCGATGATTTTTGCATTCCACTTGTCACGCATTGGGGTGGTGAACTCCGGTGCGTCGTACATGAAACAGAGCGCAACAATGGCACGATGCCCTGACTGTGCGAGTTTTGCGAGTGTTTTGAAATGACGCAGACCGCGGTCGAAATATGTTTGCGATGGTGGTTTGGTGAAACGCGCTCCGGGAGACAGCAGAAGATCGCGCGTAGGAGTTTTTAGCTCCAGAAATGTGCATTTTACTTTGTTTTCTATTGCCAGGTCAATGCGGGAATCATCGATTTTTACTTCCCGGTGTATTTGGCAGTCAATGGTGTCAACCATGGAACGGAGGGCATTTTTTTTGAGAAGATTTTCGATCCATCCGTTGATGCGCGTCTGGTTAATGCCTATCCAATCTTTTCCTCCATTCAGTGAAATTGCTTCAACTGTCCCCTGAGTTGTGCGCTTTGAACAGTCAATTGCCGGTGTGAAGAGGCATGGAATGCCGGAGAAATTATCAATTAGGCCGATGCTTCCGGTAACCGGGCAATGCCAGCGCTGAATATGCCCATCCGCAGTTCCTTCGAAAACAAAACGATTGGGCCTGCGAATTAGAGTTCCCAGGTGTAAATTTAGGGAAATTGCCACACCCCCACGGTAAAAATTTCTTCCCGCTATGCAATGTGCAAATGCACATGAATATCTGTTCAGAGATCTGTGGCCATGGGGATTATTTCATTGTTTTTCCAAGTGTAGTTATTTAAAAGAAATCATGGGTTTAAAAAAAGTACGCATTTACGAAGACGATGGTGTTGGCCGGCGTTATTTGCCTCATGTTTTACATATGTTTAGAAACTATGATGCGAAAACCATCGATGCCGCCGAAGTTGCAAGTGGTCGGTGGATGGAAGAGACTGCACTTCTTTGCATTCCCGGTGGTGCAGCAAGATTTTATGCGGATAAACTCAATGGCCGGGGGAATGAAAACATTAAATCCTTTGTGAGAAATGGCGGGGCCTATTTGGGAATTTGTGCCGGGGCATACTACGGAGCTGCTCGCACGGAATTCGACCGTGGAGGTCCGCTGGAAATTATTTGCGAAGATGAATTGAAATTTTTTAGCGGAACAGCCATTGGCCCAGCATTTGGGAAACTCGTCTACGGGACGGATCGCTATGCTGCATTTTCCGACAATATCGTGTCATTTGGCGGCGTAGAAAAGCATGTGAATGTGATGTTCTACGGAGGTCCGTACTTTGCCGATGTTGAACGGGATGGCGAGATAAGCATTTTGGCCAGATATGCGGAAATCAATCGGCCCTCAATAATTCATAAAAAATATGGCAAAGGCAGTGTCGTCCTTTCCGGTGTTCATGTGTGCATCGATGAAGGTTTTTTTACTGAAAAGACGAGTAGATATCTGCGAAAGTTGAGCGTCCCGCTCGCCCAAACCTCAGACGTTCGCAGAGAGTTGATTGCAACTGTTTTTAACCTGCTGGGGCTCTGCCCTTAATTTGGCTGCGTCATTTGTTGGCGCTATTTTCCCCCAGACGTACGGCATCAAGTTGGCTGTGAGCGGCAGCGTTGAAATGCCCACCATTTACATTGCCATTTTGATCTCCCTGGGCGGCGTTGAGAATAACTACGGTTCGTGGATTTTTCAGTAATGCCGATAGCGCGTCGCAGAGAGTGCTGCTAGGGTCACGGAAACTGCCGGAGGGCCAAATAAGGTTCGCAAGCGTTTCAAAGTCCACGTATGTTTTGAACTCCGCGGCCCACTCTCTGAAGCTTACTTGCAAATTATCGTGATTTGTTTCCACGAAAAAAAGAGATTCGGCGTGGGGAACTGAAAAATAAAAAGCTTTAATTTTTCCTTGTCCGGGGCAGTGCAGGGCGACCACTGGTTGCTGTAAAATATTTGCTGCCCGTGCTATTCCACGGGCCGGGTCATTTACGTCAAACATCGTTCCCGGAGAAACTTTCAATTTTTCCCTCAGCAGCTGACCTGTCAATTGTTTGTCAATTGCCTGGCAGGCCATCGCATTAAATCCACAGCGATTATCCCCACTGCCACTTGCGGAAACAAATTTTCTGCCGGAATCTTGAAATACAAACTTGTTGAAATCAAGATCCGAAAAATGCAATTCTGTTTTTTTGTGCTCAGAATTTACATTTGAAACGGCCAAATTTTCGTTGGCCGAGGGAGTTTGTTGGTTTTTGACTTCCCTGGTAGATAAATTTTTCGGAGTGATATTTTGATTTACGGGATTGGTGGAAACAGAGGGAGTGATCTGCTTGGCTGTGCTAGCAACCTTCACGGAAGATACTGCAGTATTTTCTTTAGTTTTCTCGGGAGCACAGACTGGAGCCTCCGTCGTTTGTTTCTGAGATAAGTGTGAAGTTTTTAGAGATGTAATTTTATTCATGGAATGAAATGTATGTTTTCTCGCATAAATGTCAAATCGAAAATGCTGTTTTTGAGAATTTTCAACCGTAGAGACTTCCTCTCTGAATATCGCAGGCTTAATAACGGTTGCAAAAATCACGTGCTTCCCTAGAACGCTGCACATGTCAAACAGGTCATTTGTGCATCTACATGTCCACACCGATTACAGCTTGCTAGATGGTGCATGTCGCATGGATAGGCTGTTTGAGCGAGTTAGTGAACTTGGGATGCCCGCCGTTGCAATGACGGATCATGGAAATGTTTTCGGAATACCAGATTTCATAAAGCATTCCAAGGGAGCGGGCATTAAACCGATAGTTGGCTGCGAGTTTTACACGCTGCATCACGAAGATGTGCGAGAGAAAAAAAAACACCCACTCTATCACGCAACTCTGCTGGCAAAAAACTTGAATGGCTATAAAAATTTGTGCAAACTGGTGTCCACTGCGCACACGGACGGATTTTACTACAAGCCGCGAATAAATTTTGACCTGATGAGGGAATATGCTGCGGACTTGATATGCCTGAGCGGGTGTGTGCAGGGGTATTTGCCCCAGATGCTGCTGGAAGGGAACGACGAGTTGGCGAAGCAGGGACTGGAGGAACTGATTTCCATCTTCGGGAAAGAAAATTTTTTCATTGAAGTGCAGGATCAGGGAATTGATATTCAGAAAATTGTTTTGCCGAAGTTATTTAAACTGGCGGATGATGCCGGAGTTCGTGCCGTGGCGACAAATGATTGCCACTATGTGATGCAGTCTGACTGGGAAGCTCACGATGCCATGCTGTGCATCCAAACTGGGTCGAAAATTAGGGATGAAAATCGCATGCGCATGCCATGGCATCAATTTTACATCAAGTCTCGGCAGGAGATGGAGCTGGTCTTTGGCGATAGGCCGGATGTTTTGGACAACACGCTGCTGGTAGCTGAAATGTGCAACTTCAAAATGCCGTCCGGGGAAAATCACTATCCGGTTTTCCAGAGAACACCTGAGCTGGGAGCGTTATCAAACGTGGAATTTTTGCGTGAACTGTGTCTGAAAGGACTCAGGGAACGCTATGGCGTCGCATACGTTAGCACCGGGGCATTGGCGGATGTGGAAAACCACATGCCGGAGAAAAAAAACGACACCTTTGCTTCCAGTGAGATCAGCCAGGAGGAAAAATATTCCGCTGAGAATCTCAGTAAACGCCTGGACTATGAGCTGTCAATCATAGAAAAAACTGGCTTCGTGGATTATTTTTTAATAGTCTGGAATTTCGTAAATTGGGCTAAAACCAATGGCGTCGTCGTTGGCCCCGGTCGTGGATCCGGTGCCGGATGTCTCATGGCATATGTTTTGCAAATTACCGACATAGATCCAATTCGTTTCAACCTACTGTTCGAAAGATTTCTTAATCCGGAGCGCATTTCTCCGCCTGATTTCGACATAGACTTTTGCATGCGCAGGCGGGAAGACGTCATCGAGTACGTGCGCAATGTATATGGTCGCGATCACGTTGCCAACATAATAACATTTGGAACATTCGGAGCGAAGATGGTCATTCGCGATCTCTGCCGAGTCCACGATGTCCCCTACGAGGAGGCTAACAAGCTGGCGAAAATGGTCCCCGATGATCTGGGAATTACCGTAGAAAATGCCATTAGCAAGTCAGCGGAGTTGAGGAGCGAACAGCAGCGGAATCCACTGATTCGCAAAATTTTGGATGAGGGAAAAATTCTAGAAGGAATGGTGCGCAACACCGGCACGCATGCCTGCGGAATCATCATTTCGGATCAGTCAATTCGGGAACTTGTCCCTGTAACAATTCAGGACAACGTTCTCTGCACGCAGTATGCCAAGGATGCCGTTGAGGAGCTTGGGCTGCTCAAAATGGACTTCCTCGGGCTCACGACGCTGACCATAATCGACATCGCGGAGGCAAATATCCGCCGGCGCGGTGGGCTCGAGAATTTTTCCGTTGCCGGCGCGGGATTGGATGACGAGGCAACGTTTGCGCTCATGCGGAGCGGAGAAACGTCCGGCGTGTTCCAGTTTGACTCCGCCGGAATTCAAAGATGGTGCAGGCAATTTGGGTTTTCCTGCATCGATGACATTAGTGCGCTGAGCGCATTGTATCGCCCGGGCCCGATGGAATGGCTTCCGGAATACGTTGCCGGGAAAAAAGATCCGGCGAAAATAAAGTATGCGCATCCACTGCTGGAAAATGTCTGCCGATCCACATATGGAATCCTCGTTTACCAGGAGCAGGTTATGGAGGCGGCGCGTGTGATAGCGGGATATTCGCTGGGCGGAGCCGATATTTTGCGTCGCGCGATGGGAAAGAAAAAAGTCGACGTGATGAATGCGCAGCGCGACGTTTTTATCCGCGGAGCGGCGGAGCACAATGGCATTCCGAAAAAAAAAGCGGAGGAAATTTTTTCCATTTTGGAAAAATTTGCCGGCTATGGATTCAACAAGTCCCACTCCGATGCCTATGCGCTAATAGGGTACTACACCGCCTACCTGAAGGCCCATTTCCCGGTGGAATTCATGGCTGCCATGCTCTCATGCTGCAGTGGTAATGCCGATAAAATCAGAGACTTGATCGCCGAAGCCACGCGCATGGGAATATCGATTTTCGGACCGGACATAAATAAATCCGGAGAGGAGTTCACCCCCCACATGGAAGGGAATTCCGGATACATTCTGTTTGGTTTGTCAGCGATCAAGGGCGTTGGGGATGTGGCTGCAAAGAATATTTTGTCGGTCAGGGAGAAAGATGGTCCCTATGAAAATTTCATGCATTTTATGCATCGCGTCGATCCTCGTATTGTAAATAAACGAGTGCTGGAAGTTTTGATTCTAACCGGTGCGTTTGACAGTTTTGGCCATGATCGGAAGCACTTGATGGAGTATCTGCCAGCGGCCATGCAGGAATCCGCAACCGTGCAGCAGGACAAGTCCAGAGGGCAGATGCAGTTATTCGATGGCTGCGAATCCGATGCCGATGATGTGAAGCCACAAATTTCAGCTGCATCTCCGAAAATGTCGAAAATGGAAAATTTACGCAATGAAAGAGCTCTGCTGGGTTTTTATGTCAGCGGAAGTCCGCTGGAGGACTATGGAGAATTTCTACCATTCATAAATTCTCCATCCGACGGGGATCTGTCTGTTTTGAACGATAGGGATCAGTTTAGAATCTGCGGAATAATTGGAACGATCAGCAGGAAGATTGCCAAACGGGATAATCGCAGCTGGGCATTTTTTGCGTTCGAGACCGAAACCGTGCCCTATAAAATGAATTGCTTCCCTGATGCCTATGAGAGCATTGGAAACAGGATAGTGGAGGGAGTGCTTGTGATGATCATTGGCAATGTGAGATCCCGGGATGGGGAAATCAATTTCAATGTGAATAACATTGTGCCGCTGGACCAGGGAATCGATCAGCAGGTGAAAACCATTTTTTGGTTGCTTGACGGGGAGTCACCCCTGCTGTCAGAATTTTTGAGTGAGTTTCGTGATTTCATGTGTGACAGCGAAGGGCCCATCGAGCACATTTTTATTTTTGAATTCTCCGATGGTCACCAGGAAAAGGCAAGAGTAGCAAATTCTCTGCGCAGTTCATTTGATGTGAAGAAAATGCGAAAGTTTTCGAAGAATGCCGCAGTGAAAAATGTGCACTTTGACGTCCGGCCGCTAAAATTTTCCAATGGAAATAGATATTTTAAATCCCAGGGTGCTTCGCTAAAAAGCTCACCGGATTCATAGCTTTTGGAAGTGAGCAAAAATTTTCGCCGGCGCATTTCCGTTAGAAGCCGCAAAATAATTGAGTTTTTGTGCCAAATTTGAGTAGCAAATTGTTTGCTAAATGAAATTATTTTTTTTAAGTTCCTCGGACTGAAATTATGCTAGAAAATGACGCGATAGTCGTCAGCAATTTGACTAAAAAGTATGGCAAAACTGTGGCCCTAAACAATGTGTCGTTTTCAGTAAAAGCGGGCAGTGTTGTCGGTTTAATTGGGCCAAATGGCGCGGGGAAAAGTTCTGTTCTGAAAATTTTGACCGGGTTGATTCGGGGAACATCCGGAGATGTTTCCATCCGGGGAATTTCCGTTGCGGATGATGCCATATGCGCGAAGAAGTATATTTCCTTTATGCCGGAAAATAATCCACTGCCTGATCACATGAGAGTTGGGGAATACTTGCGGTTCCGTGCTGAGTTGAAGGGCATTTCTGGGAAAAAAATTCGTGCCAGTACGGAAAAGGTCATGCGCCAGTGTGATTTGTACTACGAAGCGCGCTACTGCATGATTAAAAATCTTTCGAAAGGATTCCGCCAGCGCGTTGGACTTGCCGATGCCATGCTTGGGAATTCTGAAATCGTTATTCTCGATGAGCCGACCATAGGGCTGGATCCGCTCCAGATTATGGGCGTTAGAAAAATTATTACGGCCAATAGGGGGACGCGAACAATCTTAATTTCAAGCCATATTTTGTCGGAATTGGAACCGATTTGCGACAAATTTATTATTATTAATCGCGGGAACATCGTCGCATCCGGAACTCTGGATGATCTAGCCAATGATCTTCAGGGGAAAAGATTGTTTTCCGCCAGAATACGGGGCGATGGAGCCAAGATAAGGCGGGTCTTTGAGGCGAATGGGGCGCAAATTGCAGGATTTGAACATTTATCATCCGTGGATATGCGTGTCAATTTTTGCATGCCAGATGAGAAATATCGCATTCTGGTGGCTGAAATTTCACGGGAGGAGGACCTATTTCTGGAGAAAATTGGTAGAATGGAATTTTCGCTGGAGGAAATTTTTTTGCACTACACTCGCCGCTGCAGAGATCAGGATGAAGTGTGGAACGGGGATCTATGAAAAATTTTTGGACATTATTTAAATACGAAATACACAAATTGATTGTGTCTCCGTCAACCTACGGCGTTGCGCTAATTTTTTCACTATCGATCGGTGCATTTTTTATGCTAATTCTGGGGAGTTATACCATAGAGGAGGCGAGTATTCCATTCGCACAGATGTTTTTTCGCTGCTTCTTCCTGCCAACAATTGTGATGGTGCCACTGATTTCGATGGGATCATTTTCGGAGGAATATAAAAGCGAAATATTTCAGAGCATGTTTTCCGTTGCCGTTTCGCATGCGGAAGTAGTTTTGGCAAAATTTTTATCCAGCTATCTAATGTTCATAATTTTATGGCTATCTTCACTGATTTTGTTTTTGGCGGTGGGGCTGGAATCAAAAGCGATTCTGCGGGAAGCGGCATTTGCCACGCGATTTAATATTGCCGGTGGAATACTGTTTATTTGTCTGATCGGAACATTCTTCGTTTCCATTGGAATATTTTTCAGTTCCTTGACGGAGAATCAAATTATATCCTGCCTGGTGACGTTCTTCACTCTGGTTGCGTTTTTCATTGTGGGGCAGATGCTGGCTGATAATTCGAAGATTTCCAACCTAAGTTTGTTTTGCTCCTGCAGCGAGCCCCTTAAAATTTTTTCCCAGATGGACAATTTTTGCAGTGGTATTGTTGATTCTCGCACGGTTGTGTTTTTCCTGTCGTCGTCAGTGCTGGCATTGTGCGCCAGCATAATTGCAGTTCAAAGGAAAATTAAGTAGGCCTATGTCAAATTTTCGCAGAAGCAATAGAATCAAAACACTGGTGTTTTTACTGTGTATTTCGCTGATTGTGGTATTCTATGGCGTAGTTAATCTTTTTTCGGCCAAATATTTTTCCCGCAGGGTGTTCGATGGAAAATCAAGACTTACCCTGAGTGATGAATCGAAAAAGATTTTAAAAAACTTGAAGTCCGATGTGGAAATTTTTGTTCTGCTGGAGAGGCAGCATGAGCACTATGATGGCACCTTTGAGTTGATCAAAGGAAATATCAGCCACCTGATGGGTGAATATGTGAACTCTGCGGGAGAGCGTAAATTTAGCATGGAAATTCTTAATGCTGCGAAAAATTCAAAAAAATATGCGGATTTGTGCGAACGATTTGGAATTCTCCCAATGAATTGCGTTGTCATAGCCACGAATGATAGAGTCAAAGTGTTGGCAATTGATGAGCTCTACAGGATGCAAAATGGGGAAATGGTTATGTTCCGCGGGGAACAGGTGATTTCAGTGGCTCTTATGGAATTGACGAGCGGAGATGACAATGCGGTGTATTTTCTTTCCGGCCATGGAGAAAGCCAACTGGACAGTGTTTCTTTTGCCAGGGGACTATCAGCTGTGAAGCATTTTTCCAGGCAGCAAAATTGCAAAGTGCGGCCGATTAGTTTGTTCGATAGCAAAGCTATCCCATTCGATGCGGACCTGGTAGTTATCGCCGGAGCAAGGGGTAAATTTCTTGGCTTCGAGGTGGAAATTTTGCGCGATTTTGTTGACAACAGAAATGGGAAATTGGTTGTTGCGCTGGATGGAAATTTTGACATTGGGCTGCGGGAATTTTTAGGAGACTACGGAATTTTTGTCGGTGAAAATTTGCTCGTTTCAGCGGATAACAGGGCGATAAATTATGCAGAAGATCTGATGATAAGGCATTTTGCTCCCCACAGAATTAATGAGAAGCTGATCGAATTTCAAATCCCAGTCGTTTTTGGTGCCACCTGCGAGGTTAAGCGCGCTCCCTGGTTCACGGATGAGGAAAAGTTTGAAATTACAGAACTTTTGCAAACGGGCGATAGTGTCATTGAAAGCGGAATCGACGACGGTGAAAATACTTCCGCGGCACGCGTTGTTGCAACTCTTTCGGAGAGAAAAAAATTTAATACCTCGGAGATCACAACGAATGCGGGAAAAATCCTAGTGGTCGGGAATGCTGATTTCATGGCAAATGGAAAAGTTAAAATTTTGGGAAACAGAATTTTTTGGCTTGGGATCAGCAACTACATGCTTCACGGAAGTAGCGCTGTGGATTTCGAAGGCATAGAAGTTAAAAACTATCGACTGGCATTGTCCAGAAAAGATTTGCGGAAAATATCCGCCAGAATACTGGTGCTTCCGGCTGGCTTTTTGCTGTTGACGGTCGCCGTTGCATTTCTAAGGAGAAAATAGTGAGGAGGCGGACAATTTTTTTTATTTGCCTAAATGTGGTTCTGTGGTCATTTTTTGTTCACTGGATTTGGGTGAACGGAAGCAGTTCCATGCGCGGGAGAAAATCAGGAAAGCTTAGATTCGTGGACAGGATATTGGTGCACAATTTGGAAAGTGGATTTGCTTTTTCCCTTCAGAAGTCACAGAAATCGGGACGGTGGGAAGCCGCGTGGGGCGACAGTAGCTGGCCTGCGAATGCTTTTGCCGTGGAGCGCTTTTACGGAGAACTCAATGATCTATTCGGAAAGAGAAAAATCGGAGATAATTTGTCACGGTGTACCCATGAAGTTACTATTTTTTCAAAAAATGCACCGAAAAATATAAAATTGAATGCAGAAGAGGCAGAAGCAGTACTCATTTCTGCGAATTCCAGTTTGTCCTCGGGGAAAATTTCGGATGATGTGGCCCTGGTTGGTTTTTTAAGTTCAAAAATTTTCTCACGGGTAAAGGATGACTGTAAAATTTTCAAAGTAAAATTCGATGCCGGAGAGTTTGTTTTTGCCAAAAGGAATGGGCGGTGGTTCCTGGATGATTTGACCGCACATTTGGAAGTCAAATGCGACCTGATAGCTAATTTTTTAAATGAAATTTTTACTCTGGAAGCGGAGGGCGTTTGCCACTCCTATGATGACCCCGGACAGTGCAATTTGTCAATTACTCTATACGGAGGAAATGCCAGCGAAAGAGTTGATTTTTTAAGCAGCGGAGAGGGTTTGTTTTTCGCGGAGAATGCAGCCGTTGACATGTTCTTTTTCGTCGAACGTGAAAAAATTTTCAAAATAATTGACATGGCCAGAGACCTGCTAAAGTATCAATTTTTCCATGCTCTAAAGTGTGAGGATATAAATGTCGTTTTGGTCGCAAGCGATGAGCATTTCAATTTTCACGACCTTAAAAATCAGGACAAGTGGCAGTTTACATATTCGAAAAAAGGAAAACTCCTGGTGCGAGAAATTTCAAAGGAATACGTCAATTCAATGCTCGAAGTATTGAATCAGGTGGAGTCCATTGGTATCGTGCAGGATTTCTACGAGGAAGATAAGCAGTTCACGATAACATTTAGCGATGGCCCCGACAATTCAAAAACCTTTAATTTCTACAAAGTCGATGAAAAGTTGTTCGTTGGGATAGATGGGCAGGGCATAAAATTTGAAATTAAAAATTCTTTTTGCCCGATGTTTTTTCATATTTTGCGATCCCATGCCGCTAAATCTGAGGATGTTGTGCTGTAGGTAAGGAATTCAGGATTTCCATGGCCGTTTGGAAATGCTTTTTTATCACGTTTGCGCTGTGAATCAACCTCTCCCGCTCCCGACTACTGATTTCTAGCGGTAAAATTTCCGTCGCACCTCTGGCACAAATCACAGTGGGAGTGGATATGAAAATGTTTCCTGTGCCTTCGAAATTTTCGTGCAGCGTGGAAACGTTTAATACCGTGTGCGAATTTTCTCCTATTGCCCTGCAGATTATGGCGATTGCTCCGGCTATTCCGTAGTAGGTAGCCTGCTTTCCCCTAATGATCTCATCGGCAGCGAATTTTGTTTTCTCCTCAATTTCGGCCATTACTTTTTCTGAAAAATCGATCCCATTTAGCTGCGTAAATTCCCGCAGCGGATTGCCACAAATTTTAACCGAAGACCACAGGGGAACCTGGCTGTCTCCGTGTTCGCCCAGAACGCTCCCCAGCACATCCGCAGCTGGAACTTGAAAATGCTGAGCTAAAGCTGTCACAAATCTTGCACTGTCAAGGACAGTTCCGCTGCTGATTATGCGTTCCCTCGGAAAATTAGTAATTTGCATGGCCACATGCGCGAGGACGTCCACCGGATTTGTTACCATAACTATGATTGCTCCCGGAGCAAAGTGTGCAATTTCATTTGCCGTTTCAATGCATGAGTGCACGTTGTCAGCCAATAGTTCAAGGCGGCTGGCCACGAAATTTCCTCTGGCACGTCCGCAGGAAATGACTGCGATGTCTGCATTTACCAAATCTGCCAAATCTCCACTCCTCACGGCGCAACTGCTCATCATCGGGAGTGCGTGTGAAATGTCGCATGCTTCGGCCAGTGATCGTTCCGTGGTTTGATTGATCAGGATAATTTCATCGGCAATGTTCGCCGTTGCCAGTAGAAATGCCACCGCTGATCCGACGTTTCCAGTTCCTATAATTCCAATTTTCATAGATGATCACTTAATTTTTTAAGGGATGCGTTGCCGAGGACATAGGAGGTTTGCATTCGTTCTGCGAATCGCTGATTGTGCGTAATTAGCAGAAGAGAGCTCCCGTGTGCATCACAGAGATTCATGATCATGTCCATGGTGGCGTCCGCTGATTTTACGTCGAGATTGCCCGTTGGTTCATCGGCAATTATAATCTTCGGATGGTTTATCATGGCACGAACTGCCGCGACTCGCTGCCGTTCCCCTCCCGAAAGAGTTGAAACATTGCGCTGTTCAATGCCACACAGATTAACTTGCCCCAGTAGCTTTTTGGCGAACTCGATGTCGGATTTTTTGATGATTGAAATGATTCGAGTGGGGAACAGGAGATTTTCCAGTACGTTCAGCTCTGGGATAAGATTGCACTGCTGGAAGATATAGCCAAAAATTTTCGGACGCAGCTGCGAAATTTTTCCACTATTTGCATTTGTTACGTTTTCATTTTGCCAGAAAATATTTCCCTGCGTTGGTGGTTCGAGCAGGCTAAGAACGTTTACCAGTGTTGTTTTCCCGGATCCGGAATTCCCGCAGATGCTTACTGTTTCCCTGGGCATGATCCTGAAATTAACGCCACGGAAAATTGAAGTTCCATTGAAATCTTTCCGCAGATTTTGCACTTCGACGATGCAATTACTCATTGCGCAGAGCCTCCGCAGGATTGATTTTTGCAACTTGCATGGCTGCTGCCATTCCAGCGATGCAGCATATGCCGATGGCAAAAATCGCAACGGAAAAAATATCCCTGACTCCGTATTTGGCTGGCATATTTGCAAAGGAGTAGAACTTTAGCATGAAATCGTCCACACCGCACAATTTGACGAAAAGTGCCACTATGCTATTCCTGAATTTCACTATGGTGGTGGCGGCGGTAATGCCGACTGCGCTGCCGATGATGCCAATTATCGCCCCCTGCATTAGGAAACATGCGGCACATTGCTTTTTCGTTCCACCGAGAGCACTGAGAAGGCCAATTTCACGGGTTTTGCGCACGACGGAAATGATCAGCGAGCTGGCTATGGAGAATGCCGAAATGAGCAGAATAAATACCAGTATGAAAAATATCATCGTTTTTTCCGTTTTCAATACGAACAGCAGATCCTGGTTCATCTCCTGCCAACTTGATGCGTGCGTGGATTCGTCCAGGGAATCGTTCAGTTGGAATGTGAATTTTTCCGGAGAAATTCCCGTCTGCAGCTTCAGCGAAATGCCGTGAATTCCATTTTCGAGCCCGTATAAATCCTGCAGAATATCCAGTGGAACGATCGCAACACTTTTATCCACGTTGTGATATCCCGTTTCGTAGATTGCAGAGATTTCCAGTGTTTTCGGAAGAATTACCTCGTCGGAATTCATATTTTCAAGCATCGCAGGGGAATATATCTCCACGCACTCCCCGACGGTTGCCCCAATGCTTCGCGCCAATTCACTGCTTAGAATAATTCCTCCGCAGTCGAAATTGTCCAAATTCCCTGCCTTTATAAACTTTCCTAATCCGGTGACCCGCAGTTCTTTTGCGACATCTATACCTTTTATCAGCGGAAACAGGGATTGGTTTCCACGTTTCAGCATGGCAAATCCGTAGGCGTATTTTGCTGCTGCTTCAACCTCGGGGAAGCTTTGCAAAAACTTCACCAGAGCATCCCCATCGCATATTATGCGCTGCCTATCCACGTGAACATCTCCCTGGGTGTCAACAATCATCCGTTTGATGTTATGCTGAAATCCTTCCATTACGCTCTGGACAACGAACAGCACGGCAACGCCAAGGGCGACTCCAAATATGGACATGGCGGAGAAAAATGAAATTTTTTTCCCCGAAGGAAACAATTGCTTCAGCGCCAAGTAAATGTACCACTTCATTCTGTGCGAGCTATCATTTATTTCTTTTGGGCGAAGACGTAAATAAAAATTATCACACTGCCGCTAAAAAAATTCAATGTGCAGTTTCGCAGTTTGCCAGCCTTGGGTATTTTTTGGAGGGAAAAATTCAACGTGATTCTCACCGGTTCGAACATATTTGGAAATATCTATCCTCTCCGGGATTTTTGAGATGTCATTCTTTAAATTAAATTGGACGACTTTTCCGTTTATTTTAACACTCAGAGTGTGGATTTCGTGGTCGCCGCTAACCACCAGAGCGGCAGTCCTTTTCGGCGCATAGAATTTTCGCACTTTTGGCTCACAGTCATCGGATGAAATGATTGCCGGTATAGTTCCTATTGAAATGTTTGTGTAATAGCTTTTGAGAATCTGGTCAAATGTTCTGTTTAGCTGGGTTGCCATGAATTCCGCTCCATATTGACTCATTCCAACGCCGTGGCCGAATCCTCCGCCGCTGGCGATAATTTTTACTAATTTTCCATCTTGCCCTACTATGTGGTCGAAAACAACATTTGCGCTCGGGAGGATACTGCCACCTTTTTTAAGAACACTCCGTATGACTAACTCCTTTTGCACGACAAACTTTTGTGAGCTGGTTACGATTTCCATTTCAATAATTTTTCCGGAAATTCCACGCCTTATTACGTTTATTAGCTTAAGTTTCCCGAAATCTTTTCTCCCCCTTGAAAAGCTTCTAACGAATCCGCTGTTTACCTGTTCCGCTAGCGTCTGCTGTAAAATAGTTTCCAATTCCTCCGCGCTCCATTCTATCTTCCAGCGGAAATATTTGGACTTCACGTCGCGTAAATTTGGAAATGACTTGTAGAATTTTGCCGCCACCATTTCGCTCTTTAAATTCTCAACGCGAGGATCATCTCCTCGGCCGATGAGGTGGGGCTTTGGGGTGCTTGGGAATGCCTTTGTTTTTTCATCTGAAAATACATTTTCGTAATTTTCAGTGCATCCTCCGGATGATGAAAAATACGGCGTTATGACCACACTGCCATCATATGTGACAACAAGTCCCTCCGTTTCTTTGACTGCTCGATTTGCGTTTGGGTGTTCAGTGTTTGCGCCGAAGTATACCTGACTGGCGACGGAATCGAAAACATCAAACTCCCGGAAAGCTTTAACCCTCGGGACGATGGCATAATTCCTGGCAGCTATCGCCTGAGCTTTCAGAGCCTCTAGTCCGAACTTAGCCGGCATTTCATTTGGAACAACCCCGGCCAAATAATTTTCCAAGTCTATGGAATTAATGACAAAGAATTGTCCGTTTTCTGCTCTGGTAATTTCGAATTTTCCTCGGTACAAAGCCTGTTTGTCGCATCTCTTTAAGTTCTTGATTCCAAGAAATCCTCCGGGCGAGTCCAGCACAATTGGCCCGCGAACATTCCCTAGAGTTTTGTTTTTCGCTAAAATTATGGTAAATGTTTCGCCGTTGCTTTTGATTTTTATGTATTGCCCGGGAGGGATCTTGGCCATGAGATCCGGGGAAGTTTTTTGGCGAATCAAAAGCCCCTTGGTTCCCATGATTTCAATTTCGTCGTAGGAAAACTTTTTAAACTGACCGTCGGAGATGGCGACTCTGACGGAAAACTGGCTATCTGCACGGGCAGCAGCCTCGCAGCGCAAGCACTGGCAAAGCACAAATGCAACCAGCAGAGCGGCGAAATTACTTATCTTTTTTGTCATGCTATCGGGGCTATAAAAATGGTACGGCGTGCACGATAATTACCATGAGCCACATGACAACAATAAAATTTTCTCCCATTTCTCGGATGCGAAAGAAATTTTTGAAGATGGCATTGTCTGTGCCTTTGGAGTTTGACAATTATGCGCAGATATGATTAAATGAGCGCAGGTGGAACTGTATGATTGGAAGAAAATGGATATATGAGTTTGGTGCGAAGACCGATGGTGATGCCGGAATGCGTGCATTACTGGGGGGGAAAGGTGCAAATCTTGCGGAGATGGCAAAGATTGGACTGCCGGTCCCTCCGGGTTTCACAATTACGACGGAAATTTGCTCCGAATACTACAAGAACGGGAGAAAATTGCCGGAAAAAATTTGGGAAAATATCAGGCAAGC
>JAIRYE010000018.1 GCA_031267915.1 Puniceicoccales bacterium
CTGCTAGCGGGAGGAGATGTAAAAATTGCACTGTCCGATATTTCCGATCGAAAGTACATCAATGTGCAAGCGAAAAGCCTGCAAATTAACACGGAACATCCAATTACTGAAATAAATAACAGGATAGCAAGAGCTCCCTCCAGCAGCATTCCCAAAACACAAGATATTGATTTGATGGCATTGGGAAATGCTCTCGGGATATTTGGTGATTCCGCTGAAAAACTGTTCGCCAGTTTTTCTTTGCTGCCTAATTCTGGTGATAGCACATTGCTAAAGGACACAAGGCACGTAAAATTTATGGGGGAATCTTCTCCGTTGGACTTGATTCTGTCTATCATCCCGGACTATTACACGGAAGCATTTGCCACCATGCTGCTGTCGCCTACCTGCGGCCGTGTTGTTGTAGACAGTGAGCATTTGATTGAGCAACTGGAACAGAATGGTCACTCCATCGGTGGTAGCAGCATTGAAGAGTCTGTTGCACATCAAAAATTGCCAGCAATAATATACCAATCAATTGGAAAAATAGAAAATATCGTGGTGGATGGAGTAGGGAAAACGGTGGCGATTTGTGCACCACACCTGATATATTCCGAGGGAAGTGTAGGAAATTTGCCAACAAAAGTGGATGCCTTTCGCATTCACAGCGCAGGACAGATAAAATTAAACGAAGGAAAATTCAATGGCATAGACTATAAAAGTCTTGCCGTGGAAAGTGAAGCTCTTCTCACCGCAGAAAGTGAGTACGTTTACTCCGATGACGGAAAGAAAGTAGGAATAGATCAACTGCACGTATCTGTGAGTGGAAATTTGACCCTTTCCGGCGACAGAGGAGTACGCACGCGCACCATACACACGACTTCCGGTGGAAGCATGCAGATAATAAGCGCCAACGGCAGTGTGGAAGATGATGCCATGGTGACAGATACAATATGTTCCACGCTGGAATTTCCGAAGGAGCACAGGAAAACTTTCTTTGGAAATTGGATGACTCCATCGCGCCCACCGATGCATACTCAGGAACGGAAAGTGTGTGCATCAACCTTTGATTCTCACAATGATTTTTCAATGGCAGCAAATGGCAATGTTTCCCTGGAAAGTTCGCAAATATCGGCGGGAGACAGCATGTCATTTTCTGCGCAAACAATGACTAGCAAATCAGAAATTGCGCACAAAGAAGTGGAATACCATTCCGGAGACGACTACGGCAAAATGATTACTGACTTTCCCATGGGAGCAACGCTACGAGCGGGCGGAAGAATGACGCTAGCAGCGAAAAATAGTAGCCTTTCGGGAGCCCAGGTGTTGGCGAATGAGATTGCCATCCCGGAGGGAAGTAATGCCAGTTTTGTTCCAGCCATGGGGAGGGAGTATGCCCACACTTCGACACTGAGAAAAAAGAAGTTTCTGTTTATTCCGCTTGGGAAAACCAGAGTTGAACAATCCTCATCGCACACGGTTCCGGTTCCTTCCAGCATAGTAGCTGACAGATTAATTGCGCCAGGGAAAGACAAAATGGAGCTAACATTAGCAATTGTGAACATTCCGGGCATGGCAGTGATAAACAAAGACCTGGTATCTGGAACGGCATATGGGGAAAGTCATTCTTCATCCCACATTCGCAGCAGGGGATTATTTCCTCCACGCGCACGTGCATTTTCCATGCCGGAACTCGGGCAAAATTATGTGCATAATTTTTCACTGGGAGATGCCATTCCTGCCGTGGAAAGCATTATTGGAGTAGCGGCGGAAATAGCGAGAGAGGGACTGGTGCTGTCAAATTTGGCAAGCGATCCACATCCACTGGCGGCGGTAGCAAATATAGTGGCAAGCAAATTCTCTTCCTTCGGAGTATTTGACAGAAAAATGTCGCTGACACGCAGTGAGATGGCTCCTGTGCCATCGAAAGTGGAAATTGGTCTGTTTCTGGTCGACAATGACGAAACCTACCTCACCGGACATTGGAAAATCGGGGAAGGGATTATAAATACTAAAAAGTTGACGGCAGAAGCGATGGAGCACACTGTTGCCCAAGCGATGGAAACGAAGGAATGGCGCATATCGCTGGTGCCATCGGCATTCATTCCAGGATTGGGGACAGGAATGGGAGCGATGATGCCGTCCATATCCATGGGGAGAAGCAGCAGTACGATGAAAGCCCAGGGCCATGATGCTACATCATTGTCCGCTGACAAGCTGATCATTCGCTGCGATGATGCGGTATTTCGCGGTGCTACCCTGCGTGCCAAGATTGTCGACATGATAGTAAACAGTGACATGACCATGGAAACATTGACGAATATGTTCCAATCGAGCGAGAGAAGTGCCGGCTTCAACGCCAGCCTGGGCGCACTATCATCCCTGGCAAGTGAAGTGAAAGAATTGACCTGGGACAAGAAATTGGCAGCGGTGCCATCCGCCAGGTACGAGAAAATTGATGAATTGCACAGCAAAATCGATGCCGTTGCACAGTGCATAGGTACGGAAGAATTTTATCTAAAGATTGGGGGTACACTCTACTCGAAAAGAGCAGAAGTCGGATTGCGGCCCGATGGGTTCGTCTCCAAAAACACTGTCGAAAGGATAGAAGTAAACCGAAGAATCGAGGAAGAACTGAGGGAGATAAACTTTCGCAGCCGCCAAGTATTCAACACGGCAGCGGTGAGCGAATTCGGAAATATGGTCGGCAAAATCAACCAACTGCGTGCGGAAGTTGCCAAGCAAGCGGCGATTAAACAGCTGTCCCAGGAAGAAACCGACACTGTCGACAAAGAAGTGGAAAAATTCCTCGACCAGCCACAGGTCAGGGACAGCATCGAGAAGCTGGCAGTCGCAGAACAGCGCCTGGAAGCAGCGGTTAATGCACTAACTGAGTTGGAAGGGGAAGATGTCACCGGGGCAGAAGAACTTTCGCTGCCGGAAGAAACAGATTTAATTCCTCCAAATTTTGTAGCTCCATCCGTCAATGTTTCAACGGCGGGGGCTTCCCAAATACCGCCAGCGGAAGTGGCAGACAATGCACAGTCCAACCTGTCCCCTGAACAAGTACAGCCCAGGCCATCGTTTTGGGAAAATACTCTACTAAAACATGCGGAATTCAAGGCCCGGGAAAGGGAATACATTGCAGCCGCTGGCACAGCCCTAGTGAAGGGCGTTGCCAATACTGTCGGAAAAGGCGTGGATAGCGTAACCACAAAATTCTGGCGCAATTTATTTATTGCCTCAAATGACTATCGAAAGGCCCACCAAGATGCATGTGACAAATTTGAAAATGTCGGACAATTCCTGTCAAAGGTTGGCATCGCCACGGATGCGGGCCAGATCGTTGCTGGGGCAGTCGTCGGTTCGGAAGGTGGCGCGTGGGGAGCTATCGGCGGAGGTGGTGGCGTGCTAATAAAAGTTTTAGTCACACGGCACATTTTCAACAAAGCCATAGCAAAGGGCGAAGAAAGTTTTGTCAACTTTGCTGCCCAATACGCCGTTGGAGAGGAGCAGAGGGCGGAATACAAAAAAACTGCCAGATCCATGTATTCCGCCACCGTTGCGGGAGCATCCGCCGCTGGCATGGCCAAGGGTGCCCTCCGAGGTCCAAAGCCGAAGGCACCTGGTGCTCCAAAGGCGGCGAAGCCACTTGTCGCTCGCGAAATGGAGATCGCCGGCACGGGCATGCGGGTGAAGGTGCCGGTGGAGGAATCACTAGTGCATAGGGAAGTTTCCGCCACGCACGGAAAAGCTCCGGGCGGAACTTCCGGCGAAAAAAGTAAGCCGCAAACATCGAGAATCGAAAAGCAACTTTTTCCCGAAGAATTAGCCCCACGCGTGCAGCAAAGAAGCGTCGGCAATGCCGGGACATACAAGGAATTGACTAAAAATCCTCCAGAAGGAGGTTTCAATGATCACAGGGAGGCCCATCACATACCCTCCAAGGCATTCATGGAAAAACATGGAGTTAGCAAAGATGAAAGCTTGGCAGTCATGTTGACCGAGGAGCAGCACGAGCAAACACGAACGTATGGTGGAAAAAAAATAGAACAGAAAGATCCAAGATCGGAGTTGGCAAAGGATTTGAAAGACGTTAGAAAAATATTAAAAGAAGACGGAGATTACACGCCCGAGATGAATAAAAACTTGTTGGAAAAAGCGATAAATTATGAGAATAAATTCGAAAATGTGTTTCAAAAAGGAGAGCCAAAGTGAAGGCGGAATATAGGGAACAATTGGATAAAATGTATTGGTTTTTCGAAAATTACAAAAATATTGATGGCGATACTTTGCATAAAAAATGCATGGACAATTTCGTAAACCCGATATCCGAAGTGGTAAAATCGAAAGACGTAGAAGTGTTGGAGCATCTGCTGGATTTTTTTGAACATCGCTTCGATTATGACATAGAAGGCGTATGTGAAAGTCTCAAAGCCAGGATAGAAGCAAATTTCACCCTAGACCAGCTATTAGAAGCGTTTTACAGGAAATTTGATACGCTTGCAGAAAACGATCTGAGCATGTGTGCAGAGCTGAGCATGTGGTGTTTGTGGCGAGGAAAATTTGAAGAGTTTAGAAAAATGCTCAATACCGTTAAACCCACGAAAACACTAGAATTGCTCGATAAAATGGAAGATTGGGATAAGGAGCACAAAGTAAATATAGACATCCTCCGCGAAGATATGAAGAGCTGGTAAGCAACAGCTGAGCCAGCGAGAAAAATTTTGTCCACTTTGCCACGAAATGTACCGAAGGAGAGGAGCAGAGGGCGGAATACAAAAAAACTGCCAGATCCATGTATTCCGCCACCGTTGCGGGAGCATCCGTTGCTGGCATGGCGAAAACTGGATTTCATTTGGCGTCACAGTGGAAAACAACCGTTGTTTCCTATAAAACTTTGGGCTTGAAAAAGGGATACTCCTGGCTAGATTTCGGGAAGAAGTTTGAGGATCATCTGGCAGCAACAAAATATGTACCCGGCGATAGATTCCCGGAACATTTCAAAACATTTGACTTCTTTGACAAAGAAAATGGAATCGCCATCAGTGCTAAAACTCTTGATACGAAGGCAAATTCTTATAATAATCCGGCGAAAATTGGAGGAACCATACGCGACTATATTAAGAAAACAGTGGATTTTGAAGAACACAAACTTTCAGGGACTTCTCTAACCAAGGACATGATAAAGGGGCGTAAATTGGAATTGGGAATACCAACGAAAACAACTCCAGTTCAACGGCAACACATCATGGAAGCGGTTGAATTTGGCAAAAGCGAAGGTGTGGAAGTTGTAATAACAGAAATTGAATACTAAATATGAAAAAAAAATACGAAGAAAAGTTGGCATTCGCTAGAAAACTGATTCCAGAAAATTTTCCCACCTGCAAAGAAGAAGAGGAAAAGATTTCCAAAAGCTTTGGAATCATTGATCCCATCGTTAAAACAGGTGACATCGATGTGTTGCCTGGCTTGTTTGATTTTTTCATTGAAGAAAAAGCGCATACATATGATTTCTGCGAAGCTTTGGATGACATGATATCTGCATATTTTTCCGAAGATCAAGTTCTGCAAGTATTTTATCAAAAATTTGATGCACTGGCGGAAAAAAATCCGGAAAGATGTGCTGGAATAGTGTCTCGTTATTTCTTTTACCAGGAAAGTGATTATGAAAAATTCAGAGAAATGTTTAACACTGTAAGGTCGAAGCACTTTGTTAAAAGTCTAGAAGAATTGAAAAGGAGACTCAAAAGCAACGTAGGATGGATCGACAAAGAAAAGGATAGAATGATGGTATATGCCCTGGAAGAGGACATGAAAAAGTGGTAGCCGGAATACCAACGAAAACAACTCCAGTTCAACGGCAACATATCATGGAAGCGGTTGAGCAAGGGAAAATCAAAGGTGTGGAGGGAAAACTGGAAGGGCTGGGAACGTTTGAAATACAAACGAACAGCGCCCGGCGCCCCCCGAAAAGCCTGACATTTTCTAACATTTTCAACTTTGGCGAATTTCCAATCGTTGTCCTTCGCTCCCAGGAAAGAACAGGTGTCGAAGGGTGCTTTTTTATAAATTTTTTGCACCCCTAGGCGTC
Organism: Puniceicoccales bacterium; assembly: GCA_031267915.1. Classification (GTDB taxonomy): domain Bacteria; phylum Verrucomicrobiota; class Verrucomicrobiia; order Opitutales; family JAIRKQ01; genus JAIRKQ01. The sequence goes on from JAIRYE010000018.1 coordinate 6,074, forward strand.
CCTATCGACATTTTTGGGCAGATGTGAATTTTTCGCCTCCGGCTCTGGCTTCACATGATTATCGTATGCTTTTTCCCCTTGCCGAAATTTCCGCACGTCGATGCGTATTCTTCGCATGCCTTTTCGCATAATTTTTCACTGTCCAAACTGCGTTCCTCCGGTCTCTCCGCCATGATGCCGTCGATTATTAGACTCATGTTGAAGTCCGCCAGCGACCGCAGCCACTGGTGCAAGTCCTTGCGGGTTACAATAATTTTCTCCCTGCTCCAGAGGATTTTCGAATTTCCCCATGCGGAGTAGTGGCAAACGTAGGTCCCGTCCTTCTGAACACTTGCGAAAATGTCGAGCTTCATGCCATTTCCCCAAGCTTTTTCCAGCTTTCCCAGCCGTTTACACATACTTCGCAGACTCATTTCCCTCCAACTTTTGCAGCCGTTCCTCCAGCTCTTCCTGCCTGGCGGAATCTCCGATAGAAAATATCTGCTTCAGCGCAGATATGCGATTGCTCGCCGCTTCAGCACCATTTTCCGCGATCTCGCAGAGAATGGAAAATGCGCGTTCCCGGTAGGCGATGGCCCGGTCGTTGACAAGAGAAAATATGTCGCTGCGCTTTTGCTGGAGGACCTTGCGAAATTCTTCATCCCGTTTCAGCCGATGAATATGGCCCTCGCTCAGGCCGCAATGCTTGGCAGCTGCCGCAATCGTCGGCGTCGTCAGCAGCGCGAGCGACAGTTCTTCGTAGTCCGTTTTCACGGGAAAAATCATGCAGTTTTCACAAAGATTGTCAACCCGGAATTCCGCTGCCAGAAAGGATTGGGAGCATTTTTTGTGTTTTTTTTACTGTCAAGTTTTCCCGTATTCCGTGCATTTTTTTTACACAACTTTCACCCCCCAGCCGGTAGCTCAGGTGCGCTTTTCAAATAAGCAAAAACACTTATCTGTCCTGGCAAACCGTAAACAATGTTGACCAAAGAATAGGGCGTAAATGCTTGCATCGTTTCACAAAATTTGTAGATCTAATTCTTCCCTTGGAGTGCAAGGAAATTTAGAAAATGAATTTAAACAAAAGAGAGTATAAGCATATGGAACAATATAAAGTCAGTCCCAGCGATGTGGCGCGTATGAGTGATGATTTGGTCAAAACACACTCGGAGGCACATCCCGAAGGGCGTGTAAACATTCAAATCGATAAAGAATGGCAAATAATCGCAGTAGATAGCTGCGTAGTGGAGTACTGCGCAAAGAAAAAAAGTATCCTGGAAGAAGAGTTAAAATCTAAAGGGTTGCACGAGCGTGCCATAGCTGTAATTGAAGAATTTGAAAGCAAGCCCTTCGCTTTTTCTGGCCACGCTATGATGGATAGAATTTTTGATTGGAACCCTTCCAAAGGAATAATTCCAATGGGCTATGAATGCATCCGCCAATACGGATTGTTTCATTTCATGCTAGAGATTTTACAAACCAAAATTTCGGTGCCGCATGCCAATGTGCGCACACTGCGTGAGATGGTAGACTGGATATTTTCCATAAAGGCAAAAGATATCGAAACGCCTTTCGAAGAAAGGCAGGAAATAAGCAAGTGTTTAACAGTATTACCTCATAGCGCATAGTAAGTACATGCAGCAACGGAAAGGAGCGGGAAAGGAATGAGTTCAATAGTAATTACAAATTCGCTAACGCAGATACAGAGCGCTAATCAATTGGCGTCTGCAAATTATGATCCTGCGACTATAATTGCAAGCAAACTTGATATAAGTGCTGAAGAAGTATCGAATATTTTTGAATTATCGAAAATAACCAAGGGATCTAAACTTGCGGAAGGAATCAACGAATTAATTGAAGTACCTACAGGCCAAAAACTTTTGAAAAAAATTATCGAACTGGCAAAAGGTAAAGGTAGGAAAATTTCCTTTTGTGCTGAAGGAACTAAATGTGAAACTCAGTACATAAAATCTGCATCCAATCCAGATACTATAGAAGAAATAAAGATAAACATTCCAGATGATGCATTTGCCGACAAACGGCATCCATTTTTAGTAAAAACCGGTGGTGAAAATTTTGGGATAGTCAGGGTAGCTCCTCCTCCGGCACAAGTAGTTGCCCATGAACTGGGACATGGGCTGCATTTTTTAGAATCTGGAGGAACTGATATTGAAACAGAAAAGCTCTGTGCCAAATATAGATATCAGCAACTACTAGGTGATGTACTTGCAACAATAAACGACAGTAAAGTTTTAACCTTTGAAAAAAATAATATGCGAGCAAAAGGCGCCGGTCTGTTCCTTCAAATGTGGAACCAGGACAACTTTACGGAGATAATAAATATTTTACCAGAGGAGATGTTTTTATCAAAAGCTTCCCACATAATACCACCTAAAGCCACTATTTTACCAAAAAAGAACGAAGTGAAAAAAACACTTCCCTCTATACCAAAAAGAGGATTTCCCATTTCCGATGGTATAATTTTACATGAAATCATACGACATCGACAAACAACGCAGGCGGAGAATGTAAAGTTTTACGATCAAAATAATAATGAGATCGATGGTAACACGATGCGTGATAATTTTCTGCCCAAACCGTCCGAGCAAATAATAAGATTTGGCCATGAATCAGCAGTAGATTTAGGAAGCGATATAAACGATCTAAGCGGAGCGGAAAAATTAAAATTTGGATACTTGACCAATATGCTGCTGTCAAAAATTGGGATGACCGTTAATTCTCTGCCCGCTTGCCAGGGGCTACAAGTGGCAACAGCGACATCTTCCTCTTCTTCTTCCTCAACAGCCGCAATAAAATCGTCAACAATCCCATCGTTTCCTTTTTTACCGAATCTTGAACTTGAAACATTCAAACAAAAATACACAGAACTTTGGGACCAAATAACAGAAGAAGCAAAATCCAACAATATTGCCTGTTTTTCTTCGGACCAGGAATTGATAGACTTTGGGGGAAAGCTTACAGAAAACATTTCATTACTAAATTCTGGAGAAAATTTACGAGACACTATCGCAGAAAATAAAGTATTTGATCTGCTTGAAAGCAAATTTGGACAAAACGTAGAATTTGGACAAAACACAGAAGAAGGCGGTAAATTGATTAACAAATTTAAAGAGATAAAAGCAGGATCCACAGCAGACCAAATTAAAGAAGCATTCAAAGATGGCGGAGGCTGGGATGTGGTTGTTTTTCCAGATTTTAAAAATGCTAACTCGGCAAGCTTCGGTATAAAAACTAGTGCATCTGATAGAGCTCTTTCGTCAATTAGTGAAATAAAGCCGCTGCTTGAGCAAATAAAAGACCTGTGGTTTCTTTATGCTGAAGTTTTTCCTCCAAAATCGAAGGCATAAGCGCCGTAAAATTTAACGCAGTGGAGCAAAGCCCCCGAAAAGCCTCGCTTTTCGGGCATTCGTTTTTTGCATAACTTTCACCCCCCGGCCGGTACTGCATGTGCGCTTTTCAAATAAGCAAAAACAGTTATCTTCTCCAGTACAAGTGGCTGGGAATCGAGGTGAATGCCCGTAAGAATATCTTCAAGACGATTTACAATATCTCTAGCGGTTCAAAAAAATGGCAAAGGTCCGCCACTCCACCGGAACTGTCGCATCAGCGGACAGCTGAGTTACTTCGTCTGAGGTGCCAACATTTGATTTTTCTAGGTCCGCTAGGAAAGTCACCAGCAATGACAGCTCAAGGAATTATACTTTTCGGAGACGGGCTGGGACACAGATACAAAAGTCTTTGGAATTTTCCCTTCTCTTCCAGGAAATGTCCTGGGAGTCGGCTGAGGCGGGAAGCATTGCTGCAAGCGGCATCGATACCGAGTGGGACAAGCCGCTGCCTGTATAATGGGGCCTCACTGAATACAAAAGATTATTTCGATTACCCCGACCCAAGCAGAGAAGACGGAAAAATTCTGGCAGTATAGCGTTTGTAAGATTTGAAGAGATAGAAAACGACATTGAATCTTTGCTTAAACAGACAACAGAGGATGAAAATGATCCAAATCCATTTAAATTTTACCACTATTCTGATAGATGGCTGATTCCATTCGGAGAAAATGGTGGCGGAGATTTTATTTGATTCGATTACCGAAATGACAGAATTACAGACAATCCGCCGATCGTAATCTGGAACCACGACATGGGGCTCGATTACAGAGTAGTGTTCATCGCCAACAGTTTTGAGGAGTTTGTCAATATGCTGTATTTTGACGAAGAACTGGAGAAATACCTGGATGAGCTGTATCCTCCTCCAAAATGAAAGTAAAAAAACACATGCGCGCTGCTACTAGGCCGCTCGATGGCTGGTGAGCTGTAGCCGGCAATGATTGGCCCACTGCACTTATCAAAGACGAGGTCGCCATAACTAACAAATTGCAGGCGACCAAGGTTGACATACCCGCCACCGCAAGGGCTAAGTTCGCTCAAAGGCAGGCCCTGCGGGCGGAAAGCTCGCGGAAAATTTCCGCGATAGCTGGAAAAAACAGCAGCTCGCATGAAGCAAGGAAGCATCGGCAATGTCGAAATATGTAAAAAATTAACTAAAAATCCTCCCAAAGGAGGGTTTAATGACAACAGAGAAGCTCATCATATGCCATCTCAAAAAATCGAAAACAACAAAAATGTGACGCTTGGTTTTTCGATTCAGATGTAAAATTTCAACGAAATTTTTGGGAAACCGTGAGCCTTGGCATACGCTTTGACTTTCTGTTTTGTGCGGATCCAGTTCGGTGCATAAAATGTAAACGGTACAGGTGTCACCCGGAACACCTGGTTTTGAAGATTTTGCAGGCAATGTTTCTAAGAAGAAAGAAAATGCGCTAACAGAGGCCCATAAAATTTGCGCATTCGTACCCATTCAAAAAATTTAATTTCCGCTAAACGAGGATGCAATGCGAAACAACAAATCCAGATCAGGGACAGATCAGTGATTTTTCTTGCTTTTCTTCGGGCGCCCGAAAGCCCGCATGAATACTTGGTGGGCCCTGCAGGATTCGAACCTGCGACCAAGGGATTATGAGTCCCCTGCTCTACCGCTGAGCTAAGAGCCCGCTGAAAACTTCCCGGGAAGGTAAAACCGCATCCGCAGGATTCTCCTGCACTAAAGAGCTTTGCTTGCGCTTTGCAAGACAAAAAGCTCCAACTAATTGCGAAATCTACATAAAAATGCGGACTAATCAAAGCCCTCAAAGGGGGCAATTAGATTTTTTCCTTCAGCGACACGTTTGCATTATCGCTATTTTTATCATCAGTTTGAGCAACTGAAGGTTCACTCTTCGCCGGGCCATTAAAATTATCGACTTTAATTACACTGGAGAAATGATTTTCATCGTTTAGTCTATACAAAATTATGCAATTTTCGTCTGCCATCGATCCGCGGATCTTTTGGTTATATTCATGCATTATTTTCGTATCGTTCAATTCTTGGAGGTTGAATTCCTGCGCAGTTCCATCTGCTGAGAAAAAATATGCCACCGGGAAAATATCCTCGGTTCTAATTGGGCCTCCAACTTCCCCCGGATCACAAATCACAGCTATTGGCCTATTTAATTCCTTTGCCAGGTATCTGATATCCTCCGCCCGGAGACCACCGCAGCAACCATCTATCGAATTTGGATCCTGGCCACTGTATATGATTTCTGTCACTATGATTTCAATTAATTGCCATATATCGCCGAGATTTATAGGTACTTCCGGTTGTGAATTTATTTTTCCAACGGCTGTCAGCAGACGCAGCATAGCAACTTTTTCCATCATGCAAAGGCGATTATATTCCTCCATCGATTGCTCAAGTAAGTACAAATATTTATGCAGATCGCATTGCACCAAAATGGATGAATACACGGTTAGAGGGCAATCGATGGCTGGGTGAACGATTTTTCGCCCAAATTTTTCCGGAACTATGCCGGTTGTTGCCACAAATCTTTGAAGCAGCGCGTCGCCATTTATTTCGTAGCAGGGAATGCCCACCTTGGATAATTCATCGAGTTTTCTGGCAATGTCCGCGGTTATTACCCCCCGCTTGACGGAAGTAAAAGTAGGATCCGGATGAGGCAATTTTTCCAGGGAGTTGATGTATTGGCTTATGACGATTTCCTGCAGAGCGTATTCCGCTCCTTTTTCGTAGAAACTTATCAAATTAATGTCGTACGCCGGAGCATCGGATTGCTCCCGAGGACAGCTCATTTCTATTGCAGATGCCTGATTGAAAAATTTCAGCGCCCTATCCTTGACAATGACCATCGAATTTTCGACATTCTCAAGTCCTTGCAAAAATGACAACTGCAAAATTTCGGAAATTTCCTCATTTGTCAGCTGTCCGATATATTTAGCAATGGGTTTTAAAAGTTTCTCAACTTCGCTGCCATTTGGGGCTTCCCTTATGAGAACCAAATTTTTGATCAATATGTCGAATTTTTCTTTTTTTTCCGCATTTTCCAGAAGGGAGATGACGTCATTTTCAGCATTTTGATTTTCCAGCGGAATGGCATCAGTTGCTTCATTGACGGGCTGAAAAGCGTCCGACTTGGTTGCATTTTCAGTCCCATGCTCCGGAATGGAAGCATTTCGATTTTCCAGTGGAACGGCATCACTTATTGCATTGACGGGATGAAGAACGTCCGGCTTTATTGCATTTTCAATCTCATGCTCCGGAATGGGAGGAATATTAAAATTTTCCCCACCTATTTCCCCTGCATTAATTGAAGAGGGAATAGCGATTGCTACAGTATGCTGTCCGACAGTTGATTTTTCTTTAAACGACATCGGCCGCAGAGTATTTTTTTACTGAAAAACACAATATAATTTTTTTTATTTGAAGTTTGCAAGAAATACCTAAGATCCTGCATTTCTTTTACAGTTGTTTTTTAGTCTGCCATGCGAAATATTGTAAACATAGTCTATATTTTTGCCTCCGTTTTATTCATTCTGGGAATAAAAATGCTGGGAAACCCCCGGAGAGCACGGAGAGGGAATTTAATATCAGGCATTGGAATGCTCATCGCCGTCGCTGCGACTCTGTTTAGCGGACAAATTTTATCTTTCCCTGCCATAGCCATCGCCATTGCAATTGGACTAGTGCTTGGAATGATCTCGGCACGCAGGGTGCAAATGATACAAATGCCGGAAATGGTTGCGCTGCTGAATGGATTCGGCGGATTAGCAAGCACATTTGTGGGCGTGGCGGAGATTCATAAAATTTCCATATTTGGCTGGCAAAAATATCTGCCAATGTGCGGATCGCATTACACGTATGCCATGGTTTGTACGGTAAAAATTGCAACATTTGCGGCAATATTCATTGGAGCGATAACATTCAGTGGTAGTTTGGTAGCATACCTGAAACTCAGTGAACGACTAAAGTCATCTCTGCGAATTAGCAAGACGTTTAATCTGCTGATTTCCCTGCTTATAGGCTGCCTGGGAATAGTTTTCATGGCAAACGATGGCGTTGCCCATTCCATAATTTACGCTCTGGTGGTCATTTCCCTGCTGCTGGGAATCACGATCATTGTGCCGATCGGCGGAGGTGACATGCCGGTGCTGATATCACTTCTAAATAGTTTGTCAGGAATGGCAGCAGCGGCAACGGGTTTCATTGTATCCAACGTTGTTCTGATTGTTGCCGGATGTCTGGTCGGAACAAGCGGTTTGATCCTAACGATCATCATGTGCAAATCAATGAATCGCAGTCTGCGCGATGTTTTATTTAGTGGATTTGGAGGCGGTGAAAAATTTTCCCCAAGCGACGGAAAAGAGCCGCAGATGATTTCCGTCGAAAATGCCTACTGCGTACTCGAAGCAGCAAAAAATGTGGTATTTATTCCCGGCTACGGAATGGCTGTTGCCCAGGCGCAGCACGTGGTGAAAGAACTTGGCACGATCCTGGAGGCCAATGGCACAGAAGTGAGCTACGGGATTCATCCGGTGGCCGGACGCATGCCCGGCCACATGAACGTTTTACTGGCCGAAGCAGAGGTTCCCTACGAGCAACTGGTCGAAATGGAAACAATAAATGGTACCATGGGAAACGTTGATGTTGCCGTAATAATTGGAGCCAATGACGTTGTCAATCCGGCTGCAATAGATGACAAAAGCTCTCCAATTTATGGCATGCCGATAGTAAACGCCCACCTGGCAAAATCGGTGTTTGTTCTGAAGCGCGGCTCGGGCACTGGATTCTCCGGGCTACAAAATCCACTTTTCACCATGCAAAATGTGCGCATGCTCTACGGCGATGCAAAAAAAACACTTTCCGCGCTCATTGCCTATTTTAAGGACAGGTAACTAAAGCATCTCGCCGACCACGCACTAGAAACGCCGAGATGCTTTCATTTTTGAATACTAATCTCGATTAAGAAAGGAGGGGAGGTAAAACGGCGGCGGCAGACCTCCCGAATTGGAATTCGAAGGTATCGAATTGGGGTTCGGTGGCGGTGGTGGTGGCGGCAGCGTCTGAGGAAACACAAACAGCGGTGGCGGATCTCCCGAATTGGAGTTCGGTGGCGGTGGCGGTGGCGGTAGCAGCGTCTGAGGCAACTCAAATGGCAGCGGCAGTGGCGGCAGCGACAGAATCCCTTCGAGTCGTTTTAGACTTAATTCGATGTTGTTTTTGACGATTTTAATACACTCAGAGTTGTTCGCTTCTGAAGAGTTTTGTGGGGCTTGTAGCGAGTCCACAAGATTATACGAATCTCCGATATTACTCAATAAATCTTCCAAATCCCTGTTTCTGTTTCTGCTGTCTATGTATTGCAATACGTACTTGTCTATCGAGTCTATGCCAAGAGTTTTTGCATAAGATTCGATTCCTTTCTTAGCATCATCAATAACCCATTCAAGGCTTGCATCCGACCCAGAAGATGAATGCAATCGGCAAAGATTATGGAATTCAACGCATTTTTTTACAAAACCATTCCATACTTCATTCTCGCCGGAGAAGAATTCAAAAAACTTTGGTGGATGCTTTAATTCTTCTTCTAATTTTTTGGTTGTCTCCTCGAGATCAGCGGATAACTCTGAATCGCCTGCGGACTTCATTTCTTTCAAAAATTCTTGCCGAACATCAAGGTCTATAGACTGCTGTATCTTCTGAAGAACAAAAAAGATTTTTTCCATATCAATATTTTTTCCCTTTCCCTCCTCTTTTTTTGAATCTACTGCTGAGATTGAAGAGTTAGGCAGAACTTCTACGTCGCGTTGCGAAAGAGAGCGTGGCATAACTTTATTAGCAAGCTTAGTAAGCTTTTTCCATCCACTTTTCACATGAGTGAACGCTCCTTCGAGTGTCTTTTTTACATACTCTACTTTTTTCTTTATGTTGGAAACAATATTCATACTAGGAAACTATTTTATTAAAACTTTTTTTTGTGAACAAATTTCGAAAATTGTTTAATGCCGCGAAAAGGACGGATTACTTGGGCTGCACAGATACAAAGTGAACGCTTCCAAGGTTATACATAATTATGACATTTGGGTCTTTCATGGCTGCTTGCAAAACTTTCCGAGCATCGCCTTCCTCAAAAGTAATCTCACCACTCGGTGGAGGATTGTCTGAATAGCAAATATGCTTGCCGTTGGGAGGAAAATCTTGCACCTCACCTTCTCGTGATGAAACTACAAGTATCCGCTTGCCCAATACCGGGGAAATATATTTGATATCATCCGCTTCCAGCATTCCATTAAGACTCGCACCATTTCTGCCATCGCCTCCGTACCCCAGTTTTATCATTTCTTCCTTGAGAGCCGCCTCTACACCATTCCTATCAAAGCGTTCCCCATTCCCGATTCTCTTATTCACTTTGCCAATGGCGATCGCCAGACGCAACTGCGCTACTTTTTCAGTAGTCTCTTCTGCCATCTCCTTGCTCCCTCCATACGATAATGCATTCCCTGCCATGGTTGGATCGCTCTGGCTCAGAATAGTATTGTATCCACAGAAATTAAAATTCCCGGACATGTCGACAACCACGCGGTCGCAATCGCTAGGATTTACACCAGTTACATCCCCAAAAGATTTTCTGCGAGCAGAGTCTTCTTGGACATTTCGCGCAGACGTATTCCCAGTTTTAGAACCTATGGAAGGAGCTTTCAAATCTATGGAAGGAGATATCAAAAAAAGTACTTCATCGTCTTCACAAAAAATATTTTCTGAATTTCTCAAATATGCTTCGACAGCGCTTTGCCCTAAAGCTATTTCTGTATCAATATCGTAATCGGGCGCTGATTTAGAAACGGAATTCGAGGCAGATGAACCCCAGGAAAAGGCATCCAAGAAACTGAGATCAATGGTAGAAACGGAATCCGAGGCAGAGGAACCCGAGGAACTGAAATCAATGTTAGCCTGTGAAAATGGAAGATTATTGTTGTTTTTCTGGCTAGATCCTGTGGGAGGGAGGGAATTTGCTTTTATCGCTTCTGAAAATATTTCACTTATTGCCTCATTTAGATTTGTGGAGGAGTTACCGGATGAGGCACTCGTGCTTCCGTTCTGTTTTTTTTCTTCTGCATTACCAACACCTTCGCCCCCACCGGAAGATGTAAGAACCTCGGTATCACGTGCATTGAGAGATGTGATCCCGCATAAATTCTTAGCAGTTTCGATCCACTCGCCTACTAAGGCGGAGAAACCCTTTCCCGCCAGGAAAATTGCATTTTTCGCAGCATTATAAATCTTAGAAATAATTGGCCCTGGCTTTATTGGAGGATTTTGATGATTTAAATTGGCATTCATAGTGCTGAATCATTGTATTAAAACTTTTCTTTTTGTAAACAAATAATAAACAAATTTAAAAAAATGCGCCCTGGAATAGCAAAAATGGGAATGGGCCGGCGATATATTTTAAACTCTTGCAATTTTTCGGCGGCTAGATTTTTTAATTCCAGTGACTGAATCCAGTGAATTACAGAAGATAATAACCGGCGTTTTGGATAGAATTATTTTTCGCAATGATTCCAACTTCTACAGTGTTGCGGAAATAAAGATTCCCAAAGACGGAAGTAGGGTCATCGTCTGCGGCATTTTGCCCGGCGTGCAGTGCGGAGAAACATTGGAAATGACCGGCACCTGGACTACCCATGAAAAGCACGGACTGCAATTCAATGTGGAAAATTTCAAATCGAAACTTCCGTCGGATATCAGTGGCATACGGCGCTACCTCGGCAGCGGATTGATTGAGGGCATTGGAAAAATTTACGCCAAGAAAATTGTGGATCACTTTGGAGCGGAAACGTTTAAAATTCTATCGGCGGAATCTGCCAGATTACTG
>JAIRYE010000010.1 GCA_031267915.1 Puniceicoccales bacterium
AAACTGGCAGATAAAAAACAGATATGGGCACAATCCAGTAGCTGCCACAGACTCTCCCAGCGAAATTCGAAAATTTCCCTGCCTTTTTTTCGCTTCAGAAAACATTTCCCGACTCATCATTGGGGATATTTTTCAATTGTAGCCCCGAGGGCTTCGCTCGCCATATTTTAAATTCCTTTCTTGCGGCAACGGAAGATTTTTTTAGTTTCGATTTTGTTTTCCGTGAAGGCTGCAACCCGCCTTACAGCTTGGGTGCAGGGGTTGGATTTGGTCCAGCTGTCGCCTGTGGCTCCCCGATTTGGTGCTGCAGATTGACGCACCGACCAACGACCTTCAGGTTATGAGCCTGTGGGACACTTGGTCTTGGGAAAATCCCAATTCCTCGTGCCTGTTCTTCAGCCTCTCCGTCAACATGCCATACTCTCCAAACCTGATTGCTTTTTACCTTCTGCGGCTCTAATTTAAGACACACACGAACATTGTTTAAATTTAAATTCGTAAGTTTTGCAAATCCAAATTTTGTTCGGATCCAACCCTTGAGCATTCCTGGCAGGCTTAGGTTGCGTAAAAACGGTTACGTAGCCGTAGCGCACACCCTGACTGCTAAGAGTTGCAGCCTTTGTTTTTGCATTTTCTATCTCTTCGGCGAAAAAAAGGGATATCGATGTTTTCATTTGAGTTCATTGTTACTTTTCAACCACAGAGGACTTGATGGCGTTGGTGAAATTCAATTCATTACCAGGAACTCCGGAATATAATTTTCTTACGTTTAGAAATACCTCATTCTGATCAGCGCTCCCATAAATTTGTTGCATGAAGTTTGCGAAAAAGGCATCATTCAGATCGTGGATAAGTATTGCCCAGCAAATGCCCCTGCGTGGCTCCTGGAGTTTGTGCAGAGCTTGATGACGCGCCAGGCGGAATATATTCTCCCTTGATTTTCCCAGCTTTCCAATGATCCTTCGAAGGCTTTGGTAGGACGGAACTGGAGCTTGAACTCGAGGAAAAACTGTTGAAAATATTATCGGATGGTGGCGACGGAGTTGAAGAACTGGAAGAACTTTCCGAATTATTGAAAATTTCGAATACCTATCCCGAGATTGCTGAGGAGTTACGACGATGTATGCAGGCTCTGTAGTTGTTGCTGGCTTGAATGGTTGCAGTTCAGGTTGAAATTTCCATTGGCCGGCAGTGTGATTTCTGTTTTTTTAGCGGTTAGTGATGGAGCGAATTTGGACGCCTACTGCAAGCACCTCTGGGTGTGAAGGGTTGGTATGGATATAAAAATGTCGACACGGGGGAGACAGTGAGGTTCAGGAACGCTGATTTCAGCCGTTTGCTGGCGGGCGTAAGGATGTTTCACACCATAAATCCCAGTACTGTGGTCTACGGCGGCGGCGCTTGCGTCTATGAACTCGCCGGCAAGGTAGAGGCAACAGCAAATGCTGTAAACATCAACTCTCCGTCCCTGTGAGTAACCTCCACGGTCGCTGGAATCGGGATCTCAGGCGACTTGAACTGCTTCTCATCGACATCGGCACACACGGATAAGACAGGAAATTACTTCGGGGATGGCGGATGCCATGGAGGATTTTGCGAACCCACAGCCACAGCCTGTCCAAAACGCCGACGAAGAAGCTGCAAATGGTGCTTGGGGAGGCATTCGGCCAGTTGGACGGGCCAGCACCATCGGAACTTGGCACCAAATTACGATCTGCGCCTTCCGCAGACACCGATCCAAGCCTCGGAACCCATCCGATTCCAGTGAAAAAGTCGGTAAATGCCGAAAAAAGCAGTAAAAAATCTGCGCGACACCGCCAGCTCGAAAGGTCACAAACGGTGCTCCAAAGCACGCTGAAAAGGCATCTTCCAGGGCAAAGCCGGGAGCTCCCTCTGTCCAGATTGAAAGCCAGGAAACGCGCGGAAAAATCACAGCTCCCGGAAGAAAAATTCCATTCGACGCCAGTTTCCCCTGCCACCAAAAATCCTGATGCAACACCTTTTCGAAAGGTTGCGAACAAAGCTTCGGGCAACATCGACCTCAGCCGGCTGGACGACTACGGCACTATTTTTAATAGTAAAAAAGCTACGGGGGTTTGAAAAATGACAACGATGATCGTCGATGGATCAAACTTCGCAGACGCCATTCGTTGGAGTTATGCAATGCTTTCCATTTGTCTCGCTAGGGGCTACTCGGTGCTTTGGAGTGCGATTCGCATCTCACCTGATTTATTTGTGCTGAAAATGTCAAAATTTCGAAAATCCGATGCCTCGGGTTTCCGCCGAGTGAAATAATTTTTCAGAGTCCCGGCTAGAAGATTTTTCGCAGCGGATGCGGCATTTTAAGCGAATTTTTTCGTTTCTATCCTGGCGAAGATGAAAGACCTGCTGATAATTCCATGGAAGTTTGCCAATAAATTTTCCAATATTCGTCTCTCACCGGCTAAATCTTTTAGCTTCTAGCTAAAAGAAAGTTTGGAAACTTTTTAAATTGCAACTCTTGCAATTTTGTATTTAATGGCTGTCGATTTACTTTGTTCTATGGAAATTGAGGATTCGCAAGAAGTGATAGCCCTGTGCAAAAAGAGCAGCAATGAGCTGCAGGGGCATAGGCTGCAAACGCAGGATTTTAAGCAGAAAGTCAAGGAATCAATCATAAAGCATCTGCAATTTGATTTGGCCAGAAACCAAACCACGGCAACGCTGGGAGATTGGTGGATCGCCACCTGCATGATGGCAAGAGAAATGATAATGTCTCAATTCCTGAGAACACAAAAAATACACCACGAAACCGACACACGCAGAATCTACTACATTTCGCTTGAATACTTGCCCGGACGCATGCTGAAAAATAATTTGGTGAATCTCGGAATTCTCGAAGATACAAAAAAAGCACTGGAAACGCTCGGACAAAATTTCGACGACATAGTAAATGTGGAGCCGGACATGGGACTTGGCAATGGCGGACTCGGCAGGCTGGCTTCCTGCTTCCAGGACTCCCTCGCAACGCTGAATTACCCAGCTGTGGCCTATGGCATACACTACGAACTGGGCCTGTTCAAACAAAAATTTGTGGATGGCAAGCAGGTGGAGCAGCCGGATAATTGGCTGATGGCCGGAACCCCCTGGCAAGTTTGCCGAGCGGAAAACACGCAAACGGTCAAGCTTTTCGGAAACGTTGAGTTCTGTTACGACCACCAGGGCAATCTTCGACCGACATGGAAAAATTACACAACCATGCAGGGAATCCCCTGGGATATTTCCGTGACTGGATATAAATCTTCAACGGTAAATTTTATGCGCCTCTGGGAGGCACGCTCGGCGGATGAATTTGACCTGAAAATATTCAATGAGGGAAAATTTTTCGAGGCGATGGAAAAGCAAATGCGAGATGAGACAATTTCAAAAGTTTTGTACCCAAATGATTCCACTGACAGTGGAAAAATACTGCGCCTAACGCAGCAATATTTTTTCGCAAGCTGCTCCATCAAGGACATAATTCGCAGATTTAAAAACAGAAATAAAAATTTTGATTCTTTTCCGGAGAAAATAGCGATTCAACTGAATGACACTCACCCTGTAATCGCGGTCGTAGAGTTACTTCGAATACTTGTGGACGAAGAATTTTTTCCCTGGGAAAAGGCCTGGGACATTTGCAAGCAAGCTTTCTCCTACACGAATCATACTCTACTTCCGGAAGCCCTGGAAGAATGGCCTGCCGGGCTTTTCGAATATCTTCTCCCCAGGCATTACCAGCTGATATGCGAAATCAATCGCAGATTTCTCTGCGACGAAGTGGAAAAAAAATGGCCGGGCGACAATGCCAAAAAGCGAGCCATGTCAATCATCAGCGGCGAAGGAACAAAGGTTGTGCGCATGGCATACCTAGCCGTTGTGGCGTGCAAACATGTGAATGGAGTAGCTGAGATGCACTCGGCACTGGTCAAAACCTCTCTGTTTCCTTCTTTCAACGAATTGTATCCGCAGAAATTCACAAACGTCACAAACGGAGTAACTCCCAGAATGTGGATAAAATGCTGCAACCCAAACCTCTCAAAATTACTCGACCGTGCCATTGGTCGCGATTGGATAGCGAATCTCGACAAGCTGAAAAGCCTGGAAAAATTTTCCGACGATCCAGCTTTCCAGAAAAAATTTCTTGAAATTAAGCGGGCAAACAAAATTAATCTGGCAAACAAAATTAAGGATCTGTGCGGCGTAGAAGTTAACATTGATTCCCTATTTGACGTGCAAATCAAAAGATTGCACGAATACAAGCGGCAGCATCTGAACCTGCTCCATATCCTAAGCCTCTACAGACGAGTTATTAGCGGAGAAACTGACATCGTCCCGAGGACATTTATCTTCGGCGCAAAGGCCGCTCCCGGGTATTACATGGCCAAGCAAATAATTTTCGCGATTAATATTGTGGCGAACGAAGTGAACAACAATCCCAACAACGATAAGATTCGCGTGGTTTTTCTTCCCAACTACAATGTTTCCCTCGCCTGTGAAATCATTCCGGCAGCGGATTTGTCAGAGCAAATTTCAACGGCCGGAAAGGAGGCATCAGGGACTGGGAATATGAAGCTTGCCATGAATGGAGCCTGCACAATTTGCACACTGGATGGAGCGAATGTGGAAATTGCGAAAGAGGTAGGAGATGAGAATATTTTTGTCTTCGGCCACACGGAGAGCGAACTTAAAACTTTGCGGGAAAGGGGGTACAATCCCTATGAGTACTACAATCAAAGCGAAGAATTGCACAATGTTCTAGACTGGATGGCTTCCGACTATTTCACTGTGAAATTCGGAGAAGCGCCGCTTAAGCAGGTGAGGAATAGTTTGCTCGACGCAGGGGATCCATTTTTTGTTTTGGCGGACTTCGAAAGCTATCTGAAAACGCAAAACACAATTGGAAGAATATTTTTGAACAAACAGGAATGGGCAAAGAAAATTATACTCAATGTGGCAAGATCTGGAAAATTTTCTAGTGATCGCTCCATTCGAGAATACGCAGAAAAAATTTGGGATTTAAATCCTGTGGATATTAAATAGACTTTTCAAAAAAATTTAAGTTTTCATCGATATGGAAAATTTGCTTAGGACGAAAAAAAGTTGGGAGTGCATGTGATGAAGAACTATATTTTGCAGTGCATAGAAAAAGTTGCAGCGGCATTGGTTGCTTTTCCAATTAAATTTGTGAAAAAAACGAACGATGTTCTGTGCCATCCGGTAAGAAACTTTCAAGCAATAACTACTGAAATCGCACTATTTTTGGATAGTTTTGCGAGTCATGTGCTGGCAACAGCAAGAAATGATCTGAGAGAAAGTGGGAAAAATCTGCAAATTCTGATTTGGCCTTTGGTAGTTTTGATAGAAAAATTACTGAATTTATGCGAATCGTGTATTGGGAAGATATTCCAATTCCTGCGCCACTGTTGGCGAGAAATCATACAAATATCTGGTGTGTGTAAATCAATGCTTTTAAGAGAAATTTGTACATGGACCTGTGTCGTGAAAGTTTTTCATGGTGTAGTGAACATAGTGATTAGCCCATATGTGCTACTAAAAAAACTAGTGAAATACATTGGAAATACTCTTGTTCAATGGGGACAGCAGATTTCGCTCGCAATACACAAAGTCGTATCGTCCATCCGCGACTGGTTCCTCGGCGGCCTACGCAGCATAAAGGACTGTGTCGTGAAAGTTTTTCATGGTGTAGTGAGCATAGTGATTAGCCCATATGTGCTCCTAAAAAAACTAGTGAAATACATTGAAAATACGCTTGTTCAATGGGGGCAGCAGATCTTATTAGCAATAAAGCAAATCCCATCGATTATTGCCATGCAATTGCATTTGTGCAGAAATCAAGTAATAGGAATTTGCATGAAGCCCGTCACGATACTAGCGCTAGTGTTTGCAATTACTGCATTTTTCGGACTTAGAGTCTATGATAATCAAATTTCAAAAATCGAATACAGCAGAGGCAGATTTGCAGCCAAGCGCACAAAAAATTTACTGATGCGAAAGCGATATGCGCTCCACGGCTATGGCAATGAAAATATTTCCCATGAAAAGAAAAGCCACAGGAGGCATTTTACTTCCACTCAGGTTCCAGCGCAAAATTCCCCGAAAGAAGCTCAGCAGAATGGCACTGATTTCCAAAAAACGGTCGATGATTTTCTCCGCCGCCACGAAATATCAGATATAATGTGCGAGCAGGGTTTTTGCAGAATAAAAATTGATAACAAAGTGGTGGATTCGTATTCTTCTCTCGCTGAGGATTTTGAAATTTTCATAGCGGATTCGGATGGAGAGTGTGTAACATTTGCTGACTTGGCTGGGCATACGTGTTCCAAGTCCATTGAAAGTTTTCTTAAAAAATAGATTTTCCACAAAGACTGCTATTTTGCCTCTCCAAAAGTAAATTTCCATGCCTCTGCAGTTGGGACGGGTGGCTGCCCGATCAGGTCTCGAACCTAAACAAACGGAGTCAGAATCCGTTGTGCTACCATTACACCATCGGGCAAAATACTGCGCTCAAAGCAATTCGCATGCAACTGATTACAATGGAAACTTCAAGGAAAATATACCACAAATTTCCCTGATGAACTAGACCGGGGACAGATCAACTAGACCGGGGACAGATCAATGTCTATTCCCACGGGAGCGTGATCAGATCCCAAAATGTCATCTCTGATGAATGCGGATTGGATCCTGTCTTCAATTGCCCTATCGACCAGGGTGTAATCTATCCTCCATCCAACATTTCTCTCTCTGGCACGCATTCTGTAGGACCACCAGCTGTAGCGTTTTGCACTGTACGGATAAAATTTTCTAAAGGCATCAATTCCAAAATTGTCCAAAAAATTTGTCATTCCTTCCCGCTCTTCATCCGTGAATCCGGGAGAAAAATGATTCTCTGCCGGATTTTCCAGGTCGATTTCCCTGTGCGCAACATTCATGTCGCCACAGAGAATTACTGGCTTTACTTTTCTTAGATTCTGCAGTGTTTTTAGCATTTCGACATCCCAGGTTTCATGGCGAAATTGCAGCCTTTGCAAATTTCCTCCGGAATTCGGAGTGTAGACATTTATCAGGTAAAAATTGGCGTATTCCGCCAGAATCACTCGCCCTTCGGGAACTTCTATCAATCCGTCAAGCTTCGTATTGCAATCAACGCTTTGGGGGGAAATTTTAGTAAAAATTGCAGTGCCGGAGTAGCCCTTTCTCTGGGCGGGATTGAAAATACTCCCATAGGGAGATGTGTCCAATTTCATTCGGGCAAGAGAATGCTCATCGATTTTTATTTCCTGGAGACACAGGATATCGGGATTTACGCTCGCGAGTGCCTCGTGAAAATTCTTCCCGAGGATTGCACGCAATCCATTAACGTTCCAAGAAACTATCCGCACGGGCGAATACTTTGATTTTATTCTGACATTGTCGAGTAAAAATCAAAGCACAGATCCTAGTCCACGATTTATCAAATTTTCAAAGTATTTTTTACTTCGAAAAAAGTTACCCCTTGATCTATTTTTCAGATTTTTTCGTCTCTTCGGGTTTTTCGTCTGGGGTTTTAATTCCGTCCGCAATTTTCCCTTTGTCATCAGACTCTACCTCGCCATCAGATCTTGCTTCATCCTCTGCATCAACTTCTGTTTCATCGGTTAAGTATGCTTCCGAATCACTTTCATCCGTATCCGATGTTTCATCCACTTCGACTTCCTCGCTGTCACTAGCAACATCCATTTCCACAGATCTATTCTGTAGTGTCACTTCCGGAGCTTTGCATTTTGGTTCCGTAAAATTTGGCACCTCGTTGGTTGCAGTGAGCTTTGGAGAATCTTCCAGCTTTGCTTTTTTTAGTCCATCCGACTGATTATTTTCCGTTTGAACTAGAACAGGTGAGCCCTCCGCTTTTGTCGTATTTGTCAATTCATTCCCGTCTAGACACTTGACATAATCAAATTTTGGGCAGCATTCGTTATTGGAGAAATTTACATTGTCGCTCATATCTTATCCTTGGTTGTGCCACGAAGTTTTTACAATTTTCAGACTTTTACAAGTTAAATCTGCGAAATATTGTACAAAAAGCGCCACGCAAATACAAATAAAAACGTAGTTGTCAAAAACCAGGCACGTGTAAATTTTTTCCTTCGACCCGGTCTGGCGCCCTGAATTTATTTAAAACAGCACCCCGAGTGAAAACAGCATCCCGAGATTCCCGTAAATTTATTTTTATCCTGCCGAATATTTTCTCCCACTTCTGCAACTCTATCCTCCAATTCTATTTTGGAATTTAAATTGGGGTCTATCAAATTTTGATGGAGTAAATTTGAATTGGGGTAATTCGGCACTTCATAAAATGAATTAAAATTATAGTTTGCTGGTCTCTGAGTAACATAATACTGTGAATCACAGTCTGATAATTTTTTTACTTTTATTCCAAACGGTTGAGGCTGGACTTCATTCCGAATATCTGATTCGTCCATATCCACTTCATTCCAAATATCTGATTCGCTTGAACGCTTAATTGGTCGATTGATATCATAATTTATTTGTGAATAGCTCGTGCTGTCCATGTTCGCGTCACTCATATGCTCTCCTGGTAAGCAGACAGGATCTTCGTATTTTTGTTTGTTTTGCAAGCAATATTCGTAAAAATTTTGCAAAAACCACCGCGTAATATTTGTGTATTTTTGCTGCTTAATTATTTGGAATAGACTTTGCTTGCAAAAAACGAAATTTTTTTTACCCACTACCCAACTATAACAATCTATGAAAATAAGCGTTAGATGGCTGAACAGGTATCTGAATTTAGAAGTTGCAGATGATGAGCTGGCCGAAATTTTTACATCCATAGGGTTGGAGGTGGAGGGCATTGAAAAAATTGGAGTTTCCAGGCAAAAAACACTTGTCATAGGAGAAATTCAGCAAATCGATCCACACCCCAATGCTGACAAATTATCCGTTTGCCGAGTATGCGTCGGCCAAGATGATGTGCGGCAAATCGTATGCGGAGCAAAAAATTTCCAACTGAATGACCATGTGCCAGTTGCGCTACCGGGAACGATTTTACCAGGGGATTTTAAAATCAGTAAAAGCAATTTGCGTGGCATCGATTCCGATGGAATGATGTGCAGCGGAAAAGAGTTAGGACTCAGTGATGACCACCTGGGCCTACTTATTCTTCCGGGGGAGAGCAAGGTGGGAAAATGTCTCCACGATGAAATAAAAATCCACAGTGACACGATCTTTGATCTATCCCTAACTGCTAATCGCGGAGATTGTTTGAGCTACATCGGAGTTGCCCGAGATGTGGCAGCAAAACTAAGCATGGAACTGAAGCTTCCCGAGATAGTGGAAGGAAAAATTTCGGAAGTGTGCCCCTCTGATCATTTCATGGAAAATATTTCGATCGAAACGGACAATTGCGAATGCTATTCCGCGATTTGCATAAAAAACATTAAAATTGGAAGCAGCCCGGATTGGATGAAAAATGATCTCGCCGCCGCGGGAATAAGGTCGATCAACAACGCCGTAGACGTGGGAAATTGGGTGATGATGGAAACTGGGCAGCCGGTCCACATTTTCGACGCCAAGAAAATTCATGGCAATCGGCTTGTAATTCGACAGGCAAAAGATGGCGAAACCGTTACTTCCCTCGACGGAAAACAGCGAATTTTGGATCACACAATGATGGTGATTTGCGATGGCGAACGGCCTCTTGTGATTGCAGGAGTAACGGGCAGCATAGACGCTGAGGTTGACACCAGCACCGTAGACATTCTCATAGAAAGCGCATATTTTAATCCTGATAACATACGCCAAACGGCAAAGGATCTAAATGTTTCAACGGAAAGTTCCCACAGATTTTCCAGGGATATTGACACGGCAAATGTAGCACAAAATTGCCAAAGAGTGGCACATCTAATCGGTGAAACTTGCGGCGGAGAAATAGTTTCCTGCTGCTGGAAGGTTGGATCCCCCAAGCGGCAGACGTTTGGCATCGACTTTGATCCCTCATCCATCGAAAAGCTATGCGGATTTGCCATACCCTTTGATATTTCTGAAAAAATTTTAACCAATTTGGGATTTAAAGTTGAAAAGATTGGCGAAAAACATTGGCAAGTGACCGTTCCAGCCCACCGACCGGATATAACATGCCCTGCGGATGTCGTGTCAGAATGTTTGAGAATATATGGCACCGATAAAATTCCCTCAGTCGCAGTTAGGGGCATGGGAATTCACCGCAATACCGATCAATCGGTAGCATTTACTCAAAAAGCTAGCAATTATCTGTCGAATCACGAATTTTTTGAGTGCTACAATCTATCCCTGCGCAATCAGAGAGAAATGGAACAATTTATGGGAGAAGGATCGGTACTGGCTATGCAAAACCCTCTAAGCGCCGATCAAAACTGCTTCAGAAATTCACTAATTCCGGGATTACTCGAAAGTCTCAGGCTGAACATTCAAAACGGAAATTGCGACGGAAAATTCTTTGAAGTCGGCCGTGTTGTTCTGAAAATCGATGGCCAATTTAATGAATGCCTGGCAGTTTCCTGTCTAATGCCGGCAAAGCCAATGGGACGTTCCTGGAGAAGTCTTCAGGAATGTGATTTCTATGACATTAAGGCCCTGATTATCCCCATTTTAAAAAATTTTTCCCAGGAACTTTCCCCATTTAGTTCCATCAAGCTGAGTGGTCTCTGGCAGTCAGCATATGCAGCGTATTCCGGATCCTTGAGTTTTGAAAAAGTTCAGGCAACCTGCGGCATGCTCAGCCTGGACTTGCTAAAAAAATTTGACATAAAGCAAAACATTTTGGCCGCTGAAATAATCGTGCATCCGTCAATTTTTTCCAGAAAATTGGAAAAGGAATCCCATAAACCGTTTAGCCAGTTTCCGAGAGTATCAAAGGATATCTCACTGGTTGTAAAACTTCATGAAAACGCTGCAACGGTTGAGAATAATGTGATGAAAGCAGCTCAAAAAAACGCCGGCGAGGACATTTTCATAGAATCGACAAATGTTTTCGACATTTACACTGGGACTGAAAATCCGGAGGGGAGAAAAAGCATTGGTGTAACTATAAATTATCGTTCGGATAGGCGAACACTCACGGATACTGAAGTGCAGACGGCTTTCAGCGCTGCACAAAAGGATATCGAAAAACTCTATGAAGTAAGGAAACAAATATGAACGAAAATGAAAACGCCGCCATGGATCTGGACCACATCACATCCCTCGCACGCATCTCACTGTCTGAAGATGAGAAAAATGAACTCTCAAAGAGCCTTCCCTCAATTTTGTCACACCTTAAAAAGCTATCAAGTGTCGATGTGGAAAAAATTGAACCATCTGCGCACTCCATACCCCTGCGCAATATCTTTCGCGGAGACGAAATCGGACAAACATTCGCTGTGGAAACTGCACTCATGAATGCTCCGCAGCAAAGAAATGATCAAATTATTGTGCCGAAAGTCGTAGAATAGGAAAAAAATGAGCAATGAAATTTTTTACAAATCTGCCAGTGAATTGGAAAAATTGTTGGATTCGGGAGAAATTACTTCCGTTGATTTGACAAAGGCCGTGATTGAAAGAACAAAGTCGATTGACGGCAAGCTGAATGCTTTCATTAGTTTTGATGAGAGGAAAACTCTGGAGGAGGCACTGGCATCCGATGAGAGAAGAAAAGGTGGGAGAAAACTAAGTCCACTCGATGGAATTCCCATTGGAATAAAAGACGTCATCTCCGAAAATGGGCAGCCTCTAACATGCGGCTCTAAAATTTTGAAAGGATATGTTTCCCCCTACGACGCAACAGTCATAGAGCGGTTGCGTTCCGCTGGAAGCGTACTCTGGGGGCGAACAAACATGGATGAATTTGCAATGGGATCATCCAATGAAAATTCCTTCTACGGGAATGTTTGCAACCCGTGGGATATCACGCGTGTGCCCGGTGGCAGTAGTGGTGGCAGTGCAGCAGCGGTGGCAGCCGGGGAAGCAATTTTGGCTTTGGGGTCAGACACCGGAGGATCTGTGCGCCAACCGGCAGCGTTTTGCGGAGTAATTGGCCTAAAGCCATCCTATGGAGCGGTCAGTAGGTATGGACTAGTTGCATTTGCCAGTTCTTTGGACCAGATAGGGCAATTTGGCAGATCAATTGAAGACGTGGCAACGCTGTTTCAAATAGTTGCTGGACACGATGTAAAAGATTCTTCCAGCTACCCATTTGAGAAAAAAAACTATGTGAATGAGCTTAAAAATTACAAAGCTGTCAAAACAATAGGCATTCCAAAGGAATTTTTAGGAACTGGTTTAGATCCGGAAATTAGGCAGGCCATTGAGAGTGCGATTAATTTTTATGAAAATTCAGGGCATAGGGTAAGGGAAGTGCAATTGTCGATGACTGAATATGCTCTAGCCGCTTACTATGTTATTGCAACGGCGGAAGCGTCGGCAAATCTTGCGAGATTCGATGGCATTCGCTACGGATACCGAGCAGAGAATGTAAAAAATGCCATTGACATATATTCGAAGACCCGGGGCGAAGGATTTGGAATGGAAGTAAAGCGCAGAATCATCCTGGGAACCTTTGCTCTGAGCAGCGAAAATTTTGATTCCTATTATTTGCGCGCACAAAAAGTTAGGACGCTGATTAGAAATGATTTCATGGCAGCATTTGACAACGTTGATGCTCTGATTGCTCCTGTGACTCCAACCACTGCTTTCAAAATTGGAGATAAAACTTCCGATCCTCTGCAGATGTATTTGAGCGACATTTACACCCTTCCCGTCAATCTTGCAGGTCTTTGCGGAGTTTCTGTGCCATGCGGATTTTCAAAAATTGGATTGCCAATGGGAATACAAATTATCGGAAAAGCGTTTCATGAGCACGAAATTTTAGCACTGGGATATGAATTCGAACAATCCCATGATTTCAAAGACGCACACCCAAAAATTTAAATTCTTCCGGGAGGCATCAGAGATGCGGCATAGAGACTGATTCTAGCCGCATGCTTTGTTTTTCCACGGGGTGAGGCGGGGAATCCAGCGTGGAACATTGCGTTTATATTCCAGATATTCCTGCCCAAATCTCTTTTCCAAGTCCTTTTCTTCGAAAAATGGAAAATAAATCATATTGCCACCAAAAAACAAAAAAAACAGCAGAAAAATCACATTGGCATTCAGCAGCAGAGCTTCTCCAATTAGCATTAGCAAAACACTGCTTATCATTGGATTTCTAACATGTCCATAGGGCCCCGCTGTGACCAATTTGCGTGGAGGTGCCCAGGGCGCCGCCGTTCCCTCCCCTTCCCTATCGAACAATCGCATTGTCCACGCAGCAAGGAATAAACCGGCACCCAGTGAAATCCACCCCGCGGCTGCCAAAATTGGCGCATTCGGTCTCCACTGGTACCCCGTAAAGTATAAAGTAATCGATGGAATGATAACCAGCACGCTAAATGGTAGCACCAGTACAGTCCTCAGCCATTCAAAAATCATATTCATGGCCCAAGTATGATGCAATGGGACAAATGTCAACGCATATAGCTATTGATTGCTATTTTTTTGTTCTTCTTCCTGATCTCTCTTCTGCTTCCCGGAACGGCCGTCGCCACTCTGATTTTCGTTTGATTCCTGGCGTTCGACACCTATGCTAATGTGATCTATGCCATGCAATTTTTCCATCAGCTGCGTGCGCAATTCTCCACTGCGATGATTTAAAATACTAGCGGATTCATCCGATTGGGTGACAAAGTTGACATTTAAAGATTTACCATCCTTTGAAATTGATATCTCCGTATCCTTTAAAATGTTCTCCTGCAGGGTAATGCGCACCTCCTGCTTCGCGTTTAAGGCCTCATAGGAGGCAATAATTTTTTCAGCAACTTCCACGCCCAAATTTTTTATGACATTTGCAGCCTCCGCTGACGCTGAAGCCGACTCAATGCGCTGCATTTGCAGATTATTCAGTATCTGCATGCCATTTAATGCGGATGCATCCTTGATATTTTCGGAATTCAGCACGCCATCTGCATCCAATTTTTTTTCTTCGGCAGAAGTGCGTTTTTCATTTGCAACAAATCCGGATTGACGGGGAATTTTTTCTTCACTTGAGTCGCTCGGAAAATCACTCTTCTGCAGTAATTTCCCACTTTCATTTTTTCCCTGATCATGTTTTTTCTTCGCAAAGCTGTCCGCAAAAGATGCTGCATCACGAGGATCTGCCCTTTTGTTTACATCAGCAATTTCTTTTCTGGAAAAATTATCGCCGCTGAGTGAATCACTGCGCCCTTTTTCCAATCCTTGATTTTTAATTTTGTCAACCATTGTAATCTCCCTCTAAAATTCTTCCACCGAAGCCTTGCTTTTCGCAAATTCTTCCAATTCCTTGTCAAGAGCCAACTCTTCTTCTTTTAGTGCCTCCTTCATCCAATCCGCTTTGTGGGAATTTATTTTTTCAACATTTTTATTGGCATCCTGCAATATTATGCGCTTTTCCTCCAAATTTTGCTCCGATTTAACCAAATTATCCTTTGCTGCATCCAAATTCTGCTCGTGCGTTATCAATTTATTTTTCAAGACTTTTATGGCATAGTACAACTCATCAACAGACCCCTTTTTCACCTTTTGTCGCATTATTTTTTGATACAGTCGCTCCGATTCTTTCTCCATGAAAATTTTAAAATCCGCCAGAGTTTTTTCCGCTTTTGTCACGTTGGCTTTGGCTTCCTCCAATAGCCTCTGCGCCTGCTTTAAATTCCTCTCAGCTATATCCTTTCGAAAATTTCGGACACGCAGCATTTCTTCTAGGACATACTTTGCCATTATAATCCGACCGCTTTTGCCATTTTGTCTACTGTTTTTTTGAAATCATCACATTCGGATAGGCCCTGCCTGAGAAAAGCATTAACAGCTTCTATCCTGTCTATTGCTTCGTCTGTAATTTTATCAGCTCCTCTCTTGTATTCTCCGATTCTGATCAGCAGTTCAACTTCCTGATACTTTGACATAATTGTTCTCAGTTTAGCTGCAATTTTCCTGTGGCGCTCATCCGTTACCTGATTAAAAACACGACTAACACTCGACAGAATATCAATGGCAGGATAGTGATTCATTCCGGCCAATTTTCTGGATAAAATTATGTGTCCGTCGATGATGGATCTTGTTTCATCGGCTATTGGTTCGGTCATGTCATCGCCTTCCACAAGAACCGTGTAGAGCGCCGTTATGGATCCCTTTTCCGATTGACCAGCCCTTTCCATCAACTTTGGCAGCGTTTCGAAAACGGACGGAGGAAATCCTCGCCTGGTGGGTGGTTCCCCTGCTGCCAGACCGATTTCACGCTGGGCACGGGCAAAGCGAGTAACCGAGTCCATCAGAAATAATACTTTTTTCCCATGATCCCTAAAATATTCTGCTATGGCCGTTGCAACATAGGCAGCTTTTAGGCGCTCCATTGAGGATCTATCCGATGTTGAAATCACAAGAACTGATCGCTTGAGTCCATCCTCTCCCAAATCTTTTTCCACAAATTCTCTCACTTCACGGCCACGCTCTCCAACCAGTGCAAGAACATTTACTTCGGCTTCTGTGTTTCTTATTATCTGGCCCAGCAGTGTGCTTTTTCCTCCTCCAGCAGCGGCGAAAATACCCATTCTCTGTCCCTCTCCACAGGTAAGCAAACCATCGAGTGCTCTCACTCCGAGCGCCAGAGGTTTATCAATTGGATTTCTAAGCATTGCGTTTGGCGGATCGCAGTAGACCGGATAGAAGTCCGTTGTCTCAAGAGGTCCCTTTTTGTCACTGTCGAGGGGCCGTCCGATGCCGTCAACCACCCTACCAAGGAGCTTATCCCCCACGGGAACCATGTGGACCTTTCCCGTCGGAATTACTTCCGTTGAATGGGAAACTCCGCGAATATCCCCGATTGGGGTCAAAAGTGTCGCCTGGGAGGAAAATCCAACGACCTCTGCCATCAGCTCATGTTCTTCCCAGGGATTTTTCAGAATGCACAATTCGCCTATTTTTACACTCGGGACGGAAGCCCTTATTATGGTTCCCACGACCTGTATAACTTTGCCTTTTATTTGAATGAGCGACGAATCCTCTATGGACTGCTCCAGCTGGTCAGTTATATAGAGGAAAGGGTTTGAATTGTCTTCTTCTTCGCTCATTGTTTCTATGGCCTTACCTTTGACAGTGCATTTTCCATGGATTCAAGTTGCACCGATATACTTGCATCTATTATCCCCAACTCGGTCTCCAGAAGGCATGATCCCGGCTGCAGATGTGCATCGGAAAGAATTTCCAAATGTTCCAAAATTGGTGTGTCCTGTGTAATTTCTGTTATTCTGTCCCGCAGCAGTTGTGCTTCGGAGGGTGCAACTTTCAGCGTTGCATGCTTTTGCAATTTAATTTTTTGCAAAGAATTTTTAACTATGCTTACGATCAACTCCGTCTTGTCGATTTTTCCAATAATTTTTCGCAGAGCTACCTTAACAACTTCCGTCACATCCTTCTCAAGTTGTGAGAAACTGTTCGCACTCTTTGTGACGAAATCCATCATAACATTGGAAATTTCCTGTTTCCCAGCTGCCAAGCCATCAGTGTATCCACGTTTTTCTTCCTCCTGTTTAGTTTTCTTCGCCTCCTCAACTATGGTATTTGCCTTTTTATCAGCTGCATCTATGACATCATCACTTTTTTTTTGTGCCTCCTGCAGGATTGTTTCGCAGGTAACTTTTGTCGATGACAACAGGTCCTTGCTGTTCAGCAGTGCGGCATACGACTTCGCCTTCAACACCTTGCCGGCTTGCTTTAAATCGAAGGACCTCAATTGAATTTGGTAAATATTGTGTGTCATGCCTGATTACCCTTGTTTACATTCAACTTTTCCAGAGAAAATTTCATAAGGTCGAAACATTTTTTCGCCAGAATTTCATCGCATTCCGCAGGAATATTAAGTTGCTCCTCCAGTATTAGATCCAATCTTTTTTTCACCTCTCCGGGGATCCTAAACAACGCCCTGCAGAGTATTTCCCTTCCAGTTTCTGCGATTTGCTTGCCGATCATTTCGCCTTTTGAAAATGTTTTTTTCAGAGGTGGGACCATCTTCGAGAGCATCATGCCCCTCCTAATGATGAAGGAGTAAACGTCTTCCCCTATGAACTCCTGCAGGGCGTTTAGTTCCTTTTTGCTGACGATTTTTGCTATTTCCCTATACCAAAATATGGCGCCGGAAGCAATCATGGCGCGTTCGAGAAGTTCTTTTTTTGTTATTGCCAGCTGAACCACCTCTCCCGCTATGTCGTAGTCAACAACATTAGTTAGTCCAAATATGCTCAGTAAATTTTTTCTCAGAGTGGTTTTTGTGCACTCCGATCCCAGCAAAATCTCAAAAACATCCTGCCGATAGACATTTAAAATCTGTTCCCGTCTCTTGCTGGATAGGCTCTCCTCAATTTTAAAATTAAAATTATACCAATTTTGAAAGTAATCGAAATTGGATACAACAATATTTTTCAAACTTTTGGCTATATCTACCATTGGTAAACCCTATCATTTTTCTTCGGGTGGCATACTATTTTCTTCTTTTTCTGGCTCTTCATCATCCAATTCGCTTACGGCCGCCGCACCTTCCTGCACAACAACCGGGGTACTCTGCTGAACTGTTTTTGTCACTCCGGCCAGTCTCCTTGATTTCCTTAGTTCCCAGAACAGGAAAGCTGCCGCTCCGGAAACACACAGCAGCAGGACGACCAGCATCACAATCACAATCACAAATTTTACAGCTGCGTCGCTTGTCATCTTTAATCCAAGGACATTTACATTCGAGTCAATCACGCTGTCAATCACATCATCGGATTCGAAAGCTATGGGAAACATAGCAATTGAAATCTTATCGTAGTCTAGCCCCTGCACACTATTTGCGACGAGATATTTTATTTCCCGAACGGACTCGTCCAAATTGCTGCCGGCCTTGTAAATTAAAAATACCGACGCTGATGCTTCCGTAACTGTGTCCGCATAGGTATCGCTTTCCGGCAAAACTATGTGGACGCGAGATGTCAAAACACCCGGAATTTTATTCAGAGTTTCTCCGACGCTTTCAGAGAGAGCATACATGAACCTGGCGCGCTCTTCCAGCGGGGACGAAACAAATCCGGTCTTCTGGAAAATTTGTCCCATTGTGTTGTACTGCACGCTGGGATACCCCCTTGAGTTCAAAATTTTAACCGCCCTGGAGAAGTCATCGGAATTTTTCAGTACGATCGTCCACGTCAGCTCGACACCTGCTTTTTTCGTAATTGGAATTTTATGCTGCTGCATGAGAGCAACGATTTCATTTGCTTCCTTTTCCGGAAGATTCGACAGCAATTCAACCTTGCCGCAACCGACCAGCAGTAGCAATGTAAATACGGGGAAAAACATGCGTAAACTTTTGAAAAAATCTTTCTTTTCCATATTATCTTTCCTGCGATCCACCGATTTAATTTTTCATATATAAAACATTGCAATACCTCGGCGAAATTCAGCACACATTATGATTTTCATCCGCATACTAGTCAAATGAAATTGTTCCAAAAAAATCAAAACTAGGTGAAAAATATCACACCACACCAGGAAATTTTCTGATGACGAAAATAATTACGCCTATGATCACTGCTTCTATCGCATGCATTAGATGCGAATATGAGCCCAGGTGTGTGCTGGAAAAGCTCATGAGGGAGACCCCAATCGCTCCAACAATTGCGGAAGAAAAATATATTAATCCGAGGATTGATCCGATATCTCTGTCTCCAAATATCTTCGCCCAGGCAGCGGTTTTCAAGATTCCATACCCCCCCCACGAACTTCCCGTGCAAATAACGTACAGGGCAATTCCCAAAATACTTCCGCAGGATTCCAATCCAATTAGTCCAAGAAGCTGCAGGCAGAGCATCATCAATATGCATCGTTTTATTTTATTTTGGTCAATCTGTCTGCCAAATAGTGGGCCTGTGAGCACCGATATGCAACACAGGTAGAAGCAGCTGTCACGGGCAAACCTGGATCCAATTCCGTTTTCCCGAAAAATATCAACAATGTGAACCATTGACCCACTCCCAATCAGTGAATTTATGCATACCGGCAGTGCTATGCACCAAAACACCGGCATTTTCAGCAATTTTCGCCTGGAAATTTTAATTTGCGGCTCCACAATTCCCCCCGGCTGCGGTGAAAATTTGATGCCGGAGGGTACATCCTCGAAGAATAAAAAAAAGACAACAAAAACACCAACAGCGACAACTGCCAGCGTTTTATAGGCACTCTGCCATTCGCCTCCCCGGGTTAAAAAATGCATGATGTGCTGCGCCCCCCCCGAAACAGTGGCAGAAAATATTCCACTCATGGCTATTGCGAAACCTTGATTTTCACTAAAAGTTTTTACAAGCTGAATGCGTCCCAGCATTGGCAGCATGCTTTGGCCCAAAAACCTCAGCAGAGAAAAATTTAAATAGAGAAATAGAATTAAATATGCTGATCGGCTGAAAACATTTGCAAATAAGACATAAAATTTTTCGCAATTTCCCAGCACAAAAAAAACAAACGTCCAGATTAGTAGTGCTCCCAGAGTGGATTTTCGCACGCCAATTTCATCGACCACGCGATTGCTGAGCAGAACTAAAAAACATCCAGTTACCGTCGCACAGGTGTAAATTATGCTGAAGACATTTCGCGTCAAGCCGCTGGTGGAGAGGATTGAGTCCGTTATTGCTCCGATGCCAACAGATTCCCCCGGAAATCCAAAAACTATCAAAAAGCAGGATAGAAAAAATATTAAGCATTGTTTCCTCGACACCGCCATAAATCGAGCAGAAAATGAATTATTTCGCCCGGGAAGACAACATTAAATATTGACTCGGCACCCGTGGATTCTTTGCTATTCAGTTTAAAGGTTTGCATGAGAGACGATTATTTGAAGGCAGCATCTGCAATTGTAAGAGAGCCGAACATATTGATAAATGTTGTGTCAAAGAGGGTTAAACAATTGAAGGCGGGAGCGAAGCCTCTGACTGATTCGCTGGAAAAACTCGACATGGAAGACATCGCCCTAAAGGAAATCATAGAAGGAAAACTCACCTACGAACTTCAAAACGAATTTCGTTGGAATTAAATTTTTCGCGGAGGTGAGCAAATGCCATGAAAAAGTCTCAAAAAGACAAAGGCAGCGTTTGCGAAATCCGCAATAAAAAAGCCTCCCATGATTATTTCATCGGGGAAACTTTTGAGGCGGGAGTTGCCCTGCTTGGCCCCGAAGTAAAGTCTCTGCGTGGCGGGAATGCCCAAATGGGAGATGCTTTCGTTCGTCCGAACCGCAGCGGAGAATTGTTCATCTATAATTTAAGCATCACAGAGTATAAGTTCCACACACTCAGCGAATACAACAGCACACGGCCACGAAAGCTGCTGCTCCATGGCGCTGAAATAAGAAAAATTTTGGTCGCAGTTGAACGTGAAAAAATGGTGGTCATTCCCCTGAAAATATTTTTCAAGCATGGCCTCGCTAAAATCAGCATAGCCATTTGCAAAGGAAAGAAGCTGTTTGACAAACGCGAAGCACTCAAGAAAAGTGAAGCCATCCGTGAAGCACAGAAGATAATATCCAACAGAATGCGCAGCGGTTAAAGAGATACGCGAATTCCAGAGAAAGGGGCAATGTCCTCGGGTTCGCGGCAAGGCATTATCTTTCCCCTATTTTTAAAAAGTCTTTCCGAAAACTCTACATCTTGCGAAGTTTTCTGGAGGCGTATGCCCGCTTTTCCAGCTTCATGTGATGTTCCGCCCATCTTGCAATGCGCACAAACGGAAGTCCAATGAGAAAATAGATCACGGAAACAATTATTCCAACGCCAAAAAAATCAAAGGAATTACTCGCCGCAATGGAATACGCCTTTGTAAGCTCCACTATTGTGATCAGAGAAACCAGGGAAGAGTCCTTCAGCAGTGCTATGAAATCGTTTGTCAGCGGAGGCAAAATAAAAGTAAACGCCTGCGGCAATATGATGTGGCGAAGGGATTGCCACTGACTCATTCCCAATGCCCGTGCAGCTTCCATTTGACCATAGGGAACAGCAGCCATTCCCGCACGAAAATTTTCCGTTTCATAGGAGGCGTAATTAATTCCAAGCGTAAGAATTCCCGCAACTATTGGAGACAGCGTAATCCCTATGCGCGGAAGGCCATAGAAGATAAAAAATAATTGTATGAGAAGCGGTGTGCCGCGCAAAAACTCTATGATTGACACGATAATCAGGCGTATCCATTTTGGCCCATACTCCCTTATGACTGCAAAACAAATTCCAAATACAATGGCTACCCCCATTCCCAGAGTCGAAAGTACCAGCGTAATGCAAGCAGCCTTGGCAAAAAATGGCACCAATTTTAGGTGTCTACTGAGAAAAATCTTACCTTTCTCCGTCTCTTTTACATTTCGGGCTAGTAGCTGTTCTCCCCGCTCTTTCGTGGCAATTAGTTTGGCGTAACTGCCGTTGCCTATCCCCCACTTTGAGATAATTGCATTCAGCGAACCATCTTTTTTCATCGCGTCGATTGCCTGGTTGATCTCAGCTAAAAGCTTGTCGTTCCCCTTCGCCAGAGCGATGGAATATTTCACTTCCTCAAATTCATCCATGATTTTCAAATTTGGAAGATATTTGGTGTAATATGCTGCAATCTGCCCATCTAGGATTATGGCATCAATGCGCCCATTTTTCAGATCAGCAATGGCACTGTATTCATCCGGGTAGTTGACAATTTTAACGCTTTTTAAATTCTTTGTTAGCGCAACCTCCGACTTTGAATTCTGCAAAATCCCAACGCTCCTGCCGTTGCAATCCAGAACAGATTTTATCTGCTCAGTATCGGCTCGAATAATCAGCGACAGAGGACACGCGTAGTAGGGAATCGAAAATGAAACGGCGGTGCTTCTTTCCTCACTGGTGACGATGCCATTAATTACCACATCATACAAATTTCTCTGCAAACCTGGAATCAACACCTCCCAGTCATTTTGGCAAAACACTGCCCTGCGTCCGATGATGCCAGCAATTTTCTCTATGATATCCTTCTCAAATCCAGTCAAGGCCAGCAGATCATTGTCCGCATAAAAAACGTTTGGAGCTCCACTTCCGGAATCAGCAGCCCACCTTAGCAGCGAATCGTCAGCAGACAATCCGCATCCCAGAAGCAAAAATATCGCCAGAAGAAATTTTTTCATCACATGTATCGCTTGAGAAATCTACGTGTCCGCTCATCCTGGGGATTTATAAAAATTTCATCCTCATCGGAAATTTCCACAATCTCTCCATTTTCCACGTAAATTATATAATCGGAGGCATCTTTGGCAAATCGCATTTCGTGGGTAACGATGATCTGCGTCATTCCCTCCTGGTCCAAATCCCGCATGACCTGCAGCACCTCCTCCACCATTTCCGGGTCCAGTGATGACGTGGGCTCATCGTAGAGCATAACCTTTGGTTTCATTGCCAGCGCACGTGCAATTGCTGCACGCTGTTTCTGTCCTCCCGACAAGCTCCAGGGGTAGCGTCCGCTAAATTTTTTCAGGCCAACTTTTCCCAGCAGCATCATCGCCAAATCTCTGGCCTTTTCCGGATTTTCCTTTTTAACTATCACCTGCGCCAGGGAAACATTTTCCAGCAAAGTTTTGTGGGGAAAAAGATTGAACTCCTGAAATACCATGCCCACATTTTGCCGCAAATCATGGGCAAGTTTCCAGAAAAGGTCTTCGTTTTTTTCGTGCTCAACTGCACGCAAACAAACTCCGTCTATGGTGATTTCTCCCTCATCCAACACTTCCAAGCAGTTGAGACACCGCAGCAGCGTGGACTTCCCACACCCAGATGGACCGATCAGTGACACCAAGTCTCCGCTTTCTATATCAAAGGACACGTCCTTTAAAATTTTGTTGTCGCCATAACTTTTGCAAAGATTCGAAACGTGAATTAAAGACTCGGCTTGCTTTGGCATTTTTTTTAGAAATTTACGGCTAATAAAACATGGAATCAGCACGCTTTTTGCGCTTTTTTTTGAAAAGTAAACAGTAAAATTATTACACCGATGCAAATTGCAGCATCGGCTATGTTGAACGTTGGCCAGCGATAAATTTTCAAATCGACGTCGATGAAATCAATGACGTATCCCCTCGCAATTCTGTCGGCGGTATTGCCCAAAATTCCTCCGGCCACCGCTGCTGCCATAAATTTTTGAATGGAAGTTTCAAAGTACTTGCGGAACAGAAATAGCGCAGCCATTGCAAGAATTCCAATCGCAGATAAAATCCACGCATGTCCTCTGAACATGCTCCACGCAGCACCGGTATTTTCCGCATAGCGGAGCGACAGAAATGAATTGATTCTAATCGCATTTATGCCGGCGAACTTTTGCACGGCGAACTTTGTAATCTGATCGCAAATCGCAATCGCGCCCGCGGTGATCAGGCAAAAATATTTTACAGCTCTGCTACTCATTCCCTGATTCAAATTCTGCCATTTCATCATCGGCCTGATCTATCTGAAAGATTGACCCCTGGGAGACTTCATATTTCCTGCTTTTTTCTATTTCCTGCTGACCCTCTATGGAATATCTCGCAAATGGTACAGCCAGTAATCTCTGCGATTCTATTGGTTTTTCCGTTAGCTCGCAAATGCCGTAGGTGCCGTCGTAAATGCGCTGAATTGCCTCTTCAATTTCTGTCAGCGCCTCCTGTTCGTTTGCCATCAGGCTTATGGCAAACTCGGAATCAAATGACTCAATTTCCGGATCCACGCCATCCTGCTTCACTTTGCCAACGGAAATCGCCAAATTATCATTCGTCAGTTTCGAAAGCTCAATTTTAACATCGTTTTTCAATTTCAGCAAAAGCTTGTAGTATTTTCTATATTTCAGAGGGATTTCTTCGGGATCCTTGTCGCGAATGCTTGGCTGCTTTGATAAAATTGGATTAAATCCCAGAATATCAGCAATTGATGCCGCTCCAATCTTCTGTTGCCCGGGCTCATTTGTCTTTTTGGCGAGAATATTTTTTTTCTTTTCGATTGTTTGATCACTTTTTTCCAAAAAGGAATTTGCCTTCTTTGACTGTATCAAATTGCGGGCATCCTCAATGGAGAAAATAGAATCATCCCTCCTTCTGCTCCTGGCAAAATGCCTTCCGCCCTCTTTGTTGCTTAAAATTTGATTACCTACTGCCATAGTGCCCATTGCATTCCTAATTTTTTTTAACCATTTCCGGATATTTCTCCCGCAAAGCTTCGAAGCATTTTTTGGAAACTCGTCCAAATTCTCCAGCGTCAACAAGTTCATTCACCCATTTCCAGCTGCGCGGACATTTTTCACCGTCGGCAGCGGCTATTTCAATGGAACAAAGGCCTTCATCCGAAACTTCACAAATTCCCACCTGGGATACTATAAATATTTCCGGGAGAAGTTCAGCATATTTTTTTAATAAAAATAGCAGCGGATCGTCGGAGGAGATTTTGATGATCGCTTTGGCATCCAGTGACTGCCCAATCATTTTTTCCTGTCGGGCACGTTCCAGTTGCTCATTCACTTTTGATTTAAACGCCAGCAGAGTGTCAAATTCCTGCTTTTCGGAAGGAAAATCTTCTATCATTTCTAATTTCGGCCAATCCATTTCCTGGACATGGGTGTCTATGAAATCACTGTCGTTCGATGCATAAGCCATGGCTTCGTCACAGGTGAATGTAGTAATTGGTGCCAATAAAGCAAGGATAGTGTGTAAAATTATGTGAACCGCTGTCTGGGAAGACCTGCGCTCAGGCGAATTCGGAGCAAAGGTATACAGCCGATCCTTGAGAATATCGTGGTAGATTGCCGACAATTCAACGGAACAAAATCTGTTGATCAGCTGATAAACTCTATGCAGTTCGTAGGAATCGTAGGCCGCAGTAGCGTTTTTGATTAGAAGTTTCGTGTTTTGAAGAATCCACTTGTCGATTAGCGTCATGTCTTTTTGTTCAACTTGATTTCCCTTGGGGTCAAAATCAAATAAATTTCCCATCTGAAATCGCAAAGTATTTCTTATCGTTCTGTAAGTTAGGGAGACGTGATTTATGATATCATCGGAAATAGTTATGTCTCCGCGGAAATCCTCCGAAGAGATCCACAGTCTAATGACATCGGCTCCAAATTTATTGGCATAGTCATCGGCAGTCTGCGGCTTACCGTCACTTTTCGAAATTTTCTTTTTATTCTCTCCGACTATAAACCCGTGCGTGAGAACATTTTTAAATGGAGCTCCTTCATTTCCGGAAATTATACTTGTCCACATGGATGATTGGAACCACCCCCGATGCTGGTCGCTTCCTTCCAGATAAACATCTGCCGGCCAAGCCAGTTTCGGATTGCTCTTCAGAACGGCACGGTGGCTGTTGCCAGAGTCTATCCAAACGTCCAGGGAATCTGTGCATTTTTTTATCTTTTCCATTGACCATCCAGAGGGCAGTGAAATCCCCTCCAGGATTTTTTTCTCATCCGAATCGAACCAAAAGTCCGAACCAAATTTTCCTATTTTTTTCGCAATTTCCCTGATCACATGTTCATCCAGAAGCCCATCGCCGCTTCCGCTGTAAAATGCTGGCAGAGGAATTCCCCAGGCTCGCTGCCGACTGATACACCAGTCCACCCGTGATGCGATGGCAGCCCTTATTCTCTGCTCTCCCCAGGCGGGAACCCAATTGACTTTTCCAACGGCTTCCTGCATTTTTTCCCGCAAATTGTTTTTGTCCAGGGCTATAAACCACTGGGCCATGGCACGGAAAATCACAGGTGTTTTTGAACGCCAGCAGTGGGGATACTGGTGTTTGTATTGCTGCTTTGCCAGCAGAGCATTTGCCGCACTCAGCATATTTATTACCGCATCGTTGGCCTCGCACTTTCCATCGATATCCAGCACGCTAATCCCCACCAGTTTCGCTGGAATTTTCCCATCGCCAATATATTTGCCATCGTCGTCTAGCGGGCAGTAAATCTCAAGCCCATTTTCGATGCCCGTGCCGTAGTCCTCCAGTCCATGCCCGGGAGCAATGTGAACGCAGCCTGTGCCAGAGTCTGTGGTGACATAATTTGCCAGAACGATTTTTCCCTGGCGAGGAATTAGTGGATGCTCAACTGCCAAGCCCTTCAGTTCGGATCCTTTCAGCATCGCCAGGACGCTGTGACCACTTATTTTGCAGGCCTCTAGAAAATCTTGCACTCTCTCCTCGCAGATCAGATAATTTTCCTCTCCGCAATTTAGCAGCACATAGTTTAAATTCGGATGCACCGCGATCGCCATGTTCGCCGGGATCGTCCAGGGGGTTGTCGTCCAAATTACCGCATAGGTGAGCTCCGAAAACTTTTCACAAATCCCCCCACTGAGCCTAAATTTCACCCAAATGGATGGACTCAAATGCTCCCTGTACTCGACCTCCGCCTCCGCCAGCGCAGTTTTGCATGGGATCGACCAGTAGATTGGCTTTTTGCTGCGATAGACCAAACCCTGGGCAACGCAATCTCCGAAGAAATTAAGTACGCATTCCTCGTAGGCCGGATCCATCGTGCAGTAGTCATTTTCCCAGTCGGCGAGAATGCCCAGGCGCTCGAATTGGGATCGCTGCGTTTTTATGAATTTTCTCGAATATTCCGCACATGCTTTGCGCAAGGAAACCGAATCAAAATCCTTGTTCTCCTGGCGTAATCCACTAACGACCTTGTGCTCTATGGGCAATCCGTGGCAGTCCCACCCCGGAACATAGGGCGTTCGGAATCCGCGCATGGATTTATAGCGAATGATTATGTCCTTTAGGATTTTATTCAGGGCCGTGCCGATGTGTACGTATCCATTGGTGAACGGAGGGCCGTCGTGGAGGATAAAAATTTCCCCCTTGGCATTTTTTCTCTGAATTTTTTCATATACCCCATCGGATCGCCACCTTTCAATTCTAACGGGCTCCTTTTTAACGAGATCTGCTCGCATGGGGAAGTTAGTTTTCGGCAAATTTAAAGTGTCTTTTAAATTCATTGTGCGAGTGATTAATTGACTCGCCAGGAATGTCCAGCAGGAAAACAAGTTTTGTAAAATTTTATTTAAGGAATCGCCGCAGGTAGTTTCCGGATGACTTGAGAAAAAATACCTTTCCCGCGGTTTGGATTGACCAGCTGATGGAACTCGGTAGCATGTGACGCCATGTCACCGCTAAAGCAGAAAACAGCTGATGTCGCCGGAATGTTCTATCCGGCGGATCCACAAACTTTGCGCAATCAAATACTTGCGTTCCAAAATTTCTCTCTCCCTCTCTGTTCCTGTGAGTCAAGAGCTGTGATCATTCCCCATGCCGGCTACGTTTATTCGGGACAGCTCGCAGCTAGCGCATTGCAATATCTGGACAAAAATGCCGCAAATATTTTCATTTTTGCTCCCGCGCATCGCATTCCTCTGGAAGGTATCGCCGTTTGCGACTACGATGCATTTGAAACTCCCCTTGGTACACTTGCGGTGAACTGCGAGATCTGCGACCGACTCCGGAAAGATTTTGGATGTAAGTTGTCCAGTGAAGCTTTCAGTGGAGAGCACGCCGTAGAGGTTCAGCTGCCCATGCTGCAAATGCATTTACCGGGCGCAAAAATCATTCCCCTGGTTGTGGGAGACACTGCACATTCCACGGTGTGTGAAATTTTGGAAAAATTTTGGGAGGACCGGAAAAATGCTTTCATTATTTCATCCGACTTGAGCCATTTTCACAGCTGCGAAGAAGCCGCCGAAATCGATTCCACCACATGCAACATGATCGAAAATTGCGCCACTGAAGATTTTTCATTCGACCGCGCCTGCGGAGCAACTGCGATTCGTGGTCTCATGGATTTTACGGCAAAAAAAGGATTTTCGCTGCAGAGAGTCGGCACTCACAACTCCGGAGACACTTCGGGAGATAGAAATCGAGTCGTTGGCTACGGAGCGTGGATATTGTCCGAAGTTGGCATGAACAAATTCATAAAAAATTATTTTTCCGACGAGGTAATTTCAATCTGCCACGGAAGCATAGAAAGTGCTCTGCGGGGGGAAGATTTTACTCCGCCGAACATTCGACCACCACTGGAGCAACTGGGAGCAAGCTTTGTAACTCTGAAAATTCACGGAGATTTGCGCGGCTGCATCGGATCCATTCGGGCGTACCAGCCGCTGATTTCCGATCTAATTCAAAACGCACGAAGCGCTGCCTTCAGAGACTCGCGGTTCTCCCCTCTCACCGGGGAGGAATTTGCCAACATCGACATACACGTGTCACTGCTATCACATCCGCGAAAAATTGCATTCAAATGCGAAAAGGATCTGCTGGACGCGATCACCCCTAATCTGGATGGAATAATCATCCGAGACGGCATTTTCCAGGCGGTATATTTGCCCTCCGTCTGGGAGCAATTGCCAGACAAAAATGAATTCCTGGCATCACTGAAGCTGAAGGCAGGCCTGCCGCGGAATCATTTCTCTGGCACCCTGGAAGCTTTCAAATTTTCCTGCGAAAACATCTAAACCTCAAAAGTGGTCCACTTTAAAATTCTTAAAAAAAATAGAAAAGACAGTGGGGCGCGCTCACCTACCTTTGAAGCATGCGACCAGTGCGGAAATCGTCTTTTTTGCATCGCCGTATAGCATGCGAGTGTTTTCCATGGAGAAAAGTGGGTTTTGCTGTCCGGAGAACCCAGTCCCCGCACCACGCTTCAATACGAACACCGATTTCGCCAAATGAGCGTTTATTATTGGCATGCCATAAATTGGAGAGCTTTTGTCGTTCACTGCAGCTGGATTAACAACGTCGTTGGCCCCGATTATAACGGCAACGTCTACGTTTTTGATGCCCTCATTTATCGTTTCCATGTCTACCAACTGCTCGTAGGGAACATCTGCTTCAGCCAGCAAAACATTCATGTGTCCCGGCATGCGTCCGGCAACCGGATGAATCCCGAACCTCACATCCGTGCCATTATTTTCAAGAATCATTCCCAATTCCCTGGCAACATGTTGCGCCTGTGCAACAGCCATCCCGTAGCCCGGCACAAACACAACATTTTTTGCTGCTTCCAAGACGCAGTAAGCATCTTCGACGGAAATCGCCTGCGGTTCTTTCCCGTCACTGCCGGAAGATTCTCCGCCGCCACTAAACCCACTGAATAAGACATTGCGCAGACTGCGATTCATTGATTTGCACATAATAACCGTTAGAATCAACCCACTCGTTCCCACTAAACATCCGGCAACAATCAGCACAACGTTTGCCATAATGAAACCAGTCGCCGTCGCTGCCATCCCAGACAAACTGTTCAAGAGCGATATCACCACCGGCATGTCACCTCCACCAATTGGAACAACGACGCTAAACCCAAGAATTAGGGAAATAACCACCAGAGCATAGATTACACCATGATTAATATTATTCGCCGCTATGAAAACTGCACCAAACCAAATCGCCGATAGAAAAAGCAGCAGGTTAAATGTTTTACTCACGCGCGGAGAAAATTTGAACTTCCCGGAGAGCTTTAGGTATGCCATTAGACTTCCGCTGAATGTTATCGTCCCGATGAGTATGGCTGCAAATGTGGCAAATTTCGCCGTGTAAATTATGGAGATGGTATTCATCGATCCGCACATTTCCAGGTACTTTTGCCATCCGAATATGGAAATTTTATGAATCTCCGCTGCTCCAACTAGCGTGCTAGCCAGCCCACCAAATCCATTGAGCAGCGCAACCATTTCCGGCATTTGAATCATTTTAACCCTGTGAGCCGAAAATATTCCGAACACAAGTCCAATTGCAATGGCGATGGCTATCAGATGGAACGACAAAATTTGTTCACTGAGTAGCGCAGCAGCGACGGCAATTACCATTCCACCTCCGGAAACTAAATTTCCATTTCTAGCTGTGCTGGCCTTCCCAAGCATCTTCATGCCAAGAATAAACAAAACTGAGGCAAAAATATAGGCAACATTCACAGCACTTTGCATCTGAGATAAAAAAATTAGCTGGGAGAAAATTGCAAGAGCTTAAAAAAGCACTCCCCCGGGATCCCTATGCAGACAGGAATTCCGAAGCACACTGCACTTCGCCAATTATCCCCGGCGAGGTGATTTTGTGGAAATACAACAGATGGTTCTGCGCATTGCATTGCCCGTTTTTTTATTTTAGCCGGAGAAAACTGGTCTAAACCAGCTTTTAAGCCATGAAAATACTTTCTTTTGCAAAGAAAACATGGCGCAAGCAAAGACTATGCATCCCACAATGACCACCGC
Organism: Puniceicoccales bacterium; assembly: GCA_031267915.1. Lineage (GTDB taxonomy): Bacteria > Verrucomicrobiota > Verrucomicrobiia > Opitutales > JAIRKQ01 > JAIRKQ01. The sequence goes on from JAIRYE010000010.1 coordinate 30,368, forward strand.
GCTTGACACTATGTAGTTCATTTTTTGCAAAAAAGAAACATATTTGAATAGCAGTGAGAGCATGATCCCATGCGTCAGGTATAGCATGTAGGATCGACGAGATAGAGATTCCCATATTTTCATGGACATAAATTTAAGTATCCATTCTTTTCTGAAGTAAAAAAGCGCCACTAGAAATGAAAAATAGAAGTAAATGTTGAAATCTTTGAAGCCATTGTGTCTGCGGAACAAATTTTTCAGGCATAATATTAGGAATGCAACTTCGCCAATACGAATTAAAATCTTACATTTATTTTCGCAAACATTCCAATTAAAATTTTTCACCAAATCACAGACATAGTGCAAAAGGCACCCCACAGAAATTCCCAAAAGTGCACGCACCAGAGTTAGTGGTATTAGATTAAAATACATGTTACGCTCGTATGCAACAACCTGCCCAAGTTCGCTGTTTAGTAAAAATATCGCAGCTATGACCGCAAAAGGAATGTGAAAAATGAAAACAATACGTCCCCTGCGAACCATTAGCGCAAATAGCAGCCATTCAGAAATCATCAATGTCGCCAAAAACCACGATCCAAATATGATTCCATTCACACGTCCGATGTCTGTAATCATGAGCAAATTAAATGGCAGTGTTTCAGTGTGAACATGCCTTATAAACAACTTGTCCAAAATTAAATTCAAGAATAGCGCAAACAAATATTCCGGATACAATCTTGCAAATTTGTTTTTCAGAAATTCGCAAATAATTTTGGGATGCTGCTCTTGATCATATGGCACTGCATTGCACCTCTGGAAGTACTGAGCCAAAAGAAATCCTGACAATATAAAAAAGCCCTCCACGGCGAGGTGTGTGGTAAAAAGCTTTCCCAGGTACATGCCACTGGCGTGATGGAATACGACTATGCACGCCAGAAAAAACCTTAGAGTGTCGAAAGATTGCAATCTTTTCATATTCAGCAGACGAGCAAGATATTTGCGCCGCAAAAAAAATGTCAATTAAAATTCCCGGAAACTCAAAAAGAGCGTACTTTGCCAATCAAGCGGCACGGAGAAAAATAGTGATTCGCCGGGAAAATTTCCATGAAAACGAAAAAAATATTTTTACCAGGGAAAATGGATATTGACACAAAGTTAGCCAAGACTAATTATGTTAGAAGTGCATAACTTTGCCTAGGAAAGGAATAGAATGGCGTATGTCCCGGCGGCAATGGTTTCCGCGCCACCTCTGCCAAACCTCTAGCTTTCAAAATTTCCAGCGCCACAGGCGAGTGGAGACACTTACATGCAGAGCCCGGAATATTCCATCTTCCTAAAAATCCCTCCATCTAAAATTTCGCCATCTCTGTGTTTATCGGAGCCAGATCCATCATTTCAAAAAAAACTCCAAAAAAATGAGGAAATTTTCCTTGACATGGACTCAAAACTCCCTACGCTGAGGTGTGAGTACCACCTTTCGGTGGAAAGAAAGGCAATCATTGGAATACGAGAAGTGGCCTGTGCGCAGAGATTATGATCGACACGGGAAAAGTTGTATTTACATCCAAAAAAACTGGAGGTTCATAGATGAAATAGCATTAGAGATAAAAGCACTTCAAAGACCAACTCTTCGAACTTCACCAAGACTTCCAACTCCTCGAATTCCAAGTAAGACTTTAGTAAAAACACAAATCAAGAAATGGAGCTGGATATGATTCCTAAAGAAAACAACGATTATACAAAAGATGACCCTTCTAATAAGGGTAAATTCGGGTGCTTTAAAAGTCTTTTTGATTGCTTTAAAAAACCGACAAATTCCGATAAATACAAATCAGAAAACAGCGCGAACAATTCCCAGATCCCGAATATCCCAGCGGATAAAAGATATGCTGTAAATGAAAATATATCCCAGGAAAATTTAGATAAGGTAATAAAGCCAGCCATTGTAAATGAAAATACACCCCAGGAAAATTTGGATAAGGTGATAAAGCCAGACGTAATATTCAATAATGGTGCCTCCAAAAATAACGATAGTCAAAAAGAGGAGATACCTTATTCACTGCCAATACAGGGAAAATAATGCTAAAAATCCAAATAGATACCCCGTATCTAGTGCCATAGAAAGCAGGCAAAAATTACCCACAACTTGTTCGTTTCCGAATTGAGGCATATATTTATATGGCCAACAATTCGAATATTTCAGCCGTTTATCAGTAGTAAATGGTTGAGTAATGTATCCATAAGGCTTAATTATTCTGGTTGAAATTTTTCTTCGAAAAATGAATTTTCATCCCCGTTTATGGACAAAGATCCATCAGATTTGTTAAAAAAATTGCAAGCATTTTGCATTTTCGTGGACACGGGAGCAGTGAACAATTTGGTTAAATATTTTTCTGGAGATGAGACTAGGATAGAGTTAAAAATACCCGCAGCGGCGCGTGAAATGTCACCGTTCAAATATACAGCTCGGTCTATTGCACCATAATCGTAAATATGCGAAGATTTGTTCCGAATTTGATAAACTGAATGATAAATTTTTTAAAAAAAAGCTAGATGAACGTGAAACTAACCAATTTCGATAATTGCACAAAAAAATAATCAATTTAGTTCCGAATGATAAGAGCTGTTGAACTTGTGACATCTTTTCGTAATCGATTGCAAGCTATCATAAATCAACTTGCAGATGGAAGAGAGATAGTTTTCGTTAATCATTTATAACCCAAACGAAGGAAAATTATGGAATTAGAAATATATATTTCGCCAAACGAGATGGCTAAAATATATTTCCAGGAAATTTTCCCATTTTCCTAATTCGGCATTGGCAAAGTTAAAAATTATGGTTCCCGCGCCACCTCTGCCAAACCTCTGGCTTTCAAAATTTCCAGTGCCCCAGGCGAGTGGAGACACTCACATGCAGAGCCCGGGAAAATGCATGGGATCCTTTTCGCCATCATTTTTCACGAGATCATCCATAATCCATGAATTGTCATTGTTTTTCTCTGGGCCTCCCGCCGTTTTGAGCTCGGTGTTAAGCAGATTTGGTTGCAGTGCGTTTCAAGAGGGAGTGCCCAATTTGTGTCTTGTGTTTTAATTTGTAATTTTTCTGTTGACATTTCCAATCAAAAACATGAATTTCCAAATATTAACCAATAATACAATGGATAAGAATATGGAAAATATTAATAATACCAATAATAGTAATAGTCACATCGATCGTAATTTCGATGGCGACGGTATTGAATATCAGACTCCCAGTATCACGAATGCGCAAAGCAATGGATTAATTCACAATGGCCACCATTTCATATCCTCTCCATCGCAGAATGGCAACTCAAACTTTGTGCCCACATACCTACCTCCATTGCAGAATTTTTCTAGTTCCAGCTCAAGTAGTGATGACGGAAGTGATGATGATGGAAGCAATGGCAACAATATGATGAGAAACAATAATCTCAATGGCCGCCGTTTCATATCCTCTCCATCGCAGAATGGCAACTCAAACTTTGTGCACAACCTACCTTCATTGCAGAATTCTTCTAGTTCCAACTCAAGTAGTGATGATTTGAACGATGGTTTGAGCGACGAAGAAGCGCTTAATGCGGCGATATCTCGTTCGCTAGCCCAGGATTCAAACAATTATCCAGAGAGTACAGAAAATGAAACATATGACAAAGATGCATCTGATAGCAGCAACAATATGTCAAGTTCCTCTGGGCCACGCACAAGCGATTTCACAAAAACAGAATTGATATTTTTAAAAAATGCCGTCAAGTTATTGTTGACACCAGACACAGAGTTTGAGACAGGTAAGATACGGTTTGCGACAGAAATGATATATTATATTGCGGATCACAAAAATGAAGAGATATTTGCGGGTTGGGGTGGAGGATGCATTGATGGTTTCTTTGCAAAAACTAAATATGAAGTATCTAAATTCACATCCAATACTGTAATATGCATTATAGCCGCGCTCTACGATAATGCGCTTATCGAAGGTAAAGATGTTCCGGATTTTGTTATGCATTGCTATACAACATTTGTCTCCCTTAATGGATCTTCAGAAAAAGATAAGCAAGCCAAGCTGATGTCTTTATATTCCGAGCTTTCCGACAAAATAGATAAAATAACAAATGAAAAACACACCCCGAATAGTGAAAAAATTAAACGCAAGAGGGAAGACAGTAACAATAACAACAACAGCAATAACCTGTTCCACTTAAATAGTAACAGTAACAATAACAATCAGCCGAATCCGCATCAGCAGGACTCGCTCCCTGTCCTCCCTCTACTTGACATAAAAATCAGAGATTCCAAAAATAGGCGAAAAAGGGAAGACAGTGACAATAATAACAATAACAATAACCTGTTCCACTTAAATAGTAACAGTAACAATAACAACAATGGGAGTGATGATGAATTTCCGTACTCCACAAACTCTACCTGGGTCATGGCAATAACACACCCTAGGGAGAAGGCCCATTTGCCCGAAATAATTCAAGACATAAATACCTTTTCCCCTTCCGTTCAGAGACTATTTGCGAAACTTTCATTGGACAATAAGAAGTTTATTGCTGAAATTATTTGTAATAAACATTGCGGTCTATGTACCAGTTTTCTATCTCTCGATTTTATGAGCCTTGGGGATTCGGACAAAGAAAATGCACTTCAGCAGCTCTCGAAGCATGGTCAAATAGCATTTCTTAGCCATGTCACTGAGGCGAAGCTTCGTGAGAAATCAAAATCAAAAAAATCTTAAAATAGATACAGCTAGCTAGCTAAACTGTGTGCGCACACTTCGCGAGATGATAGACTGTATGTTTTCCATAGAGGCAAAAGCAGCTATCGAATCGCCTTTCGAAAAAAGGCCGGAAGCAAGTAAATGCTTGACAGTATTGCCTCGTAGCATGTAGTAGCAAATGAAAGGAATGTGTTTAACAACAACAATTACAAATTCATCAGCGCAAACGTAGAATACTAGTAGACAGGTGCCTGCAAATTGTGATCTTTGGATACAATTGTGAAAAAACTTAAGATGAATACTGCAGAAGTGTCGAATGTTTTTGATTTAGCGAATGTAACACTTGGGTCCAAACTTGCAGAAGGAATCAAAGAATTAATAGAAAATCTACGCGACAACAACCTATGGAAAAATTATCGAATTTGCAAAAAATAAAAGTAAGAAAAATTTTTTCATTTGTGTAGGAAAGAAATGCGAGACTCTGCGCATAAAATCTACAGCTGACTTAGACCCTATAGAGGCGAATGAACATAAATATTCCCGGTGATGTGCTCACGGACAAGCGGCATCCATTTTTAGTAAAAACCAATGGTGGAAATTTTGAAAGAGTCATGGTAGCTCCTCCTCAAATTCAAGTAGTCGCCACGAACTGGGACATGTACTACATTTTTGGAGTCCGGAGGAAATAATATTGAAACAGAGAAGCTTGTCTCCAGTATAGATATCAGCAATTGTTGGGTGATATACTTGCAACAATAAAAAGCAGTAATGTTTTAATTTTTGAAGAATAAATATTTTACCTGGGAGGTATTTTCCACAAAAACTTCCCCTTCAATAGCAGAGGGAACCACCATTTCACAACAAAACAGCAAACTGGTAAAACTTCCTCACATACCCAAGAGAGGATTTCCCATTTCGAAGGAATAATTTTACGTGAAATCATGCAGTATCGACAAAAAAACGAAAGCAAAAGATGTAAAGTTTTATAGCCAAAATAACGAAGAGATGAATAGTCTCACAATGCGCAATCATTTCACAGCTAGTTTGGCAAACAAATCACATGCTTTCGCCGATTGCCGAATAATCAGTGGATTTTATTGGATTCGCTCCAGTCCGATCCAATTATGCTGGATAACATCAAAAATTATCTAGGGAAAATGGAGCGCTACGAGGTGCTATGCTGCGAATCCCAATTCGATCAGGAAAAAATTGATAAATTCATTGAGGAGCAACTGGCAAAAGCTTAGAGCACATTCCGCGTCCCACGCGGTAGGCGGTTCCCGGAAATTGTCAAAAAAAATTCCCAATCATATGTTTGCATGAATTAATCATTGAGTTTTTCATCTGATACGTATCTTTCAAGCTGAGGCTTTGATCATGAAAAAAAATATACTCAAAATTGTTGCAGCATTGGCAGTCGTTGCTTTTTTCTCAGGTGTTTTAGTGTGCGCCATCAGTTACCATCGCCGAAGCGAACTGTCTCACATGGTAGGACAGATGATTCTAGTAGGGTTTCGCGGGACTAGCCCCGGTGATGCCGCTGTCAAAAATTTAGCAGCTGACATTCAGTCAGGGAAAGTGGGAGGAGTAATACTTTTCAGCGTAGACGTTGAAAAATGCAGAGAAGAAGGCCTATCCGACCTGGAGCTGCGCACGCGGACAAAATCCAGAAATATCATAGATGTCGCCCAGGTCAAGGATCTGAATGAATCTCTTGCCGCAGCTGCAAGCAGGGGTGGTAGGCTTCCGCTGCTTATTTCCATAGATCAGGAAGGGGGCATGGTTGTGCGCCTAAAACCTGAGCACGGATTCGATATGATAATTCCCTCCGCGAAAAACATGTCTACGATGCCGCTGCCGGAGATCAGAGATTTGTATTTTGAATTTGGGATGCGTTTGAAAAAATTGGGATTTAACTTGTGCTTTGCACCCTGCGTTGATGTGGACATAAATCCACAATCTCCAGTAATAGGCGCACTTGGCAGAGCTTTTAGCGCAGATTCGAGAAAAGTATCGGCATACGCAGGAGTCGCAGCGGCTGGATTGCATGATGCTGATATTCTGTCTTCCTACAAGCACTTTCCCGGACATGGCAGTGCGAGCGATGATACTCATAAAGGCATAGCAGATGTCACAAATGTTTGGGAGGAATGCGAATTGGAGCCCTATCAAAATATTCCGAATTACACAATGGTGATGGTAGCGCATGTGGTAAATGGGAAGTTTGACGCGGACTATCCGGCCAGTTTATCTGCAAAAATCATAAATGATTTGCTGCGTAAAAAATTAGGTTTCAATGGCGTTATTATTTCTGATGATTTGCAAATGGGCGCGATTTACACACGCTATGGACTATCGGAGACTTTGCGACTGGCGATTATGGCTGGCAATGATATTCTGCTGCTGGGCAATAATCTGAAGCATACGAAAGATCTTGGGCGTATCGCGCATGCAAAGATTATGAAAATGGTAGAAAATGGGCAAATTTCACGCGCCCGTGTCAAAGAATCATACGATAGAATAAAAAAAATGAAGGAAAACTTACGCAAATGAAACGAAAGCATCGCGAAAACTAGTAGAGCGAAACGCTTTCTTTCTCCAGGGCTGGTGAATTTTACGCATCGATTTATTTTCTAGCATCTTGTACTTCGGGCGGCCTAATTTGTTGCGAATGCAATTTTATCGCCTGCGAATGTAGATTTCGCTGCCGCTGCTGTTACACCACCAGAGGCGGTGCCGCTAACGATTTGATGCTCATTCGTAAATTTTTTCGCAGCATTCACTTTTTCCTGTCATCTGCTACAGCATCCATGCCTATTTTGACGCTTTTTGCAACGGCTTTTCGCTCACTGGAAGTAATTTTCCGCCTGCACCGATCGTCGATCTCGCCTGCAGTGCTCCTCAAAGTTGTCGCGGGAAAACATATTCTTTTCCACACTTTTCGTTCGCGCTGCGCCAAGCTGACCATCGCGTAGCTGTCCAATTTGCTCGGGTCTATGCTTCCCGAAGGATCATTAGTAGCTTTTTGAGCCGGCGTTGGCGCCACGGACTTTTTGGCAGAATTGCTGGTGTTTTTTAAGCTTTTGCCGTTTTTTGGGAAGCCTTCTGGGCATTACCAGGCCCTGGATCGCTGTCTTGAAACGCCACTTGTCAATGCTAAATTAGGAAAAGTGAAGATTTTCAGAAAATTCCAGGAAAAAAATTATAAGCTTTCCCAGCCTAAAGAATTTCCAGAGGATCGCTAGTCAAGAGGACTCTCCAGCTTGAAAAATTCCGGGGGGATTCGTTGTAACGCACATGGCATTTGCATTTTTCGGAAACTTTTGCACAGTATATCATTCTAATTTTCACAAACATTGTCCCGCGCCTCAATCCGCAAGTGCCCAGGGATTAATTTTTCTTCGAATTGGAAAAAGAAAAACCACAATTCACATCAAATGACTCAGTTAGTTTTCAAATGAATTTGGCTCGCTCGACTTTACTGGGAAATCCGGGAAAAATTCACAGATTTCAAGAGGATTTTAAATGTTCTCCGCACTTTTTCCTGGAAAATTTGAAATGTTCCCGCAGGTAGTATCGGTTACAAAAATCAGATATCCAAGCCGAAATGGCTGACGCACTGTCGCTGAGATGACACGGCTCGTCGCTGAGACAAACTGGAAACGTTTATTTGATGCGAAGGTCTCTTTCGGAGCTGTAATCTCAATCGGCAGGATAGGGATTATCTTCAAATAACTTACTTTCCGTGCGTATATCGCATAGCACAAACCTGACTTTTAATCTCAGTTGTTGCATTCACAGTAACATTTAATAGCTCGTCATTTTTAATCCGTCAAATATTTAGTTTGTTTATTCTATAAAATTGAAACATTGTATTTCAATTTTTGAATGGGTTAGATTGCCGAGCGTTGATTCTGTTTCGCATAGATTATTTTCATTGCAAAAAAAAAAAAAAGCACTAGGCTTCCAGTGGGGAGTTGGAATGAAAAGTGATTTTAATGCACAGGACGAATTTTCCACTGGTGTGGAAGAGCTATATAAAGAAAAAAATTCGGAGAATTCCGCAGCGTTCAAAGAACACACGCTAGGGATTTCAGAAAAGAGAGGAGCTCCAGAAGAGAGAGAGGGGTGGGGATGGGGCAAAATCCTCGATTTTTTCGGCTTAAATTGGAAAAATTTAACAAGACTTAAAAAATTAATAGGATTGGGAAAGAGAAAAATCATTAATGATGAAGGAGATTTCAAAGAAAAAATTCCACAAATTTACGAAAGAACCTCAAAAGAATCAGACTCTCTCGGAAATTCCATGGAGTCGGAAATTTTTAACCAATCCATGTCTCCATCTGTCCTGAACAATCCCGCTTCGTCCGATCATGCAGAAAATTTAACGAAAGTTGATATTGCTATTGACTTCACCGCCTTGGAAGAAAAAGCCCAGCAGGAGCTTGTGAGTGCGCCGAGCGCGAAACCATTCCAAATCATTGACCCCACCTCGGAGAGGTATGCCTCAAGGATGAATAACCCCATTATGTTTTCCATAGCTGTTAACGATCCTGCTCTGGGGATGGGGAAAAGAGTTGGCCGTCAGTACATAAATGGAAAACTTTTTGAGACCGGAAATAAATTTTTGCTCGGCGATAAATTTTATGCAAAGGGAACTTTGAATCAAGCGTGGCGTACGCGAGAGGGCGAAGAAACTAATAGAAATAATCTTAAGAATGAAACAGAATCTTTATTCCCAAAAACACTCTTTGCTGAATATGTATTTAGCGAGTATACGGACACTGAAAGCGGCAAAATGAGATATGACGTTATTAGTGACGAAAATCGCAAACTTTTACAAAATATCGTTTTAAAAACCAAAGAACTCAAACGAGAATTGGAAGTTTTGACTCAAAAAAGCAAAACTAATCAATTGTCCCCGGAGGAAAATGCTCGAAAAGACCAGTTAGAGAATACAATCCTCTCACTTCAAGTTATAGCGGGAAATCATGGATTCACGTGTTCCGCCACACTCGTAGTTTTACTGCTACAAATGGCAGATACTATTGAGAGGCTGATGGTTGAGAAAATTTTTGATACAAACGAATTAACTAAGCGGGTTTTAACGGAGTATCGCAAGAATCTTGTCGAAGAAATAGTATCTCCTTCACAGGGAACTCTTACTAACAGAGTTGTTAAGGCGAGGGATAGGGATATAAGTCTTCGACTAGGCAGTCGTATGCGAAGTCTTGTCGAGGAAATATCTCTAGAGCTTCGAACTTTCATGGAAAAAATTTTAGGATTAGATATTTCCAGTCCTACATTGATACATTCGTTTGATATTTATCTTTATGAGGTAATTGGTGATATAGCAAAAAGTGTAAGATTATACCCCTCAAAAGAGGGGGAAAATTCCATCGTTTCTGTGGCAACAAGCAAATTTAATAGATTAAGTGAAGAAGTGTTCGAAGCCATTGAGAAGGAAATTTTGAAAACTCCAGTCACATTTGAAGAATTTTGTTCCTCCTATGAAGACAGGCGCAATTCCATTTATGGGAAAAATAGCAATCCTAAGCCGCTGCAACCCGAATTTGAAAATATTTTCAACAAATTTTCATCCGACTCTGATATTTTTGACAAATCCTGTATCCTGCTGTTGCGCTACTGGGTGCAAGGTTTTAGTGCGGACGTAACTTCCATTGGGAAAGAGGAAGACCTCCAAAAAGAATTAGAGGAAGCCATAAATAGCAGGAAGGAAAAATATCTAACCGAGAGTGTGCAATATAAAAAATCAATCGGAGATGAATTGGAAATTCTGATATACGCTAAAAATGCTCTTGGGAATTTAAAAAAACAAAATAGGGAAATCAACGAAAGCGCGGCAATTCCACTGGGAATGATTTGCAAAATATTGATTGGGCTAGGAGAACTCGAGTGCATTCCGGAATTTAAAGCAGTTGCGAAAGAGGAACCAACCATTGCGGCAAATATGTATTTCCCTATCTTTCTCTATAACGCCGGAATATTAATTCCCACAAAAAATGTGCAAATATCAAAAGAAGCCACTACAATTTTAAGGCCATTTGGTCAAAATTTAATAAAAAAAATAGAGGAAAGAAGCGAAAAAAGCACATGGTGTCCGGAAGATTTTGTCGCAAATCCAATAGAAATAGAAGCTTGGTATGTTCCGGAAGATTTTGTCAAAAATCCAAAAAAAATAGAAGATTTGTACTTCGAACGACAGATGAAAGAATCAAAAACCTGCGGAATACACGCTCTAAACGCTTCCGTGGGATTTCCAGTTTTTGAACTGAAAAATATGCGTCAAGATCATTTAATGATGCAGATAGCAACGCACCCGAATGAGTTTAAGGGATTTGCAAATGATATAAAAAAACTATTGAATAAGTTTCGTTCAACGTCAGCAGCAATACGATTTAATGATTATTCATTAAAATTAAAAAACGCTGATCTTATGGGCGCCCTTAATGAGGCAATTGATAGCACCAGGGCGGTCAATGAAGCCATTTCGAAAATAAACAAAAAGGCAACAAAGATACTAGAGGGCGGTAATGTGGATGATTTACTGGAATCGGAGGAAATTATTTGCGATTATTTCAACAAAATGCAGCAATCTATGCATTGTCTCGAAAGCAGAGCGAATGGCCAAACAAAGACGAAACTGAACGAAATAATACAGAAAATTTCGCAAAAATTTGAGATATTCGACCTCACCAAAGGTTCTCATCTGGCGGAGCTTCGGATGGCGCTAGAAAAATCATTTGGAGTAAAATTGCACAGCGAAACCGTAAACGGGAAGAACTCGTCTGGGGATCAAAAAAATGACTCCTCCGGGGGTTTTGATTTTTACAAAGCAATATCAGAAAACGAACTCCCCTGGGTTGATCGGGCAATTATTGACATTCGGGAGCAAGATCATTTCATTTGCGTTCGCAAATTGCTGAATGATAAGTGGATTTTATTAGATTCGTTGCGCCCCGAACCAGTTGAACTCACTAGCCTCAAAAATTTTCTAGATGAAATAGGCAACTGCGAGGTCCTATACTGCAGAAACGAAGCGGATCAGAAAAAACTTAATGATAAAATTGATGAAGCGTTTTCCAAGGCCGTAGGGCAAAATCAATCTTAAAATTCCGGCTCCGCAATTCGTCTCGGCGTCTGCTTGCCGGCTGAGGAATTGAAAATTTTCCAGCAAAAAATTTCGGAGCCACCTCAATTCTTCAACTCCATGGCGAAAAACTCGAAATTCACTGCAATTTCAGCATTCATCAGGGGTACAGACTGAAACGCCTGAATTTTTATCGAGAGCATTAAAATTTCACAGAAAGTCATGCGACTCAGCGTAAATCCGTTGTCGCCAGAGGAATGCTATCGGCGAAGTACTGGGAAAACACCTTGCCAAATATTTGCCGTTCAATAAGGCCGGTTTGCACAACTCGTTGCAGCTTGTCCAGTAGCTCCGGAGTTTGATCTACTATGTAATCGAATGCAATCGCACTGGTTGATTCTCCACTGTCTGGCTTCAGAAGCAAAATTTTTACCTGGCCAAACCCAATCGTCCGCAGGGCAAGGGCATAGAGAAACAATTGCAGGCTTGAATAGCGTTGCATGTGCCATGCGACATTTTTCTCCGTCAGCTCAAAGTCACTACCAGTTTTAAAGTCAATGACCGTTACGGCGGACGAAAATGGATTATCTTCTTTTCCCGTCCCGGTGCTTAGCAAAAAATCTAGCCTCCCCGATAGCTTTACTTCCTCTTCTCCTATCCTAACGGCAAGATCTCTGGGAATTGAATACTCACTGCGAAAAGATTCCCATCCCCGCAGCGAAAATACTCTTCGAATCAGTCGCTTCGCGGCGACAATGGCTGAATTCATCGTTTCCGTGAACCCACTGGGAATTGGGGCATCGGCAGCAGCACATGCTTTGGCCACCATTGACCTCAGCCTCCCAGCTCGCTCATCCACGTTGCCATGGAAAATCTCCGGAGATGTTTTTTTTACAAAATCGCTTCCCGCTTCGAAAATTTGCAGAAATTCATGCGCAAATGATCCAAGGGAAATTTTTCTGTTTAAAGTCTTCGATTGCCAGGGCATTGGGGGTAGTTTGAGCACAGAGTCATAGAAGCCAAGGTGGGGATTTTTTAGCAAATATTCAAAGGATTTGCATGAAATTTTTACGCCAAATTTTTTGTCAATTGCAAAGCAATAGTCATGCAAATTCATCTCCAAATTATGCCTAATCGCATAGGAGCTGGCGCAATTTTCTATGCTTTTGCGATCCTCATCGGAGAGAGATCCGCGCAGTGGAAATTCACGCACTGGTTTAGCCAGTAGCTTGCTTTCCATTTCCTTTGTGTAAAATTCTCCACGCAGAGTATGGAGCGTTTCGGAGAAAATTTTCGCCGGTTTCACCTGTGCGCCGTCGCCGGAAAAATTCTTTGCTGCAAATGAAAAAAATAGCGAACTGCGTCTGCCGAGACTATCAAAAATTGCATGCTGCAAATGAAGCCTGTCGGAATGTGTTGGAAAATAATTCTGCGCACCGCAAATGGTACGCTCTCCATTACTCTCCTCTGTTGCATGTGAATTAATTCTTTTGACAGCGTCTTCCGGAAGCCAACAATTATCTTCCCCAGGATCAAAATCCTTCGCGCTCATTCCGGGAACAAACACGTGCGTGAAATTTTGTTTATACGCAGAATCCACACCAATCAAAACAACATTGGCACTGGCATTTATCGTGCAATTTTTATCCCTCAGCCTCACAAATCTAGAAAAATATTTTATCAAACTATCTCGTGGGAAAAATTTTTTTACGTGGGCACAGCTTAGTTGCTCAGCCAGTGTGTCCAATAATTTCTGCGGGAGAACGCCGGCAAATGCACCGATAAAATTCTTGCAAAACTTCTCAAATTGGAATCTTTTGCCGTGCATATCATACCTTTCCACAATATCGAAAGAATGAACATTCTTCAGATTGGCAAATTCCAGGACAATATCGTAATTTTCCGACATGCACTTTCCCTGCAACCCGGGCAAAGTCGTGGCAATTGCATTGAAATCCTCCCGGGCAAGCAGATCATTTGCAAGTAATTCTGCGCAGAATCTACAAAAACTGGCGGTGTCTCTTCCGGTCTGCCAATCGTCCCACAGAGAAACTATAACTTCCCAATTTTTAGGATCTTTCCCGCATCGCCCTACACCATCGCAGTAGGAAATTCCACGCAACTCAAGCTTATCCAAAAACATTGGCAGGGAAACTGACTGCGCGCCACCGAAACAAATACCTATTTTCGCAGATGAAGTGGCGGATAGAATTTTTTCAATTGCGTCAACCGCGAAATCAACCTCATCAACCACCGTTTCGCAGACAAGAAAATTTACGCCCGCCAAACTGTTTTCCGATGAATCATTCTCCGGGTAAAATTTACACTCTCCAAAGATCCGTTCCAGCGTGTTTAGCCACAGGTGAATAAACTCCGCATCTCCGAAATCATGGGTGATTATATCCGAATGCGTGCAGCATTTGGCGGCGGCTTCCATGAGCACCTTGGCTTTGTCAAATGGTTGAAAGCCATGGAAAACAATTCGCCAATTAAGGAATTTACCCGCTGCAGACGACAACCCCAGCAGCAATTTATCGGCATCCCACTCGCACATGAAATCATTTTCCGCAATTTTCCTCCGGAGGATTTCGAAAAACGAACATAATTTCGGAGAGAAAAAATCGCTTGGCTTTATTGCCAGGTGAAAAATTTCGTAGAATGCCTGCAGTGTTAAATTTTTCCCCGCGACTATCGCATTGCTCACGCAGTCATCCGTTTGCATTTCCCCTGCGACCTCGTCAAAAAATAAACTGACCAGCCCGGGGCTGCAAAATTTTCCCCGCACACCGAAAGCTTCCATCAAATTTTCCCGCAATTCATGAGCCGTCAGAAAATTGATTGACTGTAAATCGATGCCCTCCTCCGATAAAATTAATTTCAGCTGCCAAATGTCGTCGAATGTTGGAACGACGAGCACAGACTGAGCAAAATTAATGCCCGATTCGCCAATAAATTTTGAAATTGATCCAATAACATGGGTTGCCATTGCCGACTAGTTCCTATTTTTCTCCGCCTGGTTTTACTGCCGGGACGCTGGGCCGAATCGAGTGGGAACGTCTATATTGATACCTGTTGAATTTCTGCATGCTCAGCTGATCTCTAGTCCTGGTCCGCTTTGAAAAATTTTTCTGCGGGAGGAGCTTAGCATCGCGGGATTCAAATCTTTTCGATAAACTTCTGAAGGACTTGCTGCCGCTTTCCGCATTGAAAACAACTCTTGGCGGATGAGTTCTTTCATCGATTAAATTTTTCTCCGCCAGACGCTGGATGGCGTAAGCATCACTCCCAGCAAACAGTATCCCAAAGAGCAAACCAATAGAAGCAATATTTTTCACCGGGAAATTTGATGAAATTAATTTTTTCAGCGATGGCAAAAATATTTTAAAAATTGTGGCCGAAGGCTGTGGTTAAATTTCATGCGGGTGCTTCACACCTGCCCAATTTGTTTCAGTAAATTCACGAATTCCGTGTTCTTCATGGCTTCAAACGGCTTTCCGCCTTTTATCCTGGAAAATTCTATGCACGCCATCTGATTGCCATTCCTTTCATCAAGGCCCACTACTCCCGATTCCCCCGCCACAGCAAACTCCACAGCTTTTTCTGCGCTGTCGTTTACCAGAGCAATATCATAGAGATTCGATGGTGCAGAGCGGGCGAAATATCCACTCTTTTGGACCAGTGTTTTTTCCGCTCCAATTTTTTCAGCACACCGAGATCCAAACCACTGACCGGGGTTAACGGCATCAAGCTTGACGTGTCCAAATGCATCACTGGGAACTGTTTTCCCCCGACTCCTAATTCCGGAAATGATTTCATCCACACACGCTCCCTCACTTATGAAAATGTTTACGCATCCAACCCTAGCCATTACCTCTTCCAATCGCTCCGCTTCCCTTTCGACATTTATCGTCATCTCCGGCACATATATTCCGTGAATGGAATACTGCTCTTCCGACATCCCGAGCGATGGGAAAAACATTCGCTCCTTTAATCTTTTCATGTAAACGAGCGCCGACGTTGCGGTAAGCCACCCGCATTTACGCCCCATCACCTCGTGGATAATAAACATTTTTGGGTTTGCAGTTACCTCAGCAACGATGTGTTCAAAGAACAGTGCAGTCTGCTCAGCAGCTGTGTTCGCTCCCAAGCTGTAAGCGATTGGAATAATGTCGTTATCCACGGTTTTGGGCAACCCAATGACCTGCAGTGCATATCCTTTTTCGCGCAAATGCCCTGACAAACATGCGGCGGCTGTGTTCGTGTCATCACCGCCAATCGTGTGCAAAACTTCCACTTTATCCCTAACTAACTGCTCCGAAGCAACGGTCAGCGGATTTTGCCCATTCTCGATGAAACCACGATTTACGCAGTCTTCAACGTTCGTCAATTTTACACGACTATTTCCGATAGGACTTCCGCCAGTCTTATACAGATGCTCAATGGATTCAACTACTCCGTGGGACACGCCAACCGAATCTCCGAGCAATAATCCAGCATATCCATTGCGGTAGCAAATTATTTCAATTTCCGGGGAAAGTTTATTGTATTCCTCTATTAGTGCAGCAAGAGCAGAAGATAAACAGGGGGCAATCCCTCCAGCAGTTAATATGGCTACCTTTTTCATACTTGATACCATCGTATTATTTGTCCCACCTCCTGCAATTAAAATTTCGCAAAGATTTCACAGATAGTAAATTTATACCAAAATCATTTTCATCTTTTACTTGCATCCACATTCCTTGTTTTTAGCATCCATGAATTTGCTATGAAAATAAAAACTTTGATTACCTGTGTTTCTTGCTTTTGCACATTCGCACTGTGTGGCTGTAATTCTATAGCTGAGTACAGTTCAGTAATCAAGAATAGCACTCCTGCGCAAGTCCCTCAAAACAGTTCTGAAATCTACACAATTGCGATGTCAATTTCCCCAAATGGAAAACACATTGTCTCGGATGAATGCTCCGCGTGGATCATAATTGACGGGGAAATGCACCAGATGAACAAGGTTAAAGATTTGGAATACACACACAATTACAAAAGATCTGCCGGGAGACACAAGGCAACCTACTACTACGAGGTCGACTACAAAGAAAAATCCACGCTCGGTGGGAAATTCAAGTCCGAACGCTCGAAATTATACAATCTAACAATTTCAAACAGATATGTCATCGGATTCGAAAGTAACCGTGGCATCCCGGGCTCAACGTGCACGCTGCTCGGCCGTGGATTCGAAGAGGGAGATAATATTGAAATCAACGGCATCCCCTGCGAAACGACATTTGTCTCCCCGAATGCTCTGTCTTTCGCTGTTCCCCTATTGAACAATTGCGGAAAATATCACGCAAAGCTCGTCAGTGACAATGGAGATCTCGGCGTCGGAGACTTCACCGTAGATCCCATCGCGCTTCACGCTAATCTGTCAAAAATCGAACTGTCATCCGGGGAGAAACAAATACTCATCATCACAACGGATATTGAGGCTCCAAAGACAGGCATTTTGGTGGATGTGACCACGAATATTTGGGATAGCATCATAATGAAGGACATTTTTATACCAGCTGGGGCCCGATCTGCCGCTGCAGTGATTCAGGGAGGAACGCCAGGGTCCGGAATGTTGTATCTGACTGCCAATGGATTTGATGAATTGAAAATCCCGCTGGAAATTGTTCCCTCCAGGAGCGTACGCAGCAGCCAGGAGCAGGTAAACGATGAAGAATTTTCCGACGAGGAATTTTTAACTCTGAAATGATAATATCCGCGGAGGAATTGGGGAGTTTTACATGTGCCCGACACGCTTGTCCACACGACAGGCTCGGCATGCACAAGGTCCTGGAACATGGAAAAATCGCTGGGCTCGTTGTGCGGGCGTATTTGCAAAATGCAGCGGCATGCACTGTGATCGACACAGCAAGCGGAGATAGGTTTCCCATGTCGATGCTTCATGAAAGTGGATTCTTCGAAGTATTTATTGCAAAGAAAACGGAAAACTTTCCACATAAATTTGCCATCACAACCCACCAGAGGACCGAAATTCTACGAAGTGACCCCTACTCCTTCCTCTCCACTCTGAGTCACTTCGATTGCCATCTATTTGGTCAGGGGAAGCACCGGCAAATTTTCAATCACATGGGAGCAAATGCTCGTGTAATCGGTGGAGTAAGCGGAACAGCATTTGCCCTGTGGGCACCAAATGCAAAGCGGGTGTCAGTCGTCGGAGATTTCAACAGCTGGGATGGAAGATATCACCCCATGCGCATGCTGGGATCGTCCGGCATCTGGGAGCTATTCATTCCGGGCATCGGAAATTTCGAAAAATACAAATACGAACTCATCGGAGCACACGGACAGCTGATGCTGAAGAGCGATCCCTATGGCAAATATTTCGAATCTCCACCCAACAATGCAGCGCTGGTATTTGATTCATCCAGCTACCAGTGGCACGATGGCAAATGGCTTTCAAAGCGAACTAAAACAAGCTGGCACCGAAGCTGCATGTCAATATACGAGGTGCATCTGGATTCCTGGATGCGGGTTCCTGAGGAAAACAATAGGCCGCTGGCCTACGTGGAGTTGGCTGAAAAATTATCCGCATATGTAAAAAAAATGGGATTTACCCACGTCGAATTTCTCCCGGTGACGGAATACCCATTCCTCGGATCATGGGGCTACCAGGTCACTGGATTTTTTGCTCCAACACACCGCTATGGGACTCCAGCAGATTTCATGCAGCTGGTGGATATTTTACATCTAAATGACATAGGCGTCATCATTGACTTCGTCCCGGCACATTTTCCCAGAGATGCATTTGCCCTCGCTGAATTCGACGGTACGAACCTATACGAACACGAAGATGGTCGCCAGGGAAGTCACAGAGAATGGGGAACGCTGGTGTTCAACTACGGTCGCCATGAGGTGCGAAACTTCCTCATTGGAAGTGCAATAAATTGGATGGAAAGATTTCACATCGATGGCATTCGGGTAGATGCGGTTGCCTCCATGTTGTATTTGGACTACTCGCGGCAGGACGGCGATTGGCTACCCAATCGCTACGGCGGGAAGGAAAACATTGAAGCCATGGAATTTCTCCGGGAAATGAATGACGTCATCCACGAAATGTTCCCGGGAGCTGTGACAATTGCTGAGGAATCCACGGCTTTCAGTGGAATCACACGCAGCACACAATATCACGGCATCGGCTTTGATTTCAAGTGGAACATGGGATGGATGCATGACACTCTGCACTACTTTTCAAAGGATCCAATTCACCGCAAGTACCACCATAATCAGCTGACGTTTGCAATGCTCTACCAGTATTCCGAGAATTTCATCAGCTCCATTTCCCATGATGAAGTGGTGCACGGGAAACGCTCCATGCTGTATAAAATGCCGGGCGCCACCATCGCGGAAAAGGCACGCCACCTAATGGCGCTCTACTCCTACATGTGGATGTGGCCCGGGAAGAAAACTCTTTTCATGGGCTGCGAATTTGGCCAGAGCGACGAATGGCAGTATGATAAAAGCCTCGACTGGCACCTGCTTCAGTATTCCGACCATCAGCGTGTGCAAAATCTTGTGACTGACCTGAATAAAATTTACCGCAGTCATGATTTTCTTGGAGAGTACGATGTCGATTCCCGTGGTTTTGAGTGGATTTCCTGCGACGACTGTGACAACTCGGTAATTGCGTTCCTGCGCAGAGGTGACAATGGCGAATCAATGGTTGTTATTTGCAATTTCACACCAGTTGAACACAGCGGATACCGCATCGGAATTTCAAAAAAATGCTTCTGGAAGGAAATTTTTAACGGAGATTGCGAACGCTACGGCGGCATGAATCGCGGAAATTTCGGAGGCAAATTCGCCGAAGATGTTCCGCTCCATGGTAGAAAATTTTCCCTGGAGTTGTATCTGCCGCCCCTCGCCACCATTTGCCTGATCCCAGCGTAGGATGATCAAAATTAATTGACAAATAAATGGAGAACATTCCCCATGGGTGGCAGCAAAATTTGCACATAAAAAATGATTTTCTTGTAATTCTGAAAAAATTTAATTTCCTGCTCTGCAGGTCCGTTTTACACAATTATGCTTTTTTTTACAGAAATGGACTTTACCAATGCGGTTGATTGATTTAAATAGAACCAGAGATATAGGATCTTCGTGCCTGTTTGCAGAGATAGGAAGCTTTAACATTTTGTTCGACTGCGGAACGAGTCCAAAGTGCACCGGCTACTCCTCCCTGCCAGACTTCAAAAAACTTGGTGCGGCGGCCATCGACCTCATCCTGATTTCTCACTGCCACCTGGATCACGTGGGGTCCGTGCCGTATCTCATACGCAAACAGCAGCAGGCCCGCATACTAATATCGCAGGCGTCGCACATCGTTCTCCCGAGAATTCTGAACAATTCCGTCACCGTTATGAAACTGCAGCGGGACGAACATGGCATAAAAGAGTACCCATTCTACACAGCGACTGACATCGAAGCCATGGAGCAACACATTCTTCCAATGCAGTTTGGGAAGTCGCGCACGCTGAGAAAGGACGGCGACGAAATAGTCATAACATTTTTCGAAGCTGGGCATGTTCTCGGCGCCAGTTCCATCCTGGTCGAACATAAGCACAGAAAAATATTCTACACCGGGGACGTCCTGTTCCGCGACCAGAAAACACTCCGGGGAGCCAAATGGCCATCCTGCAAAGTTGACACTATAATCACTGAAACGACCCGCGGAACAACAGTTAGGAAAGAAGAATGTTCGCCAAGCAGTGAAACGGAACGCCTGGTCACAACAATTCGCAACACAATCGACAGCGGCGGATCGGTCCTGATTCCGGCCTTTGCGTTTGGGCGCATGCAGGAGATTCTAAAAATTATAAACTCCGCCAGAAAAGAAAAAAAATTGCAGGCGAATACTCCGATTTTTTGTTCCGGGCTGGGCTATGGTCTTGTGGATGATTTCGATATGGCGGCAAAGAAATTGTCAGCTGTGGACTTCAGGAGAAAAATCGCCAAGGAACTGAACATAAAAATTTTCCGCGGAAATAATCCCAAAGATATAAAAAAACAGACGAAGGAACCATCGATTTTTGTTCTAAGCAGCGGCATGCTCGTGGAAAATACTTCCGCGTACAATGTCGCGTCGGCACTAATTGATGACCACAGAAATGCCATATGTTTCGTCGGATTCTGCGATGATTCAACGCCCGGCGGAGAGCTGCAGAAATGTTCCCAGGGCGATTCTTTCCTGTTTAAAGCTCAAAACTACGTGGCAAAAATTTTCGCAAAAATGTATAAATTTGACATGAGTGGACATGCGGATAGGGAGGAAATTTTGAAAAAAGTTATTGGCATGTCTCCGCGTGCTATTGTTCTCGTCCACGGAGAAGAGGATGCGCGCAATTGGTTTATGGATGAGCTAATTGAAGTTGCTCCCAAGGTGCAGATCTGGGACATGAATCCCGGCGAAGAATTTACAATTTAGCCTGAAAAGAAATTCTCTGTGCTGGGGAATTGATAAATTGATTTATTTTTCCAAAATGCGTGCATATGGATAAGTGGAACAATTTCAAAGAATACTTTTTCCGCAGCGACAAGCTGGGCATTTCGATTGACTTCAGCCAAATGGGCCTATCGGAAGCATTTTTTAGCAAAATGTCTGAAAAGACCGCCAAAGCCTATCGCGAAATGGCAGCACTGGAGGCAGGAGCCATAGCCAACACCGATGAAAACAGAATGGTCGGACATTACTGGCTGCGCAATCCGAGCATTGCGCCATCACCCGAGATACAATCCGACATCGGCAACTGCATTGGCAAAATATTGAAGTTTGCGGAGAAAATACACCTGGGACATATCACCGGCCAGGATGGAAAGTTTGAAAACGCCCTGTTCATAGGCATTGGAGGTTCGATCCTCGGCCCCCAACTAATATGCGAAAGTTTGGAAGGAAACGATAAAGTAAAGTGTCACTTTATTGACAATACTGATCCGGATGGAATTGACCTAGTCCTAAGTAAATTGGCGGGAAAACTCGGGAAAACACTGGTCATTGTGACATCGAAATCAGGCAGCACTCCCGAACCGCGAAATGCCATGCTTGAAGTATCAGCTGCCTACGAAAAAAGTGGCTACTCTTTCCCGCGCCATGCGGTGGCCATAACCGGTGAAAATAGTCTACTGGACAGGCAAGCCGTTTCCGATGGGTGGATTGAACGATTTCCCATGTGGGACTGGGTCGGTGGAAGAACGAGTGTATTCTCCGCCGTTGGGCTTCTGCCAGCTGCACTGCAGGGAAATTCCACGGAAACATTCACTGCGGGTGCACGCGACATGGACATGATTACGCGAATTCCGTCTCCCAAAAACCCTGCCATGCTAATGGCTCTTTCCTGGTACATTGCAACTGGCGGCATCGGGGAGAATGACATGGTCGTCATTCCCTACAAGGATCGTCTGAAAAGTTTTGCAAAATATTTGCAGCAAATTGTCATGGAGTCGCTGGGCAAGGAAAAAGACAGACAGGGAAACATCGTGCGCCAGGGATTGTCAGTGTACGGGAACAAAGGGTCGACGGATCAGCACTCCTTCGTTCAGCAGCTGCGAGACGGCATACAAAATTTTTTCCTGACGGTTATCAGCGTACTCGAAGCAAGAAACGGCACATCGATTTGCGTCGACTCCGATGGCATGACAAGCGGAGATTATTTGAATGGATTTGCTTTTGGAAGCATGAGGGCGTTGGCTGAAAATGGTACGAATATTATTCACATTTCCATTGATAAATTTTCTCCCTACGAACTTGGAGTGCTAATTGCTTTGTACGAGCGAGCAGTAGGCTTTTATGCCAGTCTGATAAACGTCAATGCTTACAACCAACCTGGCGTCGAAGCTGGGAAAAAAGCAGCGAAAGAAATTCTAGCAATGCAGAGAGCCATTGTGTCATTTTTATCCCAGAAAAGAGGGAAACAATTTACAGCTGCTGATATCTCCGATGGGATAAATTGCCAGGACAGAGTACTTGTATTCAAAATACTGGAACACATCAGCGCAAACGATGAGCGGGTGAAAAAAAATCAGCGGGATGATATTTTTAATTCAACCTACGGGGTGGACTGAAAGCTTTCCCGGGGAAATTTTCCACCACAATTCACGTTCGATCGGGAGTAAATTCAGGCCCTTAGAGCGCTCATTGGCTAGGGGAACTGCTTCCGGCGAGGCAATAATTTTTCTTGTCTTGGATGGCTCGATTTATCAAATTGGGGAGCATGAAATACGTCTTCATAACCGGTGGTGTGGTTTCCTCTCTGGGGAAAGGTTTGACAGCAGGAGCTGTTGCTGCGCTCCTGGAATGCCATGGTTATCGCGTGAAGCTGCAAAAATTTGACCCGTATTTGAACGTCGATCCAGGGACAATGAGCCCATTCCAGCATGGCGAGGTATACGTTTTAAATGATGGCACGGAAACGGATCTCGATCTTGGCCACTACGAGCGATTCACGGCAGCAAAATTGTCAAAGGAAAATAGTGTTTCCGCCGGCCAAATTTATGCATCCATCATCGAAAAGGAGAGACGCGGAGATTTTTTGGGAAAAACCGTTCAAATAATCCCCCATGTAACCGATGAAATAAAGGAAAAATTTCAGCGCGGAGCAAATGATTGCGATATTCTTCTGACGGAAATCGGAGGTACAGTTGGGGACATGGAAAGCTTGCCATTTATCGAAGCCATGAGGCAAATGGCCATGGATGTCGGCAAAGAAAATGTGCTGTATCTGCACATGGCGCTTGTTCCCTATTTACGAGCAGCTGAAGAGTTGAAGACCAAACCATGCCAGCAAAGTGTTGCGAAGCTGCGGGAGATAGGAATACAGCCGGATGTTTTGATTTGCAGAACGGAGATCCACCTGTCCCAGGAAATTCGGGATAAAATAAGCATGTTCTGCAACGTTGAAAAACACTGCGTAATTGAGGAGTTAGACCTGCAGCTATCGATCTATGAGCTGCCAGTGGTTTTGCACAGAGAAAATCTTGATAAAATTATATTGGAGCGATTGCAGTTGCCAACGCAGAATTGTGACATCTCCAAATGGGAAAAAATCGTTGAAAAATTAGCACACCCCAGGGCAACTGCCAAAATCGGACTCGTTGGAAAATACACAAGTCTGAAAGATGCATACAAGTCAGTGTTCGAAGCGCTTACGCACGCCGGAATAGCAAATGATTGCAAAGTCGAAACGATTCCCATAGACGCCGAAGATCTTGAAAAATGCGGAACGGACTCGCTGAGTAAAGTGGATGGAATTCTAATTCCCGGCGGATTTGGAGATCGCGGCACAGAGGGGAAGATTGCAGCGGCACGCTATGCAAGAGAAAATGATATCCCCTACTTCGGAATCTGTCTTGGCATGCAGATCGCGGTGATAGAGTTTGCCCGGAACGTTGCGGGAATAGCTGATGCAACCAGTGAAGAATTCGACGAAAACGCGAGGAATAAGATCATATTTCTGATGCACAATCAGGAAAACATAAAAAATAAAGGAGCCACAATGCGCCTGGGATTGTATGACTGCGCTCTGAAGGATGGCACAAAAACACAGAAAATCTATGGGGTGAAAACCATAGCCGAACGCCACCGCCACAGATACGAATTCAATCCGCAGTTTGAAAAAATTTTCGATGAGAACGGAATGAAAATATCCGGGCAAAATCCTGAAAGCGGACTGGTTGAAATAGTGGAAATTCCCAGTCACAAATGGTTTATCGCGGTGCAATTTCACCCGGAATTTTTATCGAAGCCGGCAGCAGCCCATCCACTGTTTGCAAATTTTATAAAAGCTGCTCTGAAAAATAACAAATTTGCATATTGATGTTGATTTATTGAAAAAATATGGAATATATTATCTTCTTTTACAATTTCGGGAGGTAGAGTTTTGATTATGAGTGAAGGCACTTTAGAAGCACCAAGATTTGGCAGGATAAGGAAATTTATTTATCCCATTCACAGTTTTGAAACAAAAAAAGCACTGCCAATGGGTATAATGTTCTTTTTTATCCTTTTCAACTACACCTGCCTCAGGAACTTGAAAGATGCACTCATAGTTACTGCACCAAATTCCGGTGCCGAGGTGCTATCATTTCTCAAGGCGTATTTCGTCATGCCGAGCGCCATCCTATTCATGCTGCTCTACGCCAAGGGGAGCGATGCCATGAGCAATGAAAAATTGTTCCATGTGACCATCGGCATATTCGTAGCATTTTTCGGAATTTTTGGCTTCCTCATATATCCAAATTTAAATACCCTCCATCCATCGGTGGCCACTGTTGCCCAGTGGCAGTCAACGTGCTCGGAGGCCTGGCGTTGGCCGATAGCCATCGTCGGCAATTGGTCCTATGCGATGTTTTTCGTAATGGCTGAGCTGTGGGGTAGTGTGGCCCTGTCGCTGCTATTTTGGCAATTTGCAAATCAAACGTGCAAAGTTTCCGAAGCCAAGAGATTCTATGCCTTTTTCGGACTACTTGCGCAATTTTCCCTGCTGCTTGCCGGAGAGGTTGCGGATTACTTTGCTAAAGTCTCTGATAAAGCCGTCCCGGGAGTTGATGCATGGGGAAATGCTCTGCGCTGCTTGATGGGAATTATTGTTGTGTCCGGAATAATTGTCATGTGCATTTACCGGTGGATATACGTGTATGTTCTGACTGACAAGCGCCTCTACGACAAACCGGAGCTTCCCGGAGCCAAGAAGAAAAAGGCAAAGATTGGATTTTGGCAGAGCATGAAGATAATGGTGACCTCTCCATATCTTGGCCTGATCGCTGCACTGGTGATATGCTATGGGATAGGAGTCAACGTCATAGAGGGATTGTGGAAAAGCCAGGTGAAGATAATGCACCCGAGAGCAGGAGACTTTAATGCATTCATGGGAAGGTATGTGTTTTGGACGGGGATAGTGTCGATTTTCGTGATGATAATCGGCGGAAACATTCTGCGTGCGGTCAATTGGTTTACGGCTGCCGTCATCACACCAATGCTAACGCTGCTCGCGGGAAGCTTATTCTTTTCGTTTATTCTGTGGAGAGGAAGTTTTGTTGATATTCTGGCACGCATTGGAACAAAACCCGCCGCCGTTGCTGTGGTGCTTGGAGCGGTGATACTTATTCTGGCGAAATCTACGAAGTACGCACTATTTGATCTCACCAAGGAAATGGCATACATCCCTCTGGATGAGGAAATGAAAGTTAAGGGAAAAGTCGTGGTGGAAGTTGTCGGCGGACGCCTCGGGAAGGCCGGCGGCGCATGGCTGCAATCCGGACTGCTCATGATATTCGGATTTTTAAGTTCCCGCTTTGGATTCTTCGGCGGAGGGAAAATTAGCCTAATGAACATAGCTCCGTACCTGTTTGGAATATTGATAGCGATTTGCCTTACCTGGATACTGGCCGTGAAAGCACTGAGCAAACGAATTGCCGCTGTGACAACACAGCCACCTGCTCAGCCTGCCTGACGAAAATTTCAATGATTTTTATTCGGACCTGTCCCCGATAAATCGGGGGCATTTTATTTTCTTTGTAACCGTGGGATTTTTATTCGCAATTTTTCAGAAATTTGTAGCATGGCTGCACCGAGCGGAAAGGTTCGCAAAGGAAAATAAACAAATGTTAAACAGCGAATAACATGCCACTAGCAAAATTGATATCGTCACTGCTCCATCCGATTGAAGCAAAGGCCTCCCCGATCAAATCAAAATTAAGGGAAATTCCGGATATCCGAGCTGTAATTTTTGACGTATACGGGACGCTTTTCACAACAAACGTCGGAAGCAATTCGCTGTCTGAGCCAAGTATAGAATCGGATAAATTAATAATTGAAGCCTTTGAGGAGTCTGACTTCGACGTCTTCGAACATGACATAAGTCTCAGCGAGCTATACGTGGAGCACGTTAGAGCACACTACGACATTCGCAAGTCCGAAGGAATCACCTATCCCGAAGTCAACATATGCGACGTCTGGCAGGACTTTTTAAACGAGCTCTTCGCTAACGGAATCATTGACGGAGATCTGACGGAGCGTTCCATACGCCGCGTAATTGTCTGCCACGAGTGTAAGGTAAATCCAACATGGCCGGAAAAAGGATCTCTGGAATTCATACGAACTTTGCAGGATAACGACATCGTTGCCGGAACGATTTCCACGGCGCAATTTTACACACCAATAGTAATGGAAACTCTCTATCAAAATAGCCTCAAAACGCTGGGATTTGAGGAGCCAGTTTGCATATGGTCATACGAACACAGACACAGAAAGCCATCGGCAGTGCTGTTCAAATTATGCGAAGAGGGGCTAAAAGTCCTGGGCCTAAAGCCATCGCAAGCGCTGTGCGTCGGCAATGACATGTTCAACGACATAGTTCCGGCTCACAAAGCTGGGTTCAAGACTGCGCTATTCACGGGAGATAGCCGCTCCTTGCGTCTGCACAAAGACATCGAAGAATGCGTAAAAATCAAACCCACAATAGTTTTCAACGAATTTAGCCAGCTCGCAGATTGCATACTCTAGAGCGGGATTTCGTTCTAATTTTGCGGAAACTGGCAAAAATTTCCATGTGGCGAATTCTCTTTGCCAGCGGCAAATAATTTTATCACATCCGCAACATCACAAATCAAGCGCGCAGCATCTTTTATTCTGTTGCGAGTTGCCTTTGTTACCAATCGGAATGGCTCATGGTAGGCAACGAAGCCGCCGTTTGCAAGCAGTATCCCGCCGTGCTTCTTTCCGGTCCAAATATCGCACAGCTGATCTCGAATCTCTTCGTAGAACAAAATCGAACGCAAAAGTTGCGAATTGTCCGTCGAAAAAATCAACCTGCTGTTCAAAATTGGATCGTTCGACAAAAATACATTTTTGTCGAAAATTTTGTGCAGGCTCACGGAAAAAGGTTTTGCTCCCACCCTGATGCTAAATTTTTCACTGCTGCCGAGCTCAACTCTGGCCACCAACCTCAGCGGAAACTGTCCGAAGTTTGGGAATTTCACTGTGTACACTCTGACGCATTTGCCGCAGATATCTCCCTCCAGAGTATACCTGCCGAACAAATTTGCAATCATTGGAAATGCTTTACACAGACGAGATTCTGGGAACATCTGCAACTTCAAATCATTTGCAATTTGTTTCATGCGGTTTTAGTTGGGCACGGGTTGACGCCTACAGTAAAAAATACGATCCAATGCTAAGAAAAATAAACATCCCGGCGATATCAGTTATGGAGGTGAGGAAAATGTAGGAACTCTGGGCCGGATCACATTTTATGCGCGCCAGGAATATTGGAATTAGCGATCCCACAAACCCCGACAATCCCATGTTTAGCGTCAGAGCAAAAAGAACTACCATACCAACTTTAGAATTATGCGACCATAATCCGGTTATCATAAATGCAATGAATCCTATGATCAGACCATTGCAAAGCCCCTTCATTGTTTCCCTAAACACTATGCCCGGAGCATCCCCGCTTTGGTATTCCCCTAGGGCAAGGCCTCTTATGGAAATGGCCAGCGTCTGCGCGCCAGAATTGCCACCCAGAGCAGGAATCATCATCATAAAAACTGCCAAAACCGTGTATTGGGCAATTTTTTGCTCAAAAAGATGAATCACATTGGCTGTAACAAAGGCAATGCAGAGATTGACAACCAGCCACGGTGTGCGTTTAAAAATGCTGCTGGAAACACTGTCATGTATGCTCTCATCTCCTCCGGCACCGTGTAATTTTTGAATATCTTCGGTGGCTTCCTGGCGCAGAATATCGATCACATCATCGTGCGTGACAATACCTATTAGCCTGCGCTGGCCATCGACCACCGGCAGAGTATTGAAGTGGTGCTTAGCCATTATGTGCGCAGCCACCTCTCTGTCCTGCTCGGGCGCACAAATTCCCTCGACGTTTTCACACATTATCGTCCCGATTTTTATGTTTGAATCCGTCCACAGCAACTTTTGCACATTCAAAACACCAACCAGATGTTTTTTCTCATCGACCACATATAGGCTGTCAATGTTTTCAGCAAAATCCTTGCTCTTCCTCAACAATTCAATGGCCTCGTCGACGCTCATGCTCGTTACCAGAGCGGAAACATGTGGAGTCATTACGCCACCAACGGTATTTGGGTCGTAGGTCAGCAAATTTTGCAAAATTATCGCCTCATTGGACGGCATCTTTGCCAGTAAACGTTCCCTTATATCCTCTTCCAGTTCGCGCAACAAATTTGCTGCGTCATCGGGAGCGAGTGAACTCAGAATTTTCACAGCCTTCACATCGCGCATCTCTGAAATTATTTCCGCAGAGTCTTCGGCATTCATTTCCGCCAAAACTTCGGTTGTTTCATTCACAGAGAGCTTGCGCAGAACCACTTCCCTATCTTCAGCGGAAAGTCTTTCCAGCCACGCACCGATTTCGTGGGGGGGAGTTCGCGCCAGCTTTATGGCATTCAAATCTCGAAAATCATTGTCGGCACAACGCTGCAGGTCCTCAAATGTATAGTATTTGAGGCTTACCCTTCTATCTTCAATGTTTTTATGCGGTGACATTTTACAAAAAACTAGAGACTTACGGTGTGTAACCGTCGAATTTTACATGAAATATCAAGCAAAATTTAGTCAAAGAAGCAACGCTTAAAAAAAATTTCATCAGCGGCGGGA
The DNA here is from genome assembly GCA_031267915.1 of Puniceicoccales bacterium. Classification (GTDB taxonomy): domain Bacteria; phylum Verrucomicrobiota; class Verrucomicrobiia; order Opitutales; family JAIRKQ01; genus JAIRKQ01. Next base: position 59,882 of record JAIRYE010000010.1, read on the forward strand.
AGCTTCCACAGACTTCATCGGCGGTGAAGGACCAAATTCAAAAATTTAAAAAAAATGCTGAAATAATTTTTATCTTCAATTATTGCCGCCTCTCCGCCGAAAGAAACAGCTATTCTCCGTGAATTCATAACCTAAATGGGGGCCTTTCCCCCTGCCCTCTTCAGCAGAGCGTAAATTTTACGACCAAACAGCACGGGAAGAACCATACTGCCACAGACCTGGCACACGGGAAAAAGAGAAATTTGTTGCGCATCTTTTTTGAGAAGAAAAATCACCGGCATAAGCAGCAAAAATACCAGCGAAGATACCAGAAAAATAGCTGCGAAATAATTCACTTTAAACAATTCGCTAAGATTGGTGATCGAATCAGATTTGCTCCGCGCATATAAGCCCGTTGTCACTTGGACAATCAGTGCAATAAAAATTCCCTGAACTATGGCAAAAAGAGTGATCTCGTTGCTCTTTACCGCGGTGAATCGCGTAGCAAACAACCAGAGATATCCGCTCTGCCAGCAGGTAACATAGGCAAGAAGCTTGCGCAGTTCCGTTTTAGCGAAAAATAAAATTGGAACGAACCACAGCGATCCAAAAATCATCACCAGCACCATGGATAAAGTACTCCGAGAACCATTTACCAACTCCATCGGAACGGTGGCAAGTAGAAATTTTACTCCAATTGGCCGCAGAAGGATCAGCCAAATACTTATGAGCGATGCCGGCGCACGGGAAAAAAACGAATCCACCCATCCGCTTAGTGGATATGCAGCCGTTAGTATTCCAAATGCCAAAATGCGCAATACCGTTGCTCCGACTCTCTTCGGCAAAATATTTGCATATGCACACAGCAGGAGAGCAAGAAAATGGTATGCTGCAAATTTTTTCGCTGCATATCTGCTATCCCCATATCCCTCCACCAGAAGCAAAATGCTTCCCGCCAGAGCCAGAGCTCCAATAAAACTATGCAAGTCACTAATCGCACAGCATATGGCAAAAATTCCCAATTGCACCAGCCGACTGGTCCAAAGCAATTTTTTATCTTTCTTCGCTCCGCTAATTTTGGGAAAATCACCGGCAGATCCGTTGCTAATTGGCGACGCATCCACAAACCAGAGAGAAATAGTACTCGCCAACATTATTACAAGTTGATCAACTGGCAACTGCATCGCCATGCCTTTCCCTAAGTAATTTTATCCGGTGGGAACATGCTCCACCAGCCCACGCTGCCAGCATCACCAGGAACGAAAATATCCCAAGGAAAATGCCCTCCAGCAGACACCTAAGTATCACACGATCAATAAAATCGCACAATTTGAGTACTTTTTTTAGCATGCCTACTTCGTTCCGTATGCCCGATCTCCGAAATCTCCAAGTCCGGGAACAACAAATTTGTGCTCATCCAGTCTCTCATCCATCGCGACCGCGTAAATCGGAATGCGGGGAAATGAATTTTCCAGACGCCTTATTCCGTCCGGCGACACAACCATTGACACCATCACCACACCATCCGGCTCCTGTTTGGCAATCATTTCCAGCGCCTGTTCCGCGGACTGCCCAGTTGCAATTATGGGATCCAGCAGGATTACAAACTTACCCTTCAAATTTGGCAATTTGCAGTAGTACGTCCTCGCGGTGGCTGCTGCATCGCGCTCCATTCCGATGTATCCGATGGAAACATTCTGCAACATTTCCACTGCCGGTTGCAGCATCGCCAATCCCGCACGCAGAATCGGCACAACGACAATGGATTGCCCGAGATCTGTGCCATTAAAGCTAGCCAGTGGAGTTTTTACTTTCTTCTGTTTCGTCTGCAGACCGCGAGTTGCCTCCATCAGCAAAAGATACGCCAGGCGCTTGCCAAGCTCTCGAAACTGAGATGTCTGCGTCGTCTCGTCGCGCAAATCCGTGAGAATCTTTCCAGCGAGTGGGTGTTCTACAAGATGCAGCGCCATTGGGATACACATGGAAAATTTTTGTCAGAAATAATCAATGCTTTTTTTGAGCTGAAGTGCCGGCTAATTTATCCGCAGCTCCCAGCCACTTGCCGGATGGCGCAGCTTTTGACAGCAGAACACCCGACCAGGAGCAGCGAAATGCGGCAAGGAGCTCACTGAAATTTCCGAATTAATGCTTGCAAACAAGTGGGCGTTAATTTCTGTGAACGGTGCTGGCGAAAGTTGGAATCCCTGGGCGGTTAGCGCAATTGGTTAGAGCAACTGGTCTACACCCAGTAGGTTGGAGGTTCGAGTCCCCCACCGCCCACCACCGAAAAAAATACATCTCGGGCTAAAACAAACTTTTCTGCGGGGAATGTTTTTATATTGTATTTGCGAAAAACATCGCTAGCTTGGTGCCCCTTTAGTTTATAAATGAAGTACTTCGGAACAGACGGCATACGCGGAAAATACGGGAAATTCCCCATCAGCGAAGAGTTTTTCACCAGGCTTGGATCTGCCATCGAAAAATTCTTCCTGGTGAAGTGTGGCAGAAAAAATCTAACGATTTGCGTTGGCAGGGATACACGAAGATCAGGGATATCACTGTTTAGAGCTTTGTTTCAGGGATTTTCAGGAGCAACACAGATATTGGACTGCAAAATTTTGCCAACTCCGGCGATTTCGAGCGCAGTGGTTTTCACGAAATCCGACGCGGGAATTGTACTCACGGCATCCCACAATCCTAGCTCCGACAATGGAGTGAAAATTTTCAATGCACGCGGAGAAAAGCTTTCCATTGACGAAGAGGAAGAAATGGAAGGAATGCTCGAGCAGCTGCCGAATAATACTTTGCACGCACCTGAAGTGGTAGATTTTCACAGCAGAGCACAGCAAATCTACTGCAATAAGTACAAAAATTTTTTGCCAAAAGGCGCGCTTTCTGGAAAAACGATAGCCCTAGACTCTGCGAATGGTGCCACTTCCAGAGTTGCAGGAAAGATTTTCAGGAATCTCGGATTGAATGTGATTCAAATTGGAAGCACTCCGAATGGCACCAACATAAATGAAAACTGTGGGAGCGAGTACCCGCAGAATCTGACAAACTTCATGAAAAAAAACGATGCATTTGCCGGCATCGCCTTTGATGGAGATGGCGACCGCGTAGTAATTTTTGATGAAACTGGTGAAAAAATCGCCGGGGATGTGCTCATCGGGCGCATAGCTGTTCACATGGCAAAAAAAAATAACCTGCCGAACGGAACGATTGTTACGACGATACAGAGCAACATGGGACTAGACAAATACCTAGAATTGAATGGGATAGGCGTAATTCGCTGCGACGTCGGAGATAGAAATGTCTACCAGGAGATGCTGAAAAATCACTGTCACTTCGGTGGAGAAAACTCCGGGCATTTGATTTTTGAAAAATTTTCTCCCATTGGAGATGGCATAACGGCGGCCTTGTATGTGCTTTCGATAGTGGCTGAGGAAAACATTGAATTATCAAATTTAAAAACAAACATTGCCTTATTCCCACAAAAATCTTTTAATGTGCCTGTGAGCAAAAAAATTCCAAATTCAGAGCTTGAAGACATCATCTCAAAGGCACAGTCCAACTTATCTTCTGGTAGCCGAATAGTGGTGCGCAATTCTGGAACTGAGCCGTTCTTGCGAATTACAGTGGAGGCCGAATCCGAGGGTGAAGTTGATCATACGTGGGATGGACTGAAGCGGTCAATTCTTGAAAGGGTAAAGGATACTCCATCTTTTTTTTAGTCCATGCAAAACCAGCAAGAACAGGCAGAAAATGATATTCTGACGCGAGCCAGAAGGGCCATAGGGGAAAGTAATTTTACCTATGCCAAATTTCTATACAAGGGAGCACTGGAGATCAATCCTCAGGATAACGCTGCCAGGTATGAACTACATAAGCTGAGAGAAGCAGTCAGCGATGATGTTTCCATTTTTGGCAAAGCAAAGTTCGCTTTCCACGCGCTGAAAATGCTTTTCCACAGAATCACGCTGAATCACAATGGAATGATCCGCGAAGCCGAAAATTTATTGGACATTGACAAAACGAGTAATTTTGCCCTGCGGAGCATGCTCCACGCAGCCTATTCCGCAGGATACTACAAGCTGGTAACTTTCATATCGAAACAGGTAATTGAACTGGGGTCTGGCATTGATGATATGATAATCATTGCAAAATCATTTCTAAATGAGAAAATTTTTGATCAGGCTACGAAAATTGCCAAGGAAGCAGCAGCAATTGATCCGGAAAATGAGGAAGCCAAGGGGATACTTTGGCAGGCGTCAGTTGAAAAACACATAAATTCTGATGTGCAACTGATAACCGCCGGAGGAGAAGGACGGTTCGTTCCTCCAAAAGTGGATGCCACAAAAATTTTCATAGCTTCCCACAAGGAGGCAAATGATGGGAGGAAAAGCGATAATGGGAAAGGTGTGGCAAAACCCTAGGGCGGATGAAAAGAGTAAAATCGTCATTGGACTTTGCACATTCAATCGCCATGGACCACTGAAGGAGGCTTTGGACAGTCTCTCCAGAATAAGTCTACCTCCGGGGGTAGATGTTGAATTCGTTCTCATTGACAATGATGCCAACGGCGGTGCGAAATACATTTTCGATGCCTATGTTCCCGAAATACCATTTCTGAGCCACTACTTCGTGGAAAAAAATCGTGGACTTGCCAATGTTCGAAATCGAGTGCTACAGGAGGCTTTGGCTTTAAATGCAACTGAGATTGCGATGTTTGACGATGATGAAATCGTCAGTGACACGTGGCTGGTTGAGCTACATAAAGCATTCAAGCAGGCCGATGCCGATGGCGCGTACGGTACGGTTTACAGAGCACTGCCACTTCATTCTCCGAAGATTTTAAAAAAATTTTGGCAGGGAAGGAAAAGGCTAGCGGAAAATTCAATCCACATGCTGGGAACAAACAATTGCCTCTTCTCCGTGGATCTGGTTAGGCCTGGCGGGAAAAACATTCGCTTCAATGAAATGTTTAATTTTTCCGGACGGGAAGACGTGGTTTTTTTCTTTGACGCACAGCTAAAAGGGGCGACCTTTTGCAGAGCTCCGGAAGCAATTGTGATAGAAAAATTTTCCGAAGAAAGAAGCACATTTAAATATTTATTCCGGCGCTGGTTTGAAGCAGGACTTTCGGATGTGGCGCTGGTGAAATACTACAAATTTGGCGGGATAACCCGCACGCTGAAGGAAGTATTTTTCACCATCCCGTTCGGATTTTTAATCATGCCATTTTCCATTCTGTGTGGATTTCACAGATTTCTGCGCATCGCTTTGGGAATAACTTCCTCATTTGGATGGCTGTGCGGATTATTCGGGAAAACGGCAAATTATTACTTGGCTCACACAGACTAGACTCGGGCGTCAAGCAAATCGCAAAAACAAATCATTGAATTTCCCTGGGCTCTCCGGGAATCACCCCGCCATGGCAAAAACCACAGATCAAACTCCAAGAGCAACTCCTGGAGCTCGTGCTTCCCTTCCATCGGCGCTCTTTTGCGATAAAAAACTATGTGAAAAGGTTTATTTTTCCGTTGGAGCAGAAATTCCAATCTCAACATAGACGACCTCCTTGAGATTCGGCGTATTCACACTGCGATTGCTCGAGCTGCGGCTGTCGTCATACTCTTTTTCTATTCCTACCATGCTGCTGACTGGATAAGCCGAAACGGGTTCAGTGGCAGACTTTTTCACGGAGTCAATAAATTGGCCAGCAGTCATTTTACCAATGCCATATGGCAATCCCTCCGTGCATTCATTCAGTTTGTCTATGAAAGCTGGACACCCTATAGGGTACATGGTTGTTCCAATACGATCTTCCAATAGTAATAAAAAATTTTGTTCCAAATCATTCTGACTCTTGGAATTTATGTACATAACAGAATTCATCCCTGGCAAACCTATTTCATATTGAATTCTATCGAAGGAAGAATTTTGCACCTGGCCCACATTATTTGTGTTAGCGGGGACGCCAAAGTAATATTTGGCAAAAACGACAACTACCCCAAATTTTTTCGCGATTTCAATCGCCATACTGCTTCCATTGACAGCCAAATCCATGTTTTTGCGACGCTTGAATTCTGTGACAGTATTCTCTATGCGCTTTTGATCCTCAAAGGTGTAAGATCCTTTAAATTGACGTGAAACATCTAGTGGAGTTTTGATAAGATGCGAATCTATGTTGCGTTTTTTCCAAGCATCTTCCACATTACTATAAGTAACCATGGTTGGCATGCCGAGTGGAGGCGGGACAATGTATAATGGAAACTGCATATGGAAACAATTTTTGCTGGCGTCCCCGGAGAATGATGGCAAGTTGCTGGAGGTATTCGAATTTGCATAGGAATCAGCGAGATTAACTGGCGCATAATCAGCTATACTTTTAAAAGGCAAATGGGCATTGGAGTTGCAGTAATTAATGTTGTTGAAACTGCTGGTATTATTGTTGTTGTCGCTGCTGGTATTAGCAAAACTCACACTGCTGTTCTGATTGGGTGAAATGTGAAAATTGCTGAAGCAGTCAGACAATTCCTTATCGATCTTCGCACTATCCTCAATTTTCGAGGAGGAAGGTGGGCCATAGTTAATCTTCGCTTCCGTGTTAATGGCTTTCCCGTAATTATTAAACATAATCTGGCAAGCATATCAATCTTTCGGCGCCGTGTCAAGCGAAATTAACTTTAATTTGCTAGCTTAAAAATTTTCACACCAGCTGAATGCACATCACATTGGAGCTGTGCAGTTGTCTTCCCCTTCCTCAGAAGCAGCTCTCAGAAACATGGTAATTAGGCATATATTTGTAAGGATTGAAACGTTTGCTTTTAGGCAATTTGACATTTTTCGAACAATGGACTCAAATTTTGTGGAACATCCACTGTGGCAACTGGCAAGCATATCAGGAAATTTTTGCAGGCAATCGTACCATCTTTCGCTCGAGTAGGCAAAGGGATATGGTCTGTTGCATCCGGGAAAATACATTTCGTGTCTGTATCCTCCAAAACATTCTGCGCTGTTCAACGGAATATCGACCCTAAATATGAGCAGTATAACAACATTTCTACTATTGGCAAGTCGGCATAGAAGTTCTTTTGGACCTGAATTACAGTCAGTATTGCCAGAAAAACTTGGACTCCGCCAATTTGAGATAAAATTCTTATAAGTTTTGTAGAGGCAGTCGTACTGCACAACATCTGTGGCATTCGTCAACATTGTCGCCGGAAACATCTGCTGCTGCGAAATTGTTAAGTCCAAAAACTGACTCGCAACACCAGATAAACCACTAAACATACCACGCTCCACGAATAAATTCACTGCAATCTGTGAATTACAATGTCACAACGCCTGTCCTGCACGGCTTTATCTTTGGTTCCCACATCTTTATTTGCTCTGCGTGATCCGAGTGATGCCGTCGTGATTCTGTCATCGCCAGCGCCAAGTGAGGCAAGAGCATCGCGGACAGCCTCCGCTCTTCGTTTTCCGAGCGAATAATTGTACTTTTCAGTGCCAAATTTGTCACAATTCCCCACCACAATAATGTGCAGTGATTTGTTTTTCGAAAGAATTTGGGCAACGCTCTCAATTTTTTTCAATTCTCTGCCTGAAATTTTCACACTGTCAAAACCAAAATACAACGACTCAATCACATCGGCGGCAGTGTAATTGTATTCCGTCTTTTGGGAGTCAAACCCATAGGCAACGCAGTGATTTTCATCGCCTATAAAACATTCATCCGAACAATTATAATCCGCCAAAACAGTATCCCCTGGAGCCAATCCACTTTGATTCGAAGCGCATCCACCAAGCATGGTTACCACGCACAAAAACAGAGCACATTTTTCAATTTTACGCATGAGTTGGCACAAATAGTAAATGTATTTTTTTCATGTCAATTTAAATAATATCATCTGTTGATTTTTTGTCAAAATTTCGCAGGCTCTGCGCAGAAATTTTCCAGCGGAGTAGGAACATAATGGAGCTACCTGATCAAATGCAGCGCAATACTTTTACCGAAGAACTCGAAAAGAATTTTTCAGTCATTGCCTCAGCCGGCGCTGGGAAAACAACCGCCATAGCCGAAAGAATAGCAAATTTTATTCTGCGGGATGCGCAGATGCAGTCGGATGACAACTCCCTGGCCAAAAAATTTCTCGCCGTTACGTACACCGAAAAAGCTGCAATGGAAATAAGAGATCGTGTTTTTTCTAAAATTTTTGGGAAAACGGAGCATTCTCCGCAGCTGCGATGGACATGTGTGAGGCGTATGAAGTTTGCATTTTTTGGAACAATACATGCATTTGCATCGAAATTTCTGAGGGCGCATTGCGCGCTACTCGGCTTGCGCAATGACTTCGAAATCGCAAAAAATGAGGAAACTCTGTGGCAGGAATTTATTTCCGGCTTCGGCGACGTTCTGGGGGTAATTCCGAATGAACTCCGCGATGATTTTTTATGCACCCACGACGCCAATGAGCTACTGAAACACGCCAAGAATTATAATCCGGAAATGGCCGTCGACATTGGGAAAATGCCACCGATAAACCTCGAAAACATTTTGGCCCATAGGCCACGGAATAGCGAAAGCAGAACAAAATATTTTCTGCAACTTTTGGAAGAATGGGATTTTTTTCGCAGGAGAAGAGAGTATTTTCCCATGCCAGATTGTTTGGGAATTTGCAACAGTAGACCTTTCATCGAACTTTGCCAGAGTGAATTGAATTTTTTTTTACGCTGGAAGGAAAATTCCGAGAATTTTTTCCTGGGCAGGATCGCACGAGCCTACAGAGAATTTCGAATAAAATCTGGTAAATTAATCTGCGATGATTTGATAAATTTATCCGTTGCCCTGCTGCCGAAACAAATTGTCGTTGCCGAAATAGAGAGGTCTCCCCATCGCGTCATTCTGGACGAAGCACAGGATACCGACCCGCAGCAATTTCGTCTTCTCCTGGGAGTTTGCCAGAAAATACTTCGCAATGGAATTTCCATGGATACGGGGGGAAATTTTCCTGGGAATGGCTATTTTTCGATGGTTGGAGATCCGCAGCAGTCCATCTATTGCGACAGAGCGAGCGTTAAAATTTACAGCAAACTGCATGATTCCTTCGTGCAAACCGGAGCAGCCAATTCGCTAACATTTTCGGTCACAATGCGGTGTCCGAAAGCGGTGGTAAATTTCGCCAATGAAAAATTTTCCAACATTTCCTTGGGCGTAGATTTCATCCGGCTGGTGGCGAAACCGAATAGCTTTCCGGGAGAAGTCGACATTTTAAAGCTGAAGAGTCAAAAGGGTGATAAAATTCGCTGCTCGGCATCCCAGACAGCTGAGTTTTTCAGAGGAAAAACTCTCTCCGATTTTGGAGTGGATAAATGGGCGGACATCGCGATTCTAGCTCCGCGAAAAGATTGGCTGCTGGACATTTATAAATATTTTTCGACGGGAAAGCAACTCCCCGAGGCCCAGCTGCACTTTGAAAGTGCAAATGAAATCGACGCATCGCCAATTCGCTGGCTATCCTCCTGCCTGAGATACATCAATAATTCCGCAGACCAGCGGGAATTTGCAGGAATTTTGCGAGAAATTTTTGGCATAAAAAGTCAGGAAATCATCAATCATTTCAGATACGCCGGCAGTCCCCTCTGTGCGAGTATTGATGCCATGTTTACAGAGGTGCGCAGGGGAAGAAACACTCTTCCTCTGGCGAAATTTTTACTGGGCATTTTGGACCGCTTTAAAATTTTTCAGCGCATCGAAGCTCTCCATATCTACTCCGGAGAGAATTTTTCGGCGCTACTAAAGCAAACGATTGAACTGTGCTATTTTGCAGAAGCAAGTGGCATGCACACCGTTGAAGCTGAAAATTTTCTGACTGAAAAAATCAGTACGCAAAAAAAATCAGAGAATATCAATGCGTCGGCCGTGCAGTTCATCACATTTCACAAAAGTAAGGGGCTTGAATGGCCGATCGTGCTGCTGCCATTCCTCTATCGCCGACGCCAATTACACGGAAATGCCTCACCGAAGTCTCCAGCGGCGGAGGAAAAGTTCGGCGAGCTGCTCAGCAACGAGTGCAGATTGCTATATGTGGCTTGCACGCGGGCGCGAAGAAAACTTCTCCTGCTGGATGACCATGAAGTTTTCCGAAAAAACTTGACCTCCAATGCCATTTCTTCCGGAGAAATTTTGTTCGAAAGCACGCTGCACGCGGGCGCGGAGGAAACTTCTCCCGCTGGATGACCATGAAATTTTCCGGAAAAACTTGACCTCCAATGCCATTTCTTCCGGAGAAATTTTGTTCGAAAGCACGCTGCACGCGGGCGCGGAGGAAATTCTGCGCTGCGGTGGTGCTCGAGGAGGGACTCGAACCCTCAAGCCCTAGGGCACCAGATCCTAAGTCTGGCGTGTTTGCCAATTTCACCACTCGAGCAATTGCAGAAACGATAAATTCATTGGTAGTGAAAAATTTTCAAAAAGGAGCATCATTTAAAAAACCGTGCAATTTCCTTGCCCGCTGCTTCTCTGCTGTCAGACGCGTGGGCAATGTTAACCATTTTGTCAAATCCGAAGTCTCCACGAATGGTCCCAGCCGCTGCCTTTTGAGAATCGGTGGGTCCCAAAAGATTTCTGACTCGCTCGACCGCGTTGTTTCCTTCGATTGCCATGATCATCACAGGAGCCGAGCTCATGAATGCTTCAATTTCTGGGAAAAAGGGAAGGTGAGTCAGATGCGCGTAATGCTCCCTGAGAATAGGAGCGTCCAGGGCCATGATTTTACATGCAGTGATTTCCAATCCTGCATTTTCAAGCCTGGCAATAATCTGCCCGACCAGCTTCCTTCTCATGCAATCAGGCTTCAAAATAACCAGTGACTGTTCCATAAATTTTTACCACTTTCTTTGTCTATCCTTCCCGGGAGTAAAATACCACCGAGCGTGACAAATCGCAACCGTCTGGCCCAGGCCAGCTCCCCGGAGAAAAAAACTTCCACTGAAACTGAGATGATAAATTCGTCGCAAATGTCCATAAAAATTTACTCCCAGACGTAATAAAGGCTCGGCGGATATGCTTAAATTTCTACTGCACACATCAGGATTGGCCAAAAGTATTAAAAAAACGAAATTTTTGCTGCAAAAAATATGTGAAAAAATATGATGCAATGTGTTTTTTACATGGAAAAATGCGGAGTTGGTGTGAAAATAATTGACTAGCCTCTCATTATAAGACACCACTGACTGATGGTATTATGATAGCGATAGTTGAAGCATTGCGTGTTGGATTATTTAGAAGGGATAATATTTGGAGAAATATCCTGGCTGGGATAGTTGTGGCAATCATTGGACTACCGCTGGCCGTGGCGTTTGCAATAGCCTCTGGAGCAAAACCTGAAGCAGGAATTTACACATCCATAGTTGCCGGAGCAATGGTATCCATGTTTGGCGGAAGTAGGGTTCAAATATCGGGCCCCACCAGTGCGTTCATTGGAGTACTAGTGGGAGTGTCTTCGACCTATGGTTTTGAAGGGCTAAGAGTAGCCACAGCGATGGCTGGCATTATGATGCTCTTCTTTGGAATATTCAAATGTGGGCGCATGATAAAATTTATTCCGGAGCAGGTAATTGTCGGATTTACAGCTGGAATCGCTGTGAATATGATGGCTGGGCAGATTCCAAACTTTTTTGGAATGCACTGTGAAAATTTGCCAACGGATCTCCTCGGAAGAATAGCAATTTTCTCAAAAACATTTCACACGCTGGACCCATGGACAACTGGATTGGCGATTAGTTCACTGGCTCTCATGCTGACTCAGCAGTGTACTTTTCTAAGGAAAATACCTGCTCCGCTGGTTGCTTTGAGCTTTGGAATAATTGTCCAGGCAATGTTTCATTTTGATAGCATTGCAACCATAGGGTCCGTTTTCGGGGGATTGCCGAGCAGATTACCATCGCCAGTTTCTTTCTCATTCCCGCTGGCTATAATTCCAAAGCTGCTGGCTCCAGCATTTACCATTGCCATGCTCGGGGCGATAGAATCGCTGCTGTGCGCGGTGATTTCAGATAGCTTAACGGGAATAAAACATGCGTCGGACCAGGAGCTGGTGGGTCACGGAATAGCCAACATGGCAAGTTCGCTGTTCGGAGGAATTCCTTCAACAGGTTCGATTGCCCGCACTGTCACGAGCGTAAGAATTGGAGGAAACAGCCCCCTGGCTGGCCTATCATGCGCATTTTTCCTGTGCTTTATTCTCTGCTTTATGGCACCGCTGGCAAAATTTATCCCGCTGTCAGTTTTATCAGCCATACTATTCGTTGTGGCAGTAAAGATGATGAACTGCAAGCATTTCTATAGTTTGCTTGTCCATGCTCCGAAGAGCGATGCCATTGTCCTTGTCCTCACGTTTGCGCTGACGATATTCTGTGGAATTGTCATAGCGGTCAACGTTGGAATTATGCTGTCCGCCCTAATGCTAATGCACAGAATGGCCGGGAGTTCACAGATTGACCGTGCAAAAAACGTAAGGCACTTGGACTATGATTTTTCAAAGCTTTCGGATGGCATAGCCGTATACACCATCGTTGGTCCAATATTTTTTGGAATGATAGACAAACTTTCAAATGCACTCTCGTCCATAAAAAGTAGCGATAGAATAATAATTCTGAGAATGTTTGACGTTCCATTTATCGATGCTACTGGGCTGAAAAATTTAAAATCGGCAATTTCAACATTTAAAAAACAGGGGAAAATAATTTTGCTGAGCGAAGCAACAGAAGCTGTCATGGAGAAATTAAAACGTTCCCATATGGTGAACAATCTAATTCTCGAAACCGCGAACCTGTCCATTGTGGAAATTATAGACATTGCCAACAAAATGCTAACCGAGTGATATGGATTTGGCTTTTATTTTCACAATTGGTGCCTGCGTCGGAAGTTTTCTTGGTGTGTGTGTGTGCAGAATTCCAGAAGGAAAATCGATAATTTTTCCTCGTTCAAGGTGTGAGTGCGGGGCAGCCATTCCATTCTGGCTGAACATTCCGCTTGTGTCATGGCTATGCCTGCGAGGAAAAGCACGCTGCTGCGGACGACAAATTCCGGCGAGATATTTCATCATTGAACTTCTGACCGCCACTCTATTTGCCGGCCTGTACCTGTCATACTCACTGCCAAATTTCATTGTGGGCACAATATTTTGCTCGCTGCTTTTGGTGGTTGCGTTTATCGACATCGCGACCATGGAAGTGTACGAGGCGATGGTAATTGGAGGAATATGCATCGGACTAGTTGCTTCCTGGTTAGTCCCCGGCTGGCAGGGAGAGCAATTCCGCTTCGAATCGATGCTCAAGGGTGTATTTGGCATGTGCTTCGGAAGCGGACTGATATTCTGGATTGCAGTGCTTGGAGAAATGGCGTTCAGGAGAGAGGCCATCGGGACCGGAGATATCAAAGTCATTGGAATGATAGGCGCTTTTATCGGATGGAAAGGATGCCTGTGGGCAATTTTTGGAGGTTGTCTCCTGTCGGCTACCATCCTACTTCCTGTGCTACTGGGGGCAAAAATTATAAAAAAAGAAAAATTTAAGCTCCCCAGAGAGGTTCCTTTTATTCCATTTCTGGCAGTTGGAAGCATTGCATACGTTTTATTTCCGCAGACTTTAACAAATATCTTTTTTTAGCAAATAACTCGGCGAATATGTCCCCGGAGAGGACATATGGGGCTCTGGCTCTGAAAAATTGTGTCTATTGATTTTCCTCTTCCACCGTTCGCGAGGAAAGGAGTGGCGATTTTTCGCTGAGCGGCAGCGAATTTGCATCAAAAAATGGGACCACAATTGGGAATTGTCCGAAATTTGACCCGGAAAGGGTTTTATTGTGCGATATTTTAGATGTGAAGCTTTTTTGACTGACCTCTTCGCCATTCACATAATAGTTTTCAACTTTTCCTCCATTACTTTGGAATGCAAAACATTCGGAAGAACCCTTTGGCACAAATAAAGTCTGCCCACTACATATTTGAAGAAGCCCGGGAGGCAAAGTCGTAGTGTCGACGCTTTCTATGCTATGGGATTCGGTGAATGCGTGCTTGAAAGAAGATTCCTTCCTCAGGTCGAGCGATATTTTCATGCTATCATATTTTGAAACGCATTTGAATTCCAGCGAATCAGCTAATTTTTCCATAATTCCTCCTGTTTATTAGATTTATTTTAGCGGCAATGCGTCTCTCCGGAGACATTTCAACGGCGGAAGTTTTCACATGCTTGCAACCTGGGTTAAGTGGCACGGAGAGGTATATGCTGCTCGCACTGCAACCTTTTTATAAGTTTATCATTTTTCGCGTTAAATTGCAAGATAATAATTTGCGCAATAAAAATCGAAGCAAAAATTAGCTGCCCACGATCGCATGCCGCACCTATATTTTCCTAATGAGTGAAAAAAACATGCGGTGCAAACAAATTTTATGGCACTATAATCGTAACAAATCAGAGGCGGCAGTTGTTGAATCAAAAACTAAATTCCCGCTTTGGAACTATGCCGGTCCGCCACGCGCATTGGATCGCAGCGGAATGAATTTTTTTTCGGACCAGGAGCAAAATCCATATTCCACAGAAATTTGACGGAAAATCTAAAATTTTTCGATGGTGTATTTGGCTTTTTGAACTGCAGTTTGCAGTGCATTAAGGCGCTCGAACCGTTCTCCGTCTCCATTGGCATCATGACTCATGACGTTTACATCGGCACCCCACTGCAGCAGTTTATTTATTATTTCTTTGCGATAGGTTCCGGATTTATCGTCCAAAAGACGTTTTTCCATGTCAACGAAAATTGGCCGTTCTTTTTTTCCGATGTCCATTTACTTCAACTCTCCAATTTTGAGTATGATTGTTTGATTATTTTTCGTCAACACGATATTTTCTGGCGTTATGTCTTTGATCAAATATCCATTCGATAGCATGGATCCAACCATGTACTTCGTCCCATCCTTAAATCCAATCCAATTCATTCCGCTTTCACTTATGGAAACACTGTTCACTTCGCTCCCGAAATATTGGTGTTTTATGACATCCGGATCACTTATCCTGACAAAATTTTTCAGCAAAACATCCTCCCCGAAAACTTTTTCCAATTTGATCTTTGCCATTTTCCAATTTTCTTCCTCATCCGCGGAAACAAGACCTCCTATTGCTATGCCATCCGGCTGAGGAATAACGCCGACTTTGCCAACCAGCTTGTACTTCAATATTATCGGACTAGCTAAATTGAACGCCTTTGAGGGAAGAATAACCTCGTCCTGCAAATCCGTAATTCCAAGTATGTCTTCCAGTATTCGCTTGCGAATCTTGCCCCATTGGTCCTTGTCATAGGCATATCCCGTAAGCAGAAAAACACCACTCGATACGGCTTGCACCCTTGGGTGTGACTCGATGGATCCCAGAAGCATGCTTATCTCGGATAATATTTTTTCCTCGCTGTAGATCTTTTGTTTTATGAGTGGGTCTATTGCCGCCAATTTACTGCGCAAAGTTGACAGCACCTCATTTGATGAAGTGTATCCACTTATGGAAAATCCAGCGGGATTTTTGCCAAGCACCACCGAAGTTGTAAGATCCAGCTCCCGGATTAACTCCTGCAGCAGCACATACGTATCCGGTTTTTCAACGACCTTCGTTTGATCCGGAAACATTGACATGAAGAACAGCAATGCGATCGCAAATGTGGCCATTATCAGAGCCACTCCGCTGTACAGTAGAGTTTTCTTTCTCTTTATTTGTGCGGTATTTGTGGCGACGATCGGAAGTTTATCTTCGACAATCTCCATCTCTTTTTTGGCCTCGCTATCCTCTTCAATTTGTGGGGCATCCGCAGCTGATATGGTTGGCCATTTCTGATCCGCAGGCCCAATAACAATGTGGGTCGATCCAATGGTTATGAATTGCAACTCTTCGACGACTGCGGTTTCTTCTCTGATGAGTTTGCCGTCAACGAACACCTTTCCCTCCAGCGGCTTTAGAGTAATTCCACTTTCGCCAAATGTGATTTCTAAGTGCCTGGGACTGATTAGAGAATCGGATAAAACGACATCGCTGCTGCCATCACTGCCTATCACAGCGGATTCATATCCAAAAACGATCTCAGCTCCCTGATGATTGCCAGAGAGTACTTTTAGCAAAAACTCACGATTTTTTTTATCCATTACAGTCAAACAATGTACAAAGACCTCTTCAAAAACAATACAATTCTTCTGGAAGCATGGCCAGATGAGACATCCTAAAACTTTGGACTGACTTCATTTTTTCCTCCAATTGCCACGAAATTTTCTCCCGCAGACCACACTTCATCATTCACCAGGACCTTAAATTCAAAACATTTCCCAGTGCAATCATAATCATACCTCCATTGCCAAGAATCACCGGCAACGGGATCCATTTGAATTCCCCTGTCCCACGATAATCCGCAGCCATCACCGCGAATGTACAGATAATTGCCAAACCCTATGTCAACATTGGCCACAACGCTAGCGGATGTTTTTTTACTTTTCCCAGCGGGACTCGCATTCGTGTCTTTGCCGCTGGAGATTTCTCCTCTGGGCAGAGGCCAAACACCCTCCTCCTTCCCAGTTTTTTCCTTTCCGGTATCAAGTTTCGATGTACTTTTCATTCAATTACCCTCTTCCAAGTGAAGAGGATAGCATTTTTTTTAAAATATAAAAGTCTTTTTCTAGAATTTAAATTCTGTAAAATTAAGAATTGACAGTTTCTCTACTACTCCTTATAGCCATGGCTATCATTTGCATATGAAAATTTTTTTATCCATTGCCGTTTGCTTTCTGCTGTTGTTTGCGTCTGCGTGCACCACGGATGAGAGTTCCACCCGCAGCTCCAGTGGCATGTCGGCAAAGGAGGGCGGAAATGATCGGCTGCCATGGGCGAAGCCAACCACGTGGGAAAAAAGTTCCACTCTGCACATCGAGGATTTATCGTATGGTGATAACTCCAAGCAGCGGAGAAAATGGAAATAAAATAGAGAATGCCCAACTTCCACTGGAAACTGGCGAAAATCGACAAAATCCGAACAGGCAGTGGCAAAGTTAGTAATAGTCCCGACGCCAATAGGAAATTTAGGTGACATTTCAGCGCGAGCGATCAATGCGCTAGCCAACTGCGACATTATTCTCTGCGAAGATACACGCGTCTGCTCAAAGTTGCTGAATCATCTTGGAATTAGCAAAAAAATGCTTGTCTATCGCGATGACAGCGAAAAAAAACAAGTTCCGAAGGTAATTGCACTCATTCAGGCCGGAAATGTCGTTTGTCTCACCAGCGACGCTGGGACGCCCGCCATTAGCGACCCCGGCTATAGAATTGTGAATGCGTGCAGAAAAAACGGGATAGAAGTACAGTCCATTCCGGGGGCCTGTGCGATGGCAACGGTTTTAGCCGCTTCGGGCCTCCCCAGCGACGGTTTTTTATTTCTGGGATTTTTACCGAATAAAAGCTCAGCGCGAATAAAAACATTCCAAAAGTACATGAACTTTGACTACAGTTTGATTTTCTACGAATCATCCCACAGAATTCTAAAATTCTTGAAAGACCTGCTGGATGTACTCGGAGAAGGCAGAATTATTTGCGTGGCCAAGGAAGTTACGAAGCTCTATGAAAAATTTTACATTGGAGAAGCTAGAAAAGTTCTTGGGGAAATGGAAAAATCCGTGGCGAAAGGGGAATATACTGTGGTAATTTCTCCGGAGAAATTCAAATTTTAATCCATTTTTTTGGATTTCAGGAACAATTTTTTTTACCGTCCAGATTAATCTTGACCTGACTGTTCTGTGGCATAGCAATGGCGGACATGCTACCGGAAAACATAAGTGGAAGAAGGAAAAATAGAATCTTTGCTGTGCAATTCATGTATGCCTGGTCCATAAACAAAGACGAGCGGTCTTTCGAAATAAGCGAAACCGTCGATGCCTTTATTGACATTTATTTCCCCGGAGAAAACAAACACTATGAATTTGGCAAGGAGCTTGTAATTAGCGTGGTTGGAAATATTGACACCATCGATGATCTAATAAAGGAACATGCCACGCATTGGACACTGGACAGAATTGCGATCGTCGACCTGGCGATTTTGAGGGTTGCCATATGCGAAATGCTATTCCGCGAAGATGTACCCCCGATAGTTGCGATGAATGAAGCGATTGACATCGGCAAAATACTGTCGACGGAGGAATCCAGTAAATTTTTGAATGGAGTTTTGGATGGTGTAAAGAAAAAATTGACCAGACCTCTGCGCAATGCGGGCAGGTAACACTCCGAGCAGCACTGCCTGAAATCATTCACATTTGCAACCTCCGAGAGCCTCAACTTATTGAAATGTCACACACGCAGCTGCAAACTTTGGAGCGAGCGAAGGGACTCGAACCCTCGACATCCACCTTGGCAAGGTGGTGCTCTACCAACTAAGCTACGCTCGCTCGAATGAGGCGTAAACTGCGAGAGCGAAAAACTTTGTCAACGATTTAGTTGATAAAATCACGCAGCTGGAGGATTTTTTACCTGGAGAGCACTTCTGGCTTTGGCGACCATTTCCCTAAATGCCTCTTCGCCGTGGATTGCCAGCTCGCTCAGCGACTTGCGGTTCATTTCAATGCCCAACTTTTTGAGCCCATCAATAAATCTGCTGTAGGAGATATCATTTGCCCTACAGGCGGCATTAATCCTAACGATCCACAGCTGGCGCATTTCAGTTTTTTTGCGCTTGCGATCCCTGTATGCGAATTTTCCAGCCCGCCACATGGCATCCTTGGCATACCTGAATAGGCGAGACTTATTGCCGAAATATCCCCGCGTTGTGGCCAACACTCTATTGCGACGTTTTTTAGTTGCTACTATATTTGTTACTCTTGGCATGTTTCTGTCCCTCTCTGTGTTCCCATTTGGTCGCCTGCACCAAATTGGCAACGGTTAATGATTACAACCCAACTGCTATGCATTTCATAACACGTGCAGCCATACCGCTTGCTAGAATTTTGTCTTTGCCGCACGCATGCTGCTGACGGGTTGTTTTATGGCGCAAAAGATGCCGCGTCCCCGGAGAACGATGAATTAATTTCCCATTGGATGTAACCTTGAAGCGTTTCATCATGGATTTTTTTGTCTTTTGCATAAAGTGGCATCATACATTTTTTGCCCTCTTGTAAAGCATTTTTTGCAAAATAAAACTATTTCCTTCTGGAATTATTATGCAAATTATCGCGTTGACATTTCGTTTTCTATTAAATATAATATTTATTATGTTCACACGCTATAATAATTCTAATTACTTCAATAACAATTCTCAGTATTCTACGTCTGGCAGCATTGAAACTGAAGAAATGCTCAACGCTAAACGCGAAAGCGACGACGCATCGTGTGAAAAATTTTTTAAATTAAGTATCGACGATAGGAATGATGACAAACTGCGCAATTTTAGTCATACTGACACTTACGGCGATCTCAAGAAGAAGAAAATCAATTCGTTAGCAGAACGCCGTGAAAATAATAAACAAACTTTACTTCGCGCGAATAGAACAAGTCTCGAAGAAGCAAAATTTTATTCTGAAAACTGGGACTATGCAAAATTACTCAACCTTCCCAAAATATCATTCCATGAGGTCTATGCCGCGCTCTCTACCTGGGCCACGCTCGACGAAAATGACAAACTTAAGTTGTTTTACTGCGTAAAAAATCAGCTTTCTTTAGTTCGCAAAAATTTTGATACAATTCTTGAACATGACAATCTTTTGCTAGAAGAAATTGAGAATATAAAAACATATCAATATCTGACACTTGATATGATAGCAAAAATCAACAAAGAAATAGCTAACGTAAAACGAACGGATGATGCGCTGCGTTTGCAACCTCCAAACAGAGATTTATTCCGCAATAGTTATCAACACCTGATATATATGCTTCTTTGTATGGAAACTTTTTCGCGCAAAATAATAGAAAGAAATAACGAAATTAATGAGATGTCAAAAATTATAATAGAGAGAGATAACGAAATTTAAAAAATTTTATGTAATTTTCTCAGTTGACGTTTACATTTTTATTACATAGGCATTGTCCCTATGTTTAATACAATAAAAAGCAACAATCCTAGCAGTAATTATTTCAGCCCTAATTTCACTAGGGTTGATTTACTCGCCACTAATGTTTTGAATTCCACATCCATGGGAGGTATATTTGATGTAAATTGCAACAGTAATAATAACAATCAAACAAGCAGCAGTTTGGCACATAGACATTGCCAAAATAAACATGACGATGTACTTGCGGGCATAAAAGATCCTCCCATTAGCTGGATCTATGCAAAAGGACTCGGACTGGAAAAAATTAACATCTTTGAATTGGTTTATACAAAGTGGGACGGGAATGAGGTTCATCTGCTGAAAACACTAAAAGATGATATTGTGGCAGCCTATTGGAATTTAGACATACTCATAAGAAAACTTAAATACGGCACTGAGGATACCTTCCGGCTACGTACTTTAAAAAAACAATGCATATGACATGGCAGTAAGTCTTGGGGATAAGCTGAATGAGATGCAAGAGGAGGATGTAATCTATTCTATTCTTTCCGAATTCGAGCGCAGAAAATTTTTTAAGAATGCTTGTTCGTTTCTATTTAACACGATGCGGCAGCTGGAGTCCGCTTCAGAAAAAATAGTGAAAAATGAAATGTAAAAAATGAAATTAAGGAACTAGAAGCAAAAATAGCGGCAAAACAGGCATCAGTGTAAAATTTCACCGGACGCGCAAAAGTATAGTTCGAAGCAAATGTGTTAAACCAGGCACTTCGAAATTATTCCATCCGAAGGGTCCAAAATAATTTTCCGCTGTTCCCTGCTGTAAAAATGTTCGATGAAGTTGTAAATGTTTTCAGCAAACACCTGGGATGCGGTGGATGCAACGGTTTGCTCCGCCTCACCAATTCCTAGAATATTTACCCAGTTGCTATACTTAAGTAAAACATCTGCCACAGATCCTTCCACATTGCCCCCAAAGGCCACCGCCATATCGACGAATAGCGTCTCCGATCTAATGGCATCGAGCATGTCCTTCGTGACGAGAATTGGCGCTTTTTTCCCAAAAACCTTTGCGGTTGTAATTACGATATCAGCGCGCTGGCATGCGGCAATCATGCCCTGACGCTGCTTTTGAATTTGTTCATCCGAGAGCTCTTTGGCGTATCCCTGCTCCATTTTTGCGACTTCTCCGATGTCTATTTTTAAAAATTTTGCCCCGAGGGATTTCACCTGTTCTTCGGTTTCAATCCTTGTGTCGAATGCTTCCACTCGTGCTCCCAGACGTTTCGCCATCGCAATTGCCTGCAATCCGGCAACGCCAACACCAATCACAAGAACATTCAGCGGATGTATTGTCCCCGCAGGAGTTGTCATCATTGGAAAAGCTTTGCCGACACTAGTTGCCGCAATTAGAACAGCCGCATACCCAGCTAAACTTGCCTGGGAACTTAGCACATCAAATTTTTGTGCAATTGTGGACCTCGGAATCATTTCCAAACTGATTGCTCTAATTCCGGATTTTTGGAATGCTTTCACTTCGGCTGAAAGTCGATTGGTGTCCAGGAAACTTATGTGCAGGGTCCCGGGTTTAATTGCTGAGATTTCTTCGCAGCTGGAACATTTGACCCGTGCTACAACATCGGCATTGGCAGCACCGCTTGCAAAATTGTCAACGATCTTTGCTCCTGCGGCTTCGTATTCGGAATCGGAAATGGCAGCTTTCGTTCCCGCTGCTTTTTCAACGAGCACTTCGAATCCGAGCGCAGAAAATTTTTTTGCAGTTTGGGGAGTCAACGCTGATCGATTCTCCTTCTCCTGAGTTTCTTTTGGGAAAAAAATTACTAGCACAGGGCCAGGAAAAAGAGTTTTATGTTTTTTTCAACGGCAAAATTTCATTTTGGAGCAGCTTAGTTCGGCCATGGCGCACACCCGGAAAAGAGCGGATTGAAAATGTATAGGAAAAAATCAATCAAATTTATTTTTTGTACCCAAAATTGGGAAAAGTTTCGAGCTTTTGGAAAATTTTTCGGAAAAGTTTCGCAAACTCCAGCAAAAAAAATTGATTTCAAATGAGATAGTTGCAGGCTGCGTTTTGTCGCCATGAATAGGGAAATTAAAAATAGTAACGAGTCAGCATCAGATATCGTAGACCGTAAATACAAATACTGGCGTTTCCGCATAGTATACTCGCTGATCATAGGATACGCAGCGTTTTATCTGGTGCGGCAAACCTTTCAGGTCGCAGCGCCAAAAATATTGACGGAATTCGGTTACACAAGGGAGCAAATTGGGCTGGGGTTTAGCGCCTTTGCTATCATCTACGGATTTGGAAAATTTTTTAACGGTGTACTCTGTGACAGGACTAATGCCCGGTGGTTCATGACTATCGGACTAATTGGTTCAGCGGTTTGCAGCATGTGCATGGGGTTTGCAAATGCGCTGTGGGCGTTTGTTACCCTGTATGCCCTGAGTGCAGCGTTTCAATCTGCCGGATGGCCTCCGGTTTCAAGACTTATGACCCAGTGGTACTCTCCCCACGAGCTGGGAACAAAGTGGGGCCTTGTCAATGCTTCTCACCAAATCGGCAGCATAGCGATACTTATGGGCGGAACACTCATAGCGGAAAAGTTTGGATGGCGC
The DNA here is from genome assembly GCA_031267915.1 of Puniceicoccales bacterium. Taxonomy (GTDB): domain Bacteria; phylum Verrucomicrobiota; class Verrucomicrobiia; order Opitutales; family JAIRKQ01; genus JAIRKQ01. The sequence goes on from JAIRYE010000010.1 coordinate 82,561, forward strand.
CATGTGTTTTTTGTCCCCGGAATTGTGACAATTATTATTGCATTTTTGGTTCTTGAGCGACTGCGAGATAGCCCACGATCTCTCGGACTGCCATCCATAGAAGAAAAAGAAAATTTATTCGACGAAAGCGGGCATTCGGACAAGGAAAATATCACACTGAGGGAAGTTTTTTTTGAACATATTTTACCGAATAAATCACTCTGGTACGTTTGCTTCGCCAACTTCTTCGTCTACATAGTAAGAATGGGATTCTTCAATTGGGCACCGGTGTTCCTGAGGGAGTCGAAGGGGGCAAACGGGATGGATGTGGCGTGTCTGAATTCCGAGTTTGAATTCATGGGTGCCATTGGTGGATTTGTGGCCGGATGGCTGTCAGACAAAGCGTTTGGCGGACGTAGAAATTGCACATCTTTCTACTTTATGATCGTGCTTGTGGTCGCACTGATAACATTCTGGGCAACGCCATCCAGTTCCATGTACGTGAACACCTGCCTCATGTTCGCCATTGGGTTCTTTATATACGGGCCACAGACGCTTGCTGGGGTATCCGGCGCCGAATTTGGTTCGCGCCGCGCGGCAGCAACCGGTGCAGGATTGACCGGAACATTTGGCTATTTGGGCAGCGCAATTTCTGGATGGGGAGTTGGGAAAATAGCTGACAAGTGGGGCTGGAATGCAGCATTTTTATTTTTCATCCTGTGTGCGGCGGCGGGTGCATTTTTTTTCATGCTCAATTGGAACAAGACAAGCCAGCGCCACAGAATAAGAGCATGACCTATCGGTGAGTTTTCCAATGCGGTGGAAATGTATTTGCAGCTACGACGGCACAGATTTCAGCGGATGGCAAAGCCAACCGAATGGCAATGGAATTCAGGACATTCTTGAGAAACGACTGGCATTCATCTGCGGACAGCCGGTTAGAATACACGGCAGCGGAAGGACAGATGCCGGCGTGCACGCAACTTTTCAGGTTTTCCACTTCGATGCCAACTGGAAGCACGGAGCTGACGCGATGGTGCGGGCATTTGGTAGCAATATTCCGAAAACAATTCAGGTGCTTTCCGCTGAAGAAACAGATCAAACATTTCACGCGCGACTTTCGGCAATTCGAAAAAGATATGAATATCATTTTATCGAAGGATATGCATCCCCCTTCGACTATCGCTATGTCCTCAGCCTTGGACATAAGCAGCTGGATACTGACAAAATGAACACGGTTACGGAAAAATTCCTGGGGAAACATGATTTTTCTGCCTTTGCTGCTAGGCATGACGATAGTTCCTCTGAAAATACCGTTAAAATTATACACGAAATGCGCTTCGTTCGCAGAGGGAATAGGGTGACATTTATAACCGAAGGCAGCGGGTATTTGTATAAGATGGTGCGCATAGTGGCCGGATGTTTTGTCCAAATCGGACTGGGCAAAGCTGATGGCGATTTACTCGCCCATGCCCTGGAAAGCGGAAACGCAGCTCAAAATTTTCGGGGCGAGTGCCTCCCCGCCTGCGGATTATTCCTGGAGAAAGTATACTACTAGCTGAATTTTTACTAAATTCTCACAAAAACATTGACGCCTGGTTGGAAATTTTTTGCATGAGGGAGATGGAATTTAAGGTTGTCATACGAACGTGCTGAGAGAAATCAATTGAATTTCCTGTCCGCCTCCCTCCGGAGGCACGTTTTAGTAATCTTTCAATCTTTTTAATATGCACAAAAAAATTCCATTGGCGCTCGTCGCTCTAGTTTTTCTCGCATTCGTTTGCAGCAGAATACTACCATTGTCCCTGCTGCGTGTGTTTTTAGCCATCAGCGTGACGCTGAAATCGCTGATAATTTTTGCATTGCCGGTGCTTATTTTTGGCATGCTTTTTTCCACGTTCCACAAACTTGGGGAAAATGCATCGAAAATTTTCGCCATCGCAGTTATTCTGCTGTGCTGTTCAAATTTTCTGGCAACATATGTGAGCCACTTCATCGGGGAGATTGTCTATGCAATGGATCTGTCGCTGGTGAAAATATCCGTTGCGGGTGAGTTGCTGCCCGCCTTCGACTTGCAATTGCCAAAAATTGTGCCGAATGTTTTTGCCATGGGACTTGGCATTACCTGTGGGATTTTTATTCCACGCATAAATCCCCAATACGCGCAAAGATTATCTTCGATTGTGGACAGAGTTGTTAGCCGCATACTCAGGGACATTTCAATGATTGTGCCGTTCTTCCTGTTTGGATTTCTGGTGAAAATGTGGTGCGACGGCATCGTGATACTGCTCATGCGCCAATACGCCTCCATAGTCGCAACTATGGTCGGAGCAATTGCAGTGTATCTTTTTCTTTTTTATTTTTTTGCCTGCGGCATGAGCGCAAGGAGAGCTTGTCCGGCGATAAAAAATATGTTCCCAGCTGCTGTCTGTGCATTCGGGAGTATGTCAAGCGCATCAGCACTTCCCTACACCATCGCCGCGGTGGGAAAAAATACGAAAAACAAATCACTTGCCAAATCCATCGTTTCCATAACAACGAACATTCATCTCCTGGGGGATTGCATATTTATTCCAATCTTAGTGTATGCCATCCTAAAAAGCTATGGATTTCCGCGGCCATCTCAGCTGGCATATTTAATATTTGCGCTGCAGTTTGTTGTTGCAAAATTTTCCGTAGCTGCCGTTCCAGCCGGAGGAATTATTGTGATGCTGCCCATCATCGAACGAGTTTTCGGCTTTGATGGGGCAATGTCCTCACTTATTTTTTCTCTGTATGTGGTGATGGATCCGATTTGCACAGCGGCAAATGTCATGGGGAACGGAGCTTTTGCCCAGCTTATTGATCGCGTTGCCAGCGCTTTGGCAAAGAATAAACATTCGGAGATGAAACCAAATCTCCGGAGAAATTAAAAATAGAAGCCATGCGCCAAAAATTTTTTAGCATTTTTTGCCGCGGGCCCTGGAAGTGTGGGAAACGCAGGAGCGAGACATCCAAATCGCCGGCACGAAAAAACATTCACACTTTCCATTCAAAGACGCAGGTGGAAAGTATGATGCAGCGGCGTATTCATCTGCACCGCTGGCATATCATTTTTGCGGACCGGGAGAACAGAAAGATATTCGGCGTAGAATTTCAATCTCTGTTCGGCGTAATCCTATATCATGCGCCTACTAGCAAAAAGTACATTGCGACTTCCCACGATGCTGTCTATTTTTTGCTTAATCTTTAGCAGTTGTGATATTGATCTATTTGCCAGTATCTCGTGTAGTCTGTCCAGAAAATCCTCCGGAGAGAAATTGGCAGTTTCAAACAGAAACAATAGTATGCTTTCCCGTGAAATCATGTAGGTTCGTCTTTTTTCTGATCCCTTTGGAGCACTGCCATTTAGTAGATGTCCAAGGATTTTTTGATTGTCGAATGCGTTGCGCACATATTGGTCGGTTTTCCCTATTATCGCTGCCATTTCCTTGGGAGAAAACCACTTCTGAGAAGTTGGTAATAAAAATGAAAAATGTTCGTAGGATTGCGTTTCTTGTGGATCATATCTTGTGTCTGTTTTTTTCATAACATTAATTATATTTTGGTCTAATATGGGAGCTCAGAATAAATTTTTTGGAAGTCAATTTAGGCCAAAGGTTCCTCGAAAAACTTTTGGGACGATATGCAATCGTCTGACACTGAAAGATATAATATTTTCCCATAAAAAATCAAAAGTTTTACATCGACAAACTCCCTTTTGCAGCATGCAGTCAAAAGTCATTTAATTCTTTCCTTGAAAAATTCGAAAAAATAGTGTTATACTGGCGGGCGGGATATCTATGATTTCATCGCTGCAGAATATTTTACAAAAGCATCACAAGTGCCTGTTCGGAATTTTATTATTCGTAATAATCGTTGCGTTTGTCTTCACAATAGGAGCTTCTCCGGGAATTGGCAGAGCAAAAATAAAGCACGTCTATTTTCACGGGCATGATCTGTCGAACGCTTCCCAGATGAAAAGAATTGCAGAAAATGTTGTTCTGAGTGCCAGCCTCGCCAAAATTGATACCAATGCCATCAGAAGCAATTTAAATTTTTTGCTGCTCAGACGAATAGTTGCCCTGGGCTTGGCAGCGAAATACGAAATTCCAAATCCCTCTGCGGATAATTTAAAAAAATACATAAAAACACTGCCCATTTGCGCCGATGAGAATGGAAAATTTTCGCATGATCTATACGCTTCGATTTTGGAAATGTTCAGACAGAATGAATTCGGGGAGAAGCGATTGACGCAAATTTTATGTGAAAACTACAGAATTCAGGAAATGGAAAACATACTGGCCGGGGATGGAATTGCGTTCGGTGAGCAGATCAGGGAGTATTTGGAACGGCAGTTCACGGAGTATGATTTCGCCATCGCAACCATTGACAGGGGAAACGTCAAGGTCGATGAGGACATAGGAGAAGCCGGCATGGAAAATTTCTACAGGGATCACCCCGGCAGATATTCCCAGCCGCGCATGCATGCAGTATCAATGGTAAAATTTGAAAGCAAAAATTTTCTAGGAGCACTGGAGCGGCCTGAAGATGCGAAACTGTTGGCATTTTTTCAGGGGAACAGAGATTTTTTCGAAGAAAATGCAAATTTTGAGAAAATAAAAGACTCCGTGCGTGAGGCCTACGCAAATGCAGAAGCTACAAAAATGGCATACGCTGCCGCTGAAAATTTCGTCAGCGAACTATATCAAAACAATGTGCCGCTGAGCGGGGAGGAGTTTGACAAAACTTTGCAAAAATTTGGGCTTGAGAAGGAAAAAATTGCTGCCTATTCCAAGAAAAAGCTTCCCGCTGTGAATGGAGTTGCTGCCACGTATCTGCTGGATGTGTGCGATCTGGAAACTGATAGATACTACACGGATCCATGCCCGGCAACATTCGGATGTGTGGTTTTGTTTTTGGAAGGGATAAAGGAATCTCATGAATTGACATTCAGCGAAGCGAAATCTGCCATCCGAGATGACATAATACGAGAAAAGAGAATAGCCAAATTTACTAGCAAAATAGAGCAAATACGCCGGGAAGTCATCGCTGCCATCGAAACGGGAAAAAACATATCAACTCTTTTTAAAAAAAGTGGCATAAAGTGCGAATTTTTCAGCGGAATTTCTCTGCGCAATGCGGACGAGAAGGGTGTTGACGAGCTCCATAAGAGCGCAATTGCTTCTCTAAAGCAAAATGAACGCGTGAAACTTATAGCGCTAAATGATGACGAAGTGCTGATGTTTATCGCGCTTGAGAGAAAAACACCGGCGGATGAAATAATTTCTGGCAGCCAGTTCATCGAAGCGGAAGCCATGCTGAAGAATTTCAGCAGAAGTTTTTTCCTCTTTGAGTTTTTCGAAAATCAAGTGGCACAGGCCAATTTATGAAAAAAATTGTATAATAATTTGGAATTTCATAAAAAAATGCTTGATTTTTTTGGGAAAAAAGCAAAATTAATTGTTGCCTTTGGCAATTATTAACAACAAGGAGGATATCATGGCTTGTGGATGTGGTGGCAAAAAAAAGAAATAGTTTTATCTATTCATCTATAAAATTTTAGCGAGTCGCTGAACAGGCGGCTTTTTTTATTTGCCGGGTACTTGCTTGGCCCGTGCGGTGAATTTAGGAGTCGCAGAGCATTGATTCCAACCAATTGCTAAAGCTTTTTCGCATTTACGCAGAAAAATATTGACTGGCACCATTTATGGTTTATCATCCTGGTTTAGAACTTTTAAGGAATCTCTATGCCGATAGACACTTTTATAAATATATTACATGAATTTGCTAGCCGAATCAATCTCGTTGGGTTGCAGATTGATGCATCCGGATATTGCTGTTTGGATGTGGATCACGGAACATTCATTCACATAAAGCATGAAAGTAAGCGTGATGCCATGATTTTTATAGCAGAAATAGGACAAATTCCGGAAATTAATGGTGGCCATGTCATGCGCTATTTGCTCAGAATGAATGACAATCCTGAGGAAAGCAAAGGAATGACACTGTCCTACAACCTGGAAAGCAATAATGCTGCCATCGGATACCAGTACCCAATGCGATTTCTAAACATAGAAAAATTTGAAGAATTTTTCAAAATGTTCCTCGATGAAGTTGATCGCTGGAAGCAGAAAATGGAACTCTACATGCAGGGGACACTCCCCAAGGGAGAGGATAATTCCAAAGAAGGCGAGAGGGGGAATGCCTCCTCGTCGGACGCAGGTTCCCCAGAATTTATGGTGGGAGCATAGGTTTGTGTGTTTTCCGCCACTGCAGCTGTGAAATCCATTTGCCTGCAATACGAAAAATTCGGTGAGCCCAAAGAGGTGCTGCGACTCGAAGAAGTCGACATCCCAGAGGAGCTTGGCGATGGGGAAGTACTGGTAAAGCTTATCGCTTCGCCCGTGCATCCATCCGACATGGGAATGATCACCGGAAAATATGGAGCTCTGCCCCAATTGCCGGCAATTGGAGGGCGCGAAGGACTGGGAGAGGTGGTGAAAACATGCCCGTCGGCAAGTAATTTGATCGGCAAACGCGTTAAATTTCCATTCGGAGCCTGGCGCAGTGCGGCAATAGCGAGGGTAGACACTCTATTTTTCGCTCCGGATGACATCGATGTCTACCAGGCGTCCATGGCGTTCATAAACCCATTGACCGCGTGGATGATTCTGCACACAATATGTGATCTGAAACCCGGAGACTGGATCATTCAAAATGCAGCCAATTCTGCCGTTGGAATGGCAACCATAGAAATAGCAAAAAGCATGGGCATCGGAACGATAAATCTGGTGAGAGATGCCGCCCATCGCCGCGAAGATCTCATCTCCTGCGGTGCAACGCTCGTATTTGAGGATGAAACATTTGATTCAAAATCACTAGTGGAGCACACCGGTGGCAATCGTCCGCTGCTTGGACTCAATTCAGTCGGTGGCAATAGCGCCATGAATGTCATCAAAAGCATGGCAATTGGCGGAGAAGTTGTGACGTTTGGTGGTGCGGTTGGGGACAAAGTTCGTTTCCCAACTCGGGAACTGATCTTCGGTGATGTGAAATTGCGTGGTTTTTGGCTGGACCGATGGTCCAAAAGCCAGTCCCACGAAAAAATGCAATCCCTCTACGACACCATTTTCGACCTAATTAGAAGTGGCATCGTACGCATTCCGATTGATGCAAAGATCAGACTATCCGACGGGCCCGCGGCACTCATTTCAGCATATGAGAATCGCAAAAACGGCAAGCTGCTGGTCGTGCAATAGAATTTCTTTAGCTGATTTTGCAGTTTCCCCAAGACTATTTCTTTATGGCTTTTTTTTGAATTTCTTCAACAACATCCATGCATTTTTCTACACTAACTAGCAGATCTTTTCGCGACTTTTTATCACTTGCTTTCGCCGCTGCTATAGATTCTTCCAGCACTTCCATCAAAAGCCATAGCTTTGTTTTGTCAGACTGAGTATCTAACTCAATGCACTCCGCCGCATCTGCAAGATGCTGAGCCATGAGTAAGTGACTTTGAACAACACTTCCGGTATTAGTTGCAGGATTTTGGCCTAAATTTAAAAACGTTTTGTAATATGCTTTACTCTTTTTATCTTTGCTGAAAATTTCCTCAAATCGATTTAGTAATTTCTCTAGATTTTTTTTTCTTTCAGAATCTTTACAATTTTTCTTGAGAAATTCCAGGTCATCGCTAGCGAACAGATACCTCGCAACTCTCTTGTCGAAACTCAACTCAAGTTCTGCCGCATAGCTTTCTAATTCTATAGTCGGTGTCGAGGGTTTTGGAATCTCAGATGATATGTTCTTGGATTCTGACGAATTGATATTTTTGTCGGTTTTTACACCCCCTTTGACGAAGGGACTGTTATACTTTTCAGTTATTTTTTTTACATTCATAGTGTTTGCTAGTGTGTGAAAATTTTGACGCCTGTCAAATTCTAAAATTTCACATTTTAATTTGCCTGGGCCCGGTGAATTTAATAGCGTTATTCCATGCGGAGAAACACTTTGTTTGTGGGGGTAATTTTTGTGACACTTTTGGCCATTGGGTGTATCTCCAATTGCGCCGCTGCGAATTTCCCGATGTCAATTCACGACTATGAGGTATTGGAAGCTGGAAAAAATTTACCATTGCTCGGAATTTTAAAGCATCGGGTGAGTTTGTCGCCGTTTAATTTGGTTGCTACAATTCTGTTCCTCTGCGCCATTTGCCACACATTTCTTGCGTCGAAATTTGTTAAATTGGCGGAATCTATCTCGGGGAAAAACACTGCAAATTCTTCCGGCAGATATTTCCTTTCGACAGTGTGTCATTTTCTTGGGGAAGTGGAGGCAATTTTTGGAATCTGGGTGGTACCTCTGCTGATTTTAATGGCACTGAATTTTGGCTGCCACGCAGTTTCCCATTATTTTAATGAAGTGCTGAGTTTTGCGGAACCGATCTTTGTGGTCGTCACAATGACAATTGCAGCAACGCGACCGGTTTTGTCACTTGCGGAATGCATCCTGGGAAAAATCGCTGCCCTTGGCCGCAGTACTGTTGCCGCCTGGTGGATATCGATTCTGGTCGTTGCGCCGTTCATGGGGTCTCTCATTACGGAACCCGCAGCGATGACGATTGGAGCCATGCTACTGGCAAAACAGTTCTATTGCCTGAATCCTTCGAAGAAGCTGTGCTACGCAACCCTGGGCTTGCTATTCGTGAATGTGTCCATTGGCGGGACATTGACACACTTCGCCGCTCCCCCAATACTGATGGTTGCCCACAGGTGGAATCTGACCATGAGCAAGGTTTTCACTATGCTTGGGGAACATGCCACTGCTGGAATTATTGCAAGTACACTGCTGTATTACATATTTTTCAGGAAGGAATTTATATCTCTGCAGCGAAGGCACAGCGCGATGGTTTGCAGCGGAGAAGCCAGCGAAAAGATTCCGCCGGTGGTTACAGCCACTCACTGTCTGTTTTTGGCATGGACGGTGATTAATTTGCACACACCCGCACTCGTTGTGGCTGGATTTTTATTCTTTCTGGCATTTGCCAAAGCCTCGAAGCAGTATCAGAGTCCTCTGAGTCTGAAATCCCCAGTGCTCGTTGGATTCTTTCTGGCTGGCCTGGTAACACACGGAGGACTGCAGGAATGGTGGATATCTCCCGTCCTTGGAAGTTTAAAGGAAATGCAATTGTTTATAGGATCCACGCTGCTGACATCGTTCAACGATAATGCGGCAATAACCTACTTGGCGTCCCTGGTGTCGGAATTCACAGCAAACACATCTCTGCAAAAAGCCGTGCTGTCGGGGGCTGTTACCGGCGGTGGATTGACTGTAATTGCTAATGCTCCCAATCCCGCTGGGCAGAACATTCTGTCGAAGTATTTCCCCGGAGGAATTTCTCCGCTGCATTTATTTTTCGGTGCTGCGATCCCCACGCTAATCGTCGCTCTGTGTTTTAATTTGTGGTAATCGCCGAGGTTTCACTTGCCAGATAGATGGATGGAGTTTGTAAAATGCTCGCCGGGCACTTGTGATGAGCACGTTCGCCGCGCTGGATTTTTTTTGTAATACGGGGCTTGAAATATGCAAAATTAGAGGTAAAAACATTCCAATAAAATAATTTTTTCCCGGAGCAAACGATGAATATTCAAAAAAAGCCAGAATTAAAGCGCATAGTCGCCACCCCAGCGGAGGAAAAGCCAAAATTCAATTGGAAGCGCCTAGTTGAGACTGATGGCAGCTGCGCCTGTGCCTATTGTTCCGCTGGTGAAATTGCAGAAAAAATCGGAGAAGCTCTGATCAATGCGAGCCTGCTTGGGACCCAGGCGGATATTTTTTCCGAAGAAAATAAAAAGCTGATCATTTACTTGACATCCCAAATTTGTGAGCGCGTAAATGGGCACACATCATCGCAGCTTACCCAGACTTTGCTTGATAACATCATCGAAGAAGTTTTAGTCAGAAATAAGGCAAAGGAAATGGCCTGCGCATTCGTCGCTAAATGTCGATTCGAAAATGAATACTACAAAAGGCTGAAGGAGGGGCGCAAGCTGAGCCTAATCAGGCGAGATGGAACAATAGTCCCCTGGAACATAGAAAAAATTAAACACGCTGTCGAATTGGCATTCATAGCCCAAAATAGAACGACGGAGAAGGCAGAGGAAATTTCCCGTGCCGTAACGAAAGACATTCTGGACGAGGATCTTTCCTATATACACATAGAAAATGTGCAGGACTGCGTGCAGGAAGAACTGATGCGCCAGGGGGAATACAAAATCGCCGAGGCGTACATTCTCTACCGCGCAGAGCGTGCGAAATTACGCAAATCGTCGTTTTTGGAACATGAAAAAACAGATGCTTCCGAGCCCGAAGAACCGATCATCCTGATAAAAGACGAAAGTGGCAGCAGTTTTTTCTGGGACGGATCAGAGTTGTGCAAGCGGATTAAATTTGCAAACGATGGCCTAGACTCCCATCTGACTTTTGATGAAATATTTTTATCTCTCAGGGAAAACATTCCGCCGGAAATAACCATTTCCGAGCTCCGCGACTGCATAATTAAAAATTCCAGATTGCTAATAGAAAAAGATCCGGCGCTCGCGGTATTTGCGGCACGCATGCAGCTGCTGTATTTGTACGAAGATATTCTCCAGTGGAACTGTGCCACTGATACATTCGATTCTCTGGCTAAAAAGCAAGCTGCTGCCTTTGTGCGATACATTAAAACTGGCGTAGCAGATGGATTTCTCCACGAAAACATGCTGAAGTATGACCTTGAAAAGCTTTCGGAGGTGTTGAATATTGCCTGTGACCGAGAATTTGATGCGATAGCCATACAGGGGTTGCAGGAAAATTATTTCATGCGCGGGCTTGACAATCAAATTCTGGAAACTCCACAGATGCTGTGGATGCGCGTTGCGATGGGTGTATTTCTTGCAAAGGAGGATGCGGAGGACGATGTAATTGCGCTCTACGAATTGATGCGCGACAGAAAATTTTGTCTGGCAACGCCGACTCTCTACTATGCTGGAACTCCAAAGGCGCAGATGATGTCCAGCTATATTTTTCACGTGGAAGATGATATGCAGAGCATTATGACGCGTGGGATATCGGACAACGCTTTCATTGCGAAGTGGGGCGGTGGAATCGCTGGCTCGTGGACCAATGTGCGCGGAAAAGGATCAAGAATTTCTGGTACCCGCGGAGAAGCTCCCGGAGTAATTCCATTTCTGCAGCTGCACCAGCACCAATTGGCAATAGCAAATCAGGGAACGGAACGTCGCCGGGGCCGCGGAGTGGCATATTTGGAAGTTTGGCACAACGACATCCTCGATTTCATAAATTACAAAAAGAAACACGGGATGCCAGGAGTACAGAACGATTCCCTGGGAACTGTCCTCTGGGTTCCTGATATTTTCATGCGTCGACTGGAAAATGAGGGAGACTGGACGCTGTTTAACTCGGAAGATGCCTACATTCTCCATGAATTGTGCGGAGAAAAATTTGATGAGAAATATGAGGAGATGGAGAGGCTCGTCGTCACCGGGAAAATTTCCGGCAATAGGATCGGATGCCGAGAAATTTGGCAGAAAGTCATGCAGCGTATTTTTGAAGCCGGATATCCAAAAATCGCATTTAAGGACACCTGCAATCGAGCAAACATGTGCAAGGATGGAATTATTCACGCGGCCGGACTATGCCTCGAGCACATCATGAATACCAACAGCGAAGAGACCGCAGTTTGCAATACTGGAGCGCTAGACATTAGCAAGCATTTGCAGCAGGACGGAAGTCTTGACAGGGATGATTTGCGCCACAGCATTGCGATTGCGACCCGCGCCCTCGATGCACTGATTGATGCAAACTTTTTCCCGTCGGAAGCTTCGGAAAAATTTGCAAAGAAATATCGGGCAGTGGGGCTTGGAATAATGGGACTGCAAAATGCATTCTACAGAAAAAATTTACCATTCGGGGACATGGAAGCCATTGAGTTCGGAGAGGAGTGCGCCGAGTTTATTTCCCATGAGACGATAAATGAGTCCTGCAAATTGGCAGAAAAATACGGCCCCTGCGAAGCCTTCGAATCTTCGGAGTGGAAAAATGGAAGCATGCCATTTGATTTTTCAACCTACCGGGGAGGCGGCAAGATCGATTGGGATGCCATTCGCAGCAGAATTAAAAAAAACGGATTGCGCAATGCATATCTCAATGCGTTTTCTCCCACAAGAAAGATCGCTCGCCTGCTCGGCTGCTACCCGGAATTATCTCCGGCAACGAAAAATGTCTTCACCAAGCGCCTGGACGACAACTATGAAATGATGATAATTTCACCGGAACTCGTAAAAATTTTAAAAAAATCCGGAGTTTGGAACAAGGCGATACACAAGCAGATCAGATATTTTGAAGGGGAACTCGCGGCAATAGAAGGCATTCCGGAATCGATAAAGTCTGTGTTCTCCACCGCCTACATGATTGACAGCGAAGCAATTATTGAGGGTGCCGCTCGCAGGCAAAGGTGGATTGACCAGTCCCAGTCGCTGCGACTGTTCCTCGGCAGCCCCAATTTGAAGACGCTGTCTAGCATGTTCATTCTCGCCTGGCGAAGTGGCATAAAGGGAATTTACGAAATTAAATTCGCTGGTTTTTTCTCGGAAACAAGCTCCACTGAAAAATGTTCCGAGGGACAAAATTACGCTGCTGCGAACGGAGTCAGTCGCTCAGATGGCGCCGATGCGATGATAAAAATTTTGGAAAAATTTCATGGAACGGGGGAGAAGTGAAAGTACTTTTTACCCGCACATATCCTCCGGAAATGTGAATTATTCCGCCAGTGAAAATTGCTGAAATCTCAGGTTTGCCGTGAATATTGAGACCCTTTCCAGCAGTAAAATTGGCCACTGGTTGAATGGTGTTCCGGCCAGCATTGTGAGATTTTGCAACGATTCCAGGGAAATAGCGCCCGGGGATTGCTTCGTCGCGTTTGTGACAAACTCTGGGGATGGTCATAATTTTTTGCGGAATGCAAATGCGAATGGCGCGACCTGTGCACTCGTTTCAAGGCCGAATCGTGAAATTGATTTGCCGCAATTCGTTTGCCCGGACACTCAGATCGCACTCTCCGAGATTGCCAAATTATCCCGATCAAAATTTACCGGAACGACAATTGCCGTTAGCGGAAGCTTTGGGAAAACTACGACAAAGGACATTTTGAAACTCCTCCTTGGAGTCAAAAACAATGCGACATTCGAAAACAAAAATGGGCAAATTGGAGTTCCTATGACACTGGCGGGATTGGACAATCGCGAAAATTTTGCAATTGTCGAGATTGGAGTTGATGCTCCAGGAACGATGGACGGACTCGCCGACATAGTCATGCCGGACATTGCAATCATTACTGGCATTGGAAAAATTCACCTGGGAGAAATGGGCAATGAGGAAACGATCGCCCATGAGAAATGCAAGCTGCTGCTCAATGCAATTCACAGGGGTGGCTGGGGAATTTTGGCAGAAGAATGCCTGAAGTTCGAGGATTTTAGAAAAGTTCAGAATCGATGCTTCTGCATCAGAAAAAATAGCAGAGCGTGTGGATATGCCATCGAGGAGATAGGAAACCAATATCGAGTTGCGGTGACACTCGGGAAAAAGGACTTTGAGTTTACAATGCCACCGCTGATGAGTCGTGGAATTGCCAAAAATTTCGCGAGCGCCTGTGTTTGTGCGATAAAATGTGGCATTGATGCAAAAACCATAGGGGAAAAAATTGCCCAGTGGCAGCCATCCAAATGGCGCGGGGAAATTATCATTAAAAAAAATAAAACCTACTTCGCTGACTGCTACAATGCCAATCCCGTGGCGCTTGTGGACTCGCTTGCACAGTTCGACAAATTATTTCCCCGCGGAAAACGATTGTTTGTAATCGGAGTGCTCCGAGCTTGCGAGATGGGAAAGGAAGTGTTGGAAGAAAACAGTGCAATTTTCAACAATTTACCCCTCCGCGGGGGCGATGAAGTTTGCCTAATTGGCGAAAATGCAGATCGATTTTGCAGCTCGGTGAAATGCAATTTGGTGCGAGCTTTTTCTTCCGCAGAGGATGCAGTCGACAGCGTTGAAAATTTTTCCGGAATCGTATACCTGAAGGGGCACAGGTATTACAAACTAGAAAGTTTGATCCTTTGAATTCGAAATGAAAATAATTCAAAATTACGTAAATAGCGTGCTGAGCGGACGCCAAGACATTTGGGATCATTTCCGGAATGAGAAAATTTGCATTTGCACGAGCCAAAGAGCCTTTCTGCGCCCCCCCGAAGATGTTTGCGCGAACATTGCAGTCGGCGAAAATGTATCATTCGATGTGGTCATCCTGGCGATTGCGGAGCAAAAGCGGCAAATTCGTCTTAATTTCAGGCTGAATGAGTTCAGTCAGCTGAGATGTTTGATCCTAGCTGAGGGATGCGAGGAGTTGAATGTCACGATATTCGTCGAATTAGATGGAGAGCATTCCAGTTCCGAAGTTAAAAACTTTTTTATCGGTGAAAATTTTGACAAGCAAGTTTTTTCCCTGTCCCAGGTGCACAATGCAAAAAGCGCAGTGTCAAACACCATCAGCAAAGTCGTCCTTGACGATTCTTCCATTGCGGAATTTCACGGGAATATTACCATCGCTGAAGCTGCGACAAACAGTGATGCAAATCAGCGCAGTGACAGTATTTTGCTGTCCGGCGAGGCCAAAGCCACGAGCTGCCCGAACTTAAACATACAGAATAACGCCGTCAAGTGCTCCCATGGAGCAACCGTCGGAACGATTGACAGGAGTGCCGTATTTTATATGATGAGTCGGGGCGTCGATGAGCAATCGTGTAAACGACTTATCATGGAAGGGGAATTGGCAGCCATCATTAATTCCTAGGAACAAAAATTCATCTGAAAAATCAAAGATTCTGTGCTCTTCCGAGGCGCAGTGCCCCACTCTGTGTTCCTATTTCGTCGGTGCTGCCTTTGGCTGTCCGACTTGCATCACTTTGCTTGCAGTGCGAGCGCTGTGGCGAGCGAAGTCCAGCTCTTTGATTTGCCTATCTTCGGAGCCGGAAGCAGCATCAGACAGCATCCGGTAGGAATACGGCGTGCTCTGATTCGAATTGATTTGATGCACATAACCGGAGGAAGCTGCCGGAGCAATGCTGTGGAACTGGAACTCCTCAGGCGGTGGTGTTTGCATTCCCTCATCGCGCTCGGGCGTATCGATGACACTGCTGCCAGCCATTTTATTACTGGAAAAATTTGCTAATGATCGGGAAAATTTCTCCCCTGAGGAGATAATCGTTGATGATGAAAATACCCTGCTTTCGCCAATTTGCTTTATGTCCATAATTTTTCAGCTCCTAAAAACCGATCGGCTATGAGGCAAGGGATGTGGAACCCGTAATAAAATAATCAGCGGAAAATGCAAATTTTTTTCATTTAAAAGATGCAATTTGTCCACCGTAGATTGCATTTTGCCCCAGCTGCTCTTCTATGCGCAGCAGTTGATTGTATTTACAAATTCTATCCGTGCGGCTCATGGATCCGGTTTTGATCTGCCCGGCATTGGTTGCAACCGTGATGTCGGCGATTGTTGTGTCCTCCGTTTCTCCGGAGCGGTGCGAAATAATTGATTTAAATGCTGAAGTTTTTGCCATTTCCACGGCATCAAAAGTTTCCGTCAGTGTGCCGATTTGATTGACCTTGATCAGGATCGCATTGGCGGATTTTTCCGCAATTCCACGTGCCAAATACTTGGGGTTTGTGACGAACAAATCATCGCCAACTATTTGAATCTTTTTCCCAAGTTTTTCCGTAAGTTTTTTCCACCCTTCCCAGTCATTTTGCGACAACCCGTCTTCCAGAGACACTATGGGAAATTTCCCCACAAGTTTTTCGTAGAAGGATATCAGCTGGGCGGAGGAGTGCTTTGATTTATCTGATTTTTTAAAAACGTAGGAATTTGTTTTCCCGTCAAAGAATTCCGATGCTGCGACGTCCAGAGCAATGGCAATGTGCCTTCCGGGCTTGTATCCCGCTGCTTCGATCGCCTCCACTATAATTTCCAGCGCATGCTCATTGGACGCAACATTTGGGGCGAAACCACCCTCATCGCCGACGGCGGACGACAGTTTGAGTCCCTTCAAAATTTTTTTCAGCGCGTGAAATGTTTCCGCTCCCATTCTCAGTGCCTCACGAAAATTTGGTGCACTGTGTGGAACAATCATGAATTCCTGGAAGTCGACGGGGGCATCCGAATGGGCACCTCCGTTGAGAACGTTCATCATTGGAATTGGCAAAACCCTGGCATTTACTCCTCCCAGGTATCTGAAAAGCGGAACTCGCAGGCTTTTGGCAACGGCATGTGCGGCTGCCATCGACACCCCAAGGATCGCATTGGCTCCGAGATTTGATTTGTTTTCTGTGCCATCAAGGGCAATGAGAGCGGCATCCAGCGCCGCCTGATTTGACGCATCGAGCCCAATCACGCACTCGCGAATTGTTGTATTAATGTTGTTTACGGCGGCGAGTACCCCTTTGCCTCCGAACCTTTTGCACACATCCTTCCCCGCTGGCAGCTGTGATTTTTTAGCGATGCCATCGCGCAATTCCACCGCCTCACGCTCTCCAGTGCTTGCTCCAGACGGAACTGCGGCACGACCAACGGTTCCGTCTCTAAGAGTTACTTCCGCTTCAACTGTGGGATTTCCCCGTGAATCAATAACTTCCCGGGCATAAATTGTTTCAATCAATGCATTAGTCAAACTCATGGGCTGCCTTCCTACTTTCCTCCTTAATGGTGACACTTGCTCGGCCATTGGCAAGCATTTTGATCAAAATATCGAAGGTTTAGGAATTCACGCCGTGAAAAAGCATAAAACATTCACTGGCTCGGTGCTTTACAAATCTATATCTTCTTCTTCGACTGCGTTTGATTGTTGCGTATTCCAGGGTTGTATCGCATTCCACAAACTGACTATGAAGCTTTCAATTTTCAATTTCACACTATTTACTTTTTGCGTATTCGAGGTGATAAGATTTTTAATGAGATAAACATTTATACTGGCAGCTAACTTTTTCACACAACTATTGGCTTTGGATTTTAGAGTCGAAACCTGAAGGTTCTTAGTATCCAGAAGGATTTCCAAGTTCTTAATGCATTGCTCTATTGCTGCGACATGCTCTTGCTTCACATTGAAATCTTGACCAAACAATGATTGAAGTGTCGAAATTCCCGGGATTGACGCCTCGAACGTATTTCGCTCCATACTATCATATTTGTAGTCGAAGCCATAATTGGTAATCACATTTTCTTTCGGGAAGGTTACCGACTTGCCTTCGCTGGGATTGCCGTCTGAATTCTCTAGTATGGATTTTTTGTTGAATAAACTCAATGAGGAAGCTGGGTTCGAATTAGAATTTAGAAGTTCGCCGAGTAGGCTCGAATTTTGAATTGTTTTTTCTTTTGGCGTTGCAGGTGAATGCAAAGACAAAGAGGAGTCTGCGCTGAAGCTTAGAGGAAACACACTTGTGGGACTTTGGCTATTGGTATCGGGCGAAATGCTGTTTGAGTGTTTCGGCGACAGGCTAAAACTCCTAGAAGAAGTTATATCCGGCAAACTCGCACTGACAGATGTCCTTGACAAAATACTACTAGCGGGAATTGGTTCCTCATTGGCAGTCATTTGATTTTGTATTGGGGAATTTTCGATTGTCGGGAAATTTTCGACGTTTGCCGTTGTGGGCGCCTGAAGATTGCTCATGTCATCCACAAAATTGGCGTTACGACTGCACACGGAGCCAACTCCGTACGCATCTAGCAAACCTGAAGTTAATAATAGCATGTTTTTCTTTTGTTATGGTTGATGTGGCGCCCATATGCAATTTTTCCAAGCAAGTCAAGTAATGGTTGAATATTTTTTTTGAATCAGCCGTGCCGCACACAAAATCTTCCCATAAAATGCTTGATTATGAAATTTTAAATTTCAGACTCCGGCGGGAAGTTGAGGATGCACCACTAGCTCAATTGGATAGAGCGTCTGGCTACGGACCAGAAGGTTACGGGTTCGACTCCTGTGTGGTGTGCCACTTTGGCAGTAAATTTTTAGGGGCCGTAGCTCAATTGGCAGAGCGCCACAATGGCATTGTGGAGGTCGTCGGTTCGATCCCGATCGGCTCCACCAAAAATATTACTATGCTGCCGCATTGGGAGCAGGTTAATGCAAGAAATTTCCATCGCCACTTCCCAGAGAATGGAAAAGTGCTTGCGTGCGCAGGTGTTGCTCCCAGACAATTCCGGTGATGGAACGCGTGCACATAAATTTGTCCTTGTAAATATTTTGTTTTGCTAGAGTATCGTGCGGAGTATGAGGTATAGCAGTAGGAGAGTAGCGGGTGAATTACACAGAATCTGTATCGTTCTTCTCGCTGCCATTCTTTTGACGGTTACATCTCCCGCCTCGTCGGAAAATAAAATTACTCCCAGCATAATGCCCACGCGGGAAATGCGGGCGGAAACAATATACATGGTCAGGTGCATGGAGGAGTTACACCTGGAACATAAAAACATTTCAATGCTCGACAACAGGGCAATCCTGATTGATTTTTTGGAGGAATTGGACCCGTGGAAAATGATGTTCTTGCAAAGGGAAGTTGATGCGCTGGTTAAGAAATTCGTCCCAACTCTGGATATTTTCGTGAGCGGCGGAAGTCTGATGCCAGCATTTACCGTATTTGAAAAATTTAAAACAATCGCATGCGCTCGCATGGATTGGGTTTTCGAGCGGCTGGAGCAACCATTTGATTTTTCAATTGATGAAACATTCAGCCCAAACAGAAA
Source organism: Puniceicoccales bacterium (assembly GCA_031267915.1). Classification (GTDB taxonomy): domain Bacteria; phylum Verrucomicrobiota; class Verrucomicrobiia; order Opitutales; family JAIRKQ01; genus JAIRKQ01. The sequence goes on from JAIRYE010000010.1 coordinate 101,417, forward strand.
AACTTGCTCATGGACGCAAACAGCAGAAGATGCAAATGCTCTGTGGGAAAAACGCCTGAAGCTGGAAATTTTATCAGAAGCAATCAATCTGTGCGCGCAAAAAGAAAAGAAAAAAATCGATGAAAGTTCCCAGTTGGGAGAGGATGACCTTCCGGCTGACGGCTGCGTGGAACAAAGTGGAGAAATTTCATATTCGGAGGAAGGCATCCTGGACATGCTGGACGAAGCAACAAAAAACATCAGGCGCAGATATGATAGTTTGAAGAGATCTTTCAGAGACATAGATCCTTGGCTGATACAGGAAATGTTTCTGAATAGCATTTCCAGGATGTACGATCCACACACGAGCTTTCTGTCAAAAGATTCAATGGAAGATTTGAACATTCATCTGCGCAATTCCCTCATAGGAATAGGTGCAGAATTAGTCGATGAAAGCGGCGTTTGCACAATTAACAAACTGATACCCGGCGGACCCGCCAAGCTTTCAGGAGAAATAAAAGCGGGGGATAAAATCATTGCCATTGCCCAGGGAGATGACGGCGAATTCGTGGACATTATCGGCCTCAGACTGTATAAAACAGTAAAGCTTCTGCGCGGCAAAAAAGATACTGTCGTGCGCTTAAAATTGGAAACTGTCACCGGCGATGCTAAGGTCGTCAGGCTTGTGCGAGATCATGTGAAAATGAATGCATCCAGAGCCAGTGCCAAATATTTTGAGTTTGAAAACGATGGAAAACTCATGAAAATCGGCGCCATAGAGTTGCCGTCATTTTACGGAGATATTTCCGGCGACGAACAGGGTGTACGCGCCGATCAGGACGTCAGCACGCTGCTTGAAATTTTAAAGCAAAAGGGAATAGACGGCTTGGTTTTTGACGTGCGCCAGAATGGCGGTGGGTTGCTGGACCAGGCGGTTCTAATCACCGGACTGTTCATATTGGATGGACCCGTCGTTCAGGTAAAAAATTCCTTTGGAGAGATAGAGCAGTTCTACGATGAAAATGAAGAAATTTCATGGAAAGGGCCGCTGGTTGTTTTATCTTCCTCGATGAGCGCCTCAGCTTCGGAGATATTGATAGGGGCATTGCGTGATCACAGGCGAGTTATAGTCGTGGGAGCCGAGGCGACATACGGCAAAGGGAGCGTCCAGGTCACACTTGATATGAATAAATTTTTCAGTTCCCTGGGAGGAAATAAGGACCTGGGGGCTGCCTACATTACCATACAAAAGTGGTATTTACCAACGGGAACTTCCACGCAATTGAAGGGTGTTCCCGCGGACATAAAGCTCACTGGACTTGACGAATGCTTCCACAAGCGAGAAGCGGATTATCCGCACGCACTGGGATGGGATACAATTCCATCTGCTGAATTTGACCAGAGAAGTAGCATAAAAGATGTGGAGTGGCACGTAACCGATGATTTAATTGCCACTCTGGCTGAACGGTCAAGGGGGCGGCAGGAGTCTCTGCCGGAATTTGAGATTTTGCGCGAAAGAATTTCCCACTTTGATGATGTCATCAACAGGAAGGAATTTCCTCTGAAAATTTCCGCACGACTGGACGAAAAGAAATCCGAAGAAAAGTTTAGGAATCAAGTGAATGAAAAAATTAAGGCCCTGCTGGCATCGGAAGATTACCTCTGCGAAAACATTAAGCTGCCTGACATAGACTGTGACGGGAAAGACCTTCCGGAGGACAAGCCTAAGGAGGACATGGACAACATAGCAACTTTTGATACGAATTTAAGGGAATGTTTGAGAATTGTGAGCGACTGGGCGAGCATTGTCCAGGCGAACGAATCCGATGGGATGGAGTTAAACTAGTTTTAAAAAAGGACTGCGATCCCAGGATTTAAACGATGAGCATACTGAGTAGCATACATGGCCCAGACGATGTAAAGAGAGTTAAAAAAAATCAACTGAAGCAACTGGCCAGAGAGATTCGTGAAAAACTGATGGCTGTTACGACGAAAAACGGTGGGCATTTGGCATCCAACCTCGGAGTAGTCGAGCTCACCATAGCACTGCACAGAGTTTTCAATTCTCCCGAAGATAAAATTATTTTCGATGTTTCCCACCAAACCTATGTTCACAAATTATTAACCGGAAGAAATGATGAAAAATTTCTTCAGCTGAGACTGACCGGCGGCTACGGAGGATTTTCCAATCCCGAGGAGAGTAAGCATGATGCGTTCATAGCCGGGCACGCGGGAACAGCTCTCTCTGTGGCCCTTGGGATTGCCTACGCACGCGACAGAATAGGCAGCGACAAAAATCACGTTATCGCCGTCCTCGGAGATGCTTCGATGTCTTGCGGGATGACGCTGGAAGCGCTAAATAACCTAGCCTACGCGACAAAAAGATTGATTGTAATCGTCAACGACAACGAGTTTTCCATAGGCAAGAGCGTCGGCGCAATTCCCCTCTACCTAAACAAGATACTGCGAAGTAGGCTCTACCAAGTGGTCACCGTTGCTGTAAAAAAAATGCTGGGCAGCGGAAAAATAGGAAAGAGTATCATTCGCCATGTTCGCAACTTGAAGCGTGCCATTAAGAGCATAATTTTACCGATCTCCTACTTCGAGTACTACGGACTGCGATATTTTGGACCAATTGACGGACACAACATTGCACATCTGGAAGAGATTTTTGATTTTTGCAAACGGGCAGATGTTCCGGTGCTCGTTCACGTGAAAACTACGAAAGGAATGGGCTTCCCCAGCGCCGTAGGGTCTCCCGAAGAGTTCCACGGGATAGACCCCGCTCTCGCCAGCGACGGAAGCAATTTATCGGAATCTAAAAAAATGATTTCAAGTGGAGAAGTCTTCGGAGCGGAACTGATGAAATTGGCACGCAGAGATAAAAAAATTGTCGCCGTTGTTGCCGCAATGGCCTATGGGACAGGGCTAACCGCTCTCAGAGACAATTTGCCGGATCAGTACATTGATGTGGGGATAGCAGAGGAACACGCTGTAACATTCTCAGCGGCACTGGCAAAGAGTGGAATGCGTCCGGTTTGTGCCATATATTCCACATTTTTGCAGCGGGCATTTGATCAGGTCCTGCACGACGTGTGCTCGCAAAATTTGCCCGTAATTTTCTGCATTGATCGTGCCGGAATTGCAGCCCGCGACGGAACCACACACCATGGAATATTTGACTTGTCCTTTCTGCGGCTAATTCCCAATGCCGTAATTCTGCAGCCAAAAGACGCCCGGGAATTTGTGAATATGTTCCATTCCGCCTTCGCGTGGAATTGCCCGGTATTCATTCGCTACCAAAAATTCTACCCTCCCGCTACCTCCACCGGCGCACTGGAATTTTCGAAATTTTTACGGATTGGGCAATCCGAAGAGCTGGTCGCTGGAGAGAGAGTATGTCTCATTTCCCTGGGAAATATGCTCAGCCTGGCGGAGGAAATTTCAACTAAACTCAAGGCAATTGGCATTGGAGCGGGCATCGTCAACGCCATGTTTGCGAAGCCACTAGATGAGGAGATGCTAAAAAAAATTGCAGGCAGCTATGAAACAATTGTAACTCTGGAAGACAACGTCCTGGCGGGAGGATTTGGCAGCGCAATCCTGGAGTTCTTTAACACTCAAGGCATTAGAGCGAAAGTGTTGCGCATAGGATGGCCGGATAGGTTTATAAGTCATGGGTCCTCGGCTGATATTTTAAGAGCTGAAAGCGGAATATCAGCGGACGCAGCTGTGGCAAAAATAATTTCCGCCAGCAGCTAGATCATGTTCGATTATTCGGGCCACATTACCAATATATTTTGTTGACTTTTCCAATTGCCGATCTACGTTGTCCCAGAAATGAGTATATACGCCATTTCATGTGGTGGAACGGGTGGGCACATCAGCCCAGGGATAGCGATTGCAGAGGAACTGACACAGCGAAACCAGAAGTGCCTGCTGCTGGTTAGCGAAAAAACAATTGATGGCGTTATGCTGAAAAAATATGGCAATTTTGAGAGCATGACCCTCTCGGCCAAGCCATTTTCCAAAAATCCTAAAAAATTCTGGCAGTTTATAAAAGCTCAGGCGCGTTCCTTTTTCGAATGCATAAAACTGATAAGAAAAAGAAATATCGACTGCGTCATTGGAATGGGTGGATTTACGAGTGTTCCAATCGTTCTGGCAGCGTTTGTGTTGAGGAAAAAAATCGTCCTGCACGAATCCAATAGAATTGTCGGCAAAAGCATAAGAATACTCTCCCATTTGGCGGACATGATTTTTTTACCCGAAGGGATTGAGTTGAACGGTAAATTTTTAAGCCAAAAAACTATTCATGCTCCGATTCCTCTCAGGCGTGAGATGCGTAAAATCAACAAATCGGAAGCGCGAAAAATTTTAAATTTATCGGAGGATGGTTTTCTTCTAACCGTGCTTGGAGGAAGCCAGGGAGCGGAGGCACTGAATGAATGGGCCATGCAAAACATTGAAAAGCTAAACTCGCAGGGTGTTGCCGTCTGCTGCATTCGCGGGATAAAAAGTCACGGGAATAAACTTGTGGAAGGTAAATCCAGCAGCGGAGAGACTGTCAGGAACGTATTTTTGCCATTCTGCGACGACATGCATGTGCTGCTAAGCGCAACGGATTTGCTTCTGTGCAGAGCCGGTGCCGGAACAATTGCGGAGGCCATGTTTTTTTCCCTACCCATGATCCTTGTTCCCTACCCAAACTCTGCGGATAACCACCAGGAAGCTAATGCAATGTACGCCGCAGAAAAGGGATCAGCTTTCATCATACACCAGGACAATATCGAGCTTCTCGCAGGGGTAATTCTAGAAAGCTTCAAAAAAAATCTTAAAAACTTTAAAATTGATAGAGTTTCAAGCAAAAAAGGACCTGATGTTAAAATCATCGTGGATCGAATTCAAAAAATTAGTAGATCATGAAAAAAAATGTCTGCATGCTTGGTGTTTCCGGGGCCGGAATGGCTCCGCTTGCCATATACTTGGCGCAGCGCAAATACGGAGTCTACGGCTGGGATGATTACGCAAATCCAATAATAAAAGATCTTCTGATATCCAATGGAATAGTTTTCCTCCCGGAGAAGATTCTTCCCTCCAATTGCGATTGCGTCATACGTTCCAGTGCGGTCGATGAACTTGCCGATGAAATTTGCAGAGGCGCACGTGAGAGTGGAATCAAAATTTTTCGGCGTGGAGAATTTTTGGCACATGTTTGCAAAGACAGAAAATTACTTGCCATAATAGGTTCGCACGGAAAAACATCAGTATCCGGGAACTGTGTGGAGATTTTAAAAAAAAATGGTGTAGTTTTCGACTATGTGATTGGTGGATTTTTCAAAAACAATGCGTTTCCGCCGGCCAGCTACGATGAAAGGTCCGAGTGGGTGGTGGCGGAAATTGACGAAAGCGATGGAACAATTGAAAATTTTTCCCCAGAATGCACAGTCGCACTGAACTACGATGATGACCACATGAGCAACTACGGCAGCAGGGATAATTTTTTGCGCGCATTTGGAGATATGTTCGCCCGCACCGGATCGATAATTTTTGTTGCCGGGCAGGACCAAACGCTCACGCAGCTGGCGCTCAAGTGTCCAAATAAGCGCATTGAGCTGCTGAATTTTGAGGCGCAGAACTTTCCTGCATTTAACCAGTCGGCAGCATTATTTTGCCTGAATAAAATATTTGGCAAAAATTTCGTTCTTCCGGAGAAAATAATCGGAATTCAGCGCAGAAACGATCTGATGCTTGAAATCGACAATTTTGTTTTTCTGAACGACTACGCTCACCACCCAACGGAAATTGCGGCTCTGCTGAAATACGTGAAAGCCAACTATCCCGGCTTTGACCTGAACATAGTGTTTCAGCCACATCGATTATCCAGGACGAGGCAATACTTTGCAGAGTTTGCAGAAATTTTGGACCAGTTTGACAGGCAAGTCGTGGTCGAGCTGTACGCGGCCTTTGAGGAGAAAATAGAAGGTGTCTCCAGCGATCTCATATTTAATCGCATGAAAAGCCTACGCAAAAGATTTTTTTCACTTGAAAAATTCAACCAAAGCATGCGTAGTTTTTGCGATGAATTCGCCAAAAACGACAGGAAGCAGTTGGTTATGTTCGTGGGCGCTGGAAATATTTTATCCCACGCACGAAATTTTATCAGAGACATCGCGTTTTCCAGAGCAGAGGAACGCCATTCCAAGGAAAAGATTCATTGCACAAGCTTCGCAAATGTTATGAATTTTTTTTCAGCAAGAGTACCGGCATCTGCGAGAATTTATGCGGAACCAGCTACTCCTGGCGAGCTGGCAACTCTTCTTGGGATGTGCAAAAGCCTTGGCATTAGATACGTCACAATCGGAAATGGCACAAAGCTATTGCCACCCGACGACACCATAAATGCGGTGGTAATAGGACTGAAGTCTGACTACTGGAACACGTCGAAATGGACCGCCGCCGATGTTTTACACTGCCACTGCGGCGTTCAGATGAATGAATTTTGCCGCATGGTGACCGAACGGCGCTACTCTGGCGTCGAAAAACTCGTGTACATTCCGGGATGCATTGGCGGCGCAATTTGCATGAATGCAGGAGCTCACGGCCAAGCAATTTCAGATTATTTGCTATCCATTGAAGTAATTGACAGCGACGGAAATTTGCACGAGATAGAAAAAAATGAATTAAATTTTGTATACAGAGGGGCTCTTATTCCCCGCGGAAACATCATACTGGGAGCCACATTTCGGTTTAGCGAGATGGCCAGCGAAAAATATTTTCACTCGACGGAAGAAGAATTACTGGCCTGGCGGAAGACGCATCAACCCAGAGGCTTGAATTTCGGATCGGTATTCAAAAACGGTGAGGATTTCTATGCCGGAGAGCTGATAGACAGAGCTGGCCTGAAGGGAAAAAGAATTGGCAATGCTGGTATTTCTCCGGAGCATGCAAATTTTATTATTAACTACGGATGTGCCTCCTCCAGAGACATTGAAAAGCTCATCGATACGGTGAGGTATGAAGTGTATAACAAATTTGGAAAGTTTTTACATGCGGAAGTGAAATTTCTCAGAGCCTGAGAAATTTTTTCCCCTGAAAAAGTTTTACACATTCGGAGGGAATTTCGAAGCATGTGACCCAGTGGTGGGGAATGCTGGATTCGAACCGGCGACCCCTAGCGTGTGATGCTAGTGCTCTAACCAACTGAGCTAATTCCCCGCGGTTCACCACTCAAAAAAGTCTCCGGCGGGACGCAAGCTTTTTGTGCCGTCCTGAATTGAGGGCCCAGTGCCAGAGAATACCCCTGAACTATTTTAGCTACTCCAAATGGGTCGGAAGCTCATCGGAAATCTCACAACTTGAAAACAAAAATAATATCCCGGGATAGGCCGATTTTAAATTGCCACGAAACAATTACTTGCAAAGCGCCCCGAAAAAATTTAAACTCATGGTTAGGAGCAAGATGAAAAGTGAAAATTTTTGCATATGTGATGCCAATGAGGCGACTGCTGATGTTGCCTATAGGCTGAGTGAAGTCGTGGCGATTTATCCCATTACTCCGTCGTCTCCCATGGCGGAACACTGCGATGAATGGGCTGCAAAGGGCAAGAAAAATCTCTGGGGAATTATTCCGCTTGTGAGTGAGATGCAGTCCGAAGGCGGTGCCGCCGGTACCATACACGGAGCATTGCAAGGAGGAGCACTCGCAACAACATTTACCGCATCCCAGGGATTGCTGCTGATGATTCCAAACATGTATAAAATTGCGGGAGAACTTTCTCCATTTGTCATGCATGTCACTGCAAGAAGTTTGGCCACGCACGGACTGTCGATCTTCGGAGATCATTCGGATGTTATGGCGTGCAGACAGACGGGATTCGCCATGTTGGCGTCAAATTCAGTGCAAGAGGCACATGACATGGCCTGCATTTCCCATGCCGCAACGCTGGAATCACGCATTCCATTTATGCATTTTTTCGACGGATTTAGGACATCCCACGAAGTTAACACTTTCAGCCGCGTTGGAGATGAGGTGCTGGCCAAATTGATTGACCAAAAACTTATTACGGAGCTCCGGACCCGTTCACTATCCCCGGATAATCCTTTTATTCGGGGAACGGCACAGAATCCTGATGTCTACTTCCAGGGGAGAGAAAGGAGCAACGAATTCTATGCAAAAGCTGCGGCTATCGTTGAAAAGCACATGCGGACCTTCGGAGATCTCACCGGCAGGTACTACAGGCCATTCGACTATTTCGGTGCCACGGATGCGGAACGCGTTGTGATTTCCATTGGATCATCCTGCGAAACCCTGGTAAAAGTAGTGGAGCATCTGGTGAAAAATGGGGAAAAGGTCGGTCTGATAAAAGTTCGACTGTTCCGCCCATTCTCCGTGAAACATTTGTTTGAAATACTGCCGAAATCTGCAAAAAAAATTGCGATCCTGGACAGGACAAAGGAGCCAGGATCCATAGGAGAGCCGCTATTCGGGGACATAATTTCAGCGATTGACGAAGGAAAAACAAATGGATTGATTGATGCAGGCAGGCAGTTCATTGCCATTGGAGGTCGCTACGGCCTTGGTTCGAAAGAATTTTCTCCGGCAATGGCGAAGGCAATTTTTGAGGAGTTGGAAAAGGATAGTCCAAAAAAACATTTCACCATCGGCATTGGCGATGACATTTCGCACTCTTCCCTCCCCTGCGACAATACTTTCAAAATAGAGGATGGGAATTTGTTCGAAGCGGTATTTTTCGGTCTCGGGTCGGATGGTACCGTCGGAGCCAATAAAAATACCATTAAAATTATCGGCAGTGAAACCGATAACTACGCACAGGCATACTTTGTCTACGATTCGAAAAAATCAGGAGCAATGACTGTTTCACACCTGCGCTTTGGCCCGAATCCAATCGAAGCCCCCTATCTGATTGAGCAAGCGAATTTCGTTGCCTGCCACCAGTATTCCTTCCTGAATAAGTACAATATTTTGAAGTATGCCCGACCGGGAGGAATTTTTCTACTGAATGCTCCCTATGCGCAGGAAGTTCTGTGGCAACGTCTACCTCGGGAGGTGCAGAACGATATTCAGCGACTAAAGCTTGAAGTCTATGCCATTGATGCCTACGACGTGGCAAAAAAAGCTGGCATGGGTGGTCGCACAAACACGGTTATGCAAACATGTTTTTTCGCGATTTCTGGAATTTTACCACGCGAAGAAGCGATTGCAAAAATAAAAAATGCCATTCAAAGTACCTACGGGGCAAAGGGAGAGTCGGTTGTGAAAAAAAATTTTGCCGCAGTGGAATCTGCCCTGGAACATTTGCATAAAATTGACACGAGCGGCCCGATTAATGGGCATGAGCGGCCGGCCACTGTTTCCGTAAAAGCACCGGAATTCATCAGAAATGTTACCGCCAGAATGCTAGCCAATGAAGGAGATGACCTTCCGGTGAGTGCCTTTCCGGTTGACGGGACATGGCCATCGGCAACGACGCAGTGGGAAAAGCGCAACATTGCGCAGGAAATTCCAATTTGGAATCCTGAAATTTGTATACAGTGCAACAAATGTGCAATTGTCTGTCCGCACGCTGCGATTCGTGCCAAATTTTACCGCAGTGATCTATTGGAGGGAGCACCGGAAAGTTTTCGATCCAGAGATTTCAGATCAAAGGAGCATCCCAATTGCAAATTTTCTCTGCAGGTTGCGCCTGAGGACTGCACCGGTTGTGGGCTTTGCATTGCAGTGTGCCCAGTCAAAGATAAAATGGATGAGAGCAAGAAGGCACTGAACTTTGCATCCCAGGAAAGCGTCGCTGAAGAGGAGAAGAAAAACTTTGAATTTTTCCTGTCACTCCCGGATCCGGACCCGGCAGACCTTGGGACGGACCTGAAGTCTACGCAGTTTAGACGTCCTCTATTTGAATATTCCGGTGCCTGTGCCGGATGCGGCGAGACTCCCTATCTGAAGCTGCTGACTCAAATGTTCGGCGACAGGCTGCTGATAGCCAATGCGACGGGCTGCTCTTCCATCTATGGGGGAAATTTGCCCACCACGCCCTATTGCACAAATGCGGATGGGAGAGGTCCGGCATGGGCAAATTCACTGTTCGAGGACAATGCGGAGTTTGGATTTGGAATGCGAGTGGCGGCTAATCAAAAGGCCAACATCTGCAGAAATCTTTTGCTGTCCATGAAAGATAAAATTGGAGAGCGCATAGTCGAAGAGATTTTGTCCGCAAAGCAGGACAGTGAGTCGGAAATTGCACAGCAAAGAAAAAGGATTGAAGAGTTGCGCAAAATTTTAGGGAGCATTAGTTCCGATGAGTCCACAATTTTATCACAACTGCTGGATTCTCTGGTTAAAAAATCCGTTTGGATAGTCGGTGGCGATGGATGGGCCTATGACATTGGCTACGGCGGATTGGATCATGTCCTCGCCAGTGGAGAAAATATTAATGTTCTGGTTTTGGATACGGAAGTTTATTCAAATACCGGTGGGCAGCAGTCAAAATCAACTCCAATTGGGGCGGTGGCAAAATTCGCAGCGGCTGGGAAGTCGATCCCGAAGAAAAATCTTGGTCTTTTGGCAATTACCTATGGAAGTATATACGTGGCTCAGGTGGCAATGGGAGCCAGGGACACTCAGGTTGTGCAGGCATTCCGGGATGCGGAATCCTACGATGGTCCGTCGCTGATAATTGCATATTCTCCTTGCATAGCTCATGGCTACAACCTGCGGGATAGTTTGGAACAGCAGAAAAAAGCAGTTGCAAGCGGATACTGGCCATTGTTTCGCTATGACCCACGCAAACGGGAAACACCCGAATCCCCATTTATTTTGGATTCAAATGACCCCACCCTGCCGCTGATTGACTATGTGAAAGCGGAAAATAGATTTCATGCACTAATTGACAAAGATCCGCAGCGTGCCGATGCGCTCATAAAAAAAGAAGAAAGTAATATAAAATCCCTCCACGTATTCTATAAAATGCTAGCCGCATCCGCGAATTAAAAGCATTTAAACTATTTCAGGAAATGCCACCATCGACTCCGATGGAGAGAAAAAATAAGCAATAGTGCGCAGCGAATGGCAATGGATGCTAATTCTTTTGGAGGCCTGATCCAGCAGCATAGAATAACTTTAATTTGATGTCGCTTATTTAAACCTTGACATTCTTTACAAAATATAGACAATGCTTACTCTGTAACTTAACAAAGAGGTCGCAATGAACGGTGTTAGAATGGAATTTAGCTCAAATGCTGCTGCTAGTTTAGCAAAAATATTTCCAGATGTGGGAGAATTCTCAGGCGCCGAAGATGGAAAATTAAACGATGTTCTGTCAAACGGGAAAATAATTTTCTCCGTATCATCGGTACAAAATGATGGTAATGTTATAATTCTCCGCGTTAGCGATGTGTGTCCGAAGCGCTCCCTGTCTGAAAGAAGTGCAGAGACTTTAAGGGGAGCCAACAACATGCAACTTGTGGCCTCCGTAGCCTCCCTACTGGAGGGTATTTATAAAATTTATTCCGGGGATAAATCTGCGGGGATGACTTTCATCGCAAGTGGGCTCATTTCAATACTCACCATAGGCAAGGAGTACTTGGTGGATATATGCAAAAAATAATCAAATGAATTTCAAAAAGGATCAATATGAATAACGCGGACAAAATTTCTTCAAATTTATTTAATTTTGTGGGCACAGAATTTATGCCCAATGCTGGATATCAAGTCGCCAGCAGTAATAATCTCAATATATCACAAAGGTCATCCAGCGTAGAATTGAATAATTCTGCCGAAATTGCGATGAATGACACTGCAATTCAGAGGCGTAAGCTAAGCGAAAGAGCGGTGAGCAATTTAAAGAAAGTAACACTTGGGGAATACGCAGTTGGCTTTGGCCTAGCGCTGGTCGGTGCAGTGTTACTAATATTAAATAAAACTTTGGGAGAAGATTCTTCTTTGCAAAGCGCAGGATTTTCCTGCATAACAGGAGGAATAGGTATTTTGTTTGCACCCGTTCAATCAAAGATGGTTGATGGCTTGAAAAAGCCTACAAATCTGGATTCCGCAGCCTAAGTGACTAGGCCGATGTTTTTAAAATCTTGAGGAAGGCATCCTGCGGAATTGAGACTTTTCCGATTTGTTTCATGCGTTTCTTTCCCTCCTTTTGTTTGTCGAGAAGTTTGCGTTTGCGAGAGATATCTCCGCCGTAGCACTTGGCTGTAACGTCTTTCCGCAGTGCACTCAGAGTTTCGCGGGCAACAACATTTGCTCCGATGGCTGCCTGAATGGCAACTTTGAAAAGTTGTTTCGGCAATATTTCCTTTAATTTCTCACACATTTCTCTGCCGCGGGACACTGCCTTTGTCCGATGAACTATGGATGAAAACGCATCGACGGGATCCCCATTTACCAGCAGATCCAGGCGAACCAAATCTGACTCCATATATTCTCCCAGGTCATAGTCCATGGACCCATAGCCGCGTGTTATGCTCTTCAGGCGGTCATTGAAATCGATTAAAATTTCGTTTAGGGGCAGAGTGCAGGACAGGATCACTCTTGTACTGTCCAGTGTTTCGGTATTTTCACAAACGCCACGCTTTTCGCTAATTAGTGCCAGAATATCCCCAATCGATGTGTTTGGAATGTGTATTTTGGCCAAAATTGTCGGTTCGTGGATTTCGTCAATATTTGATGGGTCCGGCAGCTTCAGAGGATTGTCTACGCCAATCCAGCTGCCATCGGTGAATTTAATTTTATAGACAACGCTGGGATAGGTGGAAATTATGTCCATGTCGTATTCGCGTCGCAGCCGCTCCTGAACAATATCCATGTGCAGAAGGCCGAGAAAGCCGCAGCGGAACCCAAAACCCAGTGCGATGGAACTTTCTGCCTGGTAAACGAGAGATGAGTCATTCAGTTGCAAGCGCGCCAGGCTGGATTTCAATTTTTCAAAGTCGTTGGTGTCAATGGGGTAAATTCCACTAAATACCATCGGCCTGACTTCCTTGTATCCCGGAAGCATCTCCGCCGCTGGGTCGCTAACCAGTGTTACAGTATCTCCTATCTTCACTTCGGACACATTTTTTATGCTGGCCACGACATATCCGATTTGCCCCTCCGAAAGCACGTCCATTGTGCGCATTTTTGGACAGAAGCAGCCAACTTCCTTCACTGTGTTTCGCATGCCCGTGCGCATCATGCACACTTCGTCGCCGGCCTTTAGTGATCCGGAAAACACTCGAATGTGGCAGATTACGCCTTTGTATGTGTCAAAGATTGAATCGAAGATCAGTGCGCGCAGCTGGGAAAACTTCTGTGGCGGAGGTGGCGGAATGCGTCCCACTATTGCCTCCAAAATTTCATCGATGCCGATACCAGTTTTCGCACTTGCCAAAATTGCTTCCTCCCGCGGTATCGCCAAAATATCTTCCAATTGCTGCAGCACATCGTCAACATGGGCTCCGGGCAGATCTATTTTATTTACCACCGGAATTATCGCAAGTCCATTCGCCATGGCCAAATTGGCATTTGCGACGGTTTGTGCCTCAATACCCTGGGACGCATCGATCAGCAGCAGTGCTCCCTCGCAGGCCACCAAACTCCGCGAAACTTCATAGGAAAAGTCCACGTGTCCCGGAGTGTCGTTGAGGTTCAAAAGAAATTCTCCAAGTGCTTCGTGCTCATATTCCATTGAGACCGGATGACTTTTTATTGTTATGCCACGTTCCCGCTCCAGATCCATGGAATCCAGCAGCTGCTCCTGCATTTCACGCCTAACGACCGTATTCGTGCGTTCCAGGAGGCGGTCTGACAGCGTAGTTTTCCCGTGATCGACGTGGGCGATTATGCAAAAATTTCTTATTCTGGAGACTGAAACCATCGGCCACTCAGAAACTTGGCAAAAGAACACTTTTTGTAAAGCAGTAAAGTAGGTGCGGCGGTGAATGTAAAATGTTTTCGAGCAAATTAGTAGGTCAGTTGTTTTATGGGCAAACAGGGTATGCAGCCCAACTTCGATTGGTATGTTTGCGCAGACGCGCCAGGCGCAGTGTCTTGGGTATAAAAATAGGTTTGCTTGCGGTTGACTGGAGTGGACTTGAGCGACAAATTACCGACTCTTACCATCGTCCGATTTTTTGCCGTGCGCTCCTAAGATTTGCAAGTTTTGAGGAAATTTTTAAATTTTGATTCAAATATGTAGACTTTTTCTATTTTTCATGTACTAGATTTTACTATGGATGGCATAAAAAAAACAAATACAGATACAGAACCGTATACCGGTTACGTATTTCCTGGAACATCTTCCGAGGAGCAGGATGAAAACGATGCAAGGTTTGCTGCGATGAATCCATCGTGTTTTACAAATCTCCAGGATAATTTCATTTGTCAGCTTAGATTGGATAAGCCGCTTGAGTTCCGAAAACCTGTGTCTATAAATGAACAGGTGTTTG
>JAIRYE010000016.1 GCA_031267915.1 Puniceicoccales bacterium
TTCGGAAAATAAATCCTTATCTTTTCAAAAATTTCCTCTTTTATCAGTTCCATTGTCAAACTTTTCACTCTTTCTTTTTTCAGGGGTGTCAATACTTTCCTTATGAGTCCTGAGCCTAGGGTCGGAATTCTCAGACAAACATATTTACCACAGAAGTTACTGCATCACTCAGCACCGCAGCGACCACGTGGTCATTTTCAAGAATCACATCATCGGCGGAGGGAACCTTGGCGTCGAAATTTCTCATCAGAGAAATCAGCACACATTCCGCCGGCAGCCCTAATTCCCTCAGCGGCCTCCCTATCAACTGGCAAGATTTTCCAATTTTGAATTCTATGAAGGAGCAGTTTTGATCTGTAATTTCTGCAATAATTCTGTAATTTTTGGTGGATACATAGCTAATTAATTCCTTTGCCGTAGCCACCCGCTTGGAAATAATTTTTTCTATGCCGAGCACGTTTCGGACATTTGCCAGAACGGATTCATATTTTCCGTAGTTCAGAGCCAGAAGAACATATTTTGCGCCGATGAATTTCGCCTGAATTGCAACCAGGGTATTTTTTTCATCGTCATTTGAACAGGCAACAAAATAAGAACTTTTGCACACGCATTCCTCTTTAAGCAGATCCAGCGTGGATGCATCTCCGTGGATAACTGTTACATTTGGAAACTCGGATGCCAGTTTTTCGCATTCCGCTAAAGTTTCCTCTATGACCTTTATCCTGTACTCAGAAGAATTCAAATAGCGAATCAGCGCACGGGCAATACCAGACGTGCCAAAAATTGTTATGTTTATCGCTGATTTCGCCTCCTCTATGTTCAATTTTTTCAACAGCGAAACCATATCCTCATGTTTACCAACAACGGTTATGACATCCCCTTCTTCAAGTGTTATGTCCGGCGTTGGAATCGTCTCAGTGCCATTGCGGGAAACAGCAATGATTCTGGTATTAGTATCAATTCCCATATTCCGCAGCTGGCATTTGATTTTTGCCTTGGCAGTTACGCTGCATTTTCTCACTTCAATTTCATTGAAAGCAATATTTTCCACGGCGACTCTCCCCGGATTTCTTATTATTTTTGCAAACTCTGATGCGCAAATTTTATCCGGATCAACGAGCATATTGATGTCAAAATGTCGCTGATAATTAAACTTATCATCCTTGGAATTGCTGACGAGGGTTGATGAATCGATCCTCGCCACTGTGTTTTTTGCACCCAAAAATTTCGCTATCGACGCAGCAATAATGTTTGCAGAGGTGTCACTGCTAACGGACAGAAAAAAATCACATTTTCCAATGCCGGCACTGCGCAGGATGTTTATGTCTTTTATATCTCCCGCAAGTATCGCCACACTATACTTGTTTTGCAGCGCATCGATGATTGCTGGATCTTTGTCTATGGCAACAATATCGTGCTTTTGATTGCTAAACGTCATGCAAAGAAAATCTCCAATTTCCCCTATCCCACCTATTATTATTCGCATTTTATCAGACATTTTCGCTTATTTTTTCTCGCATCGGAAACAACTCAGCAGGTCGCCGCACACCTCCAAAGGCTACTTCATTTTCAAAAGTGCACTGACTTTCGACAGCAGAACATCTCCATAATTTCCATCCGCATACCACTTCCCGGTTAGAGCTCGTGCGGACCTTGCAGATCCCCTTTGCACAATACCAAATCTTGAGTCAACGCACTCGTTCTTTAGTGGCAACTTCGATCCATACGCCTTCAAATGTTGCACATGCGCACGCACACCTCTCCTTATGGAAAAAAAACAAGCCCAGTAAATATCATAATCCATCGTCCCAAGTCCTCCAAAATTATTTTGTTCGCTGTCAATCTCTCCTCCGAATCGCAGGAAATTCGTCTCGTGGCACATTTGAACAAAGGCAATGTCGTGGTTAACTCCCTCATATTCACACTCCCAGATATACGTCTTCACAATATATCTCAATCTCTGCGAGGTAATTTTTTCGTTGTATGCTCTCACATAGTCGAACATCATTTGCTCCGTAGCTCGGCCTCTGGCAATCACATTGTATGAGCTAAACGGAATAATGAACGATCTTGGCAGCAGATATCCCCACTGCAGGTACGCGGCAACAGCCACCACACACAACACACCGCCAACCGAGATAATCTTTCCGAAGATTTTCATAGGATAATTTCACAGCATGCGTCTGCAGGTTAAACTACATCCTACTCGTTGTCAAACCAAACCGACAGATCTTGCAAAACAGTCCCAGTTCCGTTGGCCACGGCACTTAGTGGATCACTTGATACCACAACCGGCAACCCAGTTTCCGCAGACATCAGAACATCGAGATTTTTTATTAGAGCCCCACCTCCAGCCAAAACTATTCCGCGGTCTACCAAATCCGATGACAATTCTGGCGGACATTGCTCCAGAGCTCCCTTGACAACATTTACAATCGAAGCAATGGAATCCTTGAGTGCCTCCCTGATTTCGCTGGACGTAATTGTCACGGTTCTGGGAAGGCCAACAACGGCATCGCGACCCTTTATTGAAATTGATAGCTCCCTGTCCAGTGGTGACGCCGATCCGATTTTTATTTTCAGTTCCTCTGCGGTGCGTTCCCCAATGATCAAATTATATTCCCGCTTGACATAATTTATTATGCTGTGATCCATTTCGTCTCCGCCGACACGCATGCTGCGGGAAAAAACCACGCCATTCAGCGACAGAATTGCCACTTCCGTCGTCCCTCCGCCGATGTCAACTATCATGTTGGCTGCCGGTTCATCAATGGGAAGTCCAACTCCTATCGCCGCAGCCATTGGTTCCTGAATTAGCAACACATCGCGTGCTCCCGCATGAATAGCAGCTTCCTTCACCGCACGCTTTTCAACCTCCGTTATTCCGGAGGGAACCGCGATTATAACGCGGGGAGGAACAAGTTTCATTGACTTGGAAACTTTCCCGATGAAATACCTCAGCATTGCCTCGGTAACTTCGAAATCAGCTATAACACCATCCTTCATTGGACGCAGAGCAATTATGCTTCCCGGAGTTTTGCCAAGCATTTTTTTCGCCTCAAGTCCAACGGCACGTATGCGCCGCGTCGTCGTGTAAACGGCAACAACACTCGGCTCGCGCAGCACGATTCCCCTGTCACGGACAAAAACTAGCGTATTGGCCGTGCCAAGATCAATTCCTATGTCATGGGACCAAAAGCCAAAAAGATTTGCCAAAAAATTCGTCAGCGTATTTTTTAAATTTCGTATCATTTAAGAGTACTTGCTAAAAAAGGTATAAAAAGCGCATCCTCCTGCAAGAAAATTCATCGTCGTATTTTAAAATCCACACAAAGGCCCATTCGGAGCTTTGTCTTTGGAGCTAATTTTTTCTTAAACTTCCACTGAAAATCATGGAATGTTTGGGCAAAATAGTCCCCGGGTTGATCACCGTATTGCAGGCAATTTCCGAATGATCCCCAATTATTGCACCGAATTTGTTGACTCCCATTGGAATTCGATCGCCATGGCAGTGGACCACGACTTCTTTTTTGTCCAGCCTAAGGTTTGCCAAAATTACGCCAGCCCCAAGGTGAACAAAATTCCCCAAAACGGAATCACCAACGTAGTTAAAATGCGGCACCTGTACATTTTTCAAAAGAATTGAATTCTTCAGTTCGCAGGAATTTCCCACCAGGCAATTTTGCCCCACAATTACATTTTGCCGTATGTAGGCAAATGGCCGAATGACAGCACCTTCATCTATGTAGGCGGGCCCATCTATGACACAAACAGGTGGCAGTTGCACGGACTCATGGATAAAAACATTGTCGCCCACATGGCACCCCAGCGGCATATTTCGCTTTGCATTTCCCATTTTCGCCGACTCCTCCGCCACTGCAAAATTGATGTTTTTCAGCCAAAAACCCGGGTTTTCGTCCAGCGGAAAATACTTAAAAAACCTCCAGGAAGCTTCGATGTCGAAAAACTCACGCGCAATCATATTTTACTCAAATTTTTTTTTAAATTTCTGGAAAAATCCCTCATCCTTCCCGCTGCATGATTTTTCGAATTCCTGCAATTTTTCTCTCTGCTCTCCCGTCAATTTCGTTGGGACGTCAATGGTTACTTTTACGTATTGATTGCCCCTGCTTCCCGGGTGATTTAAAATCGGCATTCCGTACCCCTTCATGCGAAAACTTGTCTCGGACTGCGTCCCGGCAGGAATTTTAAGATTGGCATGGCCGTCTATTGCTGCGACCTCCACTTCCCCTCCCAGGGCAGCAGTTGCAAATGGAATTTTTTGCACGCAGTAGAGATTATCCTCGTGGCGCTCAAAACGTCCATCTTCCTCGATGTAAATCACGGCATACAAATCCCCACTGGGAGCCCCATTGGTTCCTGCTTCCCCAGCTCCACTCATGCGCAAATTCGCACCGTCAAATATTCCTGCTGGGATTTTTATCTTGGTCGCATACTGATCTCTGACTCGACCGCTTCCACCACAGGCAGTGCAAGGCTTTTCAATTTTCGTACCAGATCCGTGGCAATCGGGACACGTTTGCCTCATGCTAAAAAATCCCTGCCGCGTGGAAAAAACACCGGTTCCTTTGCAGGTTCCACAGGTAACCTTTTTGGATCCCGGAGAAGCTCCGCTGCCACCACACTTTGCACAGAGTACATTTTTCCTGTATTTTATCGTTTTTTCGGTACCCCTAAACGCCTCATCGAGGGTTATCTTCAAATTGTAGCGCAAATCTTCTCCGGCTTGCCCCTGGGTCTGCCTCGCATGAGAATTTCTACCAAAGCCAAAAAAACTTCCGAAACCACTTTCTTCGAACACCTCGCGAAATACATCAAAAGGATCATTAAAGTTGCCGGATCCCCATCCCGCCGAGTTCGCATGCATTCCACCACTCTGCTCAAATGCGCCATGTCCGTATCTGTCATAGGCAGCACGCTTGTTTTTATCTTTCAAAACTTCATAGGCTTCAGCAGCTTCCTTGAATTTCTCCTCTGCGGCTTTGGCCTTCTCTCCGGGGTTTTTATCGGGATGATACTTTACGGCCATCCGACGATAGGCCTTTTTGATATCCTCGGCGGAAGCATCCCTTGGTATTCCAAGAACATCGTAATAGTCAGCCTTACTCATGTTTCTCTGAATCTTCTTTTTCCTGCTCGGCACGATAGGAGACCGTGACAGCCGCCGGGCGCAGCAACCTGTTGCTAAGTTTATATCCCTTCCTGTCAACGGAAATTACCGTATCATTTTCCCTGTCATTGTCTGGGACGTGGCGCACACAGTCATGGAAATTGGCGTCAAACTTTTCGTTTAGCGGGCAAATTTCTTCCAGGCCATAGGAAGACAGCAGATTTTGAAAGTCCATTAAAATCATCCTAAATCCGTCGGCAATCACTTTATTCTCCTGCTGTTGGCAGGCAGCTAAACCGAATTCAAAATTATCCAGTACGGGAAGGAGCGTCTCCATAATTTCGGCTATGGTAACGCTTCTGATCTCGGCTCGTTCCTTCTGCGCTCGCCTTTTATAATTCTCCAAATCCGCCAGTGCACGCAGCAGTGCATCCTTGTGATTATCGACTTCCCGCTGCTTTTCCTCTAATTTTTTTCCCAGATCCGTTGCGTTGTCTAGATTTCTTTGCGCTGCGGAATCCGGAAGCTGCAAATTCTCCGGCTCTCCGCCGCTAATTTCCTTACTTGCGCCGCATGCGTCCTCTAATTCGCTTCCGTCTTCATCCAGCACACGCCGCAGATCCGATTGAAATTCTCTAGTCACGCACATAGTATAGCAAAAATTATGCCATCGAAATTTTTGTTAAAAATTTATGGCAAAATTAACAATTTTACGCCACTATTCGAGCGCTCCTCACCATCTTTCAGCGCAATTCATTTTTCTCCCTGCTGTGAAAAATATTGATTTTTTTTTGCAAACGATCAGAAATGATCCCTCCTGCTCGAGTGGCGGAATGGTAGACGCTGAGGACTTAAAATCCTTTGTCAGTAATGACGTGCGGGTTCGAGTCCCGCCCCGAGCACCAAATTTTTTTTATGAAAGCGAAAAATTTTCAATAAAAAAACTTGACAAGGCAGTGGGCGAAATGGATAATGCTTGCACAAACTTATTTCTAACAAAGGAAATTCATGAAAAAATTATCTATTATGTTTGCTGCGTTGCTTGGCGTCGCGTGCCTTGGAGCAGCGGATGCGTCTGCTTCGTGGCAGTCGGATATCTCCGTCGATGCCAGTGCAAAATTTGAGAGCAAGCACGTCTTCAGAGGTCGTCAGCAGATGAAAGAGGCTTTTGTCACCGATTTGTGCATTGGTTACAAAGGTTTTTCTGACATTGAGTTGTACCTCGGAGCCGATGCTGCATTTGGCTTGCATTCCTATCGGAAGGTACCGGATTTGGCCGGTGGCGTTCTAGCGATTGCAGACATGGAAGCTGCTTCGAATATGGGGTTTCTTCGTCATCTCAACGAAAACTTGTCTCCCTACATTGGTATAGTGTACGAAATAGATGACACGTTCAGCATCGAGGGAGGGTATACCCATCACTTCTACGTGTCCAGATCATTCATCACGACTCTTGCTGAAGTAACAGAAAAAGGATCGGATGAAATTTATGCCGGCGTTTGTGCTGATATTTTACTATCCCCATCTGCGTATTGCTTCTATGATTTTTCAAGAAGGGAATTCGCATTGGAGGGCAAAGTGGGTTACTATTTTGATCTGTCGGAGCAGGTTCTTTCCGGACTCGGAATTGATCTTGGCGCAAAACTTGGCTACGATCGCACAGTCAAGCCCTATGGAGCTAAAGAGCAAATTGAAACGATTTTCCCATCAGAATCAAAGAAAGGCTACTGGTACTACGGAATAACTGCCGATCTCGTGTGCGCCCTGGGCGAACATGCTAAAACCAAGATTGGTGCTGCCGTTGAAGGAAACTCTGCCAAAGGTGATTCATGGGTAAACAATGGCGGAATTGATGGATCCAAGAGAACTTCTGTTTGGTTCAACGCTTCCGTTGACTGCTCATTCTAGGGTTTAATTTTACAAGCAAGGGCTCCAACTTCCGTTGGAGCTTTTTTACTTTCAATGGGCAATTCTACGGCAGCAGAATTGTGAAAAATAAATTTCGGATTACGGCTGCTTAATAATCATTGACAAACGGCCGAGCAATAATACTCAGAAGCATGAGTTTTTGATACTGCAAAGTGGGCTTGCCCGCTTTTTTTGTTATTGACATTTTAAAGGAATCAAATGGGAACTAGCAACCAAATATTATCCGTGCTGGAGTACATGGAAAAAGAAAAGGGTATAAGCCGTTCCGACATGATAGAAACTATTAGCGAAGCAATTCGCATCGCTGCGCTAAAGAGCGTAAATGCCGGACATGACGTGCGCATAGAAATTAATCCGAAGACTGGCAATCTACAGGCATGGGCGATATTTGAAGTGGTGGATTCCGTGAGCGATCCCAAAACGCAAATTCACCTCAGCAAAGCGCTCCTCCTTGATCAAACGGCTGAAGTCGGCTCCGTCATAGAAAAAGAAATTGACCCTTCGTTTCTGGGACGCATTGCCGCCCAAACCACAAGGCAAGCGATAATGCAGCGTATAAGGTCGTTTGAAAAGGACAAGCTCTACGACGATTTCAAAAGTCGCGTAGGTGACATAGTGTCCGGAATTGTGCGCAATTCCGACAGCGGAAATTTCTACATAGATGTGAATGGGGCGGAGGCAATAATGCCGGCCCGCGAGTGTATTCGCGGAGAAGAATTCGCAATTGGGGAAAGGATCCGCTGCCTCCTCCTAAAATTGGACCCGTCGAGCAGGGACACAGAGCTGGTTCTCAGCCGAAGTCACGTGAATTTTGTCCGCCGATTGCTCGAAATTGAAGTCTCTGAAATCAGCGATGGAACCGTGGTGATCAAAGGAATAGCGCGCGAACCTGGCTATCGCACAAAAATTTGCGTTGACACAAACGATAAAAACATAGACCCCGTCGGTGCCTGCGTTGGGACAAGGGGCATTCGCATCAAGAGTATCGTCCGCGAGTTAAATGGAGAAAAAATTGACATAATTAGGTACAGCGAAAATATCGAAAAATTACTCGCAGAGTCGATAAAGCCAGCCATTCCAAAGGACGTCCACATCGACCACAACGGAAGAATAATCTATTTCAAAGTTTCCGAAGGGGACCTGTCAGTTGCCATCGGAAAGCGTGGATTGAATGCGAAATTAACCTCCCGAATGATGAACTGGCGGCTGGACATAGGCAAAGAAAATGCAGCTGTTCCCGAAAATTTTGGAGCAAAGCTCGAGCGTGCAGTTGCTGGATTGCACGGAATTCCGGGAATTAGTGATGAGCATGCGAAAAAGCTCGTGGCAATTGGCATTACCGATATTGATGCGTTTGAGGGAGTTTCTGTGGAAGATCTGATAAATTCTGGATTTGAGCAATCGGAAGCGCAAAAGGTATTGGACAATGTGCAAAAGTTTTGTAAGAAATAGAGAACAAAATGAGCGTTAGAGTATACCAATTAGCAAAGCAACTGGGATTAAACAATAAGTGGGTGGTTCAGCTGCTTCGTGAACGGGGGCTCGACGTGAGTGGCCCGTCAAACACCATACCGTCCATATATGCAGACGCGCTGATCCAAGAAATAGGCGGAAAAAAATTGGTATTCGAAAAAGAAAATTCCTCCGAAGATCCTTCCTCCCCCAGCCCGACTGAAAAATCCGAACCCGATCAAACCATAGCCAAAGGAAATGATGCCGAAATTTCCGTTTCCAATTCCTTCGCCGACACTATTTCAAAGGAAGATTCACCGCGCACCGCCGATAAATCCAAAATACACGGTGGCGCCAGATCCGCGGGAACACAGAAAACATGGGATAAATTTCATGACCAGGATAGGAGAGAAAAAACAAGGAAACCGGTCATTGTTTCCATCCCATCCGTTGATAAAACAAAGCGAAGGGATGATACTCCCGAAGTGCGCCTTCCGGAGTTGACGAAAAAAGCACCGATTCCCAGCGACGAACCTGCCGCCGATAAATCTCCGGAGGATCCTTTCCCGAAGTTTAAACCATTTTCGAAAAAAATTGAGCGGCAATTCCCGAAATCGGCCAATCTGGAAACCGTAGAAATAAAGGTTCCCATTGTCGTCCGCACACTGGCAATCCAGATGAACGTCAAACCATTTCAGCTGATTTCCAAGTTGATGAGCATGAACATTTTTGCCTCAATGAACCAGGAGATTGACGTTGCCGTTGCCCAGAGTGTTGCAGAAAAATTTGGATATTTTTTGCAAGTGGCAAAGCCGGAGGCGGAAAAGGAGATCAAAGCCAAGCAGGTTAGCAAGCGCACTGTCCCCTCCGCTGAAAAAGTGGATCAAAACTTTGTCGAACGCCCTCCCATCGTTTGCGTGCTCGGGCACGTTGACCACGGGAAAACAACGCTGCTCGATACCATCAGACATGCGCATGTAGCTGGCGGAGAGGCTGGTGGCATAACGCAGCATGTGGCAGCATATCAAATTGAACAAAACAGCAAAAAAATAACCTTTATAGATACTCCCGGGCATGCGGCGTTTTCCAAAATGAGGGAACGCGGCGCGAACATAACGGACATTGGAATTCTGGTCGTCGCCGCCGACGATGGATTCATGCCCCAGACGGATGAAGCATTGAAATTTGCCAAGAGCGCAAATATTCCAGTCGTCATTGCGATTAATAAAATCGATTCGAAGGGCGCAAATGTGGACAGGGTTAAGCAGCAGATGCAGCAGCGGGGAATAGCCTCCGAAGACTGGGGCGGAGAAACTCTGTGTACCGGCATTTCTGCGCTGCATGGGACGAATATTGACCATCTGCTCGAGCTGATTCTTCTGCAGGCGGAGATCATGGAGTTGCGCACCGATGCAACCGGCCATCCGGAGGGTGTAATTCTCGAGTCGAAAATTACAGTTGGCCATGGAGCGACGGCAAATGCTATCGTCCAAAGTGGAATTCTGAAGATCGGAGATTGCATAATTTGCGGATCTTGCTACTGCAAGGTAAAATCGCTGGTAAATGACCGCGGAGAACATGTGAAAGAGGCTCACGGGGGTACGCCAATTGGCATAATCGGCTGGTCGAGCATTCCGGAAGTAGGTGCGAAATTCACTTTTGTCGATTGCGAAAAATCGGCCCGCAAACAAATTGAAGAAATTTCCGAAGCTCTGAAGCAAACAAATACCAGAGAAAACGACCAGGCTAAAATCAGTAACGCCGACCAGCTGCTGTCTGCCATCGCGGCCGTTGAGGAAAAGGTTTTGAATGCCATCATCCGCGCTGATACTCACGGCAGCGAAGAGGCAATGTGCGATTTTCTTGGCACAATAAAAAGCAAGAAAATTAAACTAAACATTCTTGATTCGGGCGTGGGAGTGATCAACAAGAACGATATTCTGTTTGCTGACACGTCGAAGGCACAAATCGTGGCATTCAACGTCAAAATTGAAGCGAATGCGCAGTCTCTGGCCAAGCAGCTCGGGGTAAAAATTATTCAGCACAATGTAATATACGAGCTTGTGGACAGGGTTCGCGAAGCAATGGCCGATTGCCTGGATCCGGAGTTGCATGAGAATAAACTCGGAGCAGCCGAAGTTCGCCAAATTTTCAACATTAAAAACGACATAATCGCCGGATGCATGGTCACAGAGGGCAGAATTCTACGGGATAAATTTGTGCGCGTAATCCGCAAAAAGGAAACCATTTTCCAGGGTAAATTTACTTCGATCAAAAGACAAAAAGAGGACACCGGGGAGGTGCGCGCCGGGTTTGAATGCGGGATCATTGTTTCCGGGTTTGATGCTTTTGAGACTGGCGATATGGTGGAATGCTTTGAAATAAAAAAAATTCAACCATCGCTCTAGTACCGTGCCACAAACGCAGAGAGTAATTCGATTAAATGAGCTCATTTACAGGGAGCTGAATGTGCTGCTACGCACGCTATTCCGCGAATCTGCTCAGAAAATTTCCGTGACGGAAATATCCGTCTCCCCTGATCTGCGCAATGCTTGTGTCTATTTTTCAGTTGTCGGGACAGAGGAGGATGTTAGGGCATCGGAAAAATTTCTAGCGAAAAA
The DNA here is from genome assembly GCA_031267915.1 of Puniceicoccales bacterium. GTDB lineage: Bacteria > Verrucomicrobiota > Verrucomicrobiia > Opitutales > JAIRKQ01 > JAIRKQ01. Next base: position 11,134 of record JAIRYE010000016.1, read on the forward strand.
TTCAAAAGTTTTGCGCCAAAAACTTTTCCAGAGGATAAAGCTCAGAACTTCTCCGCAGCTGAATTTCAAGCACGACAATGCAATGTCACGCGGGCAGCACGTTTTGCAAATATTGGACAAGTTGGGTGATTTATGATGAGAAAGTGGAACCTGAGAGAGCTGCTATTCAAACATGATGAGTACAACATTGTTGGTCATGTGAGGGCAGATGGGGACTGCGTTGGCAGCCAATTGGCCCTCCACAATGTTTTGAAGGCAAGCAACATCAAATGTAACATCATAAAAAACGATAATTATGGGACAGTTTTATCTGCATTTTTCCGTGGCTATCCCGTCATGGATGGAGAGAATTTCAACGAAAAACTTCCGCTGATTTGCGTAGATTGCTCAGATTTCAAGCGCACTGGCCCAAAAATTTTTGAAAAATATTCCAAGCCATACCTAAATTTGGATCACCACATTTCCAATGATAATTTTGCGCAGCACAATATCGTCGACGCCAATTCATCATCCACGGCACAGCTGATAGCAGAATCGCTAATTCGGGAAAATATTAGCTTCGATAAAGCAACCGCTGAAGCGCTATACCTTGGGATAATGACGGACACTAATCGCTTTGCGTACTCAACTGCAATTGACACGATAAAAGTCGTTGAAACCCTCATGGGAAAGGGTATTTCGATCTCTGAAATTCACCGAAGTGTGTACGAGCGGAATAGTCTTGCAAAGTACCGTCTCCTGGAGAGATTTTTGCACAATATTTCTGTTTTTGGTGATGGAAATTATTGCACGTCGTTTATTACGGAAAATGACCTCAGAGAAACGCAGTGCGAGCCTCTGGACACGGAAGGATTCGTAAATTATACTCGCCAAATTGATGGGGTGAAAGTCGGTGCATTCCTGGAATTTCATGACTCATACCTGAAGTGCAGCCTGCGGTCAAAAAATTCCACCTCCCGCATGGACCTTTTCGCAAAGCAATTTGGAGGGGGTGGACATCCTGCCGCCGCAGGGTTTACCGTGGATGCAGCCGGTGAAAATTTTTACAACAATTTTAAATTCGCGCTCATTGAACACGTGAAAAATCTTCCCGGTGAAAAATCGTGAACACCAACGCTCCAGATGGAATTTTATTGGTTAATAAACCGCAGTGGGAGACCTCCCACGATGTAATAGCCAAGATCAGAAAATTTTTGGGAATTAAAAAAGTGGGACACGCCGGGACTCTAGATCCCATGGCGACTGGGTTGCTACTCGTTCTCATTGGCCATGCAACAAAAATTTCCCAGCGACTAATTAATTTGCCCAAGTGCTACAGCGGGACAATGAAACTGGGAGTGTCCACGGATTCCCATGACACCGAAGGAACAGTCACAAAAACATGCGACTTAAAAAATGTAACCATCGAAAATATCACAGCGGTGGCAAAGGAATTCATTGGAGAACAGCAGCAAATTCCGCCAATGTTTTCCGCAAAAAAAATCAACGGGCAAAAACTGTATAATCTGGCGAGGAAAGGAAAAATTGTAGAGCGCAAGCCCCAACTCATCGTCGTTGACAAATTTGAAATTGTTGATTTCCATGGCGATGAGGTAAAATTTGTCATTCACTGCAGCAAAGGGACCTATGTGCGCACCATAGCAAATGACTTTGGGGAGCGCTTGCAGTGCGGAGCTCACCTTATTCAATTGTGCAGAACAAATATCGGAAATTTTTCACTGAAGAACGCTCTGGCAATTGAACAGATAGTGGCCATGTCCCCATCAGAATTTGCCGAGCAGCTAGTAGATACCGAGCAGGCCATTCCTCTGCAAATTTATTTGGAAGAAGGTAAAAATGCCTAAAAAGCCAGGAGAACCTGATATCGTAAAAGTATTTTTAGACCACAGGATTCATGATTTTTCTCCGCAGCCGCTATTTATGGCAATTGGGACATTCGATGGTGTTCACCTGGGGCACAAAAAACTAATCGAAGAGGTTATCAAACAAGCCAGGAAAAACGATGGCATGGCTGCCGCCTACACTTTTCGTCCACATCCCACAGTAATCACGTATCCCGCTAACCCGAAGCCCATGATATGCAGCTTCCGGGAAAAATACAAAATTTTGAAATGCCATGCGCTAATTCATATCTTTGAACAGCAATTTGATGAGCAATTTTCGCAGCTCACTCCCCTGCAATTTATAAAATTTTTAAAGAAAAAATTTCCAACGCTGAAAAGCATATGCGTTGGGAAAAATTTCAAATTCGGGCATAATCGCACGGGAAATACGAAAATTCTAGCAAATCACGCGGAGCAATTTGAAATTAATGCAACGATCATTCAACCGCTGGAAATAAATGGAGAACGCATTAGCAGTTCGCGAATCAGGGAGTTGCTGAAAGCTGGCAACAGCAATCTCGCTAATCTGATGCTTGGACGCAATTTAATGTCCGGAAATAGGAAGCAAAAAGCTTGCAATGCCACTGAAAATATTTCTAATCCTTTCCCAGGTCGGGTCTCTTGCAAGTGGAGCCAACGAACCCCGCCAGGTCTGGAAGGAAGCAACGGTAGTTAGGATATCCACGTGTGCGTGAGTTGCCTGGCCGTTTGTTTTATTTTCCACTTACGCTTCTGGGCTTCACTACTGTTTGCCTGAAGAGATCTTTAGAAATGTCCTTGGCCCCATGTATGAACAGGCGCACGTCGTTCATCGCCTCCGGAGAATCCTCGAAAAGGAGATGTCCGCTCTGGTAATGCTTGACAAATGCGTTTGGCAGTATCTTTTTCCACTGTTCCAGCACATTGGAAGTATAGAGAAAATCGTTGTTTGCCCAAAAAAATTCAATTTTCTTATTTGCGAGGAGAAATGCCTTTTCGCATATGCGCTCGAAAGTATCAAGCGAGTGGTGATCGCTCAGCCAGGGAATATCATCCGTTCCTGCAACGACGGCTGATCTCTCCAAGAGATTTCGGTGGGGCCACAAATATCCATCAAAGATAGCGTCGTCCATCGTTGAAAGTACCCCAAGATGCATGTAAATTCGCGTGAACAAATTGAAGAACGTCGACATGCAGAATCCAAGAAGGGGAAATTTGAACATCAGCACAACCCCTGAAAGCTTTGGCATAGCGAAAACTGCGGAATTTAGCAGCGACATGCTACTTATTCTTTCCGGCCAAAATTCGGCAAGGGCGAGAGCTGCCGCAACTCCAAAATCCTCACCAATGATATGGAATTTCTTAAACTTCATCGCTTCGACAAACTCAATCACATTGGCTATGTGCTGACTGATTTCATACCTATATCCATGCGGCTTACTTGACATTCCATATCCGATATGATCAATGGCCATGCATTTGAAATCCGAACGCAGCAGACATATTAAATTTCTAAAAAAGAATGACCATGTCGGATGTCCGTGCAGCAGCAGCACCGTCTCCCCAAACCCCTCATCCACATAGTGCATGCTCTGCCCATCTCTAAGCCTGAGATAATGCGGCTTGAAGGGGTAAATTGTCCTTAAAAACTCTGGCAATATTTCCTGCATCAGCCTCCGAGGTTATTATTAAATTTTCAATGCAAAACAGCTATTTTGAGTACTTATAAAATCTCACTTATCTACGAAGACATAAATCTTTGAAATAAATCCCTCTTTTCTCAGCTCTAGCATCCTTTTAAAGTTTTCTTTGCTGAAAGCATATTCAGTCGCAAATGTCCAACTGGTAATTGATTCCGCACTGCGGCGGCGCCCATGTGGCAAAGTCAGACCCATGTCATCATCCATCAAATAATTTAACTTTTGGTCGCCATGCTTTACGGTCCAAATTGGTATCAGAAATACACCTTTCGCATAATCGAAAAACTTCAGGCAATGGCTTGAATCATTTAGCAAAGACGCTCGCAGGCCGGGAATTTTTTTGTCCTCGAGTATTTCTCTGAAGCTTTCAAAATATATTTCCACACTTTTGGATTTCACTTCACTCTTCGGTACTCTAATACTTATGGAGTATGGTTCCCCAAATTGCCACTTATCCCAATCTCTCATTGAAATAAAAGCCGGACCATTCTTTAGGTAAAAACTCACTACGTCATAGTTGGCGTCTTCCACTATATTTGCTATGCGACTTCCAGCCTGCCATTTGGAAAATTCTTCAATGGAACAATCTCGCATGAAATCTTCCAATACAATTTTTTTATTGAGATCACTCCATATTAAGTCGTACTCTAGGGACAATATACTGTCCTGGGCAAGTTTAGTCACTCTTCCAGAAAAGCCAAACGCCATCAATATGTATAGCATGGAAATGAAAAAAGCGCCCGCGAGAGCCACGGTGCACACCAGCTCAACTAGTGAAACTCCTCTTTCCCTATTCACGGACTGATTCTGCATATCTAATCTTTCCAACACTCCCGATCGCAGAGAGGTTACTCATGGGAGAAAAATTGTCAACCCAGAAATAAATTTCATTGGCGCCCAAAATAACAAAGACTGATCTGTATTTTACCGCTTCTTTTATGGTCACCAGCTGTTAAAGTGCACCCTGGATGAATCAAAGCGATTATCCTCCTTGGCGGGAGTTCTGGGCTGCCCCATGGGGATCCAAGCGAATGGTACGATGTTTTTTGGAAGATTAAAATATTTGGTGAATTTTTCCACGTGTGTCCCGTTGGGATAGATACCAACCCAAACTGCTCCCAGTTTAAGATCAGAAGCTGCAATTAAAATGTTTTCGACGGCGGCAGCACAATTTTGATCAAAAAACTCCTCTAAAGCTTCTCTCTCCGGCTCTCCGCACACCAGAATTCCTGCCGACGCTTTCAGGGACATATTGGCGTAGGGATGAATGCCGGCAATGCCATCCAGCCGCCCGCGCTCAGTCACAGCGATGAAATGCCAGGGTGATGAGTGCATAGCAGATGGCGCTGCCATGCCAGCGTGAAGTAACTTTTCCAGCGTTCCATCTGTTATTTCACCATCTTTGAAATCCCTCACGCTGTGCCTCGATAAAATTGCTTCCATAAAATCCTCAGTTGAATTTTCGCAGGGAGAAAATTTACTCCATGTTCACGTGGATTCTAGCATTTTTTGTAAAATTTCCATCAAAAAATTTTCAACGCACGCCATAAAATTTATATTCATTGAGGCCAAAAGCGACTTTGCTTCTAAATTTGCAATGGCTTCCGGGAAAAATTTCACATATTCCAGATGAGTTTCAAAAAATGCAGACGTCGCTTTTTCCATCTGAAAAAAAAGTACAGCGCAAACCTGTTTTTTTGCTTCCGATTTGCTGCCAGAACCGTCGTTTTTAAGCATCTTCTCTTCCAGACTATTCGACAGTGCCTCCAGCTGCGTAAGCAGCAGGTACATGCGCATAATCACACTATTTTTCTCGTCGCAGGTGGAGCAAAACACTGAATCCAGCCATGCGGAGTAATTCGCAATCCAATTTCTGATCTCTTCATTTTCCTGGATCCTCACATCCGAAGGCAGGCGCGTGATGGAACATCTCCCGGCAATTGTCGGCAGAAGCGCATGCAGCTTTGCCGCAGTGAGGAAAATTATGGTGTCTGAGGGAGGCTCCTCCAGTGTTTTTAGAAACGCGTTTGCCGCTGCGCCGTGCATGCACTCGGCATTAAAAATTACTGCAAATTTTTTTTGGCAAACCTTTGGCGACAGGTATATTTTTGCCCGCAGTTCCCGAACCTGATCGACAGATATCAGCATCATGTTCCCCGCTGGCCGAATTGAAAAAAAATCCAGACAGTTTTCAGGTCTTTCAGTTGCAAGCACTCTCCTGGCAATTGACATGACAATCGAGTGGCAAATTTCGCTGCTCTCACAGACGAGAAGATTTGAATTGGGAAGAGTTCCACGCTCACAGAAATCCAGCAGCGAATCAGCCACGCGCTGATTACTAGTTTTAAAAAAATCTCCTGCCGAATTCATCTTTTATTTTTTCGTGAATTATTTCCGCGCTGGCCGTGCCATCAACGGTAAAAAATCTTTTCTCTTCGGCCAACTTCAGGTAGCAATTTCGGGCCTTTTCAAAAAAAATTGCATCCTCCTGCTCGATCCTATCCCGCCTGCGGTTGGAGGCAGCAATTCTCTTGAAACACGCTCCGACGTCCACATCGATGAGAGCTGTCAGATCCGGAGAACGTCCATGGGAAGCAAATACATTTAAAAATTTGACGATATCCGCATCTATTCCGCGGGCAGCACCCTGGTAGACGACGGTTGAATCGAAAAATCTATCGCAGAGGACAATTTTCCCGGACTCCAGTGCTGGCAAAATTTTTTCTTCCATGTGCTGCGCCCTGCTAGCTTCAAACAGCAGTATCTCCGCTCGAATGCAAAAAACATCTCCTCTGTTGCCACTCTGAAGAATGGCACGAATTTTCTCCCCCATTTCAGTCCCACCGGGCTCGCGCGTGGCAACAGTTTCATAGCCATTCTTTCGCAACCAGTCCACAAGCATTAGCAGTTGGGTACTCTTGCCACACCCTTCGATTCCTTCAAACGTTACGAATATTCCGCTCATGGTTACAAAATTTTTATGTCGGTTAGGCTCGGGGAGCGGCCTGTTTTAACGTAAAATGCCGCCGTTGCCGCTGCGAAATTTATTGCAAAATTTATGTCGTTTTCGCACAGATATGCCGCCAAAAATCCAGCGTTATAGTGATCTCCCGCCCCCGTGGAAATTTGCGGATTTTCAACGAAATAACCGCTTGCAAGCGACGATTTCCCCGCCACGGCAGCAGCGGACATTTCAATTCCGTGAATAAAAACCAGTGATATTCCCAGCGACTCTCGCAAAAATTCTGCGGCCCTTCGCATTTCCTCTTCCCTTTCCGACAGATTGAAAGTGCCCGCCACAGTTTGCAAAACCTGCTGCGCTTCGCTCACATTTAGCCCGAGAATTGACCTGCCAAATTGCTCGAATGAGCGAATAACTTGCAAAAATTCGGCCAAATCAGACTGTTTTCTTTTGCGAGGATCAGCCAAATCGAAGAAAAACAACCTTTTCCTTTGCGAACATTTCGGAAGAATTTCTTTCCAAAAAAAGCGAGCAATATCATCCAGGTGCGGCATCATAGTCCAGTTCACCAGCGCAAATGCATCGCATTGGTCAATGGCATTTACCAGATCTTCCTCCGGCATTTTGTCCAGCAGATTAGCCACACCAACTCTGCACAGTGGCAACATTTCTCCGAAAATAATTTTTCCGTCCGAAAATTCTACCGCATGCGTCTCTCCGTAATTTCCTATGGAAACGGCATGTGTTTTTGCTGCAAAATCCGCGAAAATGTCACTCACGGGGATGCCTAGGGCCCCAATGTATTGTACGTTGGCTCCAAAATTATGCATGGCTCCTGCCATAATCGGCCCATTCCCGCCGACAAGTTTTTTTTGGGGGACAAGCTCGATATTTGTGCTTTTCCCGGCGGCAGCAACTATCCTACTGCCAAAATTGAAAATCGTATCAATTCTTGTGTAGCTGTCGCCATCGCGCACATCAACGGCGTGAACTATCGCGTCTATGAAGCCATCAAATCCAGCGACCACATATTTTTTCCCTATTTCACCTGCAATCTTTCCGAGCGTTGCCATCAATGCTGCAATACGCGGTGGAATAACGAAAATCCCAGCACCAGCAACACAATATTTGGAACCCAAATCAGAATATCCGGACGCAGGGATATATTTTCTCCGACCAGTGAAAATATCGCCATGGTAAAGTAGTAGCCGAAACAGAGAATTAGAGCGATGCTGGTGTTCAGCGCCGCATCCGAACGATTTGTTTTCATTCCAAGAGAAATGGCCAGCAGAGTCATGATTAAAATTCCCGCTGCGTTTGCAACGTTGCTGCTGATCTGGAGATTTATGAGATTTTTCCCGTGCCTAATATCCACCGGAGATAAAGCATTTTTCCTGGAATTTAATTCCCTTTTGGCCTCCAGCAATTCCGTAAGCGTCATGTGGCGCAATTTTTTCACGCCACCGCTCGCCGCTCCGACAAGATCGTCAGCTGATAAATTTACGAATATGTTTTGGAATGCAATTGTCTGCGAAGTTCTAGCATCGGATGACGCGGCGCCGGCAGTAAACTTCTCCACGCTGCCATCATTCAGCTTAAGCAAAAACACATTGGCCTGCTCATCAAAGTCGATTTCTCCGCTCTTTGCGGAAATGTACATGTTCTGGGAGTTGGCACTGTCAAATTGCCAAATTTTCATATCATTGAATCGGCCATTTGACAGGCTGTCCACGTAAATTGTGTACTCGCGGAAATAGTCATTGAAAATTTTCGGAGTAATAAAACGCATGGGATTTTTCCTGACGGCATTGCGAAAAGAATCCCTATACTTGCTCACCGAATTCGGCGCATAGCACAAATTAATGTATCCGGAAAATAGCGTACACACAGCGGATAGCAGAAAAATTGGGCGAGTAATTTGGCACAGTCCAATGCCAGCGCTTTTCATTGCTACGATTTCATTCTGGGAAGACATTCTCCCAATCACTATCAAAATTCCCGTTAGCATGCCGAGAGGAAGTGAATAGGAAATTGATGACGGCATGAGAATCCACAGCATTTTCGCCACATCCCATAGCGTCAGTCGCCCAATGGCCACCCACTCCAGGATGTCACGCATGACATTTGCCGCAAGTAATATGCCGACGAACCCGGCCACGACGATTGCGCAAACAATCACCGTTTCGAAAAAAACACACCGCACATATATTTTCACGACGGAACTACTTCACTGCAAAGTTAATAATTTTCCCCCGCACATAAACCTTTTTCGTGATGTTCTTACCTGCAATATGCTTGCTAACATCCGCATTGCTCATTGCCAGCGCGAAAATTTCGTCATCCGGCATGTTTATGTCATCTATGAAGCATTCAGCACGCACCTTCCCATTTACCTGAATGATAATCTTATGCTTCTCCGGAGTAAATTTTTCCAGGGCATCGCACTGCGGCCACCCGGCATCGGCGATACTTCCACTGTTCCCCAATCTCGCCCACAGTTCCTCTGCAATGTGCGGGGCAAAGGGGGCCAAAATTCTCAGAAAATTTTCCCCGAAAGCTCTGCCAAATCCCTTCGAATCAATGGCGGTGTTCAGACATATCATCAGCTGAGAAATGGCGGTATTGAACTTTAGATCCTCGATGTCGCTGCCAACTTTCCCGATGGTTTCGTTTAGTACTCTCCGGCACTCATCGGGCATAGTTTCCTGAAATTTCCTGCCATTGCCATCATCTCCCACGTAGAAATGCCAAATTCTTTTCAAAAATCTGCAAACGCCTTCGATTCCCCGGGAATTCCAGGGCTTCACCATGTCCAGTGGCCCGAGAAACATTTCATACAGCCGCAGAGCATCGGCCCCGTAGCGGGACACAATTTCATCTGGATTCACCCCATTCCCACGGCTTTTTGACATTTTCATCCCGTCTTCTCCGAGGATGATTCCCTGGTGAAATAATTTCTGAAACGGCTCACTGTCCGTGTCAATTGCGCCGATGTCAAATAAAAATCGGTGCCAAAATCTCGCATAGAGCAGATGCAGAACGGCATGCTCGGCACCACCAATGTAAAAATCAGGAGATTTCCAGTAGCGCAGCGCACTCGAATCCACCAGACTCGTTTCGCAATTGGGCGACATGTAGCGCAGATAGTACCAGCAGGATCCTGCCCACTGGGGCATTGTATTCGTTTCCCTGCGGCCAAAGATCCAGGCTCGATCATTTGCGTCGGAGCTAAAACTATCCGCAGAGAAAATTTCCCCGGTTTGAACATTTATGCGAACGTTCACCCAATCCTTTGCGTTGGAAAGAGGACTCTCGCCGTCCGAAGATGGCAGATAATTGGTAACAGCCGGCAGCTTCAGTGGTAAATGTTTGGAACAGAGCGGAAGTGCACAGATTTTTTTCCCACCGCTGTCGCAGGCAACCGGCTCATCCGGCAAAAACTCACGGAAACAGGAGTTGGCATCGGAGATTGCTCGCTCATACTCAGATTGCTCAACCCAGATAATCGGAATTGGCTCCCCCCAGTACCTCTGCCGGGAAAATAGCCAGTCCCGCAGCTTGTAGTTCTGGGCGAAATTTCCACGGGAAGACATTTGCAGCATTTCCACAATTTTTACCTTCGCATGCTCCGATGGCATTCCGCTAAATTCTCCGGAATTAATCAAATTCCCACTTCCGGTGTAAGGCAGTTCAGCGCCATTCCCTCCGTCGATGACTTGAAGGATGGAAATATTGTGGCACTTGGCAAAAGCGTAATCTCTTTCATCATGCGCCGGAACTGCCATTATTGCACCGCTTCCGCAGCTGGCAAGGACGTAATCGGCCACCCAAATTTCTACCCGTGCGCCGCTTACGGGATTTATTCCGTAGGCACCCGTGGGCACTCCGGTCTTTGTCTTGGCAAGATCTGTGCGCTCCAGATCGCTTTTGCTTCTGCTGGCCTCAATGTACTTTTTCACCTGTTCAATGTGCTCAGCCGCAACAATTTTTTCCAGCAGGGAATGTTCCGGAGCAAGAGCCAGATAGGTCACTCCAAAAAGAGTGTCAGGGCGAGTTGTGTACACTTCGATTTCTCCGTCCTGGCCGTAGATTTTGAATCGCACATTTGCTCCCGTCGATTTCCCGATCCACGCGATCTGCTGCCGCTTCGTTGAGTCCGGCCAATCTATGTGGGAAAGTCCATCCAGCAGCTTGTCGGCATATTTCGTAATTCTGAGTATCCACTGGCGTAAATTTTTCCTATGCACCGGAAAATTTCCCCGCTCCGACCGACCATTTATGACCTCTTCATTTGCCAGAACTGACTTTAGGCCCTCGCACCACCAAATCGGACGCTCATCGACATAGGCCAGTCCGCGTTTGAATAATTGTAAAAATATCCACTGCGTCCATCTGAAGTACTGCGGATCCGTTGTGTTAATTTCCCTGTCCCAGTCAATGGCAAGTCCGATGCGCTTTATCTGCTGCCTAAAAATTTCTATGTTTTTTGCTGTGTTTAACTCGGGGTGAACTCCGGTGCTTATGGCATGCTGTTCGGCGGGAAGTCCAAAGGCATCCCAGCCCATGGGATGCAGCACGTTGTATCCCCTTGCCCGCTTGTACCTCGCTACGATGTCGGAGGCCACATAGCCTTCCGGATGCCCGATGTGCAGACCAGATGCGGAGGGGTATGGGAACATATCCAAAACGTAATATTTTTCCCTGGAGCTATCTTCTTTTGCGCAAAAAGTTTGATTTTCCTCCCAAAATTTTTGCCAGAATTGTTCAATTTTTCCGGGGTCATATTCTCCACAATCAGCATGCATGTGGCCAAATAAACACAATCACACACCCTTATCAAGGATTTTATAGCGGATGCCCTGAGTTTTCCCAGTCCCAAATTTTGAAAAATAAAAAAAATGCTCGACAAAATGAAATAAGTGAGCACCGTGTGCCACACTCTCATGCACATTTGTGCTCTTTTGAATGCTTTTTGCGAGTGAACATTTCTGCAGTTTTAGTGTGTGAATTCGGAACGTCTAAGGCCAAAATTTTTGCAAATGTCAGATGGCTAATATCTATGGGAGAAAACAGAGGAGGCTAGCGGAAGGTCGCTGGCAAACCGCCTGGTAAACAAATCAAGACATAAAAGAGACTCAAAAATGGACGAACAAAATTTCGAAGCTGAAAATTCTATCCCGGAAAAATTTTCCGTCGATTTCGACGACGTTGGGGAAGAAAAATCGCAGGGTCGGAGAAGATATGAAAACTACGATGAAGAGTGGACTCCCCAGTACTCTAACACTCCGGCGGAGGGTGATTTCCCTCGAAAAGCAGGTGACGGTCGCAGAAAATTCAATGGAAACGGCAGAGGATTTTCTTCCCAGCTCGACGAATCCTCCCCGAATCAGCAAAATCGGCATCAGCAGAGGCAGTCAAACTATTCGCGCTACGGAAATAGGCCGCAAAGCGGGGATAATCGTCCCCGGCGTGACGGTGAAAAAATTTCGCAGAGCAACAGGCGCCCGCAAAACAATAATCAGAATCGGCAGAAATTTGCCAAGACGGTGAAGATTGGTCAGTTGTCCAGCGGATTTATCAAGGGAATGGAGTGCCTGAGTTCTCCGGAGAAACTGGCGGAATTCGCCAATGAAAACATAGATTTCAATGCCACGCCTTTTGACTTCAACGATGCGTATGAGAATCGCGCAATGCTGTCCGCCAGGGACATAGTCGATGATTCGGAATCATCCAGTCAGGCGGACTTCGACAAGAGCAGCCACAGAATTCTCGAACTTCTGCTGCTGAAAAAATTTGCAGAAAAAACACCCATCGTGGCAAGGGGCGTGCTGGAAACCATAGAGGGGGGCGATGGACTCTTGGTCTACGCCAATGACAACTACAGAATTCGCCCGCAGAGTGCATTCATAGCAAAGTTTCTCATTAAAAAATATGGACTGCGCCGCGGACAGGACATTTTAGCCTATCTGCATCCGCCAGCGCAAAATTCGACCTGTCCGTTTGTCATGGAAATTTCAAGCGCAATGGAAATGAATCCGGCGGAGATCCCAAATCTGCCAAAATTCAAAGATTTAACTCCATTTTACCCAACGGAAAGGCTGTTTCTTGAGTGCACGGAAGATGTCAAATGGGATAATATTTCCATGCGCATAGTGGACATTTTGACTCCCATCGGCCTCGGTCAGCGGGGATTAATCGTCGCACCACCTAGGACCGGAAAAACAATCCTACTTCAGTGCATAGCCAATGCAATTTCCAAGAATCGGCCGGACGCAAAGCTGATAATACTACTGATCGATGAGCGGCCGGAGGAGGTGACAGACTTTTCCCGGCAGGTGAAAAATGCTGAAATAATCAGTTCCACATTTGATGAATCCAGCGATAATCACGTGCACGCAGCGGACATGGTAATTGATAAGGCACGGAGGCAGGTTGAAGCCGGCAAGCACGTGGTCATACTGCTCGACTCCATAACCAGGCTTGCGCGCGCCCACAATACGGAACAACCAAGCAGCGGTAAATTGCTCTCCGGCGGTGTCGACGCGAATGCTCTCCAAGCTCCGAAGAAGTTTTTCGGCGCGGCACGCAACATCGAAGGCGGTGGAAGTTTGACAATTCTGGCGACCGCACTGGTTGAAACTGGTAGCCGCATGGACGAAGTAATCTTCGAAGAATTTAAGGGAACCGGCAACATGGAACTGCACCTGGACAGGGCCCTCGTTGACAAACGCATGTTCCCGGCTCTGAATATTGAAAAAAGCGGGACAAGAAAGGAAGAACTGCTCTACCACCCGGATGAAATGGAAAAAGTTTACGCTCTGCGGCGCGCAATGAAGGGAGTGCCCTCCGTCGACGCAATGGAAATGCTGATTCAGCGCATCCGCAAGACCAAAACAAATACAGAGTTCCTGCTCAACGTAAATAGATAAGCCAGATTCGAAAAAATTGAAGCTTTCGCCACATAATTTCCACGCGAAATACATTTATTTGCGGTAAATATTTGCTATAGTGAGCTCCGATGCGGTTCAGATTTTTGGGAGAAAAAGCCGGAGGGGAGGCCATTCAGGGGGAAATTATTTCCGACAGCAGAACTTCAGCAGTGGAGGAACTGGGAGCCGGCGGAATAAAAGTGCAGCTGCTGCAATCCTGTCCGGCTGCGCATAGGAAAAAATCCTGGATCGCAGAAATTACCAATTGTCTATTCCGCAAAAACAAAGTAAAAGCCCAGTGGAAGTGCGATTTTTTTGATCAATTGGCGATGCTGCTATCATCCGGACTTCCCGTCGAACAGTGCCTGTCAACGCTGTCCACTGGAAGAAAGGACGAAAGGACAAACTTTGCAATAGTGCAAACACTCAGAGAAAAAATTGCGGCGGGGATGTCCCTGTCCGAGGGCATGACATGCTGCAGGGGAGCATTTTCCGACACCGAAGTAAAAACAATAAAAGCCGCCGAGGGAATAGGTCGCCCGGAGGTTGCCCTTGAGAAACTTTCCGAATTTGGAAAAAAAATGCTATCCACGAAAAAGAAAATTAAATCGGCTCTGATATATCCGGCGGTGGTGCTTGTAGTTGCGGGCATGGCACTGATTCTACTCATGACCGTAATAGTCCCGAAGTTTGAAGCAATTCTAATCTCCCAGCGCTCCGGAGGACAGAAGTTGCCCCAGTTAACTCAAAAAGTCATAAATTTATGCAATTTTTTCAGCCAACATTTAACTGGGATAGCAGTTTTTATCCTGCTACTTGGCATTACGGTGAAAATTCTTTTGACCAGAAAATTTTTCAGAAGAAATATTTCCGCCCTCTGCGCTAAATTTCCAATCTTCGGGAGGTTACTGCTGGCAATAAATTTGAATAATTTTTTCCACACAATCGGCATGCTCATGTCATTTGGCATTCCGCTCCAAGAAGCTCTGAAATTGTCAATGGACGTGCTCGGCGATGGCACAGTGAAAAAATCATTCGAAAGAATATCGAACCAAATAGCCTGCGGAGAAACCTTATCGAATAGTTTTCGCGGCAATAAATTACTGGCATCAACGGATATTGGGCTAATCTATGCCGGGGAACAATCTGGAAACTTGGCAAAGTCATTTTCCAAAATGGCCGAAATCTATGATCGGAAAATCGGAGACCGGCTGATGCTCTTGGCAACGCTGATCGAACCGATCATAATCCTGTTTCTTGCAATTATTGTCGGTACAATAGTCGTGGCAATATTTCTTCCAATGATTAATCTGATGCAAAATATTCACCCCTGACGAATGGAGAAAAGCTCCATGCGGCTGAAAAATCCACAGCTACTTTGCCGGAGAAAAGTTGGCCAGCTGCTATCTCCGCCAAAGAATGGGATGATCTGGACTTTAGCGTAAACGAATGGAGAATCCCGGATACTAAAATGGAGAACCACTCCGGGCGCCATTAATCCAGCAAGCGTTGAAAACGCTGAATGATCGCCTTCCTATACAACACAAATCGTTGTGGGTATTTCCCAGCGGCAGGAGTAAAACTGGACATTTTGATGATCCGAAAGAAGCGTGGAAAAGGATATTGGAACGGACATGGTTGGAAAATCTCCGAATTCACGATCTTCGGAGAACAATGGGAAGTTATCAGGCGATCGCTGGGGGCTAGTTTGGCAATAATCGGAAAATCTTTGGGACACAAATCTCATCAATCCACAGCGATTTACTCAAGGTTGTCCAACGATCCAGTGAGGGCTTCAATGGAAGCGGCCTTTGATTTCACAAGAATAGTAAAAACATAAAAATCCGTAAACTTGCAGCAACGCTACGGATATGTTCAGCACAGCAATTGTTGATAGGTTTTTAATTTTCCCAGGCACAACAATTTCCATCCCAACGGCACTGTTAAATGGTGCGGGCACGGCAATGTCTCCATCTGACCGCACGATGAACCACTTGTCATTTTCGTCAACAGTCGGCACAATTGCATGGCCCCCGAAATCTTTGAATAGATCCATGGACGTGGTATTCTATGGTATTTCGCGCAGAAACATGTCCGCAGCTGCAGCTGCTGTCTGCGGCATGTTCTTCTATTGCCAACTGGCTATGGGAAAACGATGTTCCAAGGTTTGTATATTTTCCGGCGACAATTGTCGCTCCATTGGCATACTTCACAATTGAGCCTTTGTTGCCGACATACTCCTCTTTTATGCGAAAATTTCTGACGGCAATTTGTGTTTTCCACACTTTGAGAGAATTTTTTCTCCAGTCACGGGATTTAGGACTATGTGTTTTCCTTTTTTTGTAAAGCATTCTATTTTGCTGTAGTTCGGAGTTATATCGCCGTAGCGAATTTCTTTAGTTACTTCGTTGATGTAACTAGGCTTACCTTTATATTCCCTGTGAAATTTCCAATTTTTGTCTTTTTTCATGTTTTTGAAAAAATTTGCGACATCCACTTCGGTTCTATTCGCAATTGGTCGCTCAATCGGTTTTCCGACTGATTTCGCTTTATGTGCACCACCTTTGCCGTCATCTTTTCTTGCTGCGAATGCCTGTGTGATGGCAGGAGGCACTTCCTCCATCGGCACCTTCACCCGCATGCCCGTGCCAGCGAGCTCCACTTCGCGGACGGCGACAGAGGAAGGTTTTACAACCTTTGTGGCACTTGGCATCTTCGATTTCGGGCCTCCGAGTGCACTCTTGGCCATGCCGACGATGGCTACTGCAGTGGCGGCGGCCCAAGCTTGAAAAGTTGTTTCAGTGCACTGAACTCCACCGGCATCTCAGGGGCCGACAGGATTGCATTTCTGGATGCAATAATTTTCAACTTTCTCATGGGAAACGGGGATGCTCACGGCAAAAATTATTCCATACTTTACGCAGAAAACGGACCATCCCTGGCTCCTCTTTATGACCTGATGTCAACCATAGCATATGTCAAATTCGCACCCAAGCACAAGATGGCAATGAGGATCGCGGGAAACAGCTACCTGTTCAGCCGGACATCCAGGGAAAGCTTTTCCAAACTATCAGAAATCAGTGGATTCAAAAGTTCATTCATTTTGAAGCACCTCGACTCCATTGCCAGTGTCATTTGCCAAGCCGCAAGGAGGCTGGCCGAACAGCTTCAATCTGACAAAACAACGGAATCTCCGATCTACTCAAAGATCATCGACATCATCGAAAGGCATGTCCAATCCGTGGCAAATTGAGCACTGCAATGGAATTGCTGGCGGTCAGAAGATTGGTTTTTCCTGGCCATAGATGGAAGTCAGCCATTGCTAGAAGGCTCGAGAGAGAAATTACAAGATGAGGAATGCAATTGAAGGCATTGCCAAGATAATTAAATTAATCCCCGCCCTGGTGGTTTGTAAAAAATTAGGAGAACGAATTGACCAGCGGCAGCCACTGAGAATTTTGACCATTTCCTTGGGAAAATTTCCGCATTCGCTACGTTCCGAATATTTTGTAATGAACGGTTCCTTCCGGAAGCGGTACAAAACCCCCAGCGGTGCCATATTTTTACAGGGAGCAATTTTCAGATATTGCCAGGAACATTGTACGCCGGAACATTTTTTCGCTGGATTTGCTCGTGGTGAATGGTTCTGGAACATTTTCCGGTCATTTAAATTAGGTTGTTATTTTTTTGGCAAATTAGTAAGTCCGTTTAAAACATTGCGGCGGAAGTTTGTTTCCGCGGAAATTTTGATACCAGGCGAGATGAAAATCTAATGGGAATTTCAACCTAAAACAGCAGCGGTTCTAGGTGTTTATAAACATGTTTACAAACATGTTTATTGGTTGATAATCAGCACTTGCTCTAATAGATACTATATCTATGATAGGCTTACGAAATTTGACTATCAAATTACTCGGATTTTCCGCGCAAAGACTAGTGTTATTCTGTGCTATCCGGCGGCTCGCATTTGGACGGTCACCTGTTTTTTTGGATCAATTTCCCCAGCTTGCCGATTCGGAAGCCGGGTCATTTGGCACCGTTACAGGAGCATCGCGTGTTCCTAAATACCTTCTATGCCAGACGTTCCCCGAATCTATTCTGTCCCTTGCTGCCAGGTTTAAGCAGAAGCATAATATCGAGTACCCAGCAAATAACAGATAGCCCAATTGATACCGATTTCCACGCTAGCGAATGGCACGCCAGAGATTCGTTCAATGCTGTGGCAGAACCACCAGCGAGCGACATCCACAGGCAATACCATCCGGACATATTTATGTCATGAAATCGCTTCACATAAAGAGCAATGCTAACCAAAACTGACCAAATAAACCAGGGACAAATCATCAGAGCCACACATAGCAACAGTATGGAATTCATTAATTTCAAGGAAAGCGCGGCCCATATCACAGCCAAAAGCGCAGCACACAATCCTAGTTCCACAAGGCCTAGCAGGAGAGATAGCCAAAAGTAGCGCAAACGACCAATTCGCCCGCGAGTTGATACTAATTTCCAAATTCTTTTCATAAATTCCTATTTAATTTCCACGGCGGCAATGGAAATTTTTCCCCGCTCCGCTTCATTTTGTAATTGTCCACAATCCCTCTATCCATCAGTTTTTCGCCCTTTGGTGCAGGGATTGAATTTGGTCCAGTTGTCGCCCACGGCTCCTCGACTCGGTGCGTAGACGGACGCATCGACCAACGACCTCCGGATCAAGATTTACAAGCCGGACCAAAAGATGGTGGACATGAGACGGAATTCTCCTCCTTTGCGTATGTTTCAAAATGATTCACGATGGTTCCACAAGAGTAGCATTTATCGCACTTTGCAAGCCTTTTTTGCGGAAATGAAACACGGGAAAATGCGGTGCCACTCGGGGAGCAGAAATCCCCCCATTACGGGCTTGGATCACCGAATTTTAGATGGATTGCTGAGTTCGCAGTGTTGTGACAGAAAGGATTCAGGCAAAACGCTTGACATTGGCCAAACATTTCGTTCGGTTTTTGCCATGAGAGAGACGGTGACAGTCAGCATGGGATCGAAGATCGCGAAATTTGTAAGAACAGCTGCGAGGGCTCGCAGATTGACGATACCCAACTACCTGAAGCGACTAGCCCGGGAGGAAATGGCGCGCGTGGTGCCCACTGACGGCGATGATGCGATTATCACGCGCGAAGAGATTCTGCGGCGCCTGGAATCTGCCGACGACCCGCGCAATTGCATAGCGCATGATTCCATAGAATCCATGATCGAAAGTCTCCATGAGCGCGCCTCTTGAGTCGATTGAAGCGGATTGTTTCCTGGATGGCTTCAAAAAGCTGAAAAAGGTTGCGGGAGCAGTCAGAAAATTGGACAACCTCATGCGGAAAGTCGCCATGCATCCCGAAGTTGGGACAGGGCATCCGAAACCGCTGAGCGGGTATGGAGAGCGGCGGGTGTGGTCACGCCACATCACGCATAGGCACCGCCTGATCTATGAAATCAGAGAGGACAGCGTGGTCTTCATCGCCTGCCACGGCCACTACGACGACCGGTGAATCTGAGATAAGTGGATTATTATTGAAACTACTACTGCTAGATAAGGAGTTTGAGGTTGGATTTCTTCCGGGACTGGAATTAATTTTTTCTCACCGAATTCGCAGCTGATTCCGTTTTGTCCCCCAGGTTTTTCCGCTTCAAATAAGGTCTTCCGCTTCAAATTCGAAATTTTCTTTTCCCTGTGAATTGCCCAACGTCACCCGGGAAACGGGCGGCGAACGGGTGTAATGGCATATTTTTACCCTGGACGGATGGAATTCACAGATTTCTTACAAAAGGATTGCGAAATGGCTTTGCATGAGTAAAATTGTTCCGTGCCAGATACCGTTATATATATGCTTCCTGAACCACACGCCACTTCTGACGCTGCAAAAGTGGCAAAATTCTGGAAATATGAAGTGAAAAACGCACTGGAAGGTCAAAAAATTGACCTAACTTCCGCGGGGCGGCTTAATTTTATAGAAAAAAAAGCTTAGTGAATATACGGCGGAAAACACAACTGCCAAAAGCTCAAGTTCTTCTTCATCTAACCCGAGCGCCACGGAAAATAACTCGAGTAGCAGCACCGTGAGCACCAGCGACACTAATTCCGCCTCAGAACCTTTTCCGCTCCAACTGATGGGCTATGTGAATGAAGAAGATATAAAAAAGTGCAGAGAACCGGACAAGAATATCGGCCTGGCGATGGCAGGAAGCGCAAAGGCAGTGTGCGACGCGGCAAAAAGAAAGACCAGCGCAAATGACAATTCAAACGTATCATCCACGAGTGCAGCCGAAAGCATTACCGGCCCCCGCAATTACAGGAATCAGCGGCCTGATTCCCGCTAATCAAATCAAGGAAAAACTCATAGATTTTCTTGACGTTATCATTGGACAACTGGTGGATGTAGATGAGGAAGCGCTGAGTAATAACGTGAAATCCTCTCTGGAGCATTTGGTGGACTTCTTCATCGAAGGAAAGTCCATAGGCAGCCTTAGGGGTTCAGTCCAGAGGGAACTACGCTGAAAGACAAGCTTGGAGAGCTGAAGCAGTACGTAGAGAAAAATGGCGATTCGCTGTTTCCGAATACTTCCGAGAGAGAAGCAGTAAATAGCAGCAGCGCTACTTCCATTGCCACAAACTGCCCGTTGACGGTTGAATTGCGGGCGATTCAGATTTTGGCGCGGATCAATGACCTTGCGCAGGAGCTGGAAAAAGCGGAAAATGCAACACCCCAACCAGCCATTGGTCCACTAATTCCCACAACGACAGCCAAAAATACGGGGATGGGAAATGAAGAAATAGCGGTGAGGAATGAATTAGAACTGGTGAATCAAGAACTAAAAACCCTGAATGATTACCATGTGCATTCAAATCCAGGACAAGCAAAACCAAAAAAAGAAAAGTTGGAAGTAGAACGAAAGATAAACCTTGAAAAATTATCAGCAATACAGGAGAAAAGAAAAAAGGCAAGAAAAGCAGAATCTACGATGCTCGGAAATCTGAAAAAGAAAATCGGCCTGGGAATAGACAAGCAGCTCAGGGCCGGGAAAAAGCTCAGGGGAAATGAAATGTTCTACGAGTTTCCATTGGATAAATTCGATGACAATCTCGTCGATGCCATGGTAGAAGCACTGCCCGACAGCATAAGAATAATCAATGAGCAGAAAGAAAACATCAGAAAACTTGCGAAGTTTGCCCTGCAGCAGATAAGATTTGTGGATACTGGCGGCAAAGAAACAATGTGCGGCGGCATGCGGGGAAGGCTGAAAGCGCCAGCCTTTGGCCAAGGAGTTTGCGAATCGCGAGACGCCTGAAGACACCTTTGTGGCGTCTTTTGATCCAGATGTTAACAAAGAAGTGGAGAATGAGCTTGGAAAAAATAACAACAGCATCATAAAGCAACTGAGAAAAGACGGAGCGTTTTGCGATGCGAAAGTGAAGAGGCCCACGCAATTCGCTCACGACGGCATGCTGCTTTTTTCCAGGGTAAACATCATCAACGATCCACTGGGCTTTCTGCAGGATTGCGTGAGCCCGGAGAATGTTGATGCATATAATGAGGCAAACAAGACCGGAAATAGTGAAAGCGCATTAAATACATCTGATGCTAAGTTAAAAAATCTACCAAAATTCGATAATCTTTCTGATGCAAACAAAGCAACTCTCCAAACAGCCATACTCGCAGTTCATCTTCCAAACACCACAAACACCTACAAAACAGTGGTAAATTTGCTGAATGAAATTACGCCGAGCGACAAAAATGATAATGATAGCAATAATTCCGGTAGCGGTAGCCTCAAAGTGTACGAAAGCAAACCGAACCTGGCATCCGTAATGAAGGATCATCACCTGCGCACACTGTGCAGCGTGTCCGGAACGACCACCGACATCGTGGCGGCGCTCTGGGGAATGAACGAAGAAAAAACTAAAGCAGCATTGCAATCGCTGAGGGATGCCGTTGCAGTGACTAATGAAAACAACAATAATAATAATAGCACTAATTCACTGCCTACCGTCGATCCAGCTAAATTAAGCCCGGAGTTCAAAAACCTCTTCCTGTCGATCGCTCTGTACATGCAGTCCGGACAGTACCACTCGGCGGCATCCGTGCTCTGCGGGCTGTACTGCGCGGCAATGTCACTGGTCGGAACAGCAGCACAAACAGTGGTAAATATTGCCTCCTACAGCGCACTGCTGCGGTCTTTTGCAACCAATCCGGGCGGCTTTTTCCCGCCTGCAGTGGCCGCATGAAAACATGAAAAAATTTCAATAAATGAAAAACAATTTAAAAATCAGCTTGACTTGTTTAACTTTAATTTTGAGAATGAAAATATGAGTAGTCTAACTCTAGACAGAGATGCGAAAATAAAAGAGTTTGCAGAGGACTGCGGATACGAAGTCGGGATAAACTGCAATGAATCGGCTAGAAATGCGGCTTTCGAGTTATACGAGTTTCGTGTGAACGGAGGGTCTAGTATTATAAATTTTTTGAAAATTATATATAAATATTTAGATGGCGAATCGAAGCGTATGCCGCTGACGCCACTATCCCAGCGTGGGCTCGAAAAGTTTATTGACTGCA
>JAIRYE010000009.1 GCA_031267915.1 Puniceicoccales bacterium
CCGCTGAGCGGGTATGGGGAGCGGCGGGTGTGGTCGCGGCACATCACGGAAAAGCACCGCCTGATCTATGAAATTCGGGAGGATAGCGTTGTTTTCATCGCCTGCCACGGCCACTACGACGACCGGTGAATCTGAGATAAGTGGATTATTTTTGAAACTACTACTTCCGGATAAGGAGCTTGAGGTTGGATTTCTTCTGGGGCAGGAATTAATTTTCTCTCACCGAATTTGCAGATGGTTCCGTCGACTTCGGAAGTTTTTCCGTTTTGTCCCCGGGCTCGTCCGTTTCCAGTTCGAAATTTTCTTTTGCCGTTGAATTGGCCCAACATCCCCGGGAAAACGGGGCAGCGAACGGGTGTAATGCCGTGATTTTACTGAAACAGACACTCCTCCCGCACATTCGAAGAGTATTTCACTTCAAATGCAACCAGGGTGTTGTTGCCATAGACAACGAAATCTATTTCTACCCCGGACTTAGTGCGCCAGTAGAACAATTTGGTGTCATCGGCGGAATAGCTGCACCAGGCATTCAAATGTTGTGTAACAAGCCCTTCGAGTGCCAATCCGCCGATTTCCGATGGACGATCGAACACTCCCTGCGGACGCAAAGTTTTGTCGAAATCAATGAAATAATTTGTCGGGATTGAAAATATTTTTACAATGACGATTGTCATGTTCGGTACTAAGAATTTCAACGTAAAAGAAAACAATGAAGGTTTTTCTGGAGAAAAAATCAACACCAATGAGAGTCATTTTAACCGCAGTATCGAAGCAGCCGAAGGTAGCGAGTTATTCAACAAAGGCAAATATGAAGAATCTTTGCCAGAAAATCCATCAGAGTTGGGCGATCGACAAGCTAAGACAGTAACCAAGGCCACTGTGGATTTCAGTGCCATTGAAGGTTTCAAAGCTTTTGTGCAAATGCTATACCCGGAGGAGATAAAGGAGACCGGCCTGGAAAGTTTTTCAGCGCAAACTGCAGTGGAAATATATGAGGAATTGCTCGATGGGTTCAAAAAAGAGATGGAAAAGAATGCAGAAGAAAAAGAAATAGGAAAAAATGCAGATAATATCACCAACTCAATGGATAAATGCAGAGATGCACTCGGAAAAATCGAAAGTTGTTTGAAGCCAGGGGGAAAAATTAGCAACTTGGATAAAACATATGATGCTAGGTTTGATTTGGCTAAGAAAGTTTTTAAGCACTTTGAAACGTTAGAAGATAGCAAAGGTGAAAATCCAGATAACACAGCCCTGCAGGGTATCAATGCGAAAGAACTGGAACAGTTGGGCGTTCCCATTAGGAGATATCTAAAGGAAAAGTCGAAACACTATATTCCCGATAGCATCAAAGCGGCTATGGTGGCTCCCTTCTGTGAAGGGTCGAAGGAAATTCTGGAAAATATTGTCAATGAGTTAAACCAAGCTGGGGTTGCCTATCTTCCTGGCGGCTGGAGATCGGAACGAAGTGGCCACGCCACCTGCGTTATTTTGGAAAAGACAGGTGGCAAAATCTATGCCCACGAAATAAATTCCGGTGGTGGATTGGATAGGCAAAATTTGGCGCGGGAAAGTGATTCAATCTATGCCGAAGAGGGAACTCCTGGATCAACAATAGAAATCCAAGAGCAGGATCTGTCAGCCTTCATCGCCTGCACACTCGAGTTAAATAGCGAGCATATGTCAAAAGAATATAACGCTATTGGCGAGAGAGGTTATCTAGCGCATTGGAAGGGTTATTACCTTCACAATGAAGTGATTGTAGTTAAGGATAAGAATGAAATCGATAAAATTCGTCCAAATTTCGAGGAACGTTTCCAGAGAAGTGGGAACTGTGCACTGAAATCAACCGAGATTCTAGTGCATACGATTCTGCAACGTGAAATTGCGAAGTCCCTGAAAAAGGATATAAATGATGAAGAGGTTGTTAGTCTCGCAAATCAGTGGTACCATACCTTTACCATATACTCTCAACTGCATATGCTAAAGAGTTGCTTGGCGTGGCACAAAAATAACACAGGAAAAATCACCCGAGATTCGCTGGATCTCATGTCCCGCGGCATTGGTCGTCTGGGGTACTACATTGATCGCCATAGTAAGGAACTGAAAGTCGAAGATAATGGTAAGATCAAATCTCTGCTCGAAGAATCTCGCGAGCTTATAGATAAGGTGGAAATCTACTTAATCTCAGAAAATGCCGCCAGAGTTAAATACGCTGCAAATGAGCACAGCGGGTTACCAGAAAAAATACAACCAGTATTCAACTATACCAATGGTTGGCCTAAGATGGCGGAGAGGGAAAATTTTTCCGTTCCTTCCTATATTTTCAAGGGGACAGAGGATAGCAAAACCTCGCAATGGTCCAAGATAGCAGATTTAGCCAGTACAATTGCCAATGAGTTACAAAAAAAAGATCAAGGCATCGCCAACGACATGGCACACAGAAGAGACCTTTTGCATAATGCCACGGAATTATTTCGAAGAATTCCACTGCCAGGAAGTGAAGAATGGGACAAATTTATAGCCGAATGTGATTCGGAATCACTGGCGAAAAGTATCAATGTGATTGTGCAGAGTTTTTGGGAAATTCCGGTAATAAAATCCTCCATAGGGAAGATGAAGCATGATGAAGAAGCAATAAAAAGTCAACTTTCCGACCGGGGAAATTTTCAACTACCATGGAATGAAGTAGGTGCGGTGGCCAATGCTACTGCCAAGGCGCGCATAGTTTCCTTTGAACTGCTCAAAAGCGTTCTTCTAAAGGATAACAATTCCACGCCGTCCTTCTCTTCCGTACTAAATTTGGAAAATATGCAAGTGGACAATAGGTGGTTCACTTCCTATTGCAAATCCGGATACAACCGTCCGATGAGGCTTGAAGATGCCGAGGAACAAAAAAGCTTGCTGAAATTTATTGCCAATCACGAGCCAGATGATCCGATATTTGATTCGAGTGGTACCAGACTCCTGGACGGCGATGGCCCATCATCCACGCTGAAGATTTGCGATGAGCTGGCTAAGAAAATCGATGAGAATCTCATTAAAGATCTCATTAAAGAAGCGAAGAAGAAAGAAAATAAAACAAATTTCCAAGAAACGATTAAGGAACATCCCGGACTATTTCTTTTTGATGATTTGAATGTGTATTTGACTTTGGGATTTTCTACAAAAATTCAAAATTTATCAAATGTGTTTGCCAAAGATCCAAAAAAATATTCGGGAGAATTCGCCCTGATAATGAATAGCGTTTCTTCCATATTGCGCAGCGGTCCGATTGAAGTTCGCCTACTCCCGTCTGGCGGCGGATACAAAGGGTTATCGGCGGGAAAAGTTAGGCCTTTTGAAAATGCCCTCAGCAAGCTTGGCGGCGGATACAGAGGGTTGTCGGAAAACCAAACCCAAGTTGGAGATGATCAAACTGATAAATTTGTGAACAGAATTATGGGGAATGACGCCTCTGTTGCCGACGCCATTATCCGAGCTATGTCAAATCCACCGACTCAAACGATGGAATTACTTGTATTGCTTAGGAACAATGGAGAAATAGGGGACAATTTTTCCTCCGATGGGGAATCCTTCCTGTCTAAAATGTGGTTTAACGCATTTTCCAAGCCAGTGATTGGAGCAGATAAAAATAAGGATAAAAATGCGCCGTTAGATGAAGACTCCGACGATGATGATGGGAATCTCCCCGCGCCGGATTCCTATGTGCGAAGCGTTGATGGCATAGAATTTCCGCTGCAGAAGGATGCTGGGGAATGCCCGACTGTTCTCTGTAATGCCATGGAAGATTTATACACGCACGTGAAGGATGTTGCAATTGGAAATGCTTTTGGACATCCGAAAGTCAATCGACTGTGTTCAGCAGTGCATGCGATATACGTGGCAAACACGGCCATCATCGACAATGCGAAAGAGGAAAGAATTTTAAATACTGTAGCCAATCTTTCGACAACCATGCTTGAAGATATCAAAAGCGCGCTGGAAAATAAAACCTTAACGCCAAAGGAAATTCTCCTTTTGAAATTTGCTGAGAGTGAGTGCATAGCTACTCTTGTTACAGTTGCTCAAAAAAGACACTCCATTAAACCTTCCACCGGTACAAGTGCAAGCACCCAATTAACTCCTGTTGATGCGGGATTGATGGCGAAGCTGTACGCCAATGTCATGGAGTTGCAAGGCACTGACATCTGCGGAAATCTCCCCGCCGGATGTGCGCATATCATATACGGATTTATTCCCACCCTGGCTGGGTATTGGGAAACGACCAGCAGCGACTACAGGGAGAAAGTTGCCTTGGAAATTTGGAAAACGATAATACATATTGATTCTTGGTATGGTGTTAGATTTGAGCACATCAGCCCTGGAGTTGTTTTTCTGAAAGGACAACTGAACGAATTAATGGCAGGTGTCGACCTGATGAGCACGCACATATATTTTAATGGAAAGAATATTGAACCAAGCGGATCTGTTTTCTCTAACGATGTTTTTAAAAGGCTATTTCCCCCATCCAATGATGATGTTCATGCCATTAGAAAGGAGGGCGAAGACAACTATTTCCATGACGACAAATACGGCGATATCCGCATTCCGTCCGAGGGATTCCGCATTTACCGAAAAGACAGCACGAACATGTACGGGCAAGAGATGCTGTATGTTCCGCCTGAGGACTGTGGTTACTTTTCACTGCCCGAGTGCTTTGCGGGTGATGATTTTACCATATGGATGTATGGTAATGGCCAGTTCGAAATCTGCGCGAAGGATGACCCGAATAAAATTTTATACATGACAACTCAAGGGCAACTGTTCGACCGTGAACGCTGGGCTACAAAAACTCCCCCGTATTTCATATCGTTTTTAGGAGAAGCTGGAGAAACCATAGACGAAGAGGAAATCTCTGCAATTGGGAACAATCTCCTCTCGCGGTTTGAAAATAGCGGCAACATACTCTACTATTACGGCGATGATGGTATCGCGGAAGCTGTGTTGCCCCGCTACGTTGACAAAGGCGGGAAGCCCCTGAGTTTCACCAAACGAGGAAAGGATTTTGTGCTAAAGTCCGATCCCAAGTACAAACTGATTAACGCACCGTGGAAATCCGCTGCTACTCCCACTCATAGTTCGTCGAGCAGTATGTCGAATAGTTCGTCGAGCAGCAGTACAGTCAATGAGGAAAATTTTCTTATGGGCTACGACAATGCCATATGGTTGGAAAATACGAATACGAAAGATAGGGAAGCCTTTAAGTGTTTGCTGTCTGACTTGAAAATCAAAAGGAGCACCGGGCTGACGCACGATGTGTACTCCGAGCCCCACGACAACTCATCGGATAGAAATTTATTTGGGCAAGCTGCATATGGAGAGGTGGACATATATAGAGACAGAGATAGCGTAGACCTATACGAATTTGATACAGATGACCTGGAAACAGATAATCTGGATGTAGATAAAAAAGCCAGTGAAGCGGAATTGCCGCAGCCAGCGAATGTGAAGATGCACCCCGTGGATACGCTCAGTGGATTGAGGCTTGCCCACATCTTCCAAGCGCAGGGGGAATACGAAAAAGCGCTGACATTTCTTGATAATCTTCCTCTGAAGGATACTCTATCCAAGGACGAAATTGATGCATTTCAAAATATTACAATGTGGTTCGGGGCGGATAGAGGGCATGAAAAGAACGGGCTAGCAGCAGCGGTGGTGCTAAAGGCCATATGCAAGATGCTACAAATTTCACCATTTGGGGAGAGAAGCAAATGGCTAATTGCCGAGTTATTGAAAGCGAATAAGAATTCATCTATTCTCCAAGATGCACTGAAATGGTATTTGAACAGTTTCGACATTATCCCATGGACTATGCAAATGAGTTTCACCGAAGAAAAGACACTCCTGGAAAACATCTTGATGTTTTCTGGAAAAGATTTTGTGGTAAAAAATATTCTGGAAAAAAGAATACAAGATCTGGCCGAATTGCAGGGAACTTCCACATTTTCTTCCAATTACGAGCGGAAGCAGGCACAGCTCAGAGTGAATGTACTGCGCAGAGAAAACATACCTCTGGGCGTGGCAGAAGGCTTGCGTGCTAAACTTGACGGAGGAGCTGGCCCATCGACTGATCCTAGCGTCAACATTTCGCCAACCTATTCACAACCCAAACCAGATAAACTGGAAGACTTACTGAATAAAATTGACAATAAAATTTTATTGCCGACTTCCGTTTCGTCCACGACATCTGAACTTTCAGAGGTTGCCAGAGATAATTCCGATCTTGGGAAAGTGAAACTTTCCGACGCGGAAGAAAAACAATTCAAAAATTCTTTCACAAAATCCATCGAATGGGTGAGGAAAGAATTGAAAAGCGGGGAAGGGCAACTGATTTTGGAAAAATCAAACGACGATATCAATGTTCCGAGTACCGAAGATGCGGGAGAATTGGTCAAAGCGGTTGGGATTCGAAGAAAAAATGCCATAAAAAGTGCCAAGAATGCAATATCTAGAATCGTCGGAACGATGAACGCTGGGCGCATAGAAAAAAAATTCGGGTCCGACGCATGGGGTAGGTGGACTTTTCGGCATGTTTTGCGTGCCTACGGAATTTCTCTGTCGAATAGAAAAGACAGCAGGCAGCAGGCGGTCACCCATCTGCTGAAAAACTATCCCTGGGTTGACGAAAACAATGCGGATGAACTTTTCAAAAATGTAGAATCCTATCTCACTAGCATTAACTCACTGAGGAACTGCAGGAATATTCTCACGGAACTCAATGTAGTAAGTGACACGAAGTCCGGCGAGGATGCCAGGAAAGCTGCCTGGCGATCTGCCATTCCACTTTTCCGGCAGGACCACAGCAACACACTAAATGGCGATATGCCCAGCGAATTGCGTGGAAATCTTTTGATGTTTACCTACATGAGTGGAGTATTCCCGCGCATCGACCAGATAGAAAAGATGCGCGCCATAGCAAGTGAAATTAAAGGAAGCGGAGAAAAAGTCGGTGCGCTCATCCAGCAAATCATGGGCAGTGGGAAGACGAAGGTGCTGCTACCGTTCCTAATTTCTCTGCTAATGAACCGCGGGGATAATTTGCCAATGATAGTTTCCCATATTTCCCAGATGCCAATGGTTGTTCCGGAATTGCGTGCCATACTGTCAACTGTGGGCATTCGATTGGGAGTAATTTCTCTAAACTATCAGCAATTTTCCGATCCCGATGTCATACATGGACTTAGAAATTCATTGGAAGTATCGTTTAAAAATCGGGATCCCATATATGCAATTTCATCAAATACACTACTTGCCATGCGCACAGCATTTCGCACACTCTGGAGTGCCGATACTAACGATTCCAGGAACAGAATATTGTTCCAGGAATTTACTGGCCTATTCGAGCTGCTGGAAAACAATGGAATCGCACTGATGGATGAGGTGCACCTCACACTCAACCCAAAGGAAGCATTCATAACGGTACCGCCACAGACGCAAAACGGGGCGAATGCACGCGTCCCAGAGAGTGAAGTAAACTTCATCACAAACTTTATATACAATCTGCCGAAAACGTTGATAGATGATATAAAAAACAATGTGCAGGACCAGAAATCGAAGGATATCTTGGCGAATATTTTCACATATCACGTCGAACAAAATTGCAAACAATGGTTTGATGTTCCAGAAGAAATGAAATCGAACTTTGCGAAGTTTGTCTGCGGAAAGTTCGACGCCGGAGAGGATGCAAATGAAAATTCTTCTTCCCCAGCGACGACGGAACTACCCACTGACCTGAAGGAATTTTTAGACAAGCTACCTGACGAGAAGCAGGCGCACCTGTGTCTCCTGCGCAAGCTATGTTCCAGCACGCTGCCACAGTGCCTGTCGAGGACATACGGAGAGCACTACGGGTATAATGAGCGAGGACAAATCGTTGTGTATCGCAATCATCAGCCAACGGAAAGTTATTTCCAGGATCCGTATCTAACGCTTGCAAGCTATGTCGCGGCAACTATTCACCATGGCATTCCCGATGTGTCGCTGTCGAAGTGGGTGGATGACCTAGCCAGGCAAGCGAAATCCGATGTGGACAGCGGATTTTCGCTGGAAAATACTGGGGCAAGCAAGCAGTTCGCTAAATTTTTTAACACCTACATTACCCTGGATAAAGTTGTGAATTTTTCGGGATCGAGTAGCATCCCGGTTGCTATTCCGGAAAAAATTAAGGAAATGAAGGAATATCTTGCGAAAAATCCCGAGAACGGTAGGGAGCTGGCTGCGGAATTCGCAAACCAACACTCGTCCTATGCCGACAAGTCGTACACGACAACTCCCATTGACATCGCCAATATTTTCCACGACAAAATCAGCATGACGGGAACAACGAGCAACAGCACGTCCTACGTGGACTCGGTGAAGACACTAGTAAGCCCACAGGATGGAGCGCTGGGGAAGGTAGCTTCCAAGCTCATGTCTGATGCCACAGATGGAAAAACTCATGTCATTGGCATCGGTGACAGTAATTCCTCAGATGGCAAAAACGAAAATACCGTCGGAAACATGCTTAGTGAATGGATCGGAAAAATAAATGGCAGCAGTTCCAGCAGCAGTTCTAGCAGCAACGGAAATATCAGTGACCTGAGGATAATAGTTGACTATGGGGCGCAGTTCAAAGATCAGCCGGTACGGGAATCGGTGAGAGACATAGCAAATTTTATCGATAAAAATGGAATTGGTGCGACTCACATTGAGTACTTTGACCCTCAAATGAATGAATTTGCCATTGCCGCAGTCAGTGATATCATTACCAACAAAGACAACTTTGTTGCGAGGAAAATAAGTAATACGGCAGTGGATCGACCGGCCGACAGGAGTAATGTTTTCACATTTCTTGACTCTCCCCGGTCAACGGGAACGGATCCCTACCTTATGCCAAATGCTCACGGAATAACAACCATTGATCTTTTCCAGAATGACTTCGATGGCATGCTACAGGCGATCATGCGGGAACGGAAATTTACCAATGTTCACGGTCAGACGATGGATCTTGTCATCAGGCAAAAGTCGATCGACTCCGTGAAATCCACCAGTCGCAGTACATCCACCAGTTCCAACACGTCTGGGAACACAATGAGCGTGAATGAGGTGATGGATTACATGATTTTGAACACTGCTTCCAAAAACCTACGGCAGCAGATACAGTCAGTAATGCTACAAATTCAGGAGCTACCGAGAAGATTCATTGAGATGAAGCTGCGAAAAATCTTAATGCTAAATGGAGAGTATACACTCTATTCAAGCTGGAACACAGCCGAAGAATTTATCAAAGCGACGCAGGACATCATGCTGAGCCAGGAAAATTTCAACCCGGATATGTGGAAAAATGTTCGCACATGGAATGATGTAAAATCGATCGCGACCAATATGTGGGCTGATAAACGGAAAAAGTTGCAAAAAATTTCCGGCGTCAAAAATGAAGACCTCGAAGCTATGGACGCCGAAATAAAGAAAAGCATAGAAGCTCTTCCCGCAGACGCAAAAATTCTTGGGTTCGCAGATGACATCCCGCTGGATGGAAAAGAAATCACTCAGCAGCAGGAACGGCAGCAGGATCAGCAGCAGGATCAGGAACGGCAGCAGGAATTGGAGCAGATTAGAAATGTTTTCGACTCCTCAAATGACAAGTCTGCCCAGGTTGCACAGAAAATAGTAGCACCGGAATCCTCAACTTCAGCATTTAAATTTACCGAAACTTGGACTGGCAGCACGCCGCTTGGACAGTATGTGCGCGAAGAAAATTTTCCCGCGGCTGGCGTTTCCGGAATGTATGTTTCCGCCAAGAATGCCATTCCGCAAATATTTGATGATCAATTTTTTGCAACGCATAATTTCCTAAATGTGACAACTGCGGGAAATTCAGTATTCAGAAATCAGCAAAAGAATGCTGAATTCTTGCTAATTTCCTGGGATAATTCCACTCCCAGAAAAACAAAATGCCACTTTCTTTCGAGGTATGACTTCAATGAAGTTAGCGAAATGATAAAAAATAGTAAGTTGACAAATTGCCATCTCTGTTCCATCGAAGGTACGGATATGATTGAGAATGGGGATGCGCCGAATGTAGGCCTTGATTCGGACGTTGCTGAATTTAGGAAGCAGGCAATATGGATGGGGAAATTTTTCAATGGAGATATTTCCTGGATAAACGCCAACAAGGATCTGACAGATGAAATGCTGGGAAAATTCTACGCACGGACTGCGCAAAAAACGAGGCCCGCAAGTCCATTGGCAAGTCCATTGAATAATTCGAACTTCTCACCATCCATAAGTCCAGTAGCTACTCCAATGGTGGCCCAATCACCAATCCCATCGAATAATCCATTAGATGAAAAACAACCGATGGTATCGGGAAATCAACAGCTGACACACATAATGAACTTTTTGATTCTCAGGTCCAACGATTATACCAGTGCCTACAATGCGTGCAAAAGTGCCCAGTTTTTCCAACCACTCTTCAATGCGAGTATATCATGATGGGAGGGAGTAAGTTCCTCCAGGGAAATGGGCGCTACAAATTGGCGCCCAACTCCGTGGTTGCTCAAAAAAACATGGAATTGGCTATGAGGAAGGGTTAATTTTGCGTATTTTTTGCC
Organism: Puniceicoccales bacterium; assembly: GCA_031267915.1. Taxonomy (GTDB): domain Bacteria; phylum Verrucomicrobiota; class Verrucomicrobiia; order Opitutales; family JAIRKQ01; genus JAIRKQ01. Next base: position 10,635 of record JAIRYE010000009.1, read on the forward strand.
GTGAAATTTTTACGAAACTCTGCAATTATTCTGTCAACTGCTGCATTTTTTCACACTGAAATTTACTGCTTGCCGAATTGGCAATTGCCTGATTTTAACCTGATTTGCGGGGAAGGGTTAGAGTACGGAAAATCGGGTGCTGGCTGCGGTGACAGTGGAGGTGCGGGAATTTTCCCGAGGCCACGG
>JAIRYE010000005.1 GCA_031267915.1 Puniceicoccales bacterium
GATGGAACCACTCTGGAGATAAATCTTAGTTTCGATGAAATTGAAAAAAACAAGGATCTCTACATAGTCACAGACTTCTCCGGGCAGAAAAGATTCATTTGCGTAAACCAACCATCTCCTGTTATTCTTGGGCATGAACTGGGGCATGTTATTCAGATGCTATCCCTGAAAACTAGTAATATTAATGTAGCTCTAGAGGCAAAATGGAGCACCACAATTATGAATAGCCTGGGCAGTGCAGTAATCGATGAAGTTTGCAAAGTTCTAGGAGAAAATGCGAACGTTTTTAGGAATGTGGGCATATCTAATCCTACTACTTTATTCGTTTGGCTAGAGAAATTGTATTCGTCCAAAGGTGATTCTGAGTCAATGCTTACAAAGGAAATAAAGCTTCCGGAGAAACTTGGAACACTTATAAAAGACCAAGAAAGTAAGTTAGAAAATATTTATGAGGCATATTTATTCGCTCTAATCACTTGGAATGCAGGTACCTACGCGGAGCTGTTTAATATTTTGCCAAAGCAAAATGGAGATGCTGTCCCCGCACAGTGGTCCGATGGCCAGCTGCTAAAAGAGGTAGAGCTGCTAAGAAACTTTTCGTCCGACGTATCTACGATGGCATCCTACTATGAAATCGATGCTTCAGGCAAAGCAATAGCGAGCAAAATCGACAATTTAAGTATCTCCGAAGAGTTTACGAAAAATGGCGTTCTCCCAGTTCGCTTCGGACACAATCCCAATACCATAAAAAACTTCATGAATTTTAACGAGCAAACAAAAAAATACACCTGGACGTTCATTGGGTCTTTGCTGGGTGCATTCGACGTTTCCGACGTACAATTGCCAATAATTTTGTAGGTTAAACATTGCGAAGGCTGGTTGGAATTTTCTTAGCTTGCTCGCAGTTGGGCTTTTGGTTTCCTTCCGCATTGGTTTTATTTTCGAGCGAATTTCGCAACATTGAAAATTGTTGCAATTTCGTCGTGGAGCGCACAGTACCGGCATGGAAAACGGAGTTTGATCGGCGTGCCTCGAATTTTCACATGCAAGATGTTAGGCCCATAAACATTGCAATGGAACAGCCCTGATGTTTTCCCCAAGTGAAAATGAATGCTCTCCGCTGTAGAGGACTACACCGATAAAAGTGCGATTTTTAGTTATGTTTTTAGAAAACCAATAAAGGTTCTTAGCGTCATCTTTGCAGACCTTCGTCCCGGATTTTACTTCGATTCCTACCAAATGTTCCCCATGGTCGTCGAGAATAAAATCGATTTCATGTCCACTGTGATCCCGGTAGTGGTACAGGCAATAGGGATTTTCGCTGGCATAAATTTGCGCTGACAGTGCGTTGAACACCATTGTTTCTACCAGCTTTCCTATGCGATCGGCGTCCAGCTGCACATCCCTAAATCCCCAACCCAAAAGACTGGCCATTAATCCCGTATCGCTTATGAAAAGCTTATCAGTTTTGTTTACTCGTTGATAATCTGTCGCTGTCCAGGGAGGCAATCTGTCGATGACATATAACATTTGCAGCATGCTCAGGTAGGACTGCACCGTCGTTGCCGTAATTCCCAAACCCGAAGCGACGGCATCGAAATTTATCAACTTACTTGACCATCCCGCCACCGTTCGCAGCAAATTTGCCATGGCTTCTCTCCTGCGGATGTTGGCAAAATCTTTCAAATCTCGGTCCAACAGAGAATTGATGTAGTCCCTGTGCCATATCATTCGTTCCTTCTCTGAAAAATTAATTGGCTCGGGAAATCCTCCACGCAGTGCAATTTTTACCAGCTCTTGCCCGGGAATTTCTCTGTGAATATTTTGAAAGTTGCCAGTGTAAATATCTCCCAGGAAACGTGGAGGATTCCATAGAATTTCTCCCTGTGTTAGCGAGCAAAGTCGCAGATGTCGCACCCGCCCGGCAAGGGATTCGGTTACCGTTGGCATGGTACGCACATCCGCAGATCCAGTTAGCAAAAACTGCCCCTGCCGAGAATTGCTGTCAACCGCCATTTTTATCGCTAAAATAACATCCGGAGCGCGCTGGATTTCGTCGATTATCATCAGTGCACCTTCGTGGCTGATGAATGATGCCGGATCATTTTTGGCCATTGCCAAATGCTTGGCATCATCCAAAGTGCGATACTCCACGCCGCTGGTCGAGGCCGCAAATGCCTTCACCAATGTGGTCTTTCCCGTTTTTTGCCTTGCTCCTCCAACTATAACCACTCGCCGTGTGGTCAGCGCATGCTGAATTGCCCCATTTGAGCGATATCATCGAAATATTTCAGAAAAAGTCAAATAGAATGGCAGAAATTCTCAAATAGATTCCCCGAAAATGCCAATTAGAGCTACGCAAAATCTCAAATAAATACCGAGAAAATATCAAATCCTTCCCCTATATTCAGGTTTAAAAGCAGGAAATTACCAATTGGGAAGCATTGAATTTCGGTGTGAAAAGTGCACTAGTTGGCGTAATAATTTACGGAGTATTACAAAATTTCACGGCGAAAAAATATGAAGAAGCGCTGATTCCGTGATAAATTGCGAGGAAAGCACTGGTCGGGAGGCGCGGAAACCTCTTTCCTTTGCAACAAAAACCTCTCCAAGGTGGGGAGGTTTTTGTCAGCGGCGAGACTCTTCATTATCGCCAGGCTTAACCTCGTCGCCGAAAAACACTCAGATTTTGCATGAAAATTGATAAAGCACGTAGCAAGTTGCTATTTTGTTCTTTTAGTAAACACATTGACATTTGCTATGACAATACACAATCCGAGCAATGTTCTCAACCTATGTGGATGGCGATATTGCTCCAGTGGAAAGTGAAAGCAATGAGACTGCTTCGATCACGACAAAAGAGAATTTTATTAATTCATTGTATGAGTCTATTTCGCTTGATGGAAGCAATCTGACTGAGAAAATAAACAAAACTGCGAAACTCTACGTATCGGAGACAATAGAGGGAATCCCTTCCTTCCCTTCTAAAATATTTGCCGATAAAAATTTGGAACGATTTAGAGTGGAACAATTATGTAAGGACTCGGAAGGCAAGGCTATTTGCGAGTTCCTAAAAAACGTCGGAAATGTTGAAAACAAAAAAAAACTTTTCAATATGTTATTCGAATATCCTGCCCAGCAAGCCGGCACAGGCAGTTGCGCGAGGTCATCGCTACTGATTAATCTTTGGATAAATAACCCACTGGAGTATCTCAAACTAGCCAACAAATGCTTGACCAATCCCACAAAGGTGGAATTTAAAACCATTAATTCGACCCAATACATGTATGTGTCTGTCGATGCGAGTACAACATCACAGTCCACTGTGGATAAAATGGAATGTGCACTGGTAAATTTATCTCTCGATCTTGATGCGGATGGAAAGATTGAAGGTTTAAAACAAATCATAGGGAAATGTCTCAATGGTTTCTCAAGAAAAGATAAGCAGCCTTTGAGTACCAGTATCACTGCAATGATGCAAACAGTTGGCATAAAATACGATTCCAATACGGGTATTTTTAGCTTTAAAATAAATGATCAAGAGGCGTGGGATTTGGCATTTGAGGACCTCAAAGATGAATGTGGAGAAAACATAACTGAGAATAGAAAAAAAGATTTAAAGACGAGATTGACAGATACAGTCAATAAAAGCTCAAAGGGGATAACTTTCAACTATTTGGACCATCTAACCATCCCAAATGAGAAAAAAGAGTTTAATTTTTCCACGAATGGGACCTTTTCGTTGCTAACAGCAAATGATCTTGTAATAGCCCTGAATTCGGAGCCATTTTCAAAACAACCAGTTGTTTTGGCAAAGATTTTGAGTACTATTGGACTTGGACACGCTTTTAATCTGAGAACTGGCAAAATCAATACTAAGCCAGAAGATATGGAAAATACTCAGATATTGAATTTAGGATTGAGTAACTATACTCCTGAAAGCGGTGGCAAATGCTACGTGGGGCTAAAAAAGATTGCTGACGATAAATTCTCAATGGTGATGTATCCGCCAGATAGGCCTGATGAGGCAGAATCAATGCTCGGCAATGCAATAACACCTGCAAAGATTGAGCTACAATGCCGCACATTTGTTGCACAACTGGAATAAATATTTGACAAACTAAAAATAATGAATTACCAGGATCAGCATGAATGCAGCAGACGAGATTAAAAGTGCAGGTCCGTGCTACGAAATATGCAGGATGGGAAATAAGCTGTTTGAAGTCAATCCCTATCCTACCGATTTTAATTACAGCTCCCAAAAGAGACCTTCGCATCAAATAAACGTTTTTAGCTTGCCGGAGAAGACTTTCCTCAAAAGTTTCACGTCGATTCCCGATTTTTTTACTGAGAATCCGGAAATGCTACCGGATGTAACGCTCATGAACTATTGCAAAACGAGTACATATCTTTTGTTTGGTTGGGGCCGCGATGTCATCCTTGATGCCGAACAATTTAAACAGAAATACAGGCGCCTGGTTAATGAACGCGACGTTTCCAGCGTGGAAAATCCACGTCTTGAAGGCGATGAAGTAATTTACTTTACTGCTCAGGGGCTGGACCGCCCAATGCGTATTATGGCAAAGCGACCATTCTTTGAAACGGAGGCTCCTATGGTCTGTGCCGCACTGCCGCCGGTTTCAATTCCATTTGATCAGCAAAAAATATAGTAACTGGACGGAGCGTGTTGTGATTTTTTCTGCCAAAAGTAGCAGGATTTTTCCGTGTGGTCCTACTACTGCCGCGGCGGTGATAAAATTGGCGGCGAAGTAATTTTCGGGAATCAGCACCTCATGCCTCTCTAAACCTAGGCGGTGCTTTTCCCGACGGCAAACTAAAGTTTCTTCCGCCTTGCCGAGGTATTTCCACACCTGGGTTCGAAATTTTTTACGCCAATGCCGCTGTGTTCCATTCCCCACCGGAGGAAGAAGTGGAAGCAAAAAGTGCCTTCCAGTTGGTAATCTCAGAGGGCAAATTTGCAGATCCTGAATGACGCGCATGAGAAAATCAAACCACTCTTAGAACTTTCCATCAAATTTCAAGATTTTGGATTAATTTCAGAAACTGCTCTGGCGGATTTAGAATTTTTTCGTCCCGGGTCTCAGCCTAACCCGGAATTTCTTCGCCGCAGATTCAAAGTTCCCCTGCCTAACTTCTAACATTTTTAAGGCCGCGGAAATACTCATTCAAAAATCGCTTTGGATCGATCTGCAGCAGCTCCAGATAGTGC
>JAIRYE010000014.1 GCA_031267915.1 Puniceicoccales bacterium
AGACGCCAGCTGCTCTCTGAAAATTCTTTGCTGCAGCTTAATTTCTGCTTCCCTCAGCATCTGGTCTTCCGGCAGGCGGTGGTAGTCCAGTCCAATTTCACCAATTGCAACTGGCCCAGATTTTTCCCCTAAAAATTCCCCCAGCAGTTCAATGTCCCGTAAATGCTCGGAAACTAGCAGTGGATGCAGTCCAACCGTGTAAAAAATATTTCCCCGTGATTTGACAAATTCGCTATAAAATTGCCAGTCTTTGCCATGTGTTCCGACGGCAATCATTTTGGTAACCAGCGCATGTTCCGCATTTTCAAGAACCTCATTTATTCTTCCGTCGTAAAAAAAATCATCCAAATGGCAGTGACTGTCAATTATTTTCATCCTGAATAATGGACCTAGGAAATTCTGGCGAAATGGCAAATAAATCCTCTGGGATAAATGCGTGCCAGCGCTCATTGAAAGTTATTCAGTGTAAAATTTTAAAATTTTTGAAACAATCAATTGATATTTTTAAAAATTCCCCTACACTTGAGCTCATGAAGTTCATTTTTAAGGCCATCAATATGGGTGATGAGATTGTTTCCTCCGACATAGAGGCGCCTAGCAGAGGCGAAGCAATAGCGCTTCTGTTTAAAAAAAAATTTCGAATAGTTGGAATTTTTGAAGAAAATTCAGCGGGATCAAAAAAGTCATTTTGGCATAAATTGATGATTTTTTTGACCAAAAAGAGGGAATCAATCTCCATAACAAATCTAGTTCTACTAACGTTTTTTGAAAAATTGACTAAAATGGTGTCGTCCGGATTAACTCTAACTGATTCCATATCCTCCATAGACAAGAGGACCAAGAGCGCAGCGGAAAAGATGCTAACGAGTTCCGTGCTCGCAGATATTTTGGCTGGGGTATCTTTCTCAGATGCTCTGCGGAGAGTTGGAGGCAAAATTGATGGTAACGTTTACAGCATTATTCTAATCGGAGAATCTAGCGGTAATCTTGCCAAGGCACTAGCGGACGTTACCAGTCTATTGAAATCAAATAATGCACTCAAAAAACAATTAATATCTTCTCTGATTTATCCCTCATTTCTCATTTGTTTGGTCATTGGCGTGATGATGCTGTTCACGTTCGTTTTGATGCCCGGAATGAAAAGCTTTATTAGCGATCTCGGAGGGAAAATCCCATCCATGGTGAAATTTTTAGAATCAATGGCAAATTGCTTTGTTTATTTGATTCCAGCCGCGATAATTGCAATAATAGTTGCAATAATCGCACTACCGCGAATACGAAAAACAAAAATCGGCCGCTATAAAACAGATGCTATCCTTCTGAAAATTCCACCGTTCTCATCAATAGTATCGCTTGTCATGAAAACAAACCTTTCGAATTTGATGGCCACACTTCTTGGAAATGGCATAAACACATCCGAAGCTCTAGAATTAGCACAACTGTCAATAAGCAATAAAGTTCTCCTTGAACAGTTCATAAATGCAAAAAATGACATACTAGACGGAAAAACTGTTTGCGCGTCATTTGAAAAATATAGGATCCTCGATGGAGAAGCTTGTGATTTCATAGAAATCGGGGAAAAGACTGGAGATCTTGCCGTCTCCTTCAGGGATATTCACAAAATATATGCCGATGATCTGAAAAGTTCTCTGAAAAAAATAGTGATATCAATCTCTGCCACTGCAATGGCTGTTGCCTTTACCCTTGTTGGCCTGTTGGCATTTGGAATAGTTCAAACCATCATGGGAGCGAGTAATGCCGCTGCCAATATCTAATATTGAAAATTGCCTATTGACATTGCCTGCTGCTGCGCAACGATGCTGTTTCCGTTATTCTACGGAATAATAAATTATGGCAGAGTCGAGTTTATCGTCGCGTAAACAAGCCAGCTTGCTGAACGATGACACAGTGCAGATTGCATATGGGGCGGACTTCAACAGTCTGCCTGCCCCCTCCCTCCGGAAAGTAATATTAAATGACGAGGCCAATGTAAATTTTGAGGAAGAAATTTTTGAAAAATATAATTTCGCATGCAAGTATTGCTATTTTTCACATGCGGACGACATAGTTTTCACTCTGCCACCGGAATACATCAATCCGCTAAGTCAATCGGGAGATTTTTTTCTAGCCTGCAGGATGTCGGACTGGGGAAATGCCAATAAATCGAACCAATGGAAGCTCCAGGAAATTTCCATCGATGGACACAGCTTGCTCGGATTGAAGATTCCAAGGAATGACCTGCGGGAATCATTTCCATTCAAATTTATTTCCGCAGATGAAGAGTGGTGCTCTCCGGATGATACCACACCTAATTGCCAACTTTCCTCAATCGGAACGATGAATTTTCTGTTCAACCCAAATGTAACCGGAGACAACATTCTGCAGTATCACTTGCAAAGTAAAATTTCTCTGGAAAGCAAATTGGTTGCGGTTTTTTCCGATGACTCTTCGATTTCCATCGATTTTTCTCCCTGGATAGCATCCCTCCGCTGCAATATTCAACTGGGGTCGGTAATATCCGGCGATTCCACTATTTTCAGAATTTTCGCTCCCAGAGCTACAAACGCCAGGGTTGCAATCATCGGCAAAAAGGAAAAATACTACACCTACTACCCGCTTTTGCCATCAAGCGATGGTATTTGGCACACAGAAATTTACAAAAATCTCCACGGCTACTACTACTACTATCAGCTGCTGTTTTCAAAAAATGGAAACTGGTCAGAAGCCGTGCAAATTCTCGATCCATACGCACAGGCAGCAGTATGCAGCAAAGGACCCGGGATAATCCTAGACCCAAATAAACTGGGCAGAGGAAAAGACAAATTTATAACACCGGATGCCAAGGATTTAATCATTCTGGAAATGCATCTGAGGGATGTGGTAAAGAACATGCCAAGGCTGATACCATACGGAGAAAAATTGTATTTCTCTGATCTTAGGAAGTACCTCAAAAAGAAAGACTGCTATCTGCGAGACCTGGGAATTAACTGCGTCGAATTGCAGCCAATTCAAGAATTTGATTACTCGAAAAAGGAGGAGTACCAGTGGGGGTATATGCCAGCCAATTGGTTTTCTCCCTCAAGTGCGTACAGTAAAAATCCACAGCGTGCTGCCCAGGCAAAAGAGTTTCAAAACCTGGTGAAAGGTTTTCATAAAGCTGGAATAGCTGTAATTCTGGATGTTGTGTACAATCACTTCGGGATTGCCGGTCACTTGCAAAACATAGACAGCAGGTATTACTTTCGGCACGAAAAAAATGGAAATTTTACAAACTTCAGTGGCTGCGGAAATGATTTTCGCACCGAGAGTTACATGGCTCGCAAAATGATTGTGGACAGTCTCGAGCACCTGATAAAAACCTACAATGTGGATGGGTTCAGGTTTGATTTGGCTGAATTGCTCGGCATAGATTTTTTAAGTTTTTTACAAAAAAAGTTGAAAAGCGTAAAAAAAACAATTGTCTTAGTGGCAGAGCCATGGAGTTTTCGTGGAAATATTGGTGTTTCCATGCGAAAACTTTCCTATTCCGTCTGGAATGACGAATATAGGAATTTCGCAAGGGATTATGTACTAGGCAACGGAAATTCCGACGGACTCAGATATTTTTTGTGTGGCGGTCTTGATTTTAGGTCAGCATTTCCCTGTCAGAGTGTGAACTATGTAGCTTCGCACGATGACCGGGGCTGGGTGGACAGTATTACAGAAAATCCGCACAATGACGGTAGTGCGCCGACGGAAAATGACTGCCGGCGCACACGCCTATCAGCCGCAATACTCATGATGTCGGTTGGAATTCCGATGATAACCGCAGGTCAGGATTTTCTGGCATCCAAGCAGGGAGTCAGCAACACATATAATCGGGGAGACCTCAACGCACTGGACTACAAATTGCTAGAAAAAAATTCCAGAACCCATGAATATTTCAAAGAGCTCATAAAATTTAGACTGTCCAAAGCAGGTGAGATCCTGCGGCCCGGAGAAACTCCAAATAAATCGTATTTTCAATTTTTTTCATCGTCCACAAATTCCGCCTGTGCGCTTGTGTACAACGCCGACTGCAGTTTCAGCGGAAACAAATTGATCTTTGCTGTAAATCCACACTCGGAAGAGAGCGCCATAAATTTCAGAAATTTTAACCCTCACCCCTGCAATATCCTGGCCAATGAAGATAAATTTTTCACATTCCCCAGGAAATTTTATGATAAATTCGATGGGGGAAAGTTGCTTCTGCCTCCACTGTCTTGCAGAATATACACAATGAAGTAATTGACTGCGTCCAAATATAAATTACTTAGGTCCAAAGTGTCATGCAAACGCTTGGGAGGGTTAGGAAAATAATTGAAAAAGCAGGTAGTCGCGGTACCTTCTTTCAAAAGTTCCGGGCCAAAATGCGCCAATTCCTGGCAAAAAAAATAAAAAAAATCATCAGAAATATCACCTTCGAAAAAATAAATACCCTATCCCTCTTCGGACGACTAAAATTCGCCAGGTCTAAAGGAGTCTTGAAAAAACTTTACGCCGCGCATCTCCAACGCCTGCAGGAAGAGGTAAAACACCGGAAAATACGCGTTGGATTCCTGGTAAATTCAAAGTGCAAATGGCACGGGCAATTTCTCTGCGACATGCTGGCAAAGAGTGATAACTTTGAACCAATTATATTCGCAGCGAAGAAATTTTACAGCCCAGATGTCTGCGAATTACATGAATTGGCTGCCTCCTTTCAAAACGCTGGATTGCATGTGGAATACGCCTGTGATGTCGCAGCTAAAAAATATCTGGATCTCGAAATTTTCAAACCTGACATAGTGTTTTACGAACAACCGTGGAACATTGAGAAAGAACACGGCATATTCCGCGTAGCAAAATTCGCGCTGACGTGCTATACTCCCTACTGCTTCCACCTGCTGCAGAGCGAATATGATTATTTGGAAAAGTTTCACAGATTCCTTTGGAAATATTTCGTCGAGTCGCCCATGCATCTGGAATCCTACAAATCGAGATTCAATGCGGATAACTGCGTGAGCGTAGGAAGTTTACATCTGGATGGTTATTCGTCGGATGAGAAGCCAAATGAAAATTTATGGAAGGATAAATCCGGAAAGAAAAAACGAATAATTTACGCACCGCACTTTTCAACTGCTGCAAATCACATGATGGCAACGTTCCAGCAAAACGGACAATTCATTCTAAATTTAGCAGGCATGTATCCGGAAACCACGTGGATAATTAGGCCACATCCGCATTTCGATGAAGAAGTGGTTAACTGCGGCGTAGTGACAAAGCAGGAGCTCGCCGACTACTGGGACGAATGGGAAAAATACGGGACGATTTCCCGGCAAGAGAATTTCATCGATCTGTTTAGAACATCCGATTGCCTGATAACAGATTGCATATCATTTCTGGCAGATTATTTTCCAACGGGAAAACCGGTATTTCATCTGAGAAGCGATATGCAAACAAGGGAATTCAATAATTTCGCAGAGGACATAATCAAAACCTACTACCAAATTCGCAGCAATGCGCAGTTGGATCAAATGTTTTTGCGGGTAATCATCGAAGGGGATGACTACATGGCCCCCCAGAGACTTTCGCAAATAAAAGCCATGGAGCTTGTTGGAAATAAAACGGCAAGCGAACGAGTATTTAATCACATTAAATCGGAACTGAAAATTCAATGAAAACCTACGCAATACTACTGGCATCAGGAACTGGCGAACGAACCAAAAGTAGTCTACCGAAGCAGTTTTTGAAAATTTCTGGCAAAACTGTCCTGGAGCATTCCATAGAGTGCTTTGAAAGCTGTGAACTCGTTGACGAAATAATCATCGTCGTTTCCAAACAATTTATCCAGTTTGCGGAGGAAATTTGCGAAAGCAACGGCTACAGGAAAATTACAAAAATTCTGACGGGCGGGAAAACTCGCCAGGAAAGCTCAAGCATTGGAGTTGGTTCCCTGGAAGATGGGGAGGCCAAAATCTTGATTCATGATGCCGTCAGACCACTTCTCGGAGAAAGAATAATTCGCGATTGCATCAGTGCGCTTGATAAGTACGACGCCGTCGACGTTGCAATAGCAACCGCGGATACGATAGTGAAAGTCGATGAGTCCATGAACATTGAAGAGATTCCCAGGCGCCAATCTCTTATGCGTGGGCAGACTCCACAGGCGTTCAAATTGAGCGTCATTCGCCGTGCCCACGAACTGGCGAAGGAACATGTGGATTTGCACATCACAGATGACTGTGGACTGGTAAAAGCATTTAATCTGTCAAAAATTCACATCATCAATGGGGACGAAACAAATGTAAAAATTACATATCCCATTGATATTTTCATCGCCGACAAGCTATACCAAATTAAAAATTTGCTAGCTTCCGACTCGAATCTTGAAAATCTAAGGGGGAAAACTCTGATAATTTTCGGTGCCAGTGGCGGCATCGGGAACTCGATTTGCCAGTTGGCAGAAAAGCACGGAACGAAAGTATATAATTTTTCCAGAGCAAATGCCACCGATGTGCGTAAAAGATTTGCCATTGATAAGGCACTGAAATTCGTTCACGGAGAGGAGGGGCGCATAGATTTCGTCATCAATGCCACGGGAATTTTGAGACTTGGTGAGCTCTGCTGCAGGACCGAAGAAGATATACGCGAAGAAATCGAAACGAATTATTTCGGATGCATCAATGTCGCTCTGGGAGCACATGAATTCCTAAGGCATTCGAAAGGAGCACTGCTATTTTTCACATCCAGCTCCTACACTCGCGGACGCGCACTGTATTCGATTTACTCATCAACAAAGGCAGCGGTTGTAAATTTAACCCAGGCATTAGCCGATGAGTGGTCACGGGACGGGATACGAGTGAATGTCATTAATCCGGCTAGGACGGCAACATCTCTCAGATTTGCAAACTTCGGCAAGGAAGACCCTGAAACTTTGCTGGCCCCGGAATTCGTTGCGGAAAAAACCCTGACCACGCTCCTGCAAAGTTACACTGGGCAGGTGGTGGATGTAAAAAAATATTTGTAGCTCAAAAATATATTTCCGAGTTCAGGCCCAGGGCAGACATTACATGGGTAGGGAAAATTTTCTTTGCGGAAAAAAGTTTGTTCATTGCGTCCGCTGTTATTTCTCCGGGTGTATTTTCCCTCATCTCACCGGCAGAAATACCAGTCAGCACAAGAATACTGTCGATTTTGCAATCCAGGTCATCGCTTGCATTTCTAGCGCCCAAGACATCGGTTTCGAGGGTATCGCCTATCATCGCAATTTTATTCTTGCACACCTGGTCAATGGATTTCCTCCGAAACGCTGCTAATTTCTCCAATGCACATCGATAGATCTGCGGGAAAGGCTTCCCGGTGGCAAAAACTTCTCCGCCCATGTTTCTGTACGCCTCCGCCACAAGCCCCTGCTTAACCACAAGCTTTGGCACATACTCCCTGGCTTTTGGAGTCTCCAGAACTGGACAAACTGCAAATCTATCTGGATTTGCGGCAACAATGAGCTTTTTCTTTTCCAAAAAAATTTTCAACCTTGGGATGTGAGGTTCTATGGACGTGGAATCCCAGGAGGTAACTTCGCCATCCACCCTTGCCCGGTACAAAAATTTTTTCATCGCATCCGGCATTGAATTTCTCTCTTCGTCGGAAAACCGCGGTACGGAGAGATAAACGAAATCCGCTTCGTCCAAATCCTCAGTCCGTTCCAGATCACTGTTGGCGAAAATTGCATTGTTTAAACTGCCGCAAACAAAATATTTCTTCGCACTTTTGCCTGAACTCAATTGTACTTTGCCGCATAAAAATGTATCCCGCATGACATCTCCCGATGTGACAAAATGCGTGAAATGTACCCCCTTGCGAAGATTTACGGCGTCATATTTTTTCATAATATCCGAAGAAACCGTCGAAGCATTCGACACGATTATCACCTCTCTTCCGGAAAAAATCATCTCCTGCAGTGCATCGAGCGCATCCGGGAATGCATTTGCTCCTCCCCAGATGACACCGTACAAATCCACCAGCAAAATTTCATATTCCAAGAGCAGCTCCCGCCCCTTCACTCCAGAGTAAATGTCATTCTTAAAAATATTCATTGCGACTGCGTTGTGAAATCTTTTACATTTTTATGGAAAATTCAAGCATAGACTGCAGCAGCGGAAATTTCGCTGCTGCAGCAAAGAGGAGAAAATGATCTCTCATCCCTCAACTTCCATCAGCTCGCACATTTACATTTTTCATATCTCAGCGGAGAACGCATCCTAAACTCAGCTTGCTTTCCGTCGTTCCACTGCTGCACTGGACGCAAGTATCCGACAATGCGGGAGTAGATTTCCGCCTGCTTTCCGCAGTGGGGACATGTTTTTTGCTCACCAACCAAATATCCATGCTCCGGACAAATTGAAAATGTCGGAGTTAGGGAATAGTAGGGCAATTTGTAGTTTTCTGCTATTTTTCTGACAAGATTTTTAACAACATCGGGATCGGAAATTCTTTCACCCAAAAAGGCGTGAACTACTGTCCCTCCCGTGAATTTCGTCTGCAGATCATCCTGGTGATCCAGCACTTCAAACAAATCATCGCTGAAGTCGACGGGAACATGTATAGAATTTGTGTAGTACGGAGCGTCGCTCTGTTCCCGTTGATTTTTTTCATTGGCAGCTTTTATCTCTCTGAATCGCGATTTATCCTTTTTCGCCAGTCGAAAAGATGTCCCCTCGGCTGGGGTTGCTTCCAGATTATAGTGATATCCAGTCTCCTTTTGAAATTCTATGATTCTGTCGCGCATGAAATTCAAAACTTCCAGCGCAAAAGCCTTCCCTTCCTGGCTTGTTATGCTCTTCCCCAGAAAATTCAGGCAGGCCTCATTCATTCCCACCAGTCCGATCGTCGAAAAATGATTCTTCCAAAATTTTCCAGTCCTCATTTTAATATCATTCAAGTAAAAAGTCGTATAGGGGTACAAATGTGCCGAGGTCAACTTTTCCAGCAGGCTTCGTTTAATTTCTAAGCTTTCTTTGGCGACGTCCATCAACGCTGACAGGCGAGCCAGAAATTCTTCCCTGGTTTTGGACAAAAACCCTATTCGCGGAAGGTTTATCGTTACGATGCCAATGCTACCGGTCAGCGGATTTGCTCCAAACAATCCACCACCTCGCCTTTCCAATTGGGTATTATCTATGCGCAATCGGCAACACATGGAACGAACATCATCCGGGTTCATGTCTGAATTTATGAAATTTGAAAAATATGGAATGCCGTACTTGCCGGTCATCTTCCAAAGACCTTTCAAATTTTCACTGTCCCAATCAAAATCCTTCGTCAAGTTTATTGTTGGAATTGGGAATGTCATCACCCGTCCGCGGGCATCTCCTTCGGTCATGACCTCGAACAGAGCACGATTGAAAACATTCATCTCCTCCTGGAATTCAGAATATTTTTCCTGCATGAATTCTCCGCCAACCATAACCGGTTCGCTGGCCAAATGCTTCGGGCAGAACAAATCGAGTGTAATATTCGTAAATGGTGTTTGAAATCCCACGCGTGTCGGCACATTAATGTTGAAAACAAATTCCTGCAGCGCCTGCTTGATTTGCTCAAATGTCAAATTATCGTACCTGATGAAGGGAGCCAGCAGTGTGTCAAAGTTTGAAAATGCTTGTGCTCCAGCTGCTTCACCCTGCAAAGTGTAGAAAAAATTTACAACCTGGCCCAGAGCAGTCCTAAAGTGCTTTGGCGGTTTCGCTTCTGTTTTTCCAGAAACACCACAGAAACCCTCCTTTAGGAGAGACGCCAGGTCCCATCCGACGCAGTAGACCGACAGCTGATTCAAATCATGAATGTGAAAATCACCGGATTCATGAGCATCCTTTACGTGCGATGGGTAAATACTATTCAACCAATAGGCCTTGCTCAGTGCTCCGGATAAGTAATGATTCAACCCTTGCAGTGAATAGGACATGTTGCTGTTTTCCTTCACCTCCCAGTCAAGGCAAGAAATGTATTGATTCACCCTATTCACTTCCGACTGTGTTGCCAACTCTCCCATTCGATTGCGCCTATCACGAGCTAGAATAAAAGTTTTTGCCGCATTTTTATAGGGAGAAGCCAGTAGCGTTTGCTCGATAAAATTTTCCACCTGATCAATGCTTGGAGGCTTTTCTTTGGTATTTTCCCAAATTTTTGAAATTACTTCCCGGGCTAGGTTCCGGGCAATTTTTTGATTATACTCACCGGTAGTTTTTCCCGCTTCCACAATGACCTGAAAAATTTGGTCGTGCAAAACCGCTTCTTCTATAATTTTTTCCGGCATATTATTAGCCGCCTGCGGATGTAAACGAGTACCCATAATTAACTTCTTTCCTATTAAAAATTTAGAGAAAAACACACTAAATATAGTGTGTGAAATCATGAATCTCACTATATGTGGCACAATTCACTTGTCCACAACTTTTTTCAAAAAAAATATTTTCCCCTGAAATACGGCGGCTCGGAGGGGCAAATTGCATTCTCCGCGGGCTCGCATTTTTCTCTCCCCACCGGTGATGAAATCGCCTAGCAGTGATTTCATAGCTGCCAACGATTTAATCCCCCGCCTCATCTCATCTCCATCCTTCGTTTGCTTCCTCCATTTTCAACGCCATGGCCTGGGCTCGGCAAAGAGATAAATCCTTGGAAAATCCAGCCTCCGCGGGCAGAAACGCAGCTACCAGCACTACTATTTTTTCTCCCAGCGTGGTCTTTTCGCGGGACTCATAACCTGAAGGTCGTTGGTCGGTGCGTCCGTCTGCAGCACCGAATCGGGGAGCCACAAGCGACAGCTGGACCAAATCCAACCCATGCATCCAAGCTGTAAGGCTGATGAACAGAGGGTTGCAGCCTTCACGGAAAACAAAATCGAAACTGAAAAAATCTTCCAATAGCGGAGTACGCTGAACGAAATGACATTTGCCTCGCCCGATAACCCGATTGAATGCAGCCGCACCCTCTCGCAGGTGTGAATGTTTCCAACGAATTTTCTAGAACCTAGAGGGATTCAATCCCTGGGCCGGCAGCGATTCTAAAAAGCACCTGATCATTTCAGACATTTGAAACGAAAAACCGGCATGATGCAACGCAACTTTGAAATTCCACGGATGCCTTTCCGTGCCTATATAACCATGGGCGAGCGCGAATCGTTTTTGCAGTTATGTAAAAAACAAGCTATTTTAGAGGATTAGGCAAAAACGGTTTCAATGTTGTGATGCTCTTATTAAATACTTCAATATCGCCTTTTCTATGCTCGCTATTTTTGTCGCAAATTCCACCATACAGCCCAGTAAATGCATCATATGTATAAAGCCCAAACGAAATAAAGGAGAGTTGTCATCAAATCCTGAATAAAGTAATCTATTTTCACGTGCATTTTTCAGCATTATGCCGTCGTTAAATCTACTATCTCCGCAAATATTCAACAACTCCTCATAAGGAAAAGTTCCTGCAGTAAACCCAAAAACCACAAGCATTTTCTGGAACTCATATCGCAGGAGATTATCATTTGAAGTCTGCCTCAATTTTTCCGCGGCACATGCTTCATTGACTAGCGTTTGGAATATATGACAGCGCTTGCTCGCATCCTCTTCTTTTTTCACTCTATCAATCGCTTCATTGTACAATTGTTCACATTTTTTATCCTTACAAACCATTTGAGCAAAACCTTGCCATTGACTAGTAGGATTTTCATTGATTTGTGATGAATCATTGGGCGGGAAAGCAGGACATTTATCTCCATATTTTTCCCGCAGTGCTTTGTAATTTTCAATGGAATGTACCATGTGTGAAAGTTCATGAGCCATTATTATAAAAGCAGGATATTTCATTTTCTGTATACCATATTCTTTCCCATCAAATGTCAGCCGGACAAACTCACTTGCAGTTTTATCCAGTATGTTCCAGTCTATGCCCACTTCCATTACTCCTTTGCCTCCTTCCACTCTAGGCAAAGAAGCGGTAAAATTATTGTTTTCTGGAACAAATTTGATTTGATAATTATTTTCAACGGCTAGTGAGATCAATGTATTAATCAGTTCTCTTCCTTTCGGCATCGCGCATAACTGCGACATTATTATATTTAATCGTCCAACAGATTCACTGTTCCATCTTTCATCAACTTTAAATACGGAATCTATTTTTCCTTTCAATTCTACATACTCTGCACCTTTTTTACAAACATCTTCCAAAGATTGACATTGCGATAATTTATAGGCCAAATTATCAACAAAAAACTTTTGCCTATCCTTAGGATATGGCCGTTCGATATATCCAAAATCACCAAACTCACTCCGTCCCCCTTGGTTGGGATCACTAATACCACCACTCATAACCTTCCGACCCTTCCTCAAAAAATCACCTATTTCAAAAATAGGAAACCATCACCTATTTCTCTAAACATCGCCTGTTTTTCGTACTCACCTTCGTCATGTTCGATGCAACCCATTTGCCCACAAATTAAATGAATAGACCCTTTCAAGCTTTGGAGCTGTGATCTATTTGCTATTAACAACCCATTTGATTTATCCCATGCCAATAGAAACTTTGCAAATACACCAAAGGGCTTCCCCATTGCACATTTTTTTAGGCTATCAATAAGTTTGGGATTTTTGTCACAATCAATAACCGTTCGACTCTGCAAATTTGCTGTTTTTATTTCAGTATCCAAAGCAATTTTGTCGTGATAGAACAAGCCACCTGATTCCAAATATTGTTTTATTTGGGGCGCTAGCGTTAATTCCACAACAACTGGAAAGTCGTTTATATTCTTATTTTCAACGACTTCAAACACCGTTTTATTGGCATTAATCGAGCTAAACTCCAGAGAATCCATGCTGCTCGATGTATGCAGCTTTTGAGGAATGTCAAGCTTCAAAATCAGCGACACGTCCGGTGTGGGCAAGACCTTTGCAGCGGCAATGGCTCCAGTCCCAGTATCATCGACTGCTCCGACGACAGCGGGAGCGGCTTCCAAAGCCCCGGCAATCGCCGCGCCGTTGGCCGTGGCGAAGGTAAGATCGTCCCGTTCGCCAGAATCAAAGAGCTGCATTACAGCCCGCGCTTTTTCCACCATTCATCGATTTCAAATTCTTCGGAAATGTCTTCATCGAATGGGGAATACCCCAGGCTTTCCAAGGTTTCAACTTGCAGATCTCACTTGGATTCGGGTAATTTTGCCACACACCATGGGCAAAATTTAATTACGATATACGAAGATCAACCGTCGTGAATGATATCCCATACTCATCCGAACAAGGGACGTAGGTGATCAAATTGTCAGGACAGTCCCACTTATCCTGAGTTTCATCCTCATATTCCACATTCCTTTTCATATCTTCGCAGCAGTAGTTTGTCATTTCTTCATTTTCCTTCCCGGTTTAGCCAAATTCTTTCGCAACACACCGTCACTCGGTTTGATAACACCCATGTGTTTTTCCTGTCCATTGAAAACTTCAATTTCCCATTTTTCAATGGTTCCATGAAAATATTGGGATTTATCTTTATTTTGCCACGTCGGTCTTCCGCTCTTTTTTTTATGCATTTTTATCCATTCGCCAGATCATTTCTAAAGCGAGACGCTACTATGGCCCTTACACTTTGCATAGTTGTAGGATTTCCGTCTTTCCAGTCATCGATGACAGTGTAATCATTTATTGTTTTTTTTATTAGCAAAATAAATTAAGCCCTTAGATACAGGAGAAATCGTTGTCGTCGCCTTGGAGCTGGATTTCTTTATAAAACTGCACACGCCTCCACTGTATCATTAGTAAAATGTTTCGCAATCATCTTTCGAACATTTGAAATTTTTCCTTAAAGGCATCCGGAACTGGTCTGAGTGCCTTTAATTTTCCGGAATGCCCCAATGCAGTGCCGCAATTGCTGGAAATTTCCCTAAATTTTTTCGGGAATTTCAGGAGATTTTTTTCTCTAATTTCACGAGGCTTTTCCCTTCTCCACCCAGGAAGTTGGACGACTTTTATCTTCCAAGCTCAGAAAAATTTCCTCCCCAATTTGGGGAGAGGCGAAATTTTCCTATACTTCCCGCCGCATGGATAAACTGAGGAAAACAATTTACACGAAAGAGTACCATATGCTCCTGGAACGGCTGAAAAATAGGCGCGAGGAGCTGGGAATTTCCCAGGACAAATTGTCACAACTTCTCGGCAGAACAAGAACTTTCGTCTCCAAAGCGGAATTGGGAGAACGCCGGCTGGATATCCTTGAATTAATGCACTATCTGGAGATGCTACAGCTCGATCCAAAGCAGTTTTTTAATGACTATTTTCGTGGCGTTAAAAATCTTAGAAACGTGGCGGCGAAAAGCTGCTGCGAAGAAATTCCAGGCCAGGCGTGAGGGCCCGGGACGAAAAAATTCTGAAAGAAGCGGGAAAGATTTCGAACCCAGGTGCGGAAATACTTCGGAATAGGCGGAAGGAACTTTGAAGTGAGGCGGGAGGAAATCCTAAACACATCGGAAAAAACTCTAGCAATAGACTAATTTACAATTGGAATTTTCCGCTTTTCACACCGGAGCGCTGAATGTGAAAATTTTCGAGTCAACCACAAAAGAAAACCCCCTAGGCTTCTCGAGTGGCATCATGGTGCCGTATCCAAAAATCACCTCGCCTGTAATTTTGAAATCACCATTGCAGTAGTAGGACCACACGGAACCCAGCAGGTCATTCTTCACCTCTTCCGGTAGGCTGTTTATCAGATTCATTATGACATCCTTCTGTTCCGATCGGTAGAGCGTATAGCCGGCTAGAGGGTCCTCTTCGCCCCCAGAGTAGGCTTTTCGACGAGTGTGTTCTGGTTAAATCATCACTCATACGCGCCACATCACCGGGGCTGATTTTATATTGTTCCATATGGTTTTACTCTCTTTTATTTAAATTCATTGTGATGAATTCGGCATAGATACTTAACTCGACGACTTTGATTGGGATTCGTTGCATCAACTGCCACCAGAATTCAAAACCGACGAGTGGGGAAGAAGCGGGGGCTATAAAGTGCGTTTTTCCACTTGCAAAAAAGAAAAAACGCATTAGAATCGGGCCAGATGGGTGATACTTAAATCCCCGAAGGGAGGAAGGGATGGTAAACAATTTTTTATTCGAAAACGAGCTTCGTGAGAAAGCAAACGATTTATATGTAAAAGATGGACAGTACGAAGATGTAACATTCAATACCGGCAAACGGCAATACATGCTAAGCATTTCAAGACCAGGATGGTTTTGGAGTAAATTTTGCAATCTCTTCGGCTTAAATTCGAAATTTGTGACAGTAGCAGTAAAATTGGAAGATAGAGGCTGCGTGTCTTTTGAGAAGAAATACGGCTTTAAGGATAAAGAAGATTTCGACGATAAGATTTCACAAGCCAATAAAGAAATTGCCAAAACCTTAAATTCAGTTCTGGAGGATGCAGACAAAAAATCTCTGCTAGGCAAATTGAATGCTCCCACCGCTGAAAGTTTTCTGGAATTCGCACTCGAGAGTCCTGCAAAGTGGAAGCAGCTGACGGATTGCGGGGAGGGCTTTTTCAATGCCGTGGCGGCCAGATTGGATGATTACGGCACTAAAAGTTTTCTGAAAACCGCACTCGGGAGTCCTGAAAAGTGGAAGCTACTGACGGCTTGCGGGGAGGGCTTTCGCAACGCCGTGCTCGACAGATTGGATGGTCACAGAGCTGCGGATTTTCTGGAATTCGCACTCGAGAGTCCTGAAAAGTGGGAGCGACTGACGGCTTTCGGGAAGGGCTTTCGCAACGCCGTGGTCGACAGACTGGGTGATTGGGCTGAGTTTTTACTGAAATACGCACTCAGGGATGATAACAAGTGGAAGCTACTGACGACCGACAAGAGGCTTTTCGACAGCTTGCTAGATAAATTAGATGACGCAAATGCTTCCACCGCTGAAAGTTTACTGAAATCCGCACTCGAGAGTCATGAAAGCAGGGAGAAACTGAATGCCTGCAGGCCGGACTTTCTCATAGGCTTGGCGCGCAAATTGGATGCTTCCACCGCTTGTGATTTACTGAAATACTTTCTCGGGTGGAAAGGAAACTTGATGCAACTGACGGCTTGCGGGGAGGGCTTTTTAAATGCCGTGGCAGCCAAATTGGATGCTCCCGCCGCTGAAAGTTTTCTGGAATTCGCACTCGAGAGGCCTAAAAAGTGGGATGGTGAAATGTGGCAGCGATGGGATGATTCCGAGAAGAACTTTTTAAACGCCGTGGCGGACAGATTGGATGCTCCCACCGCTGAAAGTTTACTGCAATCTGCACTCTGGAATGTTGAAAAGTGGAAGTGCCTGATCAGCAGCCGTCCGCTTTTCGAAAAATTGCTAGACAAGTTAAGTAATGCAAATGCTTCCACAGCTGGACGTTTGCTGAAATCCGTACTCAGGGATGGTGAAAAGTGGGAGCTAATAAACACTCTCAGGTCGGACTTTTTCACAGGCTTGGCAGGCAAATTGAATGCCATCGCCGCTGAAAGTTTTCTGGAATCCGCACTCGAGAGTCCTGAAAAGTGGAAGCTAGTGACGGCTTGCGGGAAGGGCTTTTTAAATGCCGTGGTAGCCAAATTGGATGATGCTACCGCCGCTGGAAATTTACTGGAATACGCACTCGAGAGTTCTAAAAAGTGGGAGCAGCTGACGGCTTGCGGGCCGGACTTTCTCATAGGCTTGGCAGGCAAATTGGATGGTACCGCCGCAGGAAGTTTAGTGGAATTAGCATCCGATGATGGAGAAATATTTGATTTGCTGAATGCTTGCGATAAGAAATTTCTTACTATCCTGGTGGGCAAATTGGGAAGTAATACGAATGTTTCCATCGTTGACAATAAACTACAATTTGCCGCCAAGAATGTAGGAAATTCCGAACCTAGCGAACCCAAAGGCGCTATCGATCGTATGGATCATATAATCATCGCTGATGTCTGTGAGAAAGCTTTTCCCTACTACGCTAAAGATTACCCTCCCTATGATGAAATTTATGTCATTTACAAAAGGGAAAAAAAATTATGGATAAATTTAACAACGGAAGAGCAATTCGAGCTCCTCAGAGAGGGCGCGCGTGCTAATTGGATCGATAAGGTTGATCAGAATTATAAAAAGTATCAAAATCTTAAAAAATTTAATCTGACGGAAGAGAAAATTAAAGAAAAAATGAAGCCGCTTATGAAAACGATGGTTGGCGAGGAAATAAACGTCCCCATGGAAATGAAACAACACGGGCCTGCCCACATGATACGCGCCTCCCTGCTAGTGCCAAAAATCGCACGGACATACAAGAAACTTTTCAAAGAAACTCAAAATATAACCGATAAAGAAATCTGGTTTGCTACATTTTCTGCTATATTTCATGATTCCATGCGCCAGGCAGGTGAAATCGATCTTTTCGATGAATACAGTGCCATAACCGCAAAAAAGGCCCTTATGGAAATGGGCTTTTCCAAAGAAGAATGCGAAGCATGCGCAGATGCCATAAGAAATAAGGATAGTGAAGTAGAGGGCAAGAGTCTCATCGCTCTTCTCGTGCACGAAGCCGATTGCCTTGAATTTATACGAATAATACTGGGCAATCCAGACAATTTTAATGCAAACCTCCTGGATCAACATGGGCTGACACTTCAGGATAGAGTAACTCAAGACGATGTCGATCAAGAAATTAAAAATCTGATTAGTGAATCTACGCAGTTCATTCGAAATACGAAAAACACCACACTCAGCTATGAAAAATTTAGTGAAGAATTTGCAAAAATAGATTCCACAAAGCCTGTGACCAACATCTTCGCGCTGAGAAAGAAGTATTTCGCAAAGTTTAAAAACCTGGGAATTTGTAAGGGAAGTGAAGAAGAAAAAACTTTAAAATCTCTGATTGGGAAGTTATGTAAAAGTTCCCCCCAAATGG
>JAIRYE010000023.1 GCA_031267915.1 Puniceicoccales bacterium
ATTGAAGGATTGGCGCCGCATCGCTACCCGCTACGACCGCTGTGTACACACTTTCTTTTCTTCCATTTGCATCGCTTGCTCCTTCATCTTTTATTTCATTTTATGAGGATAGACCCTAGCGTGGGAATGGTTTTTTCATTTTATGCGAAATTGCGGAAAACTGCGAAGAAGTTAGCCGGGAATCGCCTTGCAGCCCTAAAATAAATTTTTGTCTTGTTCCTGCGTTAGAATGATCGTTGATGGAATCCCATTTGTGATCAATTCCACTGTATTGTTTATGCATTTAAAGGAGTAGAGGTGAAGTAATACTTCGAAAATTGAAGAAGCCCATAGCTCCCAAGTGCTGCCTCAAGCCATCTCGGAATCAATCAGCATCATAGTCCCATCCACCAGGAGATACTCAGCAGCAGGG
This sequence comes from Puniceicoccales bacterium, assembly GCA_031267915.1. Taxonomy (GTDB): domain Bacteria; phylum Verrucomicrobiota; class Verrucomicrobiia; order Opitutales; family JAIRKQ01; genus JAIRKQ01. Next base: position 413 of record JAIRYE010000023.1, read on the forward strand.
AAATCTTCAAGTAACTTATTCGCGCTAACTATATTGTTGATATTTTCTGCTGTTTTTTTCATCAAAAATGATAAATACAGCTTCCATGGAACCTTCATGAGACGTTCTGAAACAAACATGAAGAAGGAAAGTTTTACCTCATAGTCGTCACTTTTGATCCGATTCGTAAATAGCCGACTCGAAGGCCGTTGGTCGGTGCGCACATCCACAGCACCGAATCCGGAAGCTCTAGGCGGCATTTGCACAAAATCCAACCCCTGCACCCAATCTGGGATGCTGATGGGAAGAGGGATTGCGGGAAATTTTGAAAACATCTCTAAAGTCAGAAAGTTTGCAACATTACCGGTTTTATTACCGGTCCAGAGAAATATTTAGTGGTTGAGGTGGATTTATTTTTGCTTCAAAAGTTTACAATAATTTGGGTCATTTTCTGCCAATGGAATGGCAAGATTATTCTCATGCGAAATTGGATTTCGGTGTGGCTGATGAAATTATTCAAAAAATCTCCAAGAGCAAAAAATGGACCGCTATCCCGCATGAATTCTTGGAAATCGTCTTGGAATTACGAATTCCAGGAGTTTTCCAAAAATCGCCTTCCTTGCCGCATAAGTACTGGGAAATCATCCCAGAGAAAATATTTCCAAGAAGTTTCCAAGAATAGATAAAAATCTTGCACCGGTGCCACTCAGTGACTATTAATGACATTCAATAACACCTATTGACAGGTAATGACATCCAATGGCACATTCAGTCCGCGATTTACTATCACGCCGAGGATCGCCCGGTTTTTGATGGGGATAGAGGCAAGCAAAACAACCATCGACGAATTGCATTTTTCGGTGCAATTGCTGGCATCTCTGCGTGAAAGTTCCAAGCTGCTGACCACGCACTATTCTACACGAATTGAGGGCAACGGGTTGGACGCGGAGCAGGTGAAGCAGCTGATTGTGTCAGATTTCCGGTTTGCCGGCCGAAAGCGGGATGAGAGGGAGGTGTTGAATTACTACCGGGCACTGGGGTATGTGGAGCAACTCGTGCACGAAGATGCTGCCATTTGCGAGCGGAAAATCCAAACCATTGCCTCGCTGGTAAAGTCCGGGAAGTCGCAGCCGAAGCCATACCGGGAAGGCCAGAATGTGATCCGAAATAGCGAAACAAACGGCATCGTTTACATGCCCCCGCGGGCGACAGACGTCCCTCAGCTGATGGCAAGCTTGGTCGCATGGATCAGTGAAAATATTGCATCGAAATCACTTCCCATTCCAATGGTTGCAGGGCTGGCACACTATCAATTTGCCACAATTCATCCCTACTTCGATGGCAACGGCCGCACGGCACGGCTGCTGGCTTCCTGGATACTGCAAAAGACGGGATACGGGCTGAAAGGAATCTACTCCCTGGAAGAATACTATGCAAAAAATCTTCCCGCATATTACCGGGCCCTGAATGTTTCTGAAAATCACAACTACTACGATGGTCGGGCCGACGCTGACATCACTCCATTTTTGGAGTATTTTTGTGGAGGCATGGCGGTTGCGTTTCAACGGGTCGAAGTCCGGGCAAAGAAGCAAATTCGTGGCACTGATCAAGACGTACACCAGAAAATTTTATTGCCGGAGCAGAGGCAAGTGCTGGCGCTCTTTGAAAAACACAGCGTTGTGACAGCTGCTGACGTTGCAAGGGAGTTGCGCGTCAGTGACCGCCAGGCACGCGCCTATTGCAAACGCTGGACAAGTATCGGATTCCTGGTCATCGCTGATCATTCGAAACGCCTGCGACGATATGCTGTTAATGGAAATTTTGGCGAGGGGAATTGATTAATTCTCTTGGAAATTCGAGGAAAAGTGGCTGATGAATTAAAAATTTCACTGAAAATCCGGCGATGCCACACTTTTACAGGGTGCAATTTCCACCACAGATATTGCCGAAACATTTTTTCGCTTAATTTGTCGTGGCAAACGACGTACTGAATGCTTCTGGGAAAATTTTTATGCCACCCAATTTATATTTTCATTTTTTAGCAAATTAGTAAGCTTGTCGCAAACTTTGCGATGAAAGTTTGTTTCTGCGAAGGTTTTGATATTAGGGAATATGCGGAACTCACGGAAGAATCCCATCGCAGCAGCCGTTTTCGGAAAATGATACAGCTATCGGGGCTTGCTGCTGCCAGCGTGGCAGAGCGAATATATTGCTCGCTACTCTCAACGAAAAAAGAGACATTAACTACGTTGACGGCAGATACTGGGTGTACTACCGGCACAAGGATTTTCTCAGCGATATTCCATACGTAGGAAAGGAGTCACTCATGTGCGGCATAAAACTCCTCATTGCCCGCGGCGTTATAGTCTGCAAAACCTCCGAAATTCCGACCACTGGCAGCGGGAAAAGAATGTGCTGGTACACATTTTCCGATGCCCTGTGGGAAATTTTGCTCTATCACACGCCACCGGAGGGGATGAAAAGCTAGTGGGATTTTCTACCTAAAACAGTCCCGATTTTACATACTTAATAAACATGTTTATTAAGTATGTTTATGCCGAAAAACGGCAGTTGCACTAATAGATACTATATCTATGATATGCTTGCAAAATTTGAGTATCAACTACTATGATTTCCCATGCAAAGATTATTGCTATCCAGTGCTCCCAGACAGCTAGTAAATGTCAAGCTAAAGAATGGTACTAGTGCCGAGCTTTCCTTTAGGTACTTCCCAACGCAAAACACGTGGACATTTTCCGTGGACTGGAGAAATTTTCGGTGCAGTTGCCAGCGTCTCGTGGCATCTCCCAACTGCATGCACCAGTATGCCAGATATGTTCCTCTTGGACTGATGCTGTGGTCCCCGTTCTCAGTGGACCCATATTTCATCGATGATTTTGAAAAGGAGCGTGCGTTTGTTTACGTTCTGGAAGGCGATGAAATAGAACTTGTAGAGAATCTATAAAATTCCCACGGAACACCACTGAACTGATTTCATGAAATGTTTTGTTTCACATACTATCAGGGAATTTTTTCACGAAAAACTTTGCAAAATTTTCGTAATACCGCTTAAATGCAGGGGTCTTTGTTCGTGAAAAATTTCACGAATCCGTGAAAATCTCAGAGTTTTTCCGCGTAAAATGTCACAAAACGTCGATAAGGTCGCTTAATTCCAGGGAGTGCGGTTTGCGGAAAACACAAATTTTCTCACTCACACGCATATCAGAGTGCAGTGATATAACTTATTTTCGTATTTTTCCCTTGCAAAGTGGAAAAATGTTCCGTACCATTGCTCCCCACTGAATGAAAGGGTAATATGAAAGTTACAACAAGTGATAATAAGACAATAGATAATTTCGAGGGATTCTTGAGTGTTGTAGGCACTATTCAAAAAGCTATTAACCCGACTCAGAGCAAGCAAAATATCGGAAGTAGTTTTTCCAAGTTAACCATGGGCAGTGAATATTCGTCGATTAGCAGCAGTTCCTCCGGCTTGACTACACCAACTCAGCTTCTGGCAAATCGTAGAGCATTAATTGAATCGGAATTAATTTCGCAAAAACCTTTGTCCGGAAGTGCCACGAAAGAAACTATTGAATCTGTGCTAGTCTCAGGACTCATAAAAAAAGTATTGACACCACTGAAAAAAGAAAGAGTGGAAAGTTTGACAATGGAACTGATAAAAGAGGAAACTTTTGAAAAGATAAGGATTTATTTCCCGAAATCGAGAGGAATGCCGCGAGTGGACGACCTGAGAGTGGTAAGTG
>JAIRYE010000022.1 GCA_031267915.1 Puniceicoccales bacterium
GAATTGATCCTCTGGTGCGATTGGCAATTTCCCACTACCAATTCGAAGCGATACATCCATTTCCCGATGGCAACGGGAGGACAGGACGCATACTAAATTTACTGCTACTGGTAAATTACGGGTTTCTGGATTCTCCGATTTTGTACATGAGCAGATACATTCTAAAAAATCGAGCAACCTACTATCGACTGCTCCGTGGAGTGACATTCGAGAATCAGTGGGAGGAGTGGATATTGTTTATCCTCGATGCGGTAAAATTCACGGCCGAGTGGACGGAGGAGAAAATTTGTTCGATTTGTTCTCTCATGGAAAAAGTTGGAAAAAATATTGGGGAAAATTTTCCCAAAATTTATTCCCCGCAGCTGATGGATGTGATATTTTCGCAACCCTATTGCCGCATAAAAACACTGGTTGAATGTGGAATTGCCAAGCGCCAGACAGCGGCGAAGTACATCGACGCGCTTGTGGATTGCGGAGTGCTGGAGGTAGAGCCAACCCCGGGTCCCGAAAAACTCTATTCCAACCGCCAGTTTATTGATCTCCTTCGCCGAGAAAACTAGCTCAATTTTAAACTTTTTTCACCGACTTTAATTTTTTCTCGCTTTACCCTAGAATTTTTTCATCCCAGGTCCTCCTGCCAGGCTCAGATTTTTTTTGTCACAGCTGCAGCTTTTCTCCAGCCGAGCTTCTAAGATTTTCAGCACCGCGAAGATACTCACTGAAAAACTGCTCGGAATCGAGGTGTAGTACCTCCAGATAGCGCACCAGTTCAAAAACATCCAGCCGGCGTTCTCCAAGCTCCACCTTTGAAACAAATGTTCTCGTCCTAGCGAAAATTTGCGAAAATTTATCCTGGGATAATTCTTAGTTTTTCTCGCTGTGTTCGCAGCTTTCCCAGGAGCATGTGGTACTGTTCCGTGTAAATTGTTTTCCGCAGTTTATCCATGCGGCGGGAAGCATAGGGAAGATAGGAAAATTCTGTTCTTCCCCGAATTGGGGATGAGGTTTTCTCGGGACTTAGAAGAGAAAAGTCCTCCAACTTTCTGGGTGCAGAATGAAAATTTCTAGGAAACCAAAAAAAAACTCACGGAAAGCGGGAAAAACTCTGGAAAAACGGTAAAGTTTCGAAAAAATTAGGGAGTAGAGTTCCGGGGAGCAGAAGGGAAAATTTTATTAAAGCTGGGAAAATTCCAAAGATTGGGAAATTTTATTACTTATTTTTCCAAAATTTTGCAATTATCTCACGGGCGTTTCGCTTAGGATTTGTAAAATTTCTATGCCACCTGCGGATCCGTGGTTCCGTGCAAAATGTGCGGTAGCTGACCGAGCAAATACAGAGGAATGTCCCACAAATTGCCATGCTTCCCGTATGCTCCAAGGGATGTGCGAATCGCCGTTTGCGGTTTGTAGTAATTCATGTACACTTTTAGGCTTTTTGCCTTCAAATTCGTCGATGATTTCGCCTCAATTGGTATGACTTCACCATCGTTCTGGATAAGAAAGTCCACTTCGGCGGTTCCCTTCTTCCGATTGTTCATCCAGTAACACACCTCCGGGTTTGACGGCAGCGCTTTCAGTTCCTGGAGGACATACTGCTCAGTCAGTGCTCCCCGAAAGTGATTGAACATTTCCGGATTTGGATCTGCGAGATTTTGCATAGTTAGGCCGACCCTGGCGGACAGCAGCCCAACGTCCAGCATGTATACCTTGAACGCATCCTGCTTGTAGGCCGCCAGTGGCAGATTTGGGATTTCTACGCGCGGAACTTTGTACACCATCCCCACCCTTTTCAACCAGTAGAACGCAGATTCGTAGTGACTCCCGCGGGCACCTTTCTTCATTTCGCTATAAACAAATTGTTTATTTTCCTTAGCCAGTTGACTGGGAACGGAGTCCCACACCTGTCCAATCTTTGGAATGGATGGCACATCGATGTGCTTGGAAAAATCTTTTTCAAAATTTTCCATGATTTCCCTCTGAAGCTGACGGATTTCGGACAAGTTTTCTCCGTCGACAAATGCTTTGACTGCCTTTGGCATACCACCGACAAAGTAATACCGTTTCAGATGCTCGGTGAGATCGTCCCCAATGGCATATGCGGAAGAGTAATTTTTCTTTTCCACCAGCGTTTGGTAGCGCTTTTCTCCCAGCGCATCCATGAATTCTTCGAACGTTAGCGGGTACAAATGCATGGAGTTTACCTTGCCGACAGGAAAGGAATTGTCTCTGTGAATAGCGACTCCAAGCAGGGAGCCGGCGGAAATGACATGGTACTCCGGTGCATTTTCGCAAAAGTACTTCAGCGATACGCATGCGCGGTTGCACTCCTGGATTTCATCGAAAATGATCAGCGTACTTTCCTTTCTAATTTTTTCTCCACTTTGGAGCTCCAACTCGTCAACTATGCGGGCAGGATTCAAATCCTGCTCGAAGAGTTTTTTAACTTTTCGATCGCCATCAAAATTAACATACACCGCATTTTCGTAGTGCATGCGACCGAACTCCTTCATGAGCCATGTTTTCCCCACCTGCCTGGCACCTTCGATAATGAGCGGCATTCTCCCTGGATTATTTTTCCACTTCAGCAGACCTTCCATCGCGATTCTTTTCATAAAAATCTTTCTTCGAAGTTCCCACAACTAGAAACATTTTATGTTTTTTCAAGGGGAAAATATGTCAATTACTACATTTTTCCCATTGGATTATTTGCGAAAACTTTAAAAAATTAGTTTAGCTAATATTCTTCTGAAACTTCATTCCAATTGCAAACCTGGGAACATTTTCGCTGTAAAAACTGACCTGAACTTGGAATTCTTCATGCCTGGTTTCAAGGTTGCATCCCGGAATTCATTGGGGATTGCTAGCGCTTTTACAGCTGTCGCAACTGTCACCCATAGTCGCGCATAATCACACGCAGTGATATAACTTATCTTCGTATTTTTTCCTTGCAAAGGGGGAAAATACCATATACCCTTGCCCCCAATTAGAAATGAAAGGCCAACATGGAAATTACAACATCAGACGGTAAGACAATCGGTAATTTCAACGGATTTCTTGGTGTTATAGACAAGATCCAGCAAGCCATTGATCCGCATCAGAATATTCAACCAAACGAGCAGAGTAGCTCGGTTAAATCAAGCAACGGCAACGGACATCCGATCATAAGTAGCAGTTCTAGCTCTTCCAGTACACCAACTAAGGCGCTGTTCAAGCGTAAGGCATCGGTTTCGAAAAAATCTCCCAAAAAATGTTCGAGTGAGAAGAGGTTACAGAAAAAAATAGGATCTGTGTTGCAAACCATGGCAGAACAGCACTGGGACGGTAAAATTTACTCGGAGGAGGAGGACGCAGTGTTCACAGAGGGCTTTATCCAAGAACTAAATAAGCTTCTCAGGCTGCTAAAAACAGCTAGTCCTCAACAAAATGGCGAAAATCAAAATAATCCAGATCGGAAAATGAGTATTACATCATTGCAACTGCAGGATGCACTGAAGTGGTTAGATTCTGCCATGAATGCAAGTGATTGGGTGTCTACTGCAGATCAACAACCGGTTCATTTGCTAATCAGGCAACTTGAAGATCAAAGATGTTTCCGGCGATGAGTGTTTCTCCTGTGCGCAGTGCCAGTGCAGAATGGTTGTCGCCTTTGCCGGCCACTGATGATCTGGCTGGCGAATTACCTCAACAGCTAAATTCAGTAGATGACATCCTTGTTGGGAATTGGGGACAGGCTCTGCTAGGTATTCTAAACGCTGAGGCCATAGCGAATGAGGAGAGGATCACAACCAATATCACCGCCGATGAAATTAATAGAATGTTCAGTTTTGATGCGAACATTGATCAAGCTTGTAAAGCAAGCTACGCACAGGCGATAGTTAACCTTTGCGCACTGCCAACTGGCCGTGCTCTCATCAAAAAGATAATAGAGAAGTGCCATGAGAATGCCGCTGCAACTCCTCAGGCAAATCCCTGGAAAATAGAATTCATAAACAATGGAGAGGTAAGCCAATTTATACCGGAGTATAAGCCACTACGTACCAATGAGAAAAGAATATGTTCCATCAATCTGAAATGGGATACGACCCTTGGTTGCCATGCTAGGGAAGATTGGGTGCTACTGAGTAAAGACCAAGGCGGCAACCTTGCCTTTGTGAACGCCATAGTTCCGCCAGGCATAGTGCTTGCTCATGAATTGGGGCATTTTCTATGGGCACTTACCGTAAAGCACGATGCAGAGATTTTATTCAAGTCACTCTACTCAAAAATACAAAAATTAGCGAAAGTGGAATATTGCAAAATTTTCCCTGTATTAGCTTCCACAAAGAAAAAGAATACACCAGCTAAAAAGCTTTTTATTGATTGTTGGAATCATGCCAATTACGCGGAGGTGTTAAATATTTTACCTCTTGGAAGCATACCTTCTGCATCTAATTTTGTGGATTTAACATACAGTGATGGAATATTTATTGGGGAAGCGGTTAATGGCACTTGGAATGCTAACGACAAGCCACAATTTACTAATTTAGCTGGTGATGATATAACCGTAAATTGTGGCAATTTACATTCGGAAAATTGGATACGGTTCAGTCATAGTTTTTCGTTTGATTTTTACGAAAAATTGCGAAAGTTGACCCGCACTGCAAAAGAACAATTCAATGCGTTAGTCATAGAACTGCTAGCTAAGATCAGTAAAAGAGAAGGAGGGTTTTTACAAGTTTCAGACCTGCCAGATATCACTTAACATATTTAAAGCTGTATTTTAATTTTGGTACAAATTGTGCGATGGTGCTTTGTTCTCGCCCATTAACCCAGGAAAACACCCAAATATTTCCAACTGTCCACACACCACGGCGGGGAAAAAGCGGTGGACAAGCAGGCGAGGAATCCTTCAAAGTTCGTTGAAATTTTCTGGAGTTGCAAATTACCTACCGATTTTGTTGAATTTGCTAACCCTGGCGGTGTCCTCTACCGGCTGACACATGAATAAAGAAAACAAAACTTTCCGCCAGGACCGAAATTTCTACACAAACAACCGTCACGGGGCACGTGAATCGGCCGAAAAAATCTCCACACTAGTCTTCTATCACTTCTACTTTTGCGATTTCTGGCCGGCGGAAGTTGCGTATGCGGTAGGCCCATACCGTACCTACATCTCCGGCGGTGGTGGCGGTGGCGGCTACGTGGGCGATGGCGAAGGAAGTGGCACTGACGGCACCAGTAGCAGCGGTGGGGCCGGGTACAAACCTACCACTCCCCCCTTTGGTCTTACCAATTCTCACAGAAACCTTCTCCGGAGAAAATACATCATCGAGTGCAATAGCAAAGCCGATGAATTATATCGAAACTTTCACAATGCTATATCTGTGCGCTGTAGCAAAAATGAGGACCTGCGCGATTGCACCATTTGCATGTCGCTGGGGGGAATTTGCCATTCGCGAAGCGGGCGCCATTCACCTGTGGAAATATGGAAATCATGCCCCTGAAAACAAAATTGATGGAGAAACCATGTCCAGTTCCCTGGCACTGATTGACGAATTCTACGCTAAAAAGCAGTTAGAAATTATTGGATGCCCCCGCACTACACAGCTAAAAAAAGATGGACTGCGATTGCGGTCATATCTCAGCAAGCATGGCAACTGTGCGAAGACCTATAACGCCACCGAAAATATGAAAGTTCACAAAGATTAACTTGCTTCATGTAATCAACGCTTCCGGCGGTATGTTCGCATACGATGAGTCGGAAAGTACCGTGAAAATATCGAAAAGTAAGAAATCGAAAGATTGACAAAACCAAATGAGAATTAGCACGGATAAATGATAGGAAACGGCGTCTTTTACTAGCCGTCGTTTCATTTTGCGCGCATTGTGTCCTTCTGGAAAATTCATCGAAGAAGTTCTCAGCTCCCCCGGAGCTGCTTTCTTGTTTCGTTTGTTGGAGAACTGTTTTCGTGGTTACCGCCTCTTATTTCATGATGCCTGGAAAAAATACTATAAAAATCTCCAAGAGACGTGAAAATCTTCACCTAGCCCGCATGAATGCTTGGAAATCGTCTTGGAAATACGAATTCCAGGATTTTTTCAAAATTACCTTATTTGCTGCATAAATCCAAGGAAAGTCATCCTGGAGAAAATTTTTCCAAGAGTTTTCCAGGGAACGAATAATTTTTCAAGAACAGATAAAAATCTTGCGTCAGTGACACTCAGTGACTATTAATGACATTCAATAACACTTATTGACAGGTAATGACATTCAATGACGCATTCAGTCCGCGATTTCGCATTACGCCGAGGATCGCCCGGTTTTTGATGGGGATAGAGGCGAGCAAAACAACCATCGACGAATTGCATTTTTCGGTCCAATTGCTGGCATCTCTGCGTGAAACTTCCAAGCTGCTGACCACGCACTATTCCACACAAATCGAAGGCAATGCGCTGGGAGCAGAGCAGGTGAAGCAGGTGATTGTGTCAGATTCCCGGTTTGCCGGCCGAAAGCGGGATGAGAGGGAGGTGTTGAATTACTACCGGGCACTGGGGTATGTGGAGCAAATTGTGAGGGAAGATGCTGCCATTTGCGAGCGGAAAATCCAAACCATTGCCATGCTGGTAAACTCCGGGAAGTCGCAGCCGAAGCCCTATCGGGATGGTCAGAACGTCATTCGAAATAGCAAAACAAACAGTATCGTTTACATGCCCCCGAGGGCGACAGACGTCCCTCAGCTGATGGCAAGCTTGGTCGCATGGATCAGTGAAAATATTGCATCGAAATTACTGCCCATTCCAATAGTTGCAGGGCTGGCCCACTATCAGTTTGCCACAATTCATCCCTACTTCGATGGCAACGGTCGCACGGCACGGCTGCTTGTTTCCTGGATATTGCAAAAGACGGGATACGGGCTGAAAGGAATCTACTCCCTGGAGGAATACTATGCAAAAAATCTTCCCGCATATTACCTGGCCATGAATATTTCCGAAAATCACAACTACTACGATGGTCGGGCCGACGCTGACATCACTCCGTTTTTGGAATATTTTTGTGGAAGCATGGCGATTGCATTTCAAAATGTCGAAGTCCGGGCAAAGAAAGAAATCAGCTGCAATGCCGTTGAAGGAGGGATTTCGCAGAAAATTTTGTTGCCCGAACAGAGGCAAGTGCTGGCGCTCTTTGAAAAGCACAGCATTGTGACAGCTGGAGATATTGCAAGGGAGTTACGCGTCAGCGACCGCCAGGCACGCGCCTATTGCAAACGCTGGGCAGAGAGTGGATTTCTGGTCATCGCTGATCAATCGAAGCGGCTGCGACGATACGCCTTAAGTGGAAATTTTGGCCAGGGAAATCGATCAATCCATTTGGAAATCCGATAGAAAGTGGCTGATAGATTAAAAATTTCATTAAAACCCCGGCGGGGTCATATTTTTACAGGGAGCAATTTTCAGATATTGCCGAAACACTGACGCCGAACCGTTTTTTGCTGGATTTGCCATGGCAAACAACGCGGGAATGCTTCTGGGAAAATTTTCCATTCAATTTATATTTTCATTTTTTAGCAATCCTAAGGAGCAGCATTTATCGCACTTTGCAAGCCTTTTTTGCGGAAATGAAACACGGGAAAATGCGGTGCCACTCGGGGAGCAAAAATCCCCACATTACGGACTTGGATCGCCGAATTTTAAATGGATTGCTGACTTCGCAGTGTTCCCCCAGGGCCATTTCCCCCTGCGTAGCTGGCGGCGGAATGTGGAAATGGCCCGGGAAAACGCTTGACATTGGCCAAACATTTCATTCGGTCATTACCATAAGAGAGACGGTGGTAATCAGCATGGGTTCGAGGATTGCGAAGTTTGTCAAAAAAGCAGCGAAGGACCGAAGATTGATGGTTTCGAATTATCTGAAGC
>JAIRYE010000006.1 GCA_031267915.1 Puniceicoccales bacterium
GTTTTATCCTATGTATCATCTGCCGCTTCCGTAGCCGGAAATGTGCTCTCATGCGTAGGATCTGCTGGACTTGCCAGTGGGATGCTCATAGCAAAAGCTGCTACATCTGCGATTTCTGCCGGGACTGCTATTGCAAATGATGCCATTAGTGCATCCGGCGGTAGCAGGGAAAATATTGATTCAGAGATAGTTAATATCTCCAAAATTAGGCCAAATCTATTTGAAGGCAATTTCGGAGCGAGAGATGCAGCTTCAGTCTACTTTTTGGCTCGTGATATTCTTCGAAATCCCAAAAAAAATAAAGGATTCGGCTTGGGGCTTGGGAAGAAAAACGCGCTAAAGAAGCTGCGTGAGGGACTGGTAAGTATTGACCAGGCAATTGAAAATTGCAGACCCAATGATAATCGGAGCCGAACCAACTTGCAGAGGATGCGCCAGGCCATTGCTGCTGGAGCCGATGCTACTAGCAAAAAACTTAATGCTGCAAGAGTGAAAAAGACTCTGAAAGTAGGGGGAGCAGTGGCTGGAACAGTGGCAGCGGCGGCTTTTGGAGTGGCAACATTCGGAGCAGGAGCTCCACTTACTGTCCTTACGGCGCTGTCAACAGTGGGAACAATAGCATCAACCGTCGTCAGCGATATACAACTAGTGGCGAAATTAGTCAAAAATGAGCCGACGCCGACTGGAGGCGAAGACATAAATATTACGACGGAAACCGAATTTTCAGGCGCCTATGCGACTGCTAATGTTTCGACGTCAAAACCATAAAAATTGTCTCACAGCATGACAACTAGCGGCACAGGCGATAACACTTCGCCGGGAAGCTCCATTTTCCGGGGCCTCCACGTATTCGATTGCCCACGGTTCGACGGCCTGGAAAATTTGCAAAATACAGGCGCATTCAACTCCGGCGGCTATATAGTTGCCATGTGAAGTTAGGGCCTGCGGCGAAATTTTCGGAGATGCGATCTGCCGACCACAGCGCAAAGACCTGAACTATCCGGAAATTTGTCGCTCATAAACTGATGTTTCTGTGAGTGTAAAAAAGCTAATCGATGGATAAAAACACCACCCCCGCATAAAACCCGATGCGAGTTTTAAGTATGCGATTAAAGTTTTTTGTGTTGCCCCGAACGCGATAGCAAAGTTTAGTGTTTTCTTTTTTCTTTTACGATTTTTAGTGATTCAGTCAGCTGCCTGTCGAGTTTTTCGACCATGGCGTCGATGGACTTGTAGAGATCTCCGGTGGCGGCCCTTGCTTCTAGGTCGGGGCCACCAATTTCCACATGCCCGTGAGCTATAAATTCGTCCGTGTGTGCTTTATTTTTTGACATTTCGAGACTCACCCGAATGCGGATGATTTTTTTATCATGCCTGAATAATTTGCGCACCTTTTCATTTACGACATCTTTCAATGATTCCGTAAGATCCACGTGTATACCCGAAATGATTATTTCACTAGTCATGCTCCTAGGTAAGTGCACTGCGCCCATTTTGCAACGCTAGATGTGCTTGCGTGAAAATTCAGGCAAACGGTGCATATTTTTCACGAGGGACATGCAGAAATTTTCCCCCTCTCTCATTTTTATTCTTTCATTTTCGGAAATATCATCCAGCCCAGACAGATGCAGATAGCCGTGGATCAGGTAGAGATTTAATTCCTCCGAGAACGTTGTCCCATACCGTTTGCAATTTTCAAATGCATAGTCCGGAGATGTGCAAATTTCACCAGCGAAATTTGTCCCGGGATCTCCGGGAAACGTTATCACATCGGTGAGGGATGAATCTTCTAAAAATTTTAAATGAATCTCGCACATTTTTTTTTTGCTTAGAAAGGCAATGGAAAGTTCTCCGCCGGGAATGCAAAACTCTGAAGAATCCAGCACGCGTATCAGTGAAAAAATTTCTCGCTTGGCAAACACCAACTCCTCCAGTTCATTGAAGATGGAAATTTTTCTTCGGGATATTTTCACTTTTCAATGCGGTTCATTGGCGGAAGATTCTTCGGCGAAGTTGTAGGAAATTCGCGAGTGCATCATTGACAAAATGACGGAGGTGAAGATTTTTTTAAGTTCCCGAATTTCATTGAACGTGATTGGGCACTCATCCAACTGGTGATCATTCAATTTAATGGCAAAGATATTGTTTACCAAACTTTCGATGGCCTGGTGTGTTATTCTCTTCATTGTTCGGCTGGCTGCTTCCACAGAGTCTGCCAGCATGACAATTAAATTTTCTTTGGTCTGTGGTCTCGGACCATCGTATCTAAAAGTGGAAACGTCGACTTTATTTGTCACCAGGGTGTGAATCTGCTCTTCGGACATATTTGTCGTGTCAACGGTCGCGAGAATCTCTTTTTTGGCCTTTTCATAGAAGTATTGAATGACTGTGGTGCCGTGGTGCTGCTGAATTATATCGACAATTATGGGCGGCAATTTGTGTTTCTTTGCCAATTCTATGCCATCTTTTACGTGATTTTTTATGATCAGTGTGCTAATATACGGCGTCTGGCGATCGTGCAAATTTATTTGGTTATTTTGATTTTCTACGAAATATTCCGATTTCAGCATTTTCCCTATGTCGTGGTACAACGCCCCGGTTTTGCATAGAACCGAGTTGAGATTTGTTTGAATGGCCACCTGCTCGGCGATGTTTGAGACTATGAGGCTATGGTTGTACGTTCCGGGAGCGGAAAATTGTAAACTTTTCAAAATTGGATTATTGTAGTCGGTCAATTCGAGCAGTGTCACATTCGAGTGTGCGGCAAATATTCTTTCAAAAATTGGAAGCAGTGCGACGATTGTTATTCCGGAGCTTATTCCCATGACGGCCGCTCCATATCCCTGCAGTATAGTCACTTTATTCAAGGGTAGAGAAAGCAGATCCCGCCCCCAGATTACTAGCATGACAATCAGGCCTGATATTCCCCCTGCCCTCACGATTTTTATCCTAAAGTTTGCGTTTTTCAGCAGGTGAAGAAATATCAAATTGGAGATTAGTAGCAATACGAAAAATTCTATGGATTTCGACAGCATCAGCGTGTAGTATACGGACACCAGAGCTGAAACGGCGATTCCTTCAACAAGTCCGTAGATTAGCATTGCGATCCCCGAGGCGCAGAGAATGGGTGCGAAAAAGTGCAGGGAGCAAATTAGTGTGAAATTCTTTTCGAATATTTCATGTTCTCCCACGTATATAAACATTCGCAGGAAAAATAATTGAGCAGCCACCAGCAGCCCGCACAGCAGAATGGTCCTTAATTTTATACGCCTACTTAATAGCAAAATACGAATGAAGAATGTTACTGCGTAGAGTGCAACCGTTCCAAGAAATATTTTTGGATAAAATGCCCGGTGGAATCCATATCCGGTATCGTGAAACAGCTTAATTGCTTTTTGATAGGCTGCCAATGCTTCATATGTCTCGGTGTCGATTTCCATATTATTTTCCAGTAGCACTTCCCATTGCTTAACTTTCACGCGGACTGGTTTGATTGATTTGAGGATCATGTCAGATTTGGTTTTACTCTCCTTTGCGTTGTATATCAGATTTGGCTTGATCCCCTGCTTAATTATGTTGAAAAGTATCGTCACTATCTCGTTATCAATATCCATTGACACTAGTTGCGTTCTTGCGTAGCGCAGAGCGCTTTCCAGTGTGCGCACATTCTTTTTGTTCCCATCCTTTAGCTTTAACCCGAAATAATTCATGGATTGGTTTTGATCAATGAAAGATATGGATTCCGAAAGGACGCCATCCTGTGCTATTTCTCTGAGTATCGATATGCATTCCTGAAATACCTGGGCGCGCTCAATGGGAGACAGGGAGTTAATGAGCAGAGCGATATCCTGCCATACGATTTGTATGACATTTAAAATTACAAATTCCTCGACGAATTCACGTATTTCCTCACGTCCTGTCTCATGCAGTGTGTGTTCGTATGTGAAATTTTCTATCTGCTCATCAAGAACTTTTAGCATGTGAATGAATTCATCATAGCTTCTTTCATTTATGACGAACACGTTGCTCGTTTGCATTTTTCTCTGCTCGTATAATCTTTCGGTTCTGACCTTGCTTTCATATTCGAATGGTATTTCGGCAATGATTTTTATTTTGGATATATTGCCGGGGAGGAATTGTATTCTCAGCCAATTATTTCCGAGAAATGATATGGCGCCAAATCCAATGGCAAATACAAAAAACAGGAGAACGGAAGCCAATTTATTTAGCCATGCTGAACGAAAGCCGACAATTATTATGGGGTCATGGCCGTGTGGTATGACGCCCAATGCTGCACTCTGCCGTTTCCTTATACCCATGAATATTATCTCTTAAATTAATTCACAAATCTCACGTGGGAATTTAAGTGAAAGTGCGAAGCCGAGCAACCATTTTTTCCAGTGCCTGGGGTAAAACCTTTGCATTGCCAATTACTGGCATGAAATTTGTGTCTCCGTGCCAGCGTGGAACTACGTGACAGTGTATGTGGTTGGCTATTCCAGCTCCGGCAGCTGCACCAAGATTGTATCCGATGTTGAACCCGTGCGGATGAAGAGCCTCCACTAAAATTTTTTGCATCCTAAGAATAGACTGGCCCATGTCTGCATATTCCTCTGGACTGAGCTCCTGAATATCTGCGACCTGCCGATAGGGGATTAGCATTGAATGTCCAGCGTTGTAGGGAAATTTATTGAGTGCAGCGTAGCACAGTTTACTTCGAAATACTAGGAGAGAAGTACTTTCATCCTCATTTGGAATTTGCAGGAACGGATTTTCATTCTCTGATTTTTCCGATTGGGGGATTTCAACGTAATCCATGCGCCAGTATGCGTGTAGATTTTTCATAAGGGTTCATAAATAGATTTTCAGGCCAATGGCAATCGCATATTCTCGGAAAATGCAGCACTGAATGCGTGCTCTAAAATCTTGCCATTCGCATAATAATGAATTTGGTGTGGGAGTTTGATATGGAAATTCGCGAAAATGATGGTTCGTCCTCAGCTCAGGAAAACTTTGTTGGAATTTTGGAACTGGCTGAATGCGAACGCTATGGGCAATTAATAAGTTGCAGCGACAATGGGGTGGAGGACATGGCGAATCCCTATGTCGGGATGGATATGCTCAGGAAGTATCACCTGAGGCGTGGGCAGAAGGTTTCGGCTACAATCCTGCCACGTTCAAATTTTCCGAATCCAAAGGTTGTTTCCATTGATAAAATAGACGACATGTTGCCAGAGGAACGGAATAGGTGCGTTGCATTCGACAGGTTGGTTTCGGAACAGCCGCACAGGCAAATTGTTCTGGAGTGTGTCGGATGTTCCCTTTCTTCGAGGATCATCGATCTCTTTTGCCCCATGGGGAGAGGTCAGCGTGGTATAATCGTATCTCCACCGAGGGCTGGGAAAACCCTACTGTTACACGAACTTGCAAAAAGTATTGGAAATAATTTTCCTGAGATTGTTCTGATTGTGGCGCTGATTGATGAGAGGCCGGAGGAAATTACCGATTTCAAGCGTTCAGTTTGTGCAGAAATTTATGCGTCATCGAATGACCAGGGGTCCAAAAATCACGTGCGCATCGGACGTTTGGCAAGTGAACGCGCACGAAATTTGGCGGAAAGCGGCCGTGACGTTGTGCTGTTTATAGATTCAATGACTCGACTGGCTCGTGCACACAATGCCGTGGGAGGCAATGGTCGCACAATGACAGGCGGAATCGATGCCCGTGCCATGGAAAACACTAGAAAAATATTCGCGCTGGCACGGGATACGAAAACCGCTGGCAGTTTGACAGTCATCGCCACTGCGCTCGTTGACACGGGGAGTAAAATGGATGATTTAATTTTTCAGGAGCTCAGGGGGACAGGCAACTTGGAAATTATTCTCAGCAGAAAATTGGCGGAAATGCGTGTCTGGCCAGCCATTGATTTGCACGCGTCTGGAACAAGGCACGAGGAACTGCTCATGTCATCTCAAATGCTCAATAGTGCGTCATTTTTGAGGCGAGCGTTCGCAAATACTGAAACGGAAAAAGCAACGGAATCGCTGATAAGCAGACTATCTCAGTATGAAAATAATCGCGCATTCCTGTCCATGATTGCCAAATCATGCAAATGACAGTTCTTAAATGTGCCTGTTCCTATCTTTTGTTCTCGGGAAAGCTTTAGTTTTTATGGAAATATTTTTCAGGTCAGTATGAAAATATTTCTCAGGCTAATGGCTTTTTCATTGAAAAGCGGAGTTATACTTGGAGGTTCGAGGATGCTCCGTACTGTTATTGCAAAACGATATCCGAGATAGTCATCCAAATTTCCGAGATTGGCAAGTAATCCCCGGTCAAAGTAGTAGCTGAAATTTCCTGATTTTATGTAGTAGTGGTATGGAGATCCCTGGTCGCTTTTTGCGAGAAATCCGGTTGCTTGGACTACCGGAGTAATGTCAATATACTCGTTGTTCATTATTGCTGTCAGAGAGTAAAAAACTGTTTTTTGAGGTAAAGCAAAAATCAAAATCTGATTACAGATTGACAGCAGATTTGTCCGGTGCATTTTTGAGATGTGATTACAGGAGTAGGTTTCCACATGAATATTTGATTGGGAATCTTGATTTCCATAGCAGAAGTTGCTCCCGGGTTCTCGCTGTCAAAATTCACTCTTCTTTCTGAGAGTATACTCTGCGGAAATGGTGATGATATTTTTTCAATGGGGTGATTTCTGTCAAGCGTGAGAGTAAATCTACACCCAATGCAGGAGTTCAGATTTCCCAGATATGCAATTTCATGAGCCATGAAATTTACCTGAGATTTACCGCGCTTTACATAATATGCGTCTGGGCCTATTCCTTTGTAAAGAATCCATACAATTTTCTGGCAATTCATAGCTTTCCTCAAAAAGGAAGGTAATTCGCGTAAATTATATTGCAATGTTTTTTCATATAATAGCTGCTTTTACAAAACACTATGGAAAATCTATTGACTTAGCTGCGCGCCTGGTAATCTTGCGATTCGTGTGCCCTAAAAAAGATTACAGGAATTATTTGATCGGAATAGCTTGGTTTTTAGTCGGATTGGTCATATCCGTCAGCAACGATACTCTGATGAAGTTTTTGGGCAAGGAGTATTCAGCGGCACAGATTGTCTTTCTGCGCTACACATTTGCCACGCTGTCACTGCTGCCATTTCTTTTGGGAAAGAAAGATTTTGCCGCTAGGCTTTTCCGTGTCACAGGATTGCACTTTATTCGTGCGATTTTGCTGCTGCTCGGAATGTGGCTGTATTGCCTAGCTCTCCCCCAATTGCCAATTTCAACGGTCGTGGCGCTAAATTTTGTCATTCCAATTTTCACACTGATCCTGGCGGCTGTATTTTTGCGGGAAAAAATTACAAGGCGCGCCGCAGTTGCCACGATTTTTGGGTTTGCTGGAATTCTCATCGTTTGCGAACCGACTGGTGCGAAATTTATAACTTTTGCGATGGCGCTGGTGTTGCTGTCATCCGCACTATTTGCATCATTGGACGTGATAAACAAAAAATTCGTCAGCGATGAGGGAGTTTTTCAGATGGTGCTCTACACAGCTACAATAACAGCGCTTCTATCTTTCCCGTTTGCGCTGTGCCAGTGGACATGTCCGCCGGTGCGTGATGTGTGCCTGTTTGCGGCCCTGGGATGTGGCGCCAATCTACTTTTATACTGCATTTTGAAAGCATTTGAAAGGGTTGATATTTCCACTGTGGCTCCACTTAAGTACTTTGAATTTGCTCTGACAGCTGCAGTTGGAATGGTGGTGTTTGGGGAGATTCCAAGTAAATCTACGATGCTCGGAGCACTGATTATTATTACGAGCACGCTGTGCATTATTTTTGCAGAAGTTGGAAGTGGGCGCTAGGAAATTTAAAAAACTTTTTGCCCGGAGAAAATATTCGGCTTGCAAAAGTGAAGAACTTCATCTTTCTCAGGGAGGTTATTACTGTTTTGTTCGGGGTGTAGCTTAGTCTGGTAGAGCGCTACGTTCGGGACGTAGAGGTCGCTGGTTCGAATCCAGTCACTCCGACCAGGACTAAATTCGGGAAGTAGCGCAGCCTGGTTAGCGCACTATTCTGGGGGGATAGGGGTCGGCGGTTCGAATCCGCTCTTCCCGACCATTATCTATTTTTTACAATAAATGTGACGTACTCCAGGCCACACGTTTGTTGCAGTGAGTGTATCGTGGTGGGTTTTTCCCTTGATTTTACTCGGTAAATTTCACACTTCAGCGGAAGTGCACATGTTTCCGCTACATCTGAATTCTCGGGTATCCTGCCGCTTAGGTCAACAAATTCGAATCTGGCAATAAGATCATTTGCCTTTGGAGTTCCTCCGGAGATAAAGTTTCTCATAAAAATTCCGTCCTCATCAATCTCCTCTACGGTCAGCAACTCGTTGTTTTGGGTTAAATTATAAATATTTTCGTAGGTTGACAGTTTGACAAATGATCTAATGTCAGCAGCCGTTTCTTTGGCATGTGTGTGGGCGGACAGTTTGCTTGCGAGGTCAGCATTCGCAAAAAATATTCCGAAGATAGAGGGAATCAGAATGGCGAATAGCGTTATCGCTAAAACAATTTCCAGCAGTGACATTCCTTCATTTTTTTTCATGAGGTGAGTATTAAAAGTACTGGTCGAAGCAGTTGGAAACAACTGTGCGTCCGTCCTCGGATATGGAAAATATAGCTATGGCATTTTTTACCCCGTCGCCCTTGACGTACTTTCTGGCCTGCTCAGGAAATTTTCCCTTTGAAATTATCGTATCATTGTCGAATGGGTCCTCCACAATAATGAAAATACGGGTGTTGTTGAACGCATCGGCAATGGAAGTGTGGTCTCGAGTGTTGTCAGCTTTTAGGAAAAATTCGCTGTTTCCGAAGGTGTGAAAATTTTTCCCTTTCGGGTTTAAAGCCTGCTGCTCTTCGGCGGATAGAGATTCCCCGGATGCGGTTTTCCCGGAGAGTATTTTTATAAACGTTTCCGAATTTGTTCCCTCATTCAGAGCAACTGTTTCCTCGTCGCGGAAAAAATAAGGTAAGTCGCCATATTCCCTGCAGTACATATTTATGGCAGATTCATATTCCACGAATTGCATTCTGGTTTTTGCCACCAGCACTGCCTTTTTGTGAGCATTTACTCCGGAAATTAGCAGCGATGAAATTATCGCAATAATCACCATGACGGTGAGCATTTCCAATAGGGAAAATCCATTATTTTTTGTCTTCATCTGCTGTGTATGTCGTCAATTAATTTACTTTCATCAATTTTTCCATTCGGGCCCATGGAAAATAGTACATAGGAAACGGCATCCTTCGAGGAGCACACGTAAACATAGGGATTTCCCCAGGGATCAATGATTCTGCCGTCGGAAATGTTCCATTTGTGATTTTTTCCGAAAAAATCAGCTTTAGTCGATATTTTTTCGTATAAATCTTTGGCGTTCAAATCTATGGACTTTGCCCCGCACACTGGATAAAATTCGTTTTCCGATTTAAAAATTTCCACTGCGCAGTTTAGTAGTGCCAATTCTTCCTGTACCACGTTTAGCTTTATACTATCTTCTTTGTAGCTGTAAACAACTTTAAATAGTACCATGCAAATCATGACTATTACCACACTGGCAAATATTTCCAAAAGCGTGAATCCACGGCTCAATCTGCGATTATAACCCATTCTGCAGTGGATTTTATCTATGTTTCTCAGAATGTCAAATATCTTTGTGAAAGTAAAAATATGGTTGCTCAGTCAAAATTTTTGTGCAGCATGGCGCAGTCAGTTTGTATGAAGACAATCGAAGAAGTGTGTTGCGATGTTGTTAGAGAGCCGAAATCTGTGAAAAATATTCTCATTGGACTTTTGCTTGGACTGATTCCAGTGGTGAATTTTTTATCCTTTGGGTATTTGGAAAAATTCGGCAAACAGAGAGATGGAAGTGAGGCAGCGATTTTTCCCGGTTGGTTTTCAACGGTGCCAGAGCGTGGAAAAAATCTGCAAAAAGAATTTCTGAATGGAGCGTGGGTGTTTCTTGAATTCGTTCTAACCATTGGAGTGGCGATGGCGATTTGTCATGCAATTTTTGGGTTGATTAGCAGGGAAGAATTTGGAGTTTGCGTTGGATTGTTTGTGAGCGCTCCTGCGTTTGCCTGTGCTCTAGTTGCCGATGTTTCCGCAAACAGAAAAAATATTCGGTGGATGCTGAGGAACATCGGCGCTGCTTACAAACTGGCAATTGTCAATTACAGAAAGCTGCTGATTCCATCGATTTTATTTCTCTGCCTGCAGATCACTGCCTTTTTTATCATTCCGTCATTTTTTATGGGAGCTCCACTGTTCCTGGGATTTGTGTTTTTGATTGCCTACGTGAAGCAAATACTTCACTAGGTATTTTTGCTGGAGAAAATTTCATCCCCATGCAGTGGGAAATTTTTCCAGAAGGACTTTTCACCCGGAACCGAAGGCGTTAAAATCCGGAGCCGTGAAAAATTTTTCGCAGGCGCCATGGAATTCACGCAGTGTTTCCGCCCTGCGAATTTTACATGAGAAATCTCCAACTTTATCCACGAAGTCGGCAATGGGGACGGCGTATTTTTTCATGGACGACAGCATGCGATGCTCCGAAGGACCTGTTCCGTCTGTGAAATTTTTCAACCTTTCGATGTAGTCGAGGTAGTCGCTTCCGGATGGAATAAAAGCTTGGGATGAATGTGATAGGCTACATATCTGGCGAAATATCCAGGGGTTCGATATGGCTGCACGTCCGATCATTACACCATCGGCACCCGTTTCTTCGATAATATGCAGTGCTTCCGACGCTGTTTTTATGTCTCCGTTGGCGATCACGGGACAGCGCAATTCTGCCTTCGCAAGTTTTATGCACCCAAGGTCGATTTGCTCTTCGTAAAGTCCCCTGACCGTGCGTCTGTGTAGATATAATTTTGAGATGCTGTGACTGGACAGATGCTTTAGAATTTCATCAAATTCGGAGGCATGCCAGTAGCCAATTCTTGTTTTCACAGAGATTGGCAAGTTTGTGCTGTTCAATAGCGCAGAAATTATTGAATCAACGGTGTTGAGATCCACCAGGAGAGAACCTCCGACACCTTTCTTCCTGATTTTTGGAACAGGGCATCCGAGATTTAAATTTATTCCATGAATTGCGCAATTGCCCAACTGCTCAGCTATTCTTGCGAGATGTTGAGGATCTTTTCCAAGCAATTGAATGCTCAGCGGGCGAGTGCTGCGTCGATTTTCAATGAGGTCGGTGATTTTTTTGCAAATCGTTGCCGTGGGGTGTACTCGTAAAAATTCTGAAATGTACTCATCCGGTTCCCCGAAGTCACACAGAATATTGAAAAAATGGCGCGTCGTCAGTCCACACATCGGAGCCAGTGCTGTGGGGAAATTTTTTCCATTTTCGTCCTTGGAGTTCACACAATAGTCTTGAAGTTCCCGAGTAACTCAAAAGGATGAATTCGAGCATGTCAATCGTTAGAATTTTTGCGTTGCTGTCGTATTTGACGATTTTTGGAGCGAGTGTACTTGGAGCATCGGATTTGCGGCGGAAATCCGGAACGAAAATCGAGTGCGTTGCGATTAAATACATGGGTGAGTCAAACTTTAAAACAATCGGGGAGTATTTCGGAAGTAGGAGAGAGCACCAATACTTTCGCTGCGTCGCCAGGGACGCAGAAAACGGGCGCGCCGGCACCTATTTTATAGTTGGATTGAGTGAGTCAGTTGAAAAATTGCCGCCGAAAACTAGCGCCAGAATACATCTGATAATGTCCATAAAAGAAGGTGTTCGCATTTTCGAATGTAAAATTCCCGGAGGCAAAAAATTTCCACTGGTATCTGAAATCTACTGCGGCATAGTATCTGAAAAAATCGATATTTCGCAGATCAAGGCGTGGAATGTTGAGTTCATTGATGGGAAGGGGAATGTTTTGTTTTCAAGGTGCAGCTACATGTGGGCGCTGTAGGTGAAATTTTCTAGCGCATTGCCTTAATCTCAAACATCCCGTCATAGCGTTTAAGTGTGAGTCCGCGGATTTCAAGCATTTGCAGTGAGTGCAGGACCTTGTTCGCCGGTAGTTCTGAAAAGGTTATGATGGAGTCCATGGTCGCAGACTTTTCCCTGAGTAAAATTTCGTAAATTTTTCTCTCGACTGGGCACGAAAACTCAGAAGCCTGCTGAGGCCGCAGTTCATCTGTAATTTCCAAGGGGAGTGCCGTTTGTTTCGGCGAGTTGTCCAGGTAGGGAAGCTCCTCGAAAATATCGTTCACGCAGGTCAATATTGATGCCCCTTCCTTTATCAAAGCTAAGCACCCAGAGCTTGACGGCTGATCGATTCTTCCGGGAACTGCAAACACATGTCTGCCGTAGTCGGCTGCAAATTTCGCAGTGATCATGCTTCCACCGAATCTGTCGGATTCAACGATAATCACAGCGTGGCACAGTCCCGCGATCAGGCGGTTGCGTATGGGGAACGTTTGGCGGTCGGCGTGTCTTCCAAGCACAAACTCGGAGATGATCGCTCCATTTTCCGCTATTCTCCTATAGAGAGTGGCATTTTCTTTGGGATAAATTACATCAATTCCATTGCCGAGGACGGCGATTGTTTGCCCTTTGACGGCGAGGGCACCTTCGTGAGCGGATGTGTCAATGCCACGCGCCATTCCACTAACAATGCAAAAGCCACGCCTGGATAATTCCATCGCCAGCATTCTCGCTGTTTCGAGGCCATAGAGGGTGTTTGTGCGAGATCCGACAATGGCTATGTTTTTTACTGAATTATCAATTTCTCCGATCGTGTAAATTCCCGTGGGAGCGTCTGGAATTTCCCTGAGCAGCGTGGGGTAATTTCCGCTGCTGATGCTCAGAAATTTTCCACGCAGCGTAGCCAGCTTTCTTTCCTCTTCAGCCAGGTTAAAGTATTTGCTGTGATTTGCTATGCTGTCAATTATTTGGTCGTCCATTCTCGGAATGCGCTTCAATTGATCCGCGGTGCAGCAGAAAATTCGCCGCACATCTCCGCGGAAGTGCAGCAGCAGTTTCTGAACGGTACATGGGCCAATGTTTGGCAACGCGTTTAGTACCATGAAAGCTTGGTCTTCGGAAAAACTTGGCATATTTTATGCTATGCCGGAATTTATAAATTTTTGCAAGGAAATTATGTTGGTTTACGGCGAAAAGAGCAGGCGAAACTAGGCACAGGTTTGATTTTTTGTTTGCAGTTTTCCAGGTTTTAAAAGGAATGGGAGCGGAAAAATTTAAAACGAATGAATCTATTCGCGCTCCGTCATTCGCCAGCTAATCATGTGCAGGCACGTGGAATGAATCCTGTTCCAGGTTTCGCGGTTGACAGTTGCCATGATATCCAGCGGTGTGTTGATGGGAGGAATATTGCTGGCGCCGTTCCATCCAATAACCAGCATGCGCTTGGAGTATTTATCGGCGAGCCAAAATTTTACATGATTTTTCTGCACGCCGAATGATTCTGGGAGATTGCTGATTTTGATATTTCTCAGGAGGAAAATTGGTTCTGGATTTTTTTGCCCAAATGGTTGCAGCATTTCCAGTTCTTCCATGAAGCCGTTGCTGATCGCCTCCAGTTCCAATTCATAGTCGTATTCTGATTTTATTTGCTGCAGTGCGTTTCCCAAATATTTTTCCACAGCTGCATTGAATTTTATCCTGAATTCGTCTATATTTTTCGGTGAAATTGATATTCCAACGGCATAGGGATGCCCTCCCCAGGCCTCCAGAAGAGGCGAACAATCCCCGAGAATATCAATCAAATTTATGCCATTTGCACTTCTTCCAGATCCCTTGGCCAGATCCCGTTCGTTTCCAAGAACAATGCACGGTTTGGAGTAATCCCTTGCAAATTTTCCGCTGATAATTCCGACGACGCCTGCGTGCCAATTTTTGTTATACAAAACGATGGCGCTGTCATCTGCGTAGCACGTTTTTACTATTTTATCAGCCTGCTGAGTTATTTCTTTTTCGATTAGTTGCCGCTCTTTATTTGTTTCATCAAGCTCGTAGGCATAGGTCATCGCCTCATCAAAGTTGTCGCTCAGCATCATTTTTACTGGCAACACGGCGTCTCTCAGCCGACCACAGGCATTTAGCCGCGGACATAGTTTGAAGGAAATATCTGACTGGTGTATGTTTGTTTCGGCGTGAATGTCAGCGGATTTGCACAGCGCTTCAATGCCTGGCCTGCGAAATTTTCC
Source organism: Puniceicoccales bacterium (assembly GCA_031267915.1). Classification (GTDB taxonomy): domain Bacteria; phylum Verrucomicrobiota; class Verrucomicrobiia; order Opitutales; family JAIRKQ01; genus JAIRKQ01. The sequence continues at coordinate 14,260 of JAIRYE010000006.1, forward strand.
GTTGAGAATTTTCAGTCCAAATTTACAGAACACTCTATTTTCTCCGACCAGGCGCATCATATCAGCAATTGTTCCCAGCGTTACAAGATCAAGATCATGCTTTAGCTGGTAATTTATTGCCCGCTGATCATTTTTTTTTCGCAAAGTCCTCAGAAGCGCGCAGCAGAGCTTGAAAACTAGTCCCACAGAGCACAGCGTTTTATACTTGTCGTCATCATTATTTTCGCTGATGTGAGGATTTATGATGCAGCATTTTGCCACGGGAAGTATCTGTGCCTGGTGATGATCCACGATGAGAACTTCGATGCCGTTTTTTTGTAAAAAATCTACCTCTTCAGCGGAATTTGTCCCGCAGTCAAGCGTCACCACCACATCATATTTTTTTTTAGAGAGTATGCGTTCAATGATTTCAGAAGATAGACCATAGCCTTCGCAGGCACGCCTTGGGACAAAGAAATTAGGGCTTATTCCGAAAGTTTTTAGAACGTTGATGAGAAGAGTTATGCTCGTGATTCCGTCGACATCATAGTCTCCAACTATGGCTATGCGCAAATTATGTTCTATTACTCGGCTCAGTATATCTACGGCTCGGTCAATGTTTTTGATTCTGAACGGATCATCCAGGTACGTCAACTTTGGCCAGAGAAATTTTTCCGCTTCCTCCTTCGATCTAATTTCCCGCTGGGCTAATATTACGCAGAGAGGGAATCCTATGTTTAGGGATTTATAGAGAGATTCGGCAATGGATTTTTTATAGGAGATTTGTATCCAATTCTTTTCATTTATCGCCTGCATTTTAAGCTGCCTTTTGCAATTGTTTCCCCCTGCCGATTTGATACTTGTAAAATATTGGACTGGCGATGAATATGGAAGAAAATGTCCCGACTATGATCCCTATGAGAAAAGTGAGAGCAAAGTCGACGATCACGCCGGATCCAAACAGATAGAGAGCCAGTGCTGCTAAAAATGTTGATGTGCTCGTCAGTAGAGTGCGGGAAAGCGTCTTGGTTATGGATAAATTTACCACTTCCTTCAGCGCTTTAGTAGTATTCAGTTTTAATTCCTCCCGGATTCTATCAAACACGATGATTGTATCGTTGATGGAGTAGCCGACTACCATTAAAATTGATGCGATCATCGGTGCGGAAATTTGACGTCCGAGCGACAAATAAATCAATACCGTTAGTATGACATCCAGCGCCGTGGATATGCCGGCGCCTATGCCATATGCAAATTCAAACCTAAATGCCACGTATGCGGCAATGCCAAGCATGGATAGCAGTATGGAAATCAGAGCATTCAGTTTAATTTCTCCGCTGATGGAGGATCCGATTTCAGTTTTTTCGATGAGAGATAACTTGGCTTCTTTGAAATTTTCACTCAGGCGATCAAAAATTTTCGTTCCATTGCCCTGGGATGTTTGCACGCGCAAAATTTCTGAATTATCCAGGAGAGATTTCTGATAGACCGATGTGACCTCTCCCAAATTATTTTCCGAGGCCAACCTGCTAATTTCATTTGGAGGAATTCGCTGTTCGAATTTTATGCTAATTTCATCTCCTCCGGTGAAATCAATGCCGTAAATTTTCGTTTCGCGGGAGATGATGAGTGCGCTGCAGAGTACTATTGCGGCGATGTAGACGCTGAAAATAATTTTCGGATGCTTCAGAAAATCAAACGCAATTGGTTTTATTTTGAAATTTGGCATGAGTTTTTTCACGAGTTCGCCGTCGACCAAAAATCCCAGTAGCCCTCTGGCGAGCACGAGTGTGCAAAATATTGTCGTGAAAATTCCTATGGACAGTATCACTCCGAACCCTTTTATCGGACCGGTGCCAAACACAACGAGAATCACTGCTGCCAGCAGAGTTGTGAGATTTGCATCGAGAATCGACGAAAATGCCCGTTCGTGCCCCGCATGCAGTGCTGCTTTGAGTAATTTTCCGCCCAGAAGTTCCTCCCGCACTCTTTCGAATATTAGAATGTTCGCGTCCACAGCCATGCCAATTGTTAATACCAGTGCTGCAATTCCGGGGAGCGTTAGTGTAGCTCCGATTGTTGCCATTACGCCAAGCATAAGAATTACGTTGGAAAGAATTGCGACGAACGAAATGATCCCGGCCACGTGGTAGTAAACGAGCATGAAAGCCACCACGATGACGGCGCCGATTAGCGATGCGTTCAGCGAGCTTGCTCTGGCCTCCTCTGCAAGTGACGGCCCAATTTCACTTAATTCAACAAATTTCAGTGAAACTTCCAGGGGATTGTTTAGAACATTTGCCAGTTCGATGGCATCCCGCTGCGAGAAATTTCCACTTATGCTCGCGTGCCCGTTGGGAATCACAGAGCGAATTACAGGTGCGGAGTATAATTTCTCGTCAAGCACTATTCCAAGCTGTCGATTTATATTTGCTGAAGTAATTTTTTCAAAACGCTTGGTCCCCTCATCGGTCATGCTCAGTGAAATTTCATATTCGCCGTATTGGCCGATGGCTACGCTGGCATGCTTCAACATGCTTCCGGTCATCTCCGGTATTTTTTTGACAAATACGTATGTTTTTTGCTGCGAGGTGTTGTCTCTGTCTTTTTCGAGCTGTAAAGTTTCGTAGCCAATGGGTGCGCGGTCGAATTCCGACCTGGGAACGAGAGTCGAATGCACAAGCCTGAATTCCAACTTCGCAGGCTTTTTGATGACATCGATGACTTCCGGATTGTCTTTGGTTGAAATTCCGGGGAGTTGAATTTCTATGGAATTGTTGCCACTAATTCTTAGCAGTGGTTCCGAAACGCCGAGGCCGTCGATGCGCTGGCGAACAATGTCGATCACCTTGTTCAGCTGCTCGGTTTTTTCCGCTGTCCCGCAGGCATTAAACTTCGGATCATTCACTTGCAATACAATCGAAACTCCGCCCATCAAATCTAACCCAAGCTTGATTTTGCGCTTTGAATCAGACAGGATTGAATCGAGTAAAATCTTATTTTTTTCGCGAAGATTTTTAATGTCGGAAATATTTTTGTTTCTGAAAAATTGTGACAGGTCCAAATTTTCCTCATCGGCGATGGAGCGAATGGCGCTGTACAAGCTTTTTGAAAGTCCGCCGCTTACCCTTTCGCTGGCTTGCTGCATGAGCCCTTCGAATTTTTGTTTTTCGTGAGTTGCGCAGCTTACAATGTACTTGCCGAAAGGCTTGTCTCGAAGCGGCAATGTGCTGTAGATCGCGATGCAGATGACCACCAGCGACAGCAGAATTCTATGGAGTGACGCATTTTTGTGCATGCTACTCGGATTTCTCAGATTTATCCAGCTTGGCCTGTATGTATGATCTGAAAATTTCGATTTTTGTATCATCTGCGATTTTCAGAATGAACTTTGAGGCTTTCACATTTGCGATTGTCCCGATAATCCCGGAAGTCGTTACTACCTTGTCTCCGGTTTGCAGCTCTTCGATCATTTTCAGTTGATTGCGCTGTTTTTTCCTCTGCGGTGCGATGAGCAGAAACCACATCCCTGTGAATAGCAGTACGTAGATTATTAGCATTTGCCATCCGGACCCTGCAGACTGTTGAGGCGCCCCTGGGATTGACTCAGCTATGAAAAATATTGCATCCATTTTTACCTTTTTCAGCGAAAAACTAAAACGTAAAACACGTTTATCAAGAAATAAATCCTGAAAATTTTATGCCTGGGGCATCAGATAAACGTTTTTATGTATGCCTTTTCCCGAAGCCTTTCTATAAATTTCTTTTTTGACTCCATTTGATATTTTTCCGTCAATATGTCTTCAATGTTATCCTTTGCCTCATCCAGAGTAAAAATTTTTGCAGGTTTTTCGTCCACCACGAACAGCAAATAAATTCTCCCATTTACTTCGAGTGGTTGTGTGAATTGTCCAACTTGCAAATCGCTCAAAGCGTCTGAAAAAACAGGAATCAAGTCTCCGACCGAAACCCATTCGAATTGCGAAGCTTTTGGAAAATCAGTGAAATTTTCAATGATGGTTTGTGCGCTATCCCCAGATTGAATGGCCTGTTTCAGAGAGGTCAGCTTTGATTGCAATTCTGAGTCATCGTATTTTTGCTTCTCCAAAATAACGCCTTTGACGAAAATTTTTCGATCAATAGTGAAATCCTTGGAGTGCTCGTCGTAGTACTCTTTTATTTTCGCCGGACTTATTTCCGACTTCAGCTTCGTAACTTCATCAAGCACAAAATTAATGATGATGTGTTCCCTGATTGATTTTTTAAACTCTCTAACCGAGCGACCATCTTCCCTCAGGAGCTTTGCGAGAGCTGTTCTGTCTCCATTGGTTTTGTTGTCAACAAAGGCTTCGTATTCCTTTTGTTCGTAGTTGTCAGGTAATTTTCCCCCCTTTGATTTAAAATCTGCAACGATCAAAATTCTTTCGATGAGTACGTTTAAAACCACCTTCTGGTACTCGTAAAATTTTTTCTGAAACTCTGTCTGTGATCCAGATTCTGCCCGGATTCGCGGAATAAATGGTGCCATTTCTTTCGTCAGCTGGGTTACTGTTATTATTTCGTTGTTGACGATTGCTGCGACGTCATTGGAATAAACGGGAATTTGAAAATTTTCAGAATTGAGTTCGGTGCTTTCGGATGGGGGTGGGTTGTTTGTTTCTTCGGCATCCGACGGAACGGCGTAACACAGTGACAAACAAAAAATAAAGATTAATATTTTTGAAAGTTTTTTCAAAGAAGACATGGGCACACTATGAAAAGAGATAAAATTTTTTCCATTCTTTTTTTGTGTACTTGGCGATATTTAGCGGTAGCGTGTTGAAAAATTGAAAAATGCAGTCCCAATTGAAAATTTTATATCTCGGAGACGCCGTTGGGCGCCCAGCACGGGACTTCATAGTGTGCAGCATTGCAGGCATTAAACGGATGCATGACATTGATGTCGTCATAGTAAATGGAGAAAATGTTACATCCGGAGCTGGAATAACTCGTGAGCATGCCGAACTGCTCCACGGAGCGGGTGTGGATGCAATAACTCTTGGCGATCACGTCTGGGATAGGCATGGTTTCGAAAATGACATCGGTGGGCTGAGCTACGTTTGCAGGCCAGCAAATTTGCCCAGTGAATGTCCTGGCAATGTATTTGTTGTGTGTGAAAAAAAAGGTGTTCGGGTGGGAGTTTGCATCGTCCTGGGGCGAGTTTTTATGAAGGTAAATGCCGCTTGCCCATTTCAGACCGTGGACGAAATTTTGCGCAGTAGCGGTGCAAATGTTGACGTTTTTTTAGCTGAAATACACGCCGAGGCAACTTCAGAAAAAATTGCATTTGGCTGGAATTTTGACGGGAAGGTTGCGGCGGTAGTTGGCACGCATACCCATGTGCAAACCGCAGATGAGCGTATTTTGCCAAAGGGGACCGCCTATATTTCCGACCTTGGGATGTGTGGTCCGCACGAATCCGTGATTGGCAGAGAAATTTTACCAATTATCCACAGGATGAAGCTTAGCATGCCCATTAAATCTGAGGTGGCGACGGGGGATGTGCGACTGAATGGTGCCCTGCTGACCATCGATGTGGAGTCTGGATTGGCCAAAAAAATTACTAGATTCTCAGAAAAATGTCGTAATTTTGAGTGAAATAATCACCAATTGATTGAAATGCGAATCTCAGGTGGCAGTGCGCGGGGAATACTACTGGACATTCCCAGAGGTGTGGAATACTTGCGTCCGGCTACTGATTTTTTGCGGGAAGCGATTTTTTCTTCGCTGGGGCAAAGCGTGCAGAATGCCTTCGTTTTGGACCTGTTTGCAGGAGTTGGAAGCTACGGCCTGGAGGCACTCAGCCGGGGAGCAAACGCATGTGTTTTTGTGGAAAAAAATCGCCGAGCGTCGGATGCGATTGAGAGCAATTTGCGTAAGGTAAAAAAATCTACGGGGAGAAATTTTATGGCAAAAGTTTTGTGCCAGGAGGTTTTTTCCTTCGCCGAAACACATGCTACGTCATTTGACATCATTTTCATCGACCCTCCCTACAATTTGATTGAAGCGCTCGGGATGAAATGTTTGCAAATATTTTCAAAATTCCTAAAAGACGCCAACACTTCCAGGCTTGTCATTGAGATTCCGGGGTTATGCAGCATTGGTGAAGTTGCGGGCATGATTGAACTGAGACGACTTGGCAGAGTGGGTAATTCCCGGCAACCAAATGCGCTGATATATGGCAAAAAATAGCATGCTAAAGAGTGTTTCGATCGTCTCGGGCATAACCATTATCTCCAGAGTGCTGGGGTATTTGCGTGATGCGATTCTATTTAGTCTTTTTGGGATATCGAGTGTGGGAGCAGCATTTTTACTGGCATTTAGACTTCCGAATCTTTTCCGCAGGCTTTTGGGGGAGGGAGCTCTTTCCTCGGCGATGATTCCCATACTATCGTCCCAGTATGTCGCACATGGCAAGGCTTCAATGTTTGAGCTGTTTAGCCACGTAATTCGTCGACTGGTTATTGTTTTGTGCTGCGTTCTGCTGCTGGTCTATGGTGTTGTTTTTTTTGCAAAGGGAAAGGTTGCATCTGACAAATGGACAATGGCACTGTCCTTTACGTCAGTGTTGCTGCCATACATGGTCTTCGTGTGCTTGTCCGCCGTATGCGCTGCGGCATTGAATGTTCTGGGGATGTTTGCCGTGGGTTCGCTTAGTCAGATTTGGCTGAACATTTCAATGATCGTATCTCTGCTTGTGGGTGGATTTTACTTCCATTTTGGCGATGTGGCTCTCGCGAATTGTTTGATAGCTGGTGTGTTAATCGGGGGATTGCTGCAGCTTGTTATCCCACTGCTTGCGCTTGCTGCAATTGGCTGGCGCCCAACTTTTGGATCAAGTGCCAATCTGAAGCAAAATATGCATGACGTCTGGAGATTATTTTTCCCCGGAGCATTTGGCGCTGCCATGGAACAGATAAACATACTGATTTCCAGCGGGATTGCCTATAACTTTATGGAATCAGCGGTTTCATCGTTGCACATGGCCAGCCGCCTCATAGAACTCCCCATGGGAATTTTTGGAACGGCAATTGCAACTGTTTTTGCGCCGAATATGGCGAAAATTGTTGCCTCGGAAAACAGTGAGACGGCGGCTAAAATCTTCAATGCCTGCCTCATGGCGATGGTATGGATTTTACTTCCCTCTGCCGTGGGGTTATTTTTGCTGCGCCATGAAATTTTACACCTACTTTTTGCCCATGGAAAATTTTCCGAAGCAAATGTTGGTCGGGTCGCTCCGATCGTTGCCATATACTGCGTCAGCATGGTTTTTTCGGGGGCGTCAGCACTATTTATTCGCGGATTTCATTCGCTCAGGGACACTAAAACTCCGGTTGTTGTAGGTTTTTCCGCTCTGCTCATCAATGCACTCCTTGCTGCGACGGTAATGAGGCTATTTGGAGTCGTTGGATTGGCGACCGTAACGGCGTGCAGCACAGTTTTGCAATCGCTATGTCTATTCTTTTTGTTTAAAAGGAGGGTAAAGCTGTCAATTTTGCCGGAGCGGAAAAATTATGCTACGATACTCTGCGGATGCATCGCCGTTGCAATCGTGGTGATGGCTGTGAAATTTTCCATTGAATCTTTCAGTCCGTTTGGTCAGCGAATGACGGAGATGATAGTGGTTGCCCTGTCAGCCGGCTTGTCGCTGCTGGTCTATTTTGTCCTCTGCAAAAAGCTCGTCGCAGCTGTGCTAGGAGAAAGAAAAAAAGTTTGAAATTTGCCGAATGGGATGGCGTGTGTATTTTGCCCTATTCCTGCAGCTCAAGCCACTTGTTTTCGAGCTCAACCAGTCTTTTGCAGCAATCGGCGTAGGAGTCACACGCTTCATGGTCATAGCTTTTGGATAGAATTTCTTCGAACTCTTTCTTTTTTGTTTCCAGGGCTGCAATTGTCTTTCCCAAAGCTAAAAGTTCTTTTTCTTTCTGCTTTTCGGCGAGCTTGGTTTTTGTTTCTTTTTCCCTGTTTGCAGCTTTTGCAGTTGCCCTGTTATTCCCGGTCAGTAGGAATTCGCGGTAATCTTCCAGGGAACCTCCGAACGGAGAGCACCTGCCATCGGCAATTATAAAAAACTTACTGCAGATTTTGGATAGTATGTAAAAATCGTGAGTGATTAGTACCACCGCTCCGTGGTATTCGTTTATTGCGTTTATGAGAGCTTCCCGAGTTTCAATGTCCAAGTGATTTGTTGGCTCATCGAAAATCATTGCATGGGGATTGCTAAGCGAATTTATGGCAAACAAAACCCTGGATTTTTCTCCTCCGGATAAATTTTTTACTGCGGTTTCGCTGCGCTCCTGCGTTATTCCAAATCTTCCAAGATGCGCCCGTATCTGAGTTTCTGAGAACTCCCGGGTGGTATTTCGGAAAATTTCGATTGGTGTTTTTTCAAGATTTAACTCATCGGCCTGCTGCTGCGAGAAGTATGAAATTTTCACATTCCTTGCTCCGATAATTTCTCCGGAGTGTGGTGTCAAACGGCCTGAAATAATTTTTGCCAGAGTGGATTTGCCATTGCCATTGGAGCCCAGCAGAGCAATTCTGTCTCCCAGAGTTATGCACAAATTAATGGAGTGCAGAACGATTTTGCCGCCATATCCGGCGGAAACATTTTCCAGTGTTATCAATTTGCGGTCAACCTGTGGTTTCGGCTGGGGAAAAGAAAACTTTACTCTGTGCTCCGAACTCGGCATTTCAGGAATTTCCATCTTTTCAATCATTTTCAACCTGCTCTGCGCCTGTTTGGCCTTGGTTGCCTTTACTCCAAAGCGATCAATGAAATTCTGCATGTGCTGGCGCTTTTTTTGCAAATTTTCGATGTTTTTGACTAGCGCAACTTTTTGATTGCTGCGTGCGTCAATGTAAGTGTCATAATTCCCCTTGAATAGGTGTAATTGCCTATCGTGTACGCTGATGATGTAGTTGCAAATTTTGTTGAGAAATTGCTTTTCATGGGAAATCATGAGAATTGTTTTGCTGAGATTTTTCAGATAATTTTCAAACCACATGGCGGTTTCGAAGTCCAGATGGTTAGTGGGCTCGTCCAGCAGCAGGCAGTCGGAGGGAGCAAACAGTGTTGCGGCGAGTGCGGCTCTCATTTGCCAGCCTCCGGAAAACTCACTCAATTTTTTTTGCAGATCGTTCTGTCTAAATCCGAGGCCAGAAAGTATGCTGGCTGCTCGTGCTTCGGCGGAGTATCCTCCGATGGCTTCGTATCTGTCGTAGGCATCTGCTAGTTCCTCCGCCGGAATGCACTGATCGCTATTTAAAATTTTTCGCAGCTGAATTAGTTCCAGGTCTGTGTTTATCAGAGAATCGAGGAGAGAAATTTCGCCGTTCTCAATTTCCTGTTTTATGCAGACGAGCCTCATTCCGTTTTTTACATAAATTTCGCCGCTGTCGATTTTTTCCTGGCCTAGTACCAGGCGGAATAATGTGGTCTTCCCGCACCCGTTGGGCCCAACGATGCCGACTTTCCCTTGGGAAGGCAGATGTAGCGTTGCATTTTCAAACAGTATTCTTCCTCCGACGCGGTGTGTCAAATTTTCAATATCGATCATGCCACTACAAGCATTGACATAATGCAAATTCATTGATACTACAATTAAAAAGTGGTTTCTGCGAAATTTAGAAAAAATTGACTACTCTAATTTTGGCCGTGGGCCTGAATACTTTGAATAGAAAATATGGAAAGCGAAATAAAAAGTTCTCCCCTGAGACGGAATCGGGCGTTCACATTGCTGGAAATTATTTTGTCCCTGCTTGTGATCGTGACAGTGGTTTTTTTTGGGAAAAAATTTCTGGATATTTCAGCTGAGAATGTTCGCTCTCTGGAGGAAAGCAAAATCGTTGACGGGGAATTAAATTTGCTTCTGACGAGAATTAGAGAAGATTTGGAGTCCGCTGTTTTACTGGAAAAAAATCAGCCGATATTTGAAATTTGTGAGAAGGGTGACGGCAAGAGTTTGGATATGTTTTTTTTCACCACAAACGACGAAAAACATGTCACCGTGGGCGTTAGGTACGACATTTCCGAATTGGAATTTGGGCACGTGGAAGTTCAGCGCACCGTTTTGAGCGATTCAGCTACGCTGCTGCTGCAGAACGCACTGAGCTCTGGCTCGTCATTTAGTCAATTTTTCGAAAACATGGACCCGAGCCATAGGCAAGTCTACAAATTTAATGTCAGGCTTTCCAGTTTTAAAATCCGTGCGGCAGTAGAAAATTCGGATGGGCGCGTAATTTTTATCCATCCAAATGAGAAGATGGCGTATTTCAGTGGAAAATTAGTTTGCGAAAATGTTGACAGAAAGTCAATCATTCCAGGGAATTTGTTGTTTTTTGATATTACGGTGAGAGCTCTTCTAAAGAACGATATTGCAAAATTTAATTCTTTGAAGGCATCAAAACCTGCGGATGCCAAGGAATTTCTATCAATGCAGTCGAGGAAGAGTTTTGGCAGGATTAAATTTAATGCGATGAGTTTCTAGGTCACAGAGAATATTTGGTATGGTGATTGCAAATGAAGGCAATTTTTCTGTGAGCCAGCGTCATCGGGTTTGCCGCCAGAACTAGAAAGATTTGCGACAGAAGTGCTGTCAGCAAAAATTGGTAGAGCGAAAATGATGCTTCGCGAAGAACGAAGAGAAAAAGTATGTGTAAAATGCTTGCCGTGTGCTCAAATGCGTATCTGTGCCATGCCGCGAATGTGGTTCCTTTGCTCAGGATAGATCGCTGCAGGCAATAAAAAAATATGCAGAACAGCGCTGTGAATCCAAATGGCAGAGACTTGAATGTGGCATCAAATACCAGTCCGACTGCGCAGTACAGTACAATTGCACCTGTGGGTCTCAGATAAATCACTGGAAAGTGAATGAAAAGCCCGATTGGGACAAGCAAAATTCCAGGAAATATGGCCATGTTGCTAAAAATTTGGGAGAAAATTACCAGCAGGTAGTATAGAGCGACTAGAAGGAAAAGTAGCATCAGCGAGCCTCTGTTTTTACTAAAACTGCGACTTCGTAGAGCCTTGACAGCAGCGTGTCATTGAGGACAACAGCGGCCGAAAAGGAATTTCCAAAAATTTCTTCGGGAGGTTTTACGGTTCCGATCAGAATATTTCTGGGAAAAACTCCGGAAAGCTCTGATGTCACAAGGACTATTTCCCTGTCGTCCTCAACGATACTTGCTGGCACGTTCGCTGCACTCCCGATGGAATGCCCAAGCATGTTTTTTTCATCTCCAACAAAAATTATGGGATTCCCCTCCGCGTCTTTTTCCGCGTGGACAATCATTCTGAATTGCGGAGAGGTTATCAGTTCGACGGTGGATGCCTTTGGACTCACTGCTTTTATCCGCCCAATTGCGTGGTTTTGGCAAATTACTCCCATCCCCTCAAAAATTCCATCATCGGAGCCAATGTCAACCAGTAGTTCGCTGCTCCAGCCTGCGATATCTCTGCGAATTACTTTTGCCGGCTTTGCGGTGAAGTTTCCGATTTTGAAAGTTTTTCCCTCCGGAAAGTTTTGAGTTTCAGCTGCAGACAATTGCAGTTTCAGAAATAAATTTTCCCGCACCAGATCCTCACAGAGGGTGATAAGTTTTGACTTTGACATGGTTCGTGCGCTGAAAGATTTGATTGCCTTTGCCAACTTGACACCAGAGTAGGCGGGAAATTGGACATATTCAAATGTTGCTCGGATGGCATTTTTGAGAGATAGGGGAATGAGCCAGAGAGCCAGTAGAACGCAAAGCAGTGGCACGTAGTCCACGATGGCGCTACGCCGATCATTCCGCACGGGGAAACAGTTCGATGAAAATTTTTTTTGAGCTCTCACGACTGGTCATTGTTTTGTATTATTTTTTGCAAATGGGAAATTCCAGACGGAAGATCAGAAAATTCGCAATTCAGCTGGGCCGCGAAGCACGTGTCGAGTATTTCAGAAAATCTTTTTGATGGAGACAATCCTAACTCCAGCAGATGCCGCCCCTGAATGAGCGGAATTGGTTTGTTGGAAAATACTCCGAGTCTTTGCGCCGTATTCCTGGAATGTTTTTCGATTTCTTCGTCATATCTGTCTTTCCATCCCATACGTCCGGCGAAATCAATGTGGCAAAGTCGCAGCAGTCTGTCGATCCTTTCCACATCATTTGCCAAGTGCAGTATTCCGGAATCGGAGCGATCACGCTCATATAAAAATCTCGGAGACATGTGCCAGCGGACAAGGGGCAAAACTGCTTCAATTAGAGAGTTTGGTGCGCCGATGGAGTTTAGAAAATTCTTTGCCGGTTTTATGCCAATTTTGTCATGCCCGTAGTGGTGAATGCCGCGCTCATCCTTGGTGGTGACATATGGCTTACCGAAATCGTGGCACAGAGTTGCAAATCCAATGATCAGATCTTCCCGCTGGCTGTTGACTTTCGTTTCCGCAAAAACGTCGAGGGATAGGCAGGTGTGGTCGAAGACTGAACCTTCCGGATGTGTCTTCCTGTCCTGCATGCACGTGACGAGAGATTCGATTTCCGGGAAAAATTTTACCCATTCGCAGTCCCTTAAAAACTGAAGTCCCAGCGATGGCATTGTGGATCGCAGCATTAGCTTTTTCCACTCGGAAAATATGCGCTCCCTGGATATGTCATAAATTGACAGGCTCCTGCACAGTTTGATGGTTTCCCTGGCGGCCTTCAGCTTAAATCGTCCAGCAAATTGCATGCCTCGCAGAACACGCAGCTGATCTTCGGCAAATTTTTCACTGCTGTGGCGAAGTATCCCGGATTTTAGATCCCCAATGCCGCCAAACTCATCGATGATTTTCTCATTTGCAATGTCAAAATATATGGAATTTATGGTGAAATCCCTGCGACTGGCTGCTGTTCTAATGTCGCAATTTTCGGCACTACTAACTTTAAAATTTGTGTGTCTGGTTCCGGTTTTTACTTCCACGCGGGGAATTGATATGTCAATGGGGAACTCGCAAATTTTTAGCACGCAAAAAGATTTCCCTGTATTCTCAACGGTAAACCTGCGTGTCAGGAGTTTTTCAATTGATTCCAGGGATGAGCCGAAGACCTCTATGTCGAAGTCAATGAGCGGAATTTCCAAAATTGCATCCCGTACGCAGCCACCAACAAAATACGGTTTCATTCCGGCATTCAGCAGTTCGGAGCAGATCCATTGGATGGCTTCAAAAGTATCATTCCGTGCTAACTTTCTAAATGCCTGAAATGTTAAATTTGTATTCAATACCTTAGGGACGGTGTGGAAATTTCAAGTTGAAGATAAATTTTCAGAATGATACTCTAGGCTAGCTGTTGACGTTAATTCCTTTTTTCATCGTCAGAGACAGCAGCAGTCCAATTAGTGTCAACGCAGGCATTGTCAGGAGTGCATTTCTGAATGCTTCGGAAGAAATCACGTGGTCAGCTCCCGTCGAATGCACCTCCATGAGCCAGCCTACGATTGGTTGAAATAATCCACCAGCTAGCATGACGATCATGTTTACTACGGCGATGGCACTGCCCTTTGCCTCCCCTATGTTCAATTCCAGACTGGCAACGAAGCAGATGACCTCCGGACTGGAGCATACTCCGGCCAGGAACAGCAAAAGCCCTACGCTGAATGTGGATTTTATCGGGCACAGCAGCAATATTGAAAATAGAATAGTGCTCAGAAATGTTCCGCAGATCAAAAGTTTTCTTCTGCACTTAATGACATCGGATATCAGTCCCGCCAGTGGACCTCCGACCAGCCAGCCAACATAGAGCATGCTGGAAATTTTTGTGGCCTCGGATTTTGCCAATCCCATCGAAATTTCAATGTATCGAACTCCCCAAAGATCTCCGAAAATTACAAGTGGAGTATACAGGCTAGCTCCCACAAGTCCAATTATCCACGTTTGCTTGTTTTTACAGACTGCAATCAGCCCCGATAGAAAATTTTTTAGTGGGGAGGTGTCGGAAATTGCGGATCTTTTTTCCACTTCCCAGCGCGGTGTTTCTGGAATGTAAATGGCGATTGCCGCAGCCATAATCACGCCCGCAATTGCCATTACCACGAAGGACATTTTCCAGCCGATGCGATCGATTAGAAACGCAAGTGGTGTCTGCCCAATTAGAGCCCCGCAGATCCCGAGAGAGGTTGTTAACCCCGATAGGAACGCAAGCCTTTCGTCGTGAAACCAAACGGCAGCCAGATACATGACTCCAATGAACGCACAGCTCGATCCTATGCCAGTCAAAATTCTTCCAGCTGTTATGTATACCAGTGACGTTGATGGAATTATGGGAGCTAGGCATCCGATTGCAACGAGCACGGAGGCGGGAAATAGCACACTTTTCCCTCCAAATTTGTCGAACAATATCCCCGCAAAAAGCTGCAGAGGAGCGTAGACGATGTAGTATGATCCGACTACGGTGCCTATTGTTACAGCGGATGCGGAAAATTGGGTGGCCAACTCCTGTTCCATTACGCTCGGTGCAACGCGGACCAGATATTCGTACAGGTAAAATGCCACAGCTGCTGTCCACGCTAGCCATGCCAGTTTGCCGCTCTTTTTTTCGAATTTCAGTTTCATTCGACCCGAATGTGCAAATTTCGCCCCCAAAAGGCAATAGAAAAGTTAGAGTAAATTATTCAAAAAAGTAAAAATTGACTTTTCCAGGGAGTCTCTGGTGTTTGCTTGTGAAATTTTTACACCAAGGGATCTAATGTCTTCAAAAATTAATTTTTGATAGGAAGCATACTTGTCCATAATTTTCGACATCAGTGCCATGTCATCCGTATTTATCCAGAGAGTTTCTCCGGTTTCCAAATCTTCCAGCAGCACTTTCCCAGCCCTAGCGTGCGGCATTTCTCCATCATCAATCACCGCCAGCAAAATTACGTCGTGTTTTTCCCTGAGGGTGTGCAGCTGTGCCAGTGTCGCTTTCCTATTGGTTGCAAGGCAAAATACGTCGCAGATCAGAATGATGACTGATCTATTTCTGAGAATTCTGCTTAAAATTTTCAGTGTGCTTGCTAGGTTTGTTTGCGATTTTTTTCCAGTGGAAACCGATTTTTCGATTGCGTATTTGAAAATCTTTACATTCCGCCGTGGTTTTAGAAATTTTTCCACTCCGCCGGAAAAAAGAACAAGGCCGGCCCTGTCTCCGTGCATTTCTGCCAGCCGGGATAAGCTGCCTAGAATGTTGCTTGCCAGTGAAAATTTTGATTGTCTTTGCGTTCCGAATTTCATGGATGCACTAATATCCAGAGCGAAAATTATGTCGTATCCGCTATCGGATTTGACGCTGTCCACAAAAGGTATCCCTGTCTTTGCCGTAATGTTCCAATTGATAAATCGCACATCGTCTCCCGGGATATACTCCCTCGCATCGCCCAGGACAATGCCGTTTGGTCGAAACAATTTTCGATAGCTTCTCGGAAGAATATTAGTTTGCGAGGCCATGCTATTTTATTGCCGATAGGATCCATTGAGCTGCGGATGTATCTGACCCGACTGATAAAATTTCTCTCAATTCCGCGGCTGCATTTTGGAAAGAATGTTGCAGTCTTTCATTCTGCAGGCACTGCAAAATATGTTTTGCCACAGATTTTGGTCTGAGTCGTGACTGCAGAAATTCATGCCATATGCACCTGTTGAGCAGAATATTTGCGATTCCAAGAAATTTAACCTTCACTAAAATTTTTCCGATTGTGTAGGTGAGTGGGTGTGTTTTGTACACTATTGCGCCGGGGATTCCAGCCAGGCAGCACTTCAGTGACATCGTTCCGGAGCTCATAATTGCAGCGGCGGCTTCAATGCTTTCGCCATCAGCTATAAATGTTACCCTGTCCAGCAATTTTGAAAATTTTTTATTTAGAATTTTTCGCAGAGTCGCCAGGACTGTTTCGTCGGGATACACCACCACTGCCATGCGCTCACCATCTTGCTTTAATACCTCCCGGAAGACTTTCAGCAGTGCTGGGAAAATTCTTATTACCGCAGATTTTCTACTGCCCGGAAGCAGCAGGATCGGTCCCCTGGAATTGTGGGAAATATTCAGATCATAGCTTTCGGATGCAAACGGATGGCCCACGAAATTCACATCCAGAGATGTGTCTTCGAAGCACTTCTTTTCAAATGGTAAAATGATTGCCATCGAGTCAACGAATTTCGCAATTTGATGGCGTCTCTTCGGTTTCCACGCCCAGATTTGAGGAGATATGTAGTAGAAAACTTTTATGTCACCGCCGGCTTTTTGTGAAAGTTTGTGCCCAAATAACATTTTAGCCAGCCGGAGATTGAATCCCGGAAAATCAACGAAGCATACTGCCCGCGGATGAACAGCTTTTATCCACAGAAACACCTGCCTGAGCAGCCTTAGGAAAAAGAACAAATTCACCAGGGCTTCGTAGACTCCGATGATGGAGAATTTTGTCATGTCCAAAATTAAGCTTGCTCCTGCCCTTTCCAGAGCACGCCCTCCGAAGGCAGCAACAGTAATTCCGGGGCGTATTTTTTTTATTTCCTTCAGCATTGCGGCGGCGTGCTGATCTCCCGAATGCTCTCCCGCCACGATAACTAGATCCACTTGTTTCCCTGAGTGGGGGTCCAGGTCAATTTTTGGTTTCTTCACGTATTACAAAAAGTGAAAACATGCAAAAAATTTTGTCAAATAATATAAAAGACGATTGTCCGGCTATGAATGCAGCAATTCCCGCAGCGTACTGTCGACAATCAGTGGGTTTGCTTTGCCGCGAGTCTCTTTCATTACGAATCCCTTGATTGCATTAATTGCGGCATCTTTTCCTGATCGGAACTCACCGGCCGCTTTTTCATTTCTAGTGATGGCTAACTGGCAAATTGCAAGCAATTCATCGGCATTGGCGTTTTGCTTTAGCCCCTTGATTTCTATGATTTCCTCTGCTGATTTTCCGCTTTGGAACATTTCAATGAAAACATTTTGTGCAATTTGTTTGGAAATTGCCCCGTCATCTATGAACTTTACAAGCTCTGCCAAATTTTTCGGAGAAATTTTGAAATTTTCCAGGGAGCTATCATTTTTCCCATCGGAATTGCTGTTTTGGATTGACATTTCCCTCAGCATGTCGTTGGCGATTATGTTTGCAATGATTTGCGGATTGTTGTGCGTTGCCACTGCGCTTTCAAAAAAATCTCCCAGGGTATGCTTGGGGCAAATTACGGAAGTTACCGTGTAGGGCAGATTGTATTGGCTGAAAAATCTTTCCTGTTTTGCGAATGGCAGCTCAGGGACTTCGCTTCGAATTTTTTCCCGTGTTTCCGGGGAAATTTTCACGGGCATTAGGTCGGGATCCGGAAAATAGCGATAGTCGAAGGCGGTTTCTTTTGATCGCAAAATTGTTGTTGAGCACAAATTCGCATCCCAGCGGCGAGTTTCCTGGGAAATTTTCTCTCCACTTTTCAGTGCTTCGATTTGTCGTTTAATTTCGAACGCTATGCCATTTTTTACACCGGAAATGGAATTCAAGTTTTTGATTTCCACTTTTGTTCCAAGTTTTTTTTCTCCGATGGGCCGAACACTAACATTTGCATCGCACCGCATTTCTCCTTTTTCCATGTCGCAGTTTGATATTCCGGCATATGCCATGTGCATGCGCAGGGAATTCAGGTAGGCGAAAGCTTCCTCTGCGGAACGCATGTCCGGCTGGGAAACGATTTCCATCAGGGCTACTCCCGCCCGGTTGAAATCAACGCCGGAATCCTCTTCGAAATGTGTCAGCTTTCCAACGTCTTCCTCCAGGTGTATGCGATCCAGGGCGATTTTTTTGTGCTCTCCCATTACGTTGCGGGATGGACCTGGCAGTTCTATTTCCACATATCCATTGCGGCAAACTGGATTACTATTCTGAGAAATTTGGTAGTTTTTGGGGCAGTCTGGGTAGAAGTAATTTTTCCTGTCCCATTTTGCTATCTCTGCGATGTCGCATCCAAAAATTATTCCGGCCTTTACGGTGGCCAAGACTGCTTTTTCATTTATAACTGGCAGTGTTCCCGGGAGCCCCAGTACGACGGGATCCGTTAGACTGTTCGGCGGAGCTCCAAATTTATAGGGACATTTGGAAAATAATTTTGACTTTATCCCTATCTGCACGTGAACTTCCAACCCTATGACAGCCTCGTATTCCATGGAAGATAACTAGATAAAAATATTTTAGAGGCAATAAAAATACTTATTCCCCTGAGGGGGATCTATTTTCCGCAAATGAAAAATTTTTGTTGAGTTTTTAGCTGCTAAAGGTTTCCTAGCAGAAGATCAGGAATCTTATGCCAAGGGAATATATAATTTTAGAGTGTACGGAAGCGAAGAAAGAGGGGAAACCTGTTTCGCGCTACATGTCAACGCGCAACAAAAAAATTCAAACGGAGCGTGTCGAAAAGATGAAGTTCAATAAGTTTTTGAAGCGCCACACGCTGCACCGTGAAATCAAGGGATGATTTTCAATTTTCCACGGAGGTAGATGCTTTTATCTGCGTAAAATTGGAGATGCGTTTGATTTGATATGGGCACAGCTTTAGTATTTCCTGGGCAAGGGGCACAGTATGTGGGAATGGGATTGTCCCTCTATGAAAATAGTCCCGCTGCGAAGAAAATTTTTTCCAGGGCGGAGGAAATCCTTGGCGGCGCATTTTTACAAGCGTGTTTCCGCGGGCCAGAGGAAGTTTTGACGCAAACTAGCGTCTGTCAGCCAGCTTTATTTACGCACGGTTGTGCGGCGGTTGAAATTCTCCGGGAAAAAATTCCGGAGAAGAAGTATTCCATCGCCTATGGCCTAAGTCTCGGCGAGCTAACTGCGCTGTGCATTGCAGAGGTTTTTGATTTCACAACTGGTGTTAAACTTGTTGCCGAACGTGGACGGCTGATGCGGAAGGCGTGCGAAGAGACCGATGGGGCTATGCTGTGCCTGATTGGAGGGAATCCGGATGACGCCACTGAGCTGTGTTCCGCTGCAGATGTTGAGATGGCAAATATGAATTGTCCTGGGCAGATCGTCGTTTCCGGAGAAATGCGAAACATAAAAAAAGCCATGGAAATGGCGCAAAAGATGGCATTCAAACGTGTGCTTCCGCTCAATGTGGCTGGGGCGTATCACAGCAGGTTGATGGAAAGTGCCGCCCAGGGATTTGAAAAATTTTTGCACGGTGTGGAGTTGCAGCCTCCGAAAATTAAAATTTTATCAAATGTCACAGGAGCACTCGTGGAATCCCCGGGGGAGATAAAAAAATTACTGGCAAGGCAGATAATTTCACCGGTTTTGTTTGAAAAATGCTGCCATTCGGCGCTGCAGCTGGAAATATCTGAATTTTTTGAATGTGGCCCGGGAAGAACTCTCAGCGGAATGATGCGCAAAATCAGCGGAAATGTCACGCTGAGGAATTTTGACGGAGCCGCAGACTTCAATGATTTATTGCAAGTTTGAAGTTTAAATCTAAAGGTGAAAAGCATGTCCGACGAATTATTTCTGACGCAGCAGGTGGCTGAAATTTTAAAACCAGAGCAGAAGGTTCGTCCGAATTGGGATGATTACTTCATGGCAACGGCGCTTCTGATAGCTACCAGGTCAAACTGCGGACGTCTGCACGTCGGATGTGTTCTAGTTTCCCAGGGCGAGCATAAAAATCGCATAATTTCCGCAGGCTACAATGGCTTTATTGCCGGAGCACCCCACAATTCGCGGATAAGGGATGGGCACGAGCAGGCCACGATTCATGCCGAGCAAAATGCAATTACCGATGCCGCCAGGCGGGGGGTGAGCATTTTCGGAGCAATTGCCTACGTATCACATTTTCCATGCCTGCAGTGTGCGAAAATTCTTGCCTCTTCCGGGATCGGAGAAATCAAATACCATTTCGACTACAGCAATGACCCAATGGTTTCTCTGCTCCTCGAAGAGTGGAATGTAAGAATAACAAAGCTCTAGGCTCCGGCGTCGAGTGTTTAGCGAAAGCGTTGTGGAGCTCATCCGCCGGAGGGATGCCTCTCGCAACTCTTTTCGCAGGAGCGTCTTGGAGAACTCATTGGAGGTTTTCCCCGTAGCGACACCCATGTGTCTAGTCAGCATTTGGAGTATTTCTTCTGGGCCGTTTTTTACAATCACGCAATGCGGCGAATACATGCGTACCGCTGAGGTCACGGAGACGAAAATTTTCCTATCTAGGGCGTGCGAATTGTGTTGAATATTTTTGCAGCTAGGATTTCACTGGTCACATTTTCTGATTCTGCGATGTATGTCGTGACTATTCTGTGGCGTAGGACGTCGAGCCCAATAGTTTTTACATCCTGCGGAGTGACATATCCTCGTCCCTGCAAAAATGCCCAGGATTTGGCTGCTAGAGCCAGTGCAATTGTTGCCCGCGGAGATGCTCCGCATTCTATGAAATGGTCGATGTCGATATTATACTTGCTAGGGTTGCGTGTTGCCAAAACTATGTCGACGATGTACTCCTGCACTTTTTCATCCATAAAAATTTCGCCAATTAACCGGCGAGATTGCAGAATTTGGTCGGGGGAAACCACGGCATTCACCAAAATTTCCCTATTCGGTTTGGCTCCCTCATCCAGGATTTTTATTTCTTCGGCCCTGCTGGGATACTCGATCTTTAGTTTTAAGAAAAATCTGTCCACTTGCGATTCCGGTAGGGGGTATGTACCCTCGTGTTCCATTGAATTTTCCGTAGCAAAAACGGTGAATAGCTCAGGCAATTTGTTCGTTTCTCCGCCGATGGTAACCTGCAGTTCCTGCATGCCTTCAAGTAGGGCGCTCTGAACTTTGGCTGGCGCGCGATTAATTTCATCGGCAAGGACTATGTTTGCAAAAATCGGACCTTTTTTCGTGTGAAATTCTCCGGTTTTTTGGTCGTAGATTTGTGTGCCAATGATGTCCGCTGGTAGCATATCAGGCGTGAATTGAATTCGTCGAAATGATGCCTGGATTGCCAGTGCCAGGCTTTTAACCGCCAATGTTTTTCCGAGTCCCGGAATACCTTCCAGCAGAATATGTCCTCCGGCTAGCAGCCCGACAATCATTCGATCGATCATGTAGCGCTGCCCAACAATTGACTTTCCGATTTCGCTCCGGAGGATTGGAATCCACCCCGATGATTCGCGAATGGCCGTATTTATGTCTCTGCTGGTACAAGCCATAGCCTGGATGCCGATTATCAGCCTTGCCCGCCAGTTTGCAATTATAAATTGTGAAAAATTATCTTGATTTCCAGGGTGCGCGGAGGTTCTGTAAATTTTAGGTGGCGGTTGCGGTGAAAACCACCGGAGGTAATTCCTTTGGCTCTTCTAATTTTTTTGGCGTTTGCACAGTCTTTCCCGTATGGAGTAATTTAGGATTGTGGGAAGCACGAATTTGTGTAAATATTGTTTGACATGTGGATTTGCAACGTTTTGTTGGAGCGCTAGTAGGGAATTTCATGAAAAAGACGACGTCATTGAGGTCAATAAAATTGAGGCACCCCGATTGCCAGGTTGTTCGCCGCAAGGGGCGTGTTTATGTAATTTGCAAGACGAATCCCAGATATAAGGCTCGCCAGGGGTAGATAGGAACAGGAGAAAAAGTGAAAAACGATATTCATCCAGAAAAACACCCGGTTTGTTTTGTTGACGTTTCGACGGGGAAAAAATTTATCACCATCTCATCTCTGCATTCCAAGCAGAAGGATGTGATCGACGGAGTTGAACACTACCTCGTCTACTGCGACGTTACATCGGATTCACATCCAGCATACACGGACGAAAGGCGCTTGGTTGATACGGCAGGTCGGGTGGACAAATTTAACCAGAAATTTTCTCGACGCAGATAAATTTAAAATATTTGGGCCGATTTAGCTCAGTTGGTAGAGCACCCGCCTTGTAAGCGGACGGTCATCAGTTCGAGTCTGATAATCGGCTCCACTGCGGATTAGAGGGTTTTATTTTTTGCGGAGTTTTGCCGAGGTAGCTCAGCTGGTAGAGCAACGCTTTCGTAATGCGTGGGTCGTGAGTTCAAATCTCATCCTCGGCTCCATCGCATGATTTTCCGACGGCATCATTTATTCCGTGATTTCTCACACGCAGGTCGCGGGGAAAGAAGTGTTTTCCGAGTGTCATTGGGCTTAAGCACTGTTCGCACAGCACGACTGGGATAAAAAGTTTCATTTTCGTTCGCAGGCGGGAAAAATAGCACTGTGGATTTCATTCAGTAGAGTTTTGTATTTTTCTCCGGAGACCTGCACCAGGAATGATAGCCCGTGTTTGCCGTATTCCGAGCGCAAAATGACTTCATTTGCCATGATTCCGAAAGTGCGCAGAGCTTTTTCGCTTGCCTGAATATTCGTTCCGATGATGTCTATGCGCGATAAATTTTCGATCACAGTGAATGCCACAAGATATTTCCGGAAATTGCTGCGGAACTCACTTTTAATGTTTTGAAAATCGAACATATTCAGGGATATTTCATCGAAAAACAGAGCGCTTTCGATGCGTCTATGCTTTATAAATCCAACACTTACATTATTTTTTTCGAAAAATTCTAGAATGCCCAGAGCTATGTTTTCGGTGGATTCGCACGAGATCAGACAGAGGTCAGTTTTGTTCGTAACGCCTATGACAGTTGATTCGTAGTCGTTTGATTCGCTGGAAACGCTTGTTTTTTTGGAGGAATCTCCGGAGAAAGTATTGGAAATTGTAAACGGGATGTTTTTCTTTTGCGCGAGAGCTATGGAGCGATCCTGCATGATTTTGTTGTCAAAAAACGACAGCCTAAGCAGGGATTCAAAGTCGATATTTTCGATTAGCTGTGCGTTTTCGATTATTTTGGGATCTCCCGTATGGACGCCTGTCACGTCGGTGTAAATTTCACATCTGTCCGCTCCGAGTCTATGTGCAAGTGCAAGTGCAGTTAGATCGGATCCACCGCGTCCAATGGTCGTCAGGTCTCCATCTTCGCTTATTCCCTGAAATCCTGCCACAATCACGACATTTTTGGCTGCGAGAAGTTCCTCGATGCGCTGGCCATCTATGCTTTTTATCCTGGCATTTCCATGCGACGAACAAGTCAAAATGCCAACCTGAAAGGCTAGTAGGGAAACAGCTTTGATCCCCATTTCATTCAGTGCAATAGACAAAAGAGCGACGCTTTCCTGCTCCCCGGTGCATAGCAGAGCGTCAAATTCTCTGGCATTTGGATTAATTGCCAGTGCTTTGGCATATGAAATTAATCTGTCGGTGACTCCGGCGCGGGCGGATACGACGGCAACAATTTCATTTCCCCGACTGGCTGATTCCCTTATTTTATTCGCAACAACACGGATGCAATCGATGTCGCCCACCGACGTTCCTCCGTATTTTTGAATGACTCTTGCCATTAGCTTTTTTTGGTGAATTTGTACTCCGTTCCACAAATCATCTTTGCAATATTTTCCCTGTGCCGCCAGAAAATCAGCAGGTTGAGGATTAGTGCGAACGTGGTATTTTCCTTGGGGTATAAAAACAGATAGGATGTCAGGATAATGCTGCTGCTGAAGCAGAGGGATGCCATTGAGACTATTTTTGTTGCGTGAAAAATTACTAGCCAAATGAACACTCCCATTAGCAGTGCTTTTGGCATGATTATGAGGAGTCCTCCCATGGCAGAAGCAATGCCTTTGCCTCCGCGCAGCCTGTGGAAAATAGAAAAACTGTGCCCCAGTATAACTCCCAGCAACCCAAGCATTGCTAGTTTTGTATTTGACGGATTTTCGGGGGATACAAATTTCACAATGATCCAGGTTGGAATGACTCCCTTGAAAAAATCCAAAACAAATACCAAGTATCCCGCATGTTTTCCTAGCGCCCTGTTTACGTTTGTTGCTCCGGATGTGCAGCTCCCCATCGAAAAAATATCCACTTTTTTTAGTTTTGCTATGATTGCGCCAAACGACAGCGATCCTATAAGATAGGACAGCAAAACAGCGACGACGTAGCAGTATAAACTCATAAATTGTAAAGAGATATGGCATATGGTGAAATTTAGCAATATAAATTAATGCGAAGTTTACATATTCTTGGAAAATCCTCCCGGAATCATTCCTGTCAAGTGTGGCAGAGTGAATGCTGATCTTGCCGCGGGAGAGAAATATTGTATTTGCAATTGGTGAGTTTTGGTACACAACTTTGGGCAGTTGAAAGCGAGGCGGGAACATATTCGGTATTGTGTGATGATCTGCGCCGTTTTGGCTCTATTTTTTGTAATCACATGGAGAGTGCTGGATCTGTCACACATTAGCCGCAGCAGATACTTCAAGTCGATGGAACAGACCAGGCGGTCGACCACAACGATCAGCGCAAAAAGGGGAACAATATTCGATAGAAATTTTGAAGTATTGGCATTCGATGAAACAAAAATCACACTGGGAGTAGATCCCTATGCTGCGGATTTGGAAAAGGATTTGCCAACAATTTGTACGCTGTCTGAAATTCTTGAGATAAACGCGAGGGACATGCTGGACAAATTTTCCAGAAGGAAGGAAATTGTTGGCAGCAGAGTGAAAAAGCTGCGATGGATACCCATTTGTGAAATAGCCGGAGATTCACTCTATGCGGAAATAAAAACGATGAAAATTCGAGGGGTGTATGGCATAAAAGCATGCCGCCGCTCCTATCCCTTTGGCAGAGAAATGGCTCACATAACCGGATTCGTTAGCAGGGATAGCGTGCCGATTTGTGGCGTGGAAAAGTACATGAATTTTTATCTAAATGGGCAGGATGGCTATGTGGAATCGGAAAAGGACGGTGGCTCACGGGAATTGGCACAGTACAGAAAAAAGGAATTCAAGCACAAAAATGGCAGTGATGTCGTTCTATCCATTGATAAAAATATTCAGAAAATTGTCTATGAAGAGATTGAGAAACTTGCTGGGGAGTTTACCCCGGCAGCTGCTTCCGCCATTGTGAGCGAAGTCACCAGCGGAGAGATTCTTGCGCTGGTAAATTATCCAAGCTACGATCCTAACAGCTACTGGGAATTTTCCATCGAGTCAATGAAAAACCTAGCCGTTTGCAGCATTTACGAACCGGCTTCAGTATTTAAAATAGTTGCAATGTCGTTTGGGCTGGAGTATGGCCTTGTCAGCGAAGATACGATTTTTGATTGCATGCAGAGTACTATTATCAGCAGAGGTAGAAAAGTTTCTTTGCCCAATGACCATACCCCATTTGCCAAGTTGAATTTTGTTGAGGCCGTCAGAAAATCCAGCAACAGGGCATCGGCACAGGTCGCGATGATGATAGGAGAGGAGAATTTTTACAATTGCGTCAGGGCATATGGATTTGGTGAAAAAGCTGGCTACGGCTTTGACGATGAATCGAGGGGGATATTGTTTCCGGTGTCCAAGTGGGATGTTTTGACGGTTACCCGCCTGGCCATGGGGCATGCCATTGGCGTTGTTCCGCTGCAAATGCACTACGCGATGTCTGCAATTGCCAACGATGGAATACTGCTGAAACCAAGCTTGTTTAGGAGTGTGATTGATGGCGGTGAAAAAATTTTATCGGCGGAGCCAATTGTCAGGCGGCGTGTGATATCCCAGCAAACGGCTGTGCGCATGAGAAAAGTTTTGCACAATCCGGAAAAAGGAACTCTCAGGAATGGCATTAAATTTGCCGGGAAAACCGGAACCGGGCAAAAAATCATCGATGGAAAATATTCCCACAGCCACCACACGTCCTCATACAGCGGATTTTTCCCGCTGGACACTCCAAAAATTGTCATCACGGTGATCGTCGATGATGCGAAAGTAGGCAGTGGAATCGCGTGGGGATCCAGAGTTTCACTGCCAGCGTTCAGAAGCATAGCGGAAAGAATTGCACAATATCTTGACTTGTAGCGTATTTTGGTGAGCATAGCACGCGATGTCGAATGTGCACGGTTCTGCAATTATCGGGGAAAATGTTTCCCTTGGCAGGGGCGTTGCAATTGGTCCATATGCAATAGTGGAGGATGGTGTTACAGTTGGTGATGGAACGAAGATTTCTTCACACGCCATACTGAGGGCCGGAACAATCATTGGCAGCGATTGCCTTGTGGATAGTTTTGCAGTTATCGGAGGACTTCCACAGGATGAAAATTTTAATTGGCAGACGACCAGCGGTGTACTCATTGGGGATAACACACTCATTCGCGAGTACGTCACTGTCAATCGTGCGACGGCGGAATCTGCTGTTACAAAAGTTGGAAACAATTGCATGCTCCAGTCGGGAGCGCACGTTGCCCATGACTGTGTTGTCGGAGATGAAACTGTTTTGGCGAGTGGCTGCATGCTGGGAGGGCACGCGAAAGTTGGCCCGAAATGTTTCATTGGCGGAGGGGCGGCGGTGCACCAGTGGGTTGTGATCGGTAGCCATGTTATTTTGGGAGGACTTTCGGCCACATCGCTCAATATTCCACCCTATGCCATGGCTTTCGGAATTTCAACTGTAATTGGGCTGAATCTCGTTGGGCTGCGCCGTGCGAAAATTTCCAGAGAAAACATTGTGGCGCTGAAAAATTGTTTTTCCGAATTTTACAAAAGAACTGGGAATTTTAGGGAGCGTGCTCTGGGCATGGTAAAAGATGACTTTGCGACCACGGAGGAAACAAGGAATTTTCTGGATTTTTTTTCAATCGAGTCGAGGCAGGGATTCGCACCGAAGCGCCATAGAATTGGCACAGAATAGAGTGAGTTATGCCATTGCATGAGCAGGATGAGTTTGAATTCAGCGAAGCCCCAGAGAAAAACGCTTCGCCGGCATCGCACTACGTTCCGCTGGCCATAAAAATGCGGCCGAAAGCGTTGTCCGATATAGTTGGCCAGGAGCATATTTTGGGGCCCAAATGCCTGCTTCCAAAGCTGATAAAGTCAGGAGTCTTTTCCAGCATGATTTTCTACGGTGTTCCGGGTTGTGGGAAAACAACGCTTGCTGAGGTTATTGCCTGTGAAACGAAGTCCAAATTTATAAAAATAAATGCTGTGCTGTCGAATGTTTCCGAATTGCGAGAAATTTTAATATTTGCTCGGAAGCATGTGGAACAGAACGTTTTGCTGTTCATCGATGAAATTCACAGATTTAACAAGGCACAGCAGGATTTACTGCTTCCGGATGTCGAAAGTGCCAACATTCGCCTGATTGGTGCCACCACGCACAACCCGGGATTCTACGTAATTTCTCCACTGCTCAGCAGAAGCCACCTGTTCAAATTGAATCCGGTGAGCAGCGGCGCAATTGCCGAAATTTTGACATGCGCTCTGCGTGACAGCGAGCGCGGACTGGGGGCAATGAAATGCCGCGCCGGGGAAGAAGTTGTCGCAAGCATTGCGACAATGGCGAATGGTGATTTGCGCTGGGCACTAAATGCGCTTGAAACCATCGCTGTAAGCTTGCCGGTGGGATCGCAAATAGTGGCAGAGGATGTGGAAAATTTTTCCATGGAGAGGGCGCTCAGGTATGATGCCGATGAGGATGAGCACTACGATACGATTTCTGCCTACATAAAGAGCATGCGAGGATGTGATCCGGACGCTGCAATTTTTTGGCTGGTAAAAATGCTAGACGGCGGGGAGGATCCCCGGTTTATTGCCCGCAGAATGGTAATTTTTGCCTCAGAAGATGTTGCCTTGGCTGACTCGAGAGCACTTTCACTGGCGGTTGCATGCTTTGAAGCCTGTGAAAAAATTGGCATGCCAGAGTGCGCAATAAATCTTGCGCATGTCACCGTGTTCCTGGCAACGGCACCAAAAAGTAATTCCACCTATCTGGCACTCTGCAACTGCCGCTCCCATGTGGCGAAGAATGGATCGCAGAATGTTCCACTGTGGCTGCGTGATAGCCATGGCAGCGCAAACAAGCGGGAGGGAAACCAGAAGGATTACCTGTACGGCCACAACTTCGCAGATAATATTTCCGGGCAGTACCATATGGAACATCCGGAAAAATTTTGGCACGGGAAGGATTCCGGGGCCGAGAAGCAGATCATAGAGCGTGCAAAGCTGGTGGAAAAATTGCGAAAGAAATTGAATAAATCCACGGAATAATCATTATGGACACATGCCCGAAAGTGTTGTCCCAACTGTTTTAGTCATTCGCGATGGCTGGGGGTGTAACCACAGCAGAGAAGAGGATTTCTGCAATGCCATTCTGCGTGCACGCATTCCGCTATCCACTGAACTGGCCACCAATTGGCCACGCACGGAGATCGAAGCTTCCGGGTTGGCCGTGGGGCTCCCGGATGGAGTAATGGGCAACAGCGAAGTTGGTCACCAGAATATTGGAGCCGGACGTGTGGTTGACCAGGAAATTGTTAGGATTGACAAAGCAATGGCCAGCGGCGAATTTGAAAAAAATTCGGTGTTCCGGGAAGTGATCCAGAACGCCCGGCAACACAATTCAAAGTTGCATCTGATAGGTCTGTGCTCGAATGGCGGCATACATTCCGTGATGAGACATCTGTTTTCGATTTTGCAATTTGCGAAAAATTCGAACCTGGAAAACGTTTTTATTCATTTTATCAGCGATGGGCGCGACACGCCAAGAGATAGCGGCCTGAAGTATTGCGAAGAAATTGAAAAAAAATGCAGCGAAATTGGCGTTGGAAAAATCGCCACCGTGATTGGTAGATTCTGGGCGATGGATCGCGACAGCCGGTGGAACCGCGTCCAGGAGGCCTACAACTGCATGATTGGGAAAAGCAACTTCCGAAAGTTTCAATCGCCGAAGGAAGCTATCGAGTACTACTACAGCAATCCGAAGTCGGCCACACAGACGGGCGATGAGTTCATTTTCCCCTCGCAAATTGTTGATGGGAGTGGACATTTCAGCGGTCAAATCGGAGAGGGCGACAGCGTTCTATTTTTTAATTTTCGCGGAGATCGTCCCAGGGAGATAACGAGGGCGTTCCTGGATGTCGGATTTTCAGAATTTCCACGGGAAAAATTACTAAAATTACACTATGCGACGCTGACGGAATACGAGGTTGGCCTCTGCGAAAATGTTCTTTTCAGGCGGCTGGAGAGGATGAAAAATATTCTCGGAGAATACATTAGCGACCTCGGATTAAGACAATTTAGATGCGCTGAAACGGAAAAATATGCCCATGTGACGTTTTTTTTCAATGACTACAGGGAAATTCCGTTCCCCGGTGAAGATCGCAAGCTGATAGCGAGCCCCAAGGATGTTGAAACCTATGATCAGCGGCCGGAAATGAGTGCATTTGCCGTGAAAGACGAGGTGAAAAATGCCATTCGCGGTGGAGGGTATTCCCTCATTGTTGTGAATTTTGCCAATCCGGATATGATCGGGCACACGGGCAACATGGATGCGGGAATAAAAGCTGCCGAAGTCATCGATGTGTGCCTTGGCGATTTGCTTGCTGCTGTGAATGAAGTCGGAGGCAACGCGCTAGTCACAGCAGACCATGGCAATTTGGAAAAAATGGTGGACGTGGCAACGGGAAAGCCATTCACTCAGCACACCACAAATCCGGTGGAAGTTGTGGCTTATGGAAAGGGACTGAAAGCTGAAAAATTGCGCCGGTCTGGAGCGTTGTGCGACATTGCACCGACGCTGCTGCAAATGATGAATCTGCCCCAGCCAAAGGAAATGACTGGGTGTTCACTGATAGCATGAAAAAATCTTTATTTTTTACAGATAAATGCTTCGGAGAACAGTGTTTCGCGGATCTGTGCCCCTATGTCCGCTAGATTTCCGGGCGAGTGGGGAACAAAAACCACGTTTGATTTCGATTTGCTACCTATTTCCTTCAGCGTGTCAATGTACTGGATGAGCATGACCATTTCCATGACAGTTGACGACTGAGCATCGGGGATTTGCTTCACAAATTCTTCAACGGAGTGCCCGAGCCCTTCGATGATGGCAGCGCGCTGACCGGCTATTCCTCGGCCATGTAAAATGTTTGATTCCGCTTCCGCTTCCGCCTGTTTTACGCGAATGATTTTTTCACTTTCCGCGCGCTCAGCTGCAGCCAGGCGCAGCCGCTGGGCGGTGTTAATTTCGTTCATCGCGGACTTAACATTGGCATCAGGATTAATATCAGTTATTAGCGCTTCAACGATTTCATAGCCAAAATTTTCCATCGTCTCCTTCAGATTCGATTTTATAGCGTTTGCGATGTCGTCCTTCTTCGAAAAAACATCGTCGAGAATTAGCAGCGGAACTTGCGCACGCACCAGATCGAAAACAAAAGATTTTATCTGTGACTGGTGGTCCTGCAGTGTGTAATATGCCTGAAAAACCTTTTCCTTTAGCACGCGATACTGGACAGCAACCGCCACAGTTACGAACACATTATCCTGAGTTTTTGTTTCCACCTCCACGGATAGCTGATGAATTCTAAACGACAATCTGCTAGCGATTGAATCAATTCCGGGAATTCTCCACGATAACCCCGGTTCCGCTATGCGATGAAACTTTCCCAGTCTTTCGATAACTGCGCATGTCTGCTGCTTCACCACAAAAAAACCACTGGTGACGACCACAACGATAGCCATAGCAACTAGTCCGCAAAATACCTCTATATCCATGGAGATCAAGCTGCCCAAAAGTTAACACCTGTCAACAAAAAGCTATTTTTAATTTTTACCAACCAATACAAGAGAGGGCAGGGAAATATTTTGAAAATATTTTTGCAAATTTTGAATGAGCATGGCGGTTGCAAGTGCATCGAATAGCGCACAGTGAAATTTTCTTTGCCACGGAAGGCAATATTTCTCCGAGAATTTTACTAATTCGGAATGCAATTCGAAGGCAAAAATTAGATCCTCCAGTTCGTAGGATTTCAAATTTTTGAATAGCTCTCTGTGGATAACTTTTGTGTCCACCCAGGGTCCCCAGGAAAGAGTTGTTGTTTCATCTGTGAATACCGGAACTTGTCCCGGAGATGCCCAGTAGTGGCGCAAGAGCCCATCTTCAATCTGTGCAGAGTGAGCTGCAAATAACCCAGTTCTGCGTAGATTGAGAAAATATTCCAGGTGGTCATTGAAAGTGTTTTGGCAGATCTCAGTGTGGGTGGAAATTATTTCAAAATTTTGCAGCGTTACCACTCCGAATTCGGAAATCCCTAGGTTTTTGTTCCCCTCGAAATCGATGACATGGCAGATGCTCATTTTACACCTCACATGGCCGTTCGGAATAATCTTGCCACTGGCAATAGCATCAGTACACCTGGTCCCCAGGCAGCAATTGCTGGAGAAAGGGCTCCGCCGCTTCCCAGTGTGGCGAAAATTGTTTCGACGGAAAAGAATAGCACTAAAAGCCCCAGCGCCTTAACCAGAGTTCCAAATTGCTCAATTCTGGTCCCAATTGTGGCGAATGAGATTGCAAAAAATAAAATAATCAGGCAGTTGGCGGCATTGGCAAATGTTTTGTGAATTTTTACTCTAAATCCATTGACCACACCTCCTTTGCCACCGTATTTTAAGAGATTTACGGTCTCAGGGAATGACAAATTATTTCTTTTTTTCACGGAAGCTATCATTGTTCTTGGATCTTCCGTCAGCAATGGGAAATCTTTTTCGGCAAATGATTCAGATTTTATCGCCACTCCGGTTAATGGATCCAGGGTTGTCACGTTGCAATTTGTAAAGTGCCAACATTTTTCAGTGGGGGAAAAATTAGCGAGCGTTGCGAAGATTCGTAGCTTTTCCCTATTCTCTTCGTCGCAGCAAATGACAGTTATTTCTTTCCCAATGCAGGACAACTTGTCAAGTCTCTGGAAAAACCATATTCTGTTGTCCAAATGATTATAGAAGCCAATTTTACTCTCCTCGGTGTTATACCCTGCTCGGGCGTCAATTTGAATTCTAAATGCCGTCGTGTAGTCGATTGCCATTGGGACGAGCAGCGCTTCAGCAATTAAATTCAGCACAGCCAGAATTATTCCCCCGGCGATGATGGGTTTCGCTATTGTCAAAATATTCATGCCGGAGCATTTCATAGCTGTGATTTCATTTCTCTTGTGCAGTTGTCCAAGGACAAATAGTGTGGCCACAAACATGGCAATTGGGGTGACCAGTGCGTGGAACGAAGTTGCCAAAACCGCGTAGTATTTCACTACTTCCACCAGAGAGGCCTTCGCTTTCAGGCAGTAGGCAAAATTTTTATACACATCCTCCAGTAGCAGCAAACATGTTATCACCAGGTGTGAGCACAGCAGTGCGGAGAACCATTCGCGCAGCACGTATCGATTCAATAGCCTCATTTGGCCTAGTATATGCCATTTTTTTTCATGGCAAGATATTCATTTTGCAATATGCTGTAGGATATCACGTCTTCAAACTTTCCAAGGCGTTTCAGCGATTCCCTAATAACCCCTTCGAAAACGAATCCACATTTTGCAATTACTTTCTTTGACGCAATGCCGCCTGCGCGGTGGGTAATGTACAGTCTGTGCATTTTCAAATCTTCAAAAACGTGTATTACTGTGCGTTTAGCAGCCTCGGTGCAATACCCATTGTTCCAGTGGTCGGCATTTATCCAGTAGTGCATCTCGCAGCCTTCCTGCTCTCTGCTTATGCTCAGGCCCATTGTCCCTATGAAAGTTTCGGTTTTTGGGTCGCATATTGCCCAGTAGCAGCAGGAATCATTTGCCATTCCATAGTTCACATTGCGTGTCCAATTTTCAGCCATTTCCATGGTGTATGGATGCGGCGTGTAAGATAAATTGTTGCAGACACGCTCGTCATTCACGCTGCTTTGAATGTGCGCCACATCTCCCACGCATATGGGCCGCAGCAGCAAACGGGAAGAATGCAAGAAGGGAGCCTTTTTGAGGCCAGATAGCCACGAATCAACCAATGCTCCCATGAGTTTCTTTCCCCGTCAGGCACTTAGCACTCCAAAATCAGGCGTTGAAACTCCTGTATCCTCAGTTATCCTAATTCCTCCGCCCTGCTGCAATTTTGGATATTCCGATGCCCAGTACTCAACCGCATTGACAAAATCTTCCATGCGTTCGTATAGTCGCTCTTCGTCAAACATTGCAATGGGAACAATTTCTTTTATTATTATGGTGTCCGCGTCGTCCCCATCGGCTGCCTGTAGAAGCAGTCTAGATCCTGCCGTACCGGCCCAAAAAAAATTATCTTCCAATAATTTTTTATAGGCTTCCAGCGAATTTTTTTCGAGATCTCCAATGGTGGACGTTAGGATAAACTCATCCTTTACTTCGTCAAATATGCACGTCACGTGAAATTTTTGATCAAAGAGTAAATAAGTTTCATTTTTTTCATTAAGTTTCAATGACTCTAACTTTAACCTCGACGCGAGATTACTTAATGCATCATCAACTTTTGTTCTGCTACCGCTCATATTAATCCTTAGAATGTTGGGTATGCTAAAAAATTTTTGTAAAAAAGCAAGCTTTCTATTTTTTTTTAGAGTAATCCGAGTTGCATTTTCCCTTCAGCCGTCATCATGTCAATGTTCCAGGGAGGATCAAAAACAAACCTTACTTCAGCTTTGGAACATTTTCCAGTATTTGTGATCGCAAATTTTATTTCATCGGCTATTTCATCCGCGAGGGGGCAGGCTGGAGATGTTAGTGTCATTTCAATGCCTACTTCAAATTTTCCGTTGGCGTAATTTTGCAGATCCACTGCATAAATCATGCCCAAATCGACGACATTGACGCCGATTTCAGGATCTTGGACGCTTTTCAGAACATCCCAGAAATATTCTGTCATGCAGGAAATATTGTCACTGGAATTTGTCATTGGGAAATTACTTCGATGATTCTGGGGAATTCGACGAGCTCTTCGCTGCGCAGTGCCATATTTTTTACCACAGCGCAGCTGGCATCTGCCTCAGTTTCTCCAAAAATAATTGCATACTTTGCTCCTGCCTGTGTGGCTGCCTTTAATTGCCTAGAGAATGGAGCTGGAGCCAGGCAATAGTCAACGCCCACGCTATTTTCACGCAGGAGCATCATCTCTCGCATGGCAACTGCTGCTGTTTTTTTGGTGTAAACAATGAAGCAGTGGATGCTTTTCAGCAGCTTCGGAGTGAGATTTTTTTCCTCCAATATCTTGCCAAGCGTAACATCTCCAATCGCAAATCCCACGGCCGAGAGGTTCGCATATCCCAATTTTCCTATTAGGTCGTCGTATCTGCCGCCGCCGGCTAGTGCACGGGATTGCCCGGAGCGTTCGAATATTTCAAAAACAAATCCCGTGTAGTAAGCCAACCCGCGGACTATGCCGAAATCTATGCTCACGAAATCCAGCAATCCGAATGAATCGAGGCGAGCCAGCAGTTGCGCAAACTCTTCAATCCGAGCGTTTACTGCTGCGCTCGGCACTTTAAATTCTTCGAAAAATTTTCGCAAACCTTCCAGCGAATGGATGCTTTTCAAATTTTTTATGTCTCCCAAAATTTTTTCTCCCATGGATGGACAAACCTTTTCGAGAGCTTCCATTGACTTCGCTTCCTCCTCGCGTTCAAGCTTGTCAATTATTCCGAGAATGGCGAGCATGCAATTTTCATCGCAAGTATGCTGTTTGATGAATAGCATCCACAGTTGCCTGTCGCTTAGGCGCAGGTGGAAATCGTTGCATGTTAGCCCGAAATTTCTCAGTGTTTGAATCGCCAGAGCTATGATTTCCGCATCCGCCTCGATGGAATCATCTCCCAGCAGGTCGGCATTGAATTGGTAGAATGAGCGCAGGCGGCCCTTCTGCGGACGTTCATAGCGGAACTGTTCGCCGACGCTGAACCATTTTATTGGTTTTTTCATGGATTGAGCTCTGCTTCCAACCATTCTAGCCAGCGATGGAGTCAATTCTGGGCGTAGGGAAATTTGCCGCCCTCCCTTGTCTTCAAAATTGAACAGCTGCGTGATGATTTCGCTTCCGGACTTCGCCGTGAATAATTCGGTTGGTTCGACTATTGGAGCGTCGTATTCTTCAAATCCAAATGTTTCAGCTGTCCGGCGGAAGCAGTTGAAAATGAAATTTCTCAGTGCGCAATCTTCGGGATAGAACTCGCGAAATCCAGGCAGCGATTGAAAAACAGACATGCAATACCTATGAAGCAAAGTGAAAAATTTTCAATGCAAAAAGCTAGTAGCTCTTTGCCCAGATAACTTTTTGTTCGCTCGGTTTTCCAGTAAAAATGCAGGCCCCAGATTCGGTTTCGGAGAATGGCAGGCAGCGGATGGTAACGCCGAATTTGGCCTTCATTTCCTCCGCGATGGAATTGTCGCCACACCAGTGCGCATATGCGAATCCGGAATTTTTCCCGGCGAAAAATTCAAACAGTTCCTCCCGCGTCTGCACATGCCTAGAATTTTCTTTTCTGTATTTTTTAGCTCGCTGGAAGAGATTTGCCTGAATACTCTCAAGAATTTGCGCAGCAGAGGCAACGAATTCGCCGCGGGGGATTAAATCCACATCCTTCGGCGCCCGGTCACGCCTGTGGACGCAAATGGTATCGCTCTCAATGTCTCGCATGCCAATTTCCAGGCGAATGGGGACGCCTTTCTTTATCCATTCCCAGGATTTATCTCCGCCGCGGATGTTGCGGGTGTCGATTTCCAGGCGCAACTTTTCCCCATGAAATATCACTGATCCCAATTTTTCCACGAGATTTTCGCAGTACTCCATGACTTGCCGCTGTGAATCTTCCCTGTGAATCGGAAGAATTACTATTTGAAGCGGCGACAGCTGGGGTGGAAGAATTAGGCCATCATCATCGGAATGCGTCATGATCAGTCCACCGATTAGGCGCGTAGTAACGCCCCATGACGTCGTCCATCCAAACTCTTCCCGTCCATTTTCGCTGGTGAATTTTATGTTCGATGCTCTGGCGAAATTTTGTCCCAGGAAGTGTGATGTGCCGGCCTGGAGAGCTTTCCCGTCCTGCATCATTGCTTCGAATGTAAACGTCGATACTGCCCCCGGGAATTTTTCTGCTTCGGACTTTTTCCCGCAAATCACTGGCATTGCCATGCAATCCTCAGCAAAGATCCTATAGCATTCCAACATGTCGAGTGCTACCTGCTGTGCCTCTTCGCTCGTTGCATGGACTGTATGGCCTTCCTGCCAGAGAAATTCCGTCGTTCGCAGAAACATTCGCGGACGCATTTCCCAGCGCACGACATTTGCCCACTGGTTGATTTTTAGAGGAAGGTCGCGATAGGACTGTATCCACTTGGCAAACATTTCTCCGATGATTGTTTCCGAAGTTGGGCGAATGATCAGCGGCTCATCCAGTGGTGAAGTTGGTTCCAAGCCGCCCTTGCCGTCCGGCTGCAGATGCGTGTGAGTGACGATTGCACATTCTTTGGCGAAACCTTCCACGTGTTCCGCCTCCTTTTCAAAATATTTCAGGGGTATAAGTAATGGGAAGTAGGCATTTTTGTGTCCCATTGCCTTGAACATCCCGTCGAGGCGCTTCTGAATGAGTTCCCAGATGGCATATCCCCAGGGGCGAATCACCATGCATCCGCGAACCGGACTGTTGTCCGCCAAACTTGCAGCCTGTATTACCTGCTGGTACCATTCGGGGAAATTTTCAGCCCTCGTCGGAGATATTGCATTTTTTTTTGGTGCATTTGCCTGAGCCTGTTGATTCGCAGTCATGAAGTCGGTGACATTTACGCGCAAGCGAGGGAAGTTTCAACATAAAAATAATCTACCCCGGGAAAAATCGTAGGATACTCATTCACTTTTTCCGAATAGTCAATTCGATGACTTGCCTTTGGAAATTATTCGCGAAATTTTATGTTTTGCGGTTCGAATTCCGGTGAGTTATTTTTCATTTTCAGAACCTAGGGCATTGGAAATTTGAGAAAATTATTTCCAATGTGTGGCACCAGGATCTCAGGTATGGCGATGGAAAGATCTTTTTGCAGATTATTTTCCAGAATTGCTGCCAACACGCGTGGAATTGCCAAGCCAGATCCATTCAGCGTGTGCACGTAATGCGCCTTGCCATCCGCCTTTGAGTGAAATTTTATTCCCCCGCGGCGTGCCTGAAAATCCGTAAAATTGCTGCAGCTGGAAACTTCAAGCCAGCGTTTTTGTCCGCCAGCCCAAACTTCGAGATCGTATTGTTTTGAATGGGCAAATCCAATGTCTCCGGTGCAAATGGATAGCACGCGGTATGGGATTTCGAGCTTTTGCAAAATTCTTTCCGCATCTGCTCTGAGCTTTTCCAGCTCATTGAAGCTTTCGCTGGGACAGACAAGTTTTACCAATTCAACTTTGTCAAATTGGTGCAGGCGATTCAGTCCGCGAACGTCTTTGCCCCAGCTTCCCGCCTCTCGGCGGAAACATGGCGTATGTCCGCAGCAGAGAATTGGCAAATCATCGTCGCCTAAGATTTCATCGCGGAAAAAATTTGTCAGCGGGACTTCTGCCGTTGGTATGCAGTAGAGATTATCCCCGGTGACGTGGTACATCATACCCTCTTTATCAGGCAATTGCCCGGTTGCTGTGGCGCTCGCTGGATTGACTAAAATCGGGCACAGAAATTCTGTGTAGCCATTACTTTTGGCTTCATCCAGGAAAAAAGCCAGCAGTGCTCGCACCAAACGTGCCATGTCTCCGATGTAGAATGGAAATCCAGCTCCCGACACTTTTACCCCCCGTGGAAAGTCTATGGCTTTGGAGAACCAGGGAATATCGTAGTGTGGCATTGCGAATTCGGAAATTCCACCAGTGGGTTCCCAGGAGGAAATTGCAACGTTATCCTTCTCTGTCTTCCCGATTGGCACGGATTCGTGGGGAACATTTGGAATTGACAGATAGAGAGATTTCCACTCCCCATCAATCTCCCGAATCTTTGCCTCCGACTCCTTAACCTTCAGAGAAAGCTCTCTCAAACTTGCCACGGCATCTAGAAATTCTCTGGAACCTTTTTGGAGCGCAGCAATTTTATCGCTGGCAACATTTTGTTCAGCCCGCATCGCCTCGAACTTTGCCACATATTCCCGGCGTTTGCAATCGACACTTAGAAATTTATCAATGTCGCAGTGAAACTTCTTCCTGCTGACACCATTTTTTATGGCATCACTATTCCTGCGCAAATCTTCCAGAGATAACATCAAAGCACTCCATTGTAGGTAAAGGCTACCCGACGCTTTCAGCCAGTTCTCAGTTCTGCTCTAGGATACAACCTTTTGCACCAATCCAGCTTTAATAGCTTTTACCGATACCCAAACGCGCTTGACCTGTCCACTGGACAAGAGGATGCGAATGTGCTGCAAGTTTGGCTTAAACAGGCGTTTTGTCCTTTTTACCACGTGTGTTCCGATTCCTCCGCTTACTTTGGATTGCCCTCTTCGTATGATGCGGCACCCCACGGATCGACGCTTCCCAGTCACTATGCAAATTCTAGCCATTACTCGTCCAACAGGTAATAGATAAAAGGCGAAAATCAAGAAGTTTTTGCGGTAAAATTTTTACCTGACGATTAAACTAGCAAAAAATTATGATTGCTAAAATAATTCTGTAGGGAGCGAAAAATAGCATTCCATGGCGGGCAATAAATGTGACAAAAATTTTGATTGCAACGATCGAAGCAATAAATGCTGCGAAGATTCCAAGGCAGAATAATTTAATTCCGAAGTAGGCAAAAATTACATTGAAGTCTTTTGTAAATTTATAGCCCGCTGCTGCGGTTAGAGTCAGAACACCGAGAAGAAAGCTGTATTCTGCGGCTGCAGCTCTTCCCAGTCCACACCCGTATCCGCCGACAATGCTGGTCATTGATCTGCTCATGCCGGGAATGAACGCCAAGCATTGCCAAAGGCCGATGGCTAGGCTTTGCGTGCTGGTCAAATTTTCGATGGTCCTGCCACTACTCCCCCAGGTGAGTTTTTCCCGGCCATAATGCCTTTCGGCGATGAATATGATTACGCCACCAATGACCAGTGAAATGGCAATTGCATTGGCATTATAGGCAATTTTCTGCAGCCATCCATCTATGAATAATCCGATTACTGCGGCCGGAAGGAACGAAATCAGCAAATTGCAAATCAGTCTGCGTCCGCGAGAATCTCTTCCCAGCATACCCATGCCAATGCTGGTGAATCTCTTCCGGTACAGGCAGAGTATGGCTGCAATGGATCCAAATTGAATCAGGCTAAAGTAGGAATTTTTGGCACGTGATTTTGTGTCTTCGGTGTCTGCTTCAGAGCGTGATTTCGCCATTCCGCCGTCCAGCATAAACTTGTCGACTAGTATCAGGTGTGCCGTGGATGAAACCGGTAGAAATTCCGTGATTCCCTGCGTAACTCCCAGAGCAATTACTTCCTTTGGCGTGAAAATATCTTCGCCGTTGGAAGTGGAACAAATTGATAAAATAAGGCCGATGACCAGGGAAAATGTTTTCATGCTAGTTTGAATAAGGAGAAATGGCGTTTAATTTGCTTTCAATTGCGGAGAGTGCTTCAATTTTGGACTTATCCCTGTCCGGTTGGTAGAAATCGCCGAGAATATTTACCATCTGCAATAGCCAATAAAGATCATTGCGAGCCAATTCGTTCCCGTCGGCAATGGATGTAAGCAGAGTTTCCCAGGCGATTTTCTCCATTTCTTCCCCCAGGGAATTTTCGCGCAGAACAAAGCAATACATGGCTGCGATTTCTATGTGCAGTGACAAGTCGGTCATGCCAGTGGAGTAGAGGCGCTCCAGTATCATCTGAGCACGTTCTCCGAAAATATCTCCCCTCGATTTTTGAGCAAAAATTGACTTGGCCAGGCAAAACTCGGTAAAATGATACCTTTTCTCGAATGGAAAGTCTTTTAGCAACTCCTCGTAGACCAGTTCCGCTTCTCCAAATCTGCCGCTCATGCGGAGCATATCCGCAATTTCCAATCTCGTTGCGTAGATGATTTCATGATTGGCGTACTTGGAGCTCAGAATTGATAGACAGGCGATTGCATCGCTGTAGCTTTCCATGCCGAGAGATTTGTAGTATTCTGCGCATTTGTAGTAGGCAAATGGAGAATATGTGCCTTCGGATTTGGCGTATTCCAGGAGAATTTTGCAGGCAAGTGGAGTATTTCCTCTCTGGTGTTGGTACTCCGCTTCCTCGAAGTACGACAGTGTGGCAATTTCCTGCTCCGGATACATTTTCCTCAATTGTTTGAAGGTTTGAATGCCGTCACTCTCATTTTTCAATTTTAATTCGCATGCTCCTTTTATGAACAATGCTTTGCTTGCGATTTCTGCGATTTCTGCGGAATGGCTTCTGCTGGGAAAAATTTCACAGATGCGCAGTGCGAGAATATGTGCCCGCTGGTAATTTTGCTTTGAAAACATTGAGTGTGCCTGCAGCAGATAAAATTTTACCAGATAGAATGGCGGAATTTTGGCAGCATAGGCGTCCAGTAGCAGAGACAGGTAATCTGTGGCTTGGGTTGTATTTCCCGAATGAATTAGCGCATTAACGTACAGTAGTTCCGCATGCCATCTATATTCCGTGAGAAAATTGTGAGTTTGTCTAAAATTTATGAGATGCTGTTCCGCAGCCGCCAAATTATTGGATTTTACGGCGGTCTGAACCAGTTGGCATAGAACTCTATCGTAGGCGATCTCTTCCAAATTACTTTTCAGCACTTCTTCGTATATCTGGGAGGCGATGTCGTAGGCATCACTCAGGTAAAAGGCATTGCCTATTTGCATTGTCAGTGCGAATTTTTCCCTCTCGTCACTTATAAGTTCGCGCATTTTACCCAGATAATGTGCCGCCATTCTATAGTCCCTGGGGCTTTGTTGCCACGCCAGATATGCCAGAGCTTCATATATGTTCACAGTGAGAGGTTCCTGGGGAAATTGAAAAATAATTTCCTCCGCTACCTGCTGAGCTGCATTTATATTCCCTGTGTCAACAGCCAACCTCATTTTCGCAAATAAAATTTGGCGCACCATGCTGCCCGGGAGATTTTGAATGTCCTTGCTCGACAGTATTTTTAGGGCTTCGATGCGCTGATTTGTATTTTCAGCGGATGAAACGAATAGCTTTAGGGTTTGTTTCTTCAATTCATCGTTGGCGGAAGAAAGCAGGAGATTTAGGACTATGCCGAGCCCATCGGCGGAGTGCAGCCCGCTTGCGATTGCTTTGTGCAAATAAAACGACTGCAAATTTTGCTCATCGGATTTATCAATGGCTCTCATCTGTTCGTCCAGCAAATTTTTTGCCCTTTGAGTATTTCCGATGCGCGTAAGTAGCAGTGAATAGGCCTTTACGAACGGATATCCGCTGCTTCGGTATTCATATTTTTCGCACAGAGAATTTAGCGTTGCCAACAGATTCGCGAAGTCGGCAGACTTTGTTGGAAATTGCAGCATAAATTGCGTTGCGAATGCCTGAATTTGAGCGGTCTGATCGGAAGAAGTGGAGTGTCCTTTAGCTTCCTCCAGATTATTCGCCATCTCCTCAAAGTTCATGGCCATCGCGGAGATGGCACTTTTCACCGCGTAGTACCATGCCAGCTCATAGTTCTCAAGATTTTTTACGTCGGACCTTAGTAAAATTTTATTTGCCGCAGAAAAATCATTTTTAAAACACGCGACAATGGAAGCGTTTATCAAAAATTTATTGCGCAGGCTCGGCTGAAGCTCTGCATTTGCCAGTTTTAAAATTGTGTCAAATTTATCCATTACTTCGGAAAAATTCCCAGTTGCCAAATCGGATTCTATCAGTCCGGACATGGCGATACACCTTTGCTCATTGGGTAAATTTTTTATTCCGAGAGCCTGGGTGAAAAAATTTTTAGCAAGTGTGAAAAGTCCTATTTTATAGGCGTTATTTCCTCTGCTAATCAGTGATGTAAAATCACTGTGCAGCGCATTTTCAATGGAAATGAAATCGTTTTCGTCCACGCTGATCTTTGGCTGTTCCGATTCCGAGAAACACGCTGCCGCTCTCCAAACAAGCAGAAGTAAAAAAAAGTATTTCGGAAATTTCCCCATTGAATTTCTATTCCACGGTTACTGATTTCGCTAAATTTCTAGGCTTGTCTATGTCGCACCCGCGTATCTTTGCGATGTAGTACGCAAATAGTTGCAGAGGAATCGTTGCAACTATCGGCCTTATGGCATCGTGCACATCGGGAATTGCTATCACATCATCGATGTATCCGAACGAGGTTGCATCTTCCTCGGATACAATTGCTACCACCCTGGCATTCCGTGCTTTTACTTCCCGTATATTTGATACCGTTTTCCCCAAAATATCTTTTTGCGTTGCAAGGAATAAGCAGGGACATTTTTCAGAAACCAGGGCGATCAGTCCGTGCTTCATCTCCGCGGCTGGATATCCTTCGGCGTGAATATATGAAATTTCT
Organism: Puniceicoccales bacterium; assembly: GCA_031267915.1. Taxonomy (GTDB): domain Bacteria; phylum Verrucomicrobiota; class Verrucomicrobiia; order Opitutales; family JAIRKQ01; genus JAIRKQ01. The sequence goes on from JAIRYE010000006.1 coordinate 56,610, forward strand.
TTCAATTTCAGCGCTCCCTCCAGCGCTATGGGGAACATTGATTGGCGGCCAAGAAAAAGCATGTCTTCGTAGTGGGCGTATTTTTCAGCGATCAGGCGAATTTCATCCTTTTTTTCCAGGACCTGGGCAACTTTTTCTGGGAGCTGCAGCAGAGCTTGAACAAAGGCAGCGCCCTCATCAAAACTCATGTCATGCAGCCTTCCGAAATAAAGAGCGAGCATGGCGGCGATGCAAATTTGGGCAGTAAATGTTTTGCTTGCCGCTACGCCAATTTCCGGGCCCGAATGCTGATAGATTCCACCCTCCGACTCTCTGGCTATCGTTGACCCAACCACGTTGGTTATTGCCAGGGTTTTATAACCCTTGCGCTTGGCCTCCTGCAGGGCTGCGAGAGAATCCAATGTTTCTCCGGATTGGCTGACGATGAAGACGAGCGTGTTTTTTTCGAGTGGCATATTGCGGTAGCGAAACTCCGATGAATATTCGACTTCCACTGGAATTCTTGCGTATTTTTCGATGAAGTATTCCGCAACTAGGCATGCGTGCCACGCAGTTCCGCAGGCGCAAAATAAAATTCTGTCGATCTGTCGCAGTTCGTGTGGGGACAGCTGAAGTCCACCGAATTTGGACGTGCTCATGTCATCGGAGAACCTGCCGCGCATTGCATTTTCCAGAGATTGTGGCTGTTCACAAATTTCCTTCAGCATGAAATGTTCGTAGCCCTTGAGCGATACATCCTCAGTCTGCCAATCTAGTTCGCATTTTATCGCATTCACCTCTTTATTTTTCATCGTTGTGATGAAAATATCGGAGCGTGTGATGCGGGCGAGCTCCCCATCATTTAGGTAGACGACATTTTTTGTGTGAGTAACTATGGCACAGGCATCACTCGCCACAAACATTTCCCCGTCGCCTACTCCAATTAGCAGAGGGGAACTTTTCCTTGCGACGACGATTTCATCCGGATTATCTTTGGAAAGAACTGCAATTCCATATGTTCCAACCACGTGCAGCAGTGCTTTTTGCACACTGGTTAGAAACTTATTTTTCGGTTCTCTTTCTTTGTTGTAATGGTACTCTATGAGATTTACCAAAACCTCAGTGTCAGTGTCCGAGCTAAATTTATAGCCCTGCTTAACCAGATATTTTTTTATGGATTCATAGTTTTCAATTACGCCGTTGTGGACAATTGAAAAAATTCCATTGCAGCTGATCTGTGGATGTGCATTCCTTACGGAAACTTTTCCATGGGTGGCCCATCGCGTGTGTCCAATTCCAACATTCCCTAAGTTCATGGAGCTGTCAACGGCATCGGCTAAATTTTTTACTCTTCCAAGTCGTTTCAGCAGGACAAATTTTCCGTCTTTTAATCCGCTTATTCCCGCTGAGTCATAGCCTCTGTATTCCATCCTGGAAAGGCCATCCAGCAGAACTTGTCCGAGATTCTTTTCGCCCACATAACCTATGATGCTACACATGGCGGCCATACTTGGCATAGTTGATTATTTTGCGAGAAAATTCTTAAAATAGTTTGCCACTTTGCCCGGAGTGTGCAATTCTCTGGAGGAGGTTTTCCCCAAACTCAGGGATTCGCAAACTTTCTAATTTTTTGCTTGATTTTCAGAAGATTTTCACTTTTTCGGGTGAGAAGGAAAAGCGGCAAATTATTTACTTTCCGAAACGGGATGCAAAATTTTATAACCATTGCGGTGGATGGTGCGGCGGCCTCGGGAAAGACGTCAACATCTTTGCTGATAGCGAATAGGTACAATTTCCTGCTGGTGTCAACGGGGACGCACTACCGGGCATTTGCGCTGAAATTGAAGCAGGCCAGCGTGAGCAGCGGCGATACCGGGGGTATAGGTAATTTTCTGCGGAGCGTTGTCCTTGGAACGGAGGTCGATGGGAATGTTTCGGGGATTACCATAGGCGGTGAAGATTTTGCCGGAGAAGATTTGCGCACCCGGGAGATAAATGAAGCAGTCGCTCAATATTCAGCCGTTGATAGCATCCGTAAATCTTTATTTGTTTACCAAAGGTCGCAGATAGAAGTTGCACGGGAGCACGGATTTGGAGGTGTGATCATGGAAGGGCGTGACATAACCAGCGTGGTTCTACCGGATGCGGATCTGAAGTTTTTTTTGGAAGCAAGCGCCGGCGAGCGTTCCCTCCGGAGAAAGAATGACAGGGAAAGCGATTTCATAGGCAAGCGGGACAAAATCGATGGCGGGAGAATCGTTTGTGGCGCAGATGTTTTTAGGATTAATACGGGAACAAACGGGCTGAATGCTGTTGCCGCAATAATTTCTGAGAAAATCGACAAAATTCTACGGAAAGAAAATTCCTTCCGCCTATAGGGTTAGGATAAAAATTCCCGAAATTATTACATTCCAAAGGGCAATATAAACCGCTGCACTGGCCGTGTCTTTTGCTTTTTTCGCCAGGGGAAATTTTTTGTTTTGAGCCGCAAAATTTACAATCGATTCGATTGCCGTGTTTAGACATTCTGCTATCAGCAGCAGGAAAAAATCGATAACCAGCAGTAAAAATTTCCAAGTCCAACCGAGGAACCAGAAACATATTGGCAGAACCACTATCCCGCAAACCAGCTCTACCCGGAACGGTCGCTCGTGCCTCATAAATCGCATGCCACTTATGGAATAGCTCAGAGGATTGACGACGTATCTCCAGAAAAAAATAACAAAAAGTCTAAAAAATTTTCTGCAAAATTTCCTTTGCACGCCTATAACTTTCATTAGTCCTTCCCCGAAGGTTAGAGTAGCAAATACCCATGGAGCGAGAAAGACAAAGGAAGCAAAAAAGACAAGAGCAAAATTATTGGAAGACACTTTTCCTCAAATTTGGACTGCTGCTTGCTATTTTTTCCGTCGCTCGTCTTTTGTTTTTCTTTTGCAACTGCAAATTTTTCCAGGACGAAAGTCTCCGTAATATTATGCTGGCTTTCGCCGTTGGCCTAAGATTTGATCTGGCGATTATTGCAATTCTCAATGCCCCGATTTGGATTTTTTGGACTTTGCCGCTCAGGTTTCGCTCCTGGAAAATTCCAAATATTCTGGCGGAAACCTGGTTCGTTGCATTTAATTTTTTGGCACTGATTGCGAACGTCATAGATGCGAAATATTTTTCCTTCACATTCAGGCGTATGGGAGGTGAAATATTTAGCCAAGGGGTGATGCTGACGGAGGATTTTTACATATATTTAAACGTGCTGGCGCGCTACTGGTATGTCGCAGTGGTTGGGATGCTGCTGACGTGCGCGCTTTGCATGTGTCCGCGCAGACTTAGTTTTATTGGGAAATCCGACAGAATCGAAGTGCGCGATTTTGGATATTTTTTTGCGGCGGTGGTACTTTTGATAATTTGTGTTCGCGGAGGATTTCAAAGGAAGCCTCTGAAGCCGGTGGATTCAAACATTTATGCGCCAACCCTGCAGATGGCTAGCCTGGTAAACAACACGGCATTTAATATTTTTCACACAAGGAAAAATGCAAGCCTGCCGCAGATGAAGTATTTTGGTGTTGGAGACACTCGACTGGCAAAATTTTCGCCCAGACATGGAAGTGGAAATTTCTGTGATTCCTGCGAAGATTTTAGAGGGAAGAATGTGTTCATAATAATTTTAGAAAGCTTTTCGGCGGAACACGTAGGTGCGCTTGACAGGCAATTCAAGGATAACAGGGACATTCCTTTTACCCCGTTTTTAGATTCGCTGCTGAAAAAAAGCTACGCTTTCGACGGTTTTGCGAATGGGGTAGTGTCCATAGACGCTTTGACTTCAATTACACTGGGGATCCCATGTCTCTTCGGATCGCCCTACATAACAAGTGCCTATGCGGAGAACGCAATGGTTCCTCTTCCGGCAATTTTGAGAAAGGATGGATACAAAACAATGTTTTTCTACGGCGGAAAAAGCAACTCATGCCACTTCAATAGCCTGAGAGTCAAGGCGCAAATTGAAGAATACTACTGCGAATATGACTACGATGGTCCGGAATCTGACACGAAGGGGTGGGGTGTCTACGATGAGAAATTTTTTCAGTTTGTTGCGAGAAAGGTCAACGCATCGGAAAAGCCGTTCCTGGCGATCCTGTTCACGCTGTCGTCCCATCATCCGTATTTGTATCCGCAGGAGTTGCACGGCAAATTTCCAAAGGGCAGCGGGTCTGAGCCTCTGGAAGAACTTATTGCCTACACGGATTATTCGCTGCGAAAATTTTTTGAAACTGCGGAAAAGATGGACTGGTACAAAAATACCATATTCGTTCTTGTTGCGGATCACATAGCCGGCCCCCAGCAAAGGTATTACAAAAACACTCTGGGCGGATATTCCATTCCGCTGATGTTTTTCGACCCCAATGGGAAACTGGTCGGGAAATCGGAAGAAGTTGCTCAGCAGATAGATATTATGCCTTCTCTTTTGGATCTAGTTGGGAGCAAACACAATTATTTTTCCTTCGGTTCAAGCCTATTTAATGGAGATGCCCCACGGTTTTCCATCAGCTACAATAATGGAATTTATCAGATTATAACGAAGAAATTTGTTTGCAGATTTAATGGTGAACGTGTATCGGAATTGTACGAAAGGGAAGATTTTTTCCTGGAGAAAAATCTGGTGTCAGATCCGGTCTACGCTAGCCAAGTTGAAGATCTGGGAAATTTCATGAAAGCATTTTTGCAGCAATACAGTGAAAGCATCAGAAGCAATGACATGCTTACTGCGGATTAGAGCAAAGACACATGAAATGCGAAGATGCTGCGGCTGAGGGGAAAATTTTACTCTTTGCCGGCGAACATTTTCACCTAATTAAATCGGGAGTGTTGCGGAGAAAACTGTGTGGTGTTTTAAAATTTTTCATTTTCATTTCACGATTGCTTCCGCTGTGCTTAGCAACAAGCCATTGGATATTTCCGCAAATGCAGTGATGGATGCAATTTTGAATGTTTGCTTTCCGATGATGGGCTAGCAATTTTTACCGCGATTGACGGAATTATAATTTTTATTTGGCGACTTTCTTTGCGATTACGGTTTCAGGTGCGCCGATAATCTTTTGTTTGAAACTGGCTTCCGCAACGCCTCCGTACGCAACAGGGCGTGCTAGACGGTTGCGTGGTGGAAATTTTTTAATGCGTGAAGTGCTTGTTTTACTGTTCGCCTGCTTTTATGCTCTGCCGAACAAAGATAGACTTGTCGATTTTTTCAAAAAAGCGAATGTAAAACTTGGAGTCCATTAGGGCATAGCTACTTTCATTGGCACCACCGAATTCATTGAAAGTCTTTTTGTTGGTGACAAAGCTTACGCGTATTGACACTCTGTTATTCCCGAGTTCCTCCACGTGGGCGGTTCCGGTATCCCAGGTTGATTCGGAATTGGGTGCGCTTAAAAGCAACGAATCTTGAAATCTGAGCCGATGAGATTCGTTTGATGTGATGCTGCTTTTCGCTATGACCAGCCCCATCGCCGAATCCGATGTTTGAATGATGAATCCCAGGTCCTGAAAGACATCTATGACAGCCGCAAAAGCAATTTTATAGGAGCAATAGAATTCGCGGGTTTGCATTGTTTGAATGTCAATGCTGGTGCGTGGTGTTCCCCCCTCCGAAGAGTCATCCAGCAGAAGGCATCCTCCGCAAATGCATGCGGACATGAATAGTGATGAAACAAAAAATATTCTCAGCATATAAAACAGTGGTTAAAACGACGTTGTTCTATAGGAAAAATCAGACACCCTTGCGTCCAAGTCAAAGTGGATGACTATTGTCAGTGTGCGCTCCTCCGACGATCCTGTCCTCCTCGCCGAATGCGTACCAAAAATTATAAGATTAAGTCCCCCATCGGATGCCCGTGTTTCGTATTCCGAGTGAATTTTGTCGTATACCCAAGTTTCGCAGCCTTCAGCATTTTTGGTGACCATATTTGGAGAGCCAAGGGCTTCAATGACCTCATAGGAATACATTCCCTTTTTTACGAATCGTTGAACGGTTCCGATTGTCACTTGATCGGGGGGAGAGGCATAGGTATAGTTGTGGGGTTGCTCTGTTTCGCAGCCCGATATAAAAAATACAAGACTTGCAAATAGAAAAATTCTTATAAACGGCTTCACACCAATATCACTAGCGATTTATTAATTTTGTCAAGAAATCGTTCTGGGAAAAATTGTGAGTTTTGCTGAACTTGGGTTGCGGAGTGAATTTTTGGATTTCAGGGGCAGTGTTTTACAATTTTGCTATAAACTGGAAAAGCTTAAAAAATTATTGCTTATTTTGATTTTTAAAACAAGTTCTCGAAAATCAAGGTTCTATGGAAGAGTTAAGCGGTAATGTTTTGATTTTACAGATGGGAAAAGCATCGGCTATCACAAATGCAATATTGGGTGCGCTGGTCAAAAAAGCATTGAACTATGACTGCATAGGAGAAATTTACGGTTGCGTTGGCGGAATTCAGGGTTTGCTGAGTGGGCAATTTATTGATTTGGCAGAACAGCACCAAAAAAATATATCCAACCTCACTGGAACTCCGGGAGCAGCGCTGAAGACAGTAGTTTACGATGAAATTGAATTCGGAAAGCTTGTGGAAATTTTACAAAAGTACAACGTCCGCTTCCTGTTCATCATAGGAGATAGTTCCGTTGCCGGTAAGTGTGCCGAATTGAGTAACTTCATAAAGAGATCCAATTACGAAATGCGCCTGATGCTGATTCCGACTTCCTCGGACAACGCCACGCAGTTGACGGATCATTGCCTGGGATATGGTTCAATGGCAAAGCATTTGGCAGTGACAGCAAAGAGCGTTATTACCAATGTGCAATCGAAACAGCCGAATGGAGCCATAACTATACTTGAACTGAAAGGGTGCAGCAGTGAGTGGCTAATTGCTTCCCTATCTCTCATGCGGTCGCGAAAGGACAGCGGCGCTGCTCCGCATTTAATAATTCTTTCAAAATTCGATGAGGGCACTTTCGTGAAGAATATACACAAGTCGATAAAAAGCATCGGGCACTGCGTAATCGCCATAGGGGATAAGCTGACTGACGCAAGGGGAGAAAATTTGGCCGTCCAGCACAGAGCAGCGGAACACATAGAATTTATTGCCAGGGCAAATTTCGGGGTTCAAGTGGATTTGATAGCTCTGAGTGACTGGGAGCTCACATCGTGCATGACGCTATCCGAAACTGACGTCACTGAGTCGGAATTGTGTGCGCAAAAAGCACTGGAGCTTGCCGTTGCCAGTGGAATCAGTGGAAAAATGATCACGCTTCTGCGCGCCGATGAAAACAAGTACTCTTCGGAGGTGAATTGCGTGGATTTTGAAAACATTTCAGCCAATGTTAAAGAATTTCCTGAGTCCTGGTATGACTACGAAAGCATGTCACTTGACGCCGCATTTTTCAGATACGCAGCGCCGCTGATTCTGGGGGAAGTAAAGTATGTCTATGACAGTGGATTGCCAGTTTTTGCGCAATTGGTGTAGTGCTATTTGCATTTGAGAGTTTCAACGTAGGCGGCGAAGGCTATCATTGCTGCGTTGTCACCGCTGTGCTGAGGAAGAGGGCAGATGAATTTTTTGCTGAATCTTTCCGCCAGTGCGAATATCCTGCTGCGCAAGGTTTCGTTATTTGAAACGCCACCGCTAATTCCAAGACTTTTGCAGCGGGGATAGGCGGCGAGTGCATGTTCGACTTTCCTGCTGAGCATGTCGATGATTGCTTCCTGGTAGGAGGCGCAAATATCACTGCTGTGGTGCTGAATGCTTCCGTTGAATTTTTCCAGGAAATATCGCAGGCTAGTCTTTAGCCCGGAAAAACTAAATTTCATGTCCAATTTGCTGGGAAATGCTCTGGGGAAGTGATATTTTTTCGGATCGCCAAGTTTGGCAAACTTTTCAATCAGGGCGCCGCCGGGGTAGGGTAGGCCGAGTAATTTTGCGCCCTTATCGAATGCCTCTCCGGCTGCATCGTCCTGGGTTTCTGCGATGATTGTAAATTCAAGGCTTTCCGCTATTTCGCATAGAATTGTGTTTCCGCCGGATACCAGTAGCCCTAGAGATGGTAAAAATTCCTTCAAATTGGAATGGAAATGCTCCGGATCGCTGCCGTGAACTTGAATAAATGGAGAAAGCAAGTGGCCGTGAAGATGATCGATTTCGACAACCGGTATGTTTAGAATTAGAGACAGTGCTCTGGCTGCGGCGAGACCTATGTTCAGACATCCCGGAAGTCCTGGCTTTGCCGTCGCTGCTATTGACTTTGCCTCAGCTGTGCCGAAGCATTTCAAATGCTCGAGTAGCGGAATGAAATTCTTTACGTGTTCGCGGGATGCCAGATCGGGAACAACACCGCCGTATTCGCTGTGCAGTTTAATCTGCGACGCGATTTCCTCAAACACAATTCCCGATGACTCTTCGAATAAGGCGACTGCGGATTCATCGCACGAGCTTTCTATCCCAATTATCATGAAATTTGTTAAGATCTCCCAAAAAAAATCTTGTCAGTATCGATTTTATGTGCAGCGTCCAGACTAATTGTTAATTTTACCTAAAAATCCAGGGATGCTTGGTGGCGAATGGTTCGCGGCCTTGCGGAATGGAGAAAGAGAATATGAGAACCTCACCCCAGGAATTGTTCGAAGCCGGAGTACACATCGGGCACCAGAGAAAACGGTGGAATCCGAAGACATTGCCCTATATTTTTGATCACCGCAATGGAATAACGATCATTGATCTCGTGAAGACGTGTGAGCAGGTTGAAAAGGCGTGCGATACTGTCAAAAATGTCGTCTCCGGAGGGGGAAACATCTGGTTCATAGGCACAAAGAAACAGGCGAATGACGTTGTTAAAGAGGGTGCAATGTCTGTTGAGATGCCATTTTGCGTGAATCGCTGGGTTGGTGGCACGCTGACGAATTTTCAGACCATTGAACGCAGCTTGAACAAGTACAGAAAATTTCTAAAAATGGATGAGGCCGGTGAGATAGCAAAGATGTTCAAAAAGGAAGGTGCAGCGATTCGCCGTGAAATGGCACGCATGCACAGTACTTTTGAGGGATTGATGCAGATCGAGGGATTGCCGGAAGCTTTGTTTGTCGTCGACGTGATGCACGAATACATTTCCGTTTTAGAGGCGAAGAAAATCGGCATTCCCGTGATTGCCATCGTTGACACCAATTCGGATCCGACCCTGGTGGACTATCCAATTATGTGCAATGATGATTCGGGGAGGGCAATAAGAATGATCGTTGGATTGCTGCTTGAGGGAATTCAGGAGGGCATAGCAATTAGAGGCGAGCGCAAATCGTCAAAGAAAAAGCTGCTATCCGCAGGTGATTTGGTGCAAATTGTGCCGGAGGTTTCGATATCCCAGGAAATTGTTGATGAAATGTCGGCTGCGGCCGCTGCTCAGCGAGTTGAAACTGAAGTGGTAGAAAATTAGTGGGGAGGTGTTATGGAAATTAGTGCAAAGATTGTAAATGAGCTGCGGCAGCGTTCGGGTGCCGGAATGATGGAATGCAAAAAAGCTCTGGTCGAAGCCAGCGGCGACATGGAGCAGGCGATTTTAATTTTGAAGAGGAAGGGTATTTCCAATGCCGCTAAAAAAGCGGGACGTGAGGCCAGCGAAGGAGTAATTCAATCCTACATCCACAATGGTGGACGCGTGGGAGTTTTGCTGGAATTAAACTGCGAGACCGATTTTGTTGCCAAGAATGAAATTTTTCAGCAGCTGGCGAAGGATATTTGCATGCACATTGCCGCAATGTCTCCAGCCTACGTTTCCGCCGATGAAATACCGGATGAGCTCGAGGAAAAAGAGCGGAGTATCGCCATTGAACAGTGTGCGGGGAAGCCGGAAAACGCGATTGAAAAAATCGTTGCCGGGAAAGTCGCAAAGTGGCACAGTGAAGTTTGTCTGCTGGACCAGCCTTTTATCAAAGATCAGCAGAATTCAGTTGGAACCTACATTTCACAGGCGATCGCACAGATCGGTGAAAACATCAAAGTCAGGCGCTTTACGCGCTACCAGATCGGATAGCTCGGAAAACGTTCCGGAAGTTCCCCGGGGGGACATTTTGCGCAAAAATTTTCAGCCCAGGAGGGCGTAGATTTGCGATCAAAAAATTAGTTTTTAAAGCTGTCAGGTGGCATTCTGGAGTTTCACAGGAAGATATCCTCGATTATTTGTGGCAAAATAGCTGGAGCGCCAGTCTGCAATTAAAATCTCATTGATTTTGTAAAAATTTATGCCATATTTCCTGCTTGGAGATTAGTATGAATATAAGAGGCGAATCGAATGAAGGTAGCACTTCAAATAACTTTTTAAAAGAAACGGGAAAACGGATAGTGGATTACGGAAAGAAGGTAATCGCAAATGCGATAAATTTGTTTAGGTCTTCCCCCGAAGATACCTCTCTGGAAAATAGAGAGGCGGCCACCTTAGCAGACGCGGATAAAAGCAAAGAGGTTGAAGATGAAAGAGAAGATGAAGAGGCTAAAGATGAAGGAGAGGATGAAGAGACTGAAGATGAAAGAGAAGATGAAGAGGTTGATTCGGAGGAAAAACTCAAGTTTTCCAGCGATGAAAATTCCCCGAATGCCAGCGATAATGAGAACACAGATGAAAAAGTAAAGAAATTGCTCGAAGGTCTCAGCGAAACAGAAATAAAAGAGCTAATGAAAAGATTTCTGGAAAACCAAGACCGGGAAGTCGCAGAACAAGAGACGAGACAACAGGAGACGCAACAACAAGAGATGCAACAACAGGAGATGCGATCGGAAGCGATAAAGAGTTGCTTAAAAAAAGTAGGATTAGGAATACTACTGCCCTATGCCCATAATATTTTGGAAAAAGGAGTAAGGAATTACATAAAAGAAAAAGGTTTCGTGGATTTATGTTTTAGCATCAATATGGAAGTGTTGCATTTCGCTCAAATATTGGCTAGTGTCGGGGTAGCAACTTGCATAACTGTGCCAGTAGTATCAGTGACTGGGTCGACAGCACTTATTATTGGTGGACTTCTTTATAGCTCCAAATTTTTATTAGCCTTAATGGGGAAATATGAAATTAAGGGCCTTGGCACAGAGGCTAGCGACGTGATTTTGTCAACCACATTCATAAACATGTTCAAAGACGGAAGTCAAAAACTCATAAAACTGAACGGTAAGATAATTCTAGGATTGGATATTGGTAAGGATGTGTATAATTTCTGTAAGGTTTTAAAGTTTATGCATAGCATCGGAGCAGGCGCGCCTAATCCTATTCCGACGAATAATAGTAATGCCCAGGAGGCCAATAATAATAGCAGTGATGCGATAGGTGATAATCTCTAATTCGCTATGAATAATGTTGAAGGTTTAATTTAGTGAAAATTTTCTTGCCAACGCAGCATTTGTTGTCACCTTGATCTGCAAGTGGGTTCGTTTTTTACATCTCTGTTAACCTTCATTCTGGTCTGTACGAGCATTTTTGTGGCTCTGGTTATTTTGATGCAAAGGCCTTCGGCTAATGCTGGCATGGGGGCTGCTCTGGGAGGTGGTGCTGCAGAATCGGCCTTTGGAAGCGATACGGCAAAGGTGTTGACCAGATGGACGATTAGCGGAATTGCCACATTTTTTATCGTGGCATTTGCGCTGTCGCTGTTGCGCATTCACGAAAATTCACATGGGCAGGGGCAGCCAAGCATAAATCTTGAAGAAATCGTCGATGACGGGGATGTTTCAGAAGAGTGACAGTTCTGCAGTTTGCGTGCTCCATCTAATTATTCTTTGTGCGGTGCTAGGTGGGGGTGAATTGTGTGGCAGTGAATTACAGAGACTTCACCATCTGTCTGAAAAAAAAGCGAGGGAATTTTTGAGAAGCGCGCAGTTGGAGTCTACGCATTTCAATGCCAGGGGGGAGGTCAGTTTCGAACTGCATAGCTGTAGGGATGTGCGCAATGAAAAAACTGGAAAAATCATCTGCACAATGGATGGAGATGAAAAATTTTTTACTGTGAATTTTGACACTGGCGGATGCGTTTTAGGCGAAAGGACGCTTCGAAACATCGGACGTGATGATTTTGCAATGGACAGGCCATTTTTTGACAATTTAATTTTTTCCCCCCGGGATCTGTTCTTCATTTTTCTAGGAAAGGATCCATATTGCTACGCAGGTCCAGCAAGAATTTCCGGCCGTTCGGTACAACAGTTTGTCCGTTTCTTTGATATTTCAATGGATGGTGTGCCGATTTCTGCCATAAAAATTTCCATCGATGGGAAATTTTTAACGGTTTTGCGAGTGGATTTCTTTGACAGTACACAGAAGTTGGTCAGGCGAATTGCGATTGACTCATTCGAAAATTTCGACGGCCTTTGGATGCCAAAGGTAATAGAATTTTCAGACCTGAGAAAGCATTGCCGAGCAAAGCTCAAAATCACAGGTGCAAAATTTGTTTTCGCCGAAGAAGCTGTTCGTTAATCATTTTTTTGCGATTTTAAGTTTTAATTAAAAATTTGTTGACTTTGTAGAAATCCATGCTACGCTTTCCACAGCGTGGGAGAAGGTATGAGTTTTTGGAACCAAGCAGTGGAATTCTTATTCGGAAAGGGTCCGAGTGCGACAAAATCGGATGATAAACAGAAATACATCGTCAAAAATGATACGGGGAGATTTAATGCTAGTCGGCATACTGAAACAACATCCCTTAATACCAGAAGTTTGAACAGCACACCCCGAAGATCCCTCACTCCTGACAGAGTAGGGAACGGCTCGAGCTCCACAAGCAGTAATGATCGCTATCTTTCAAACTCCTCCACCTCTAATAAAAGGAAAATTGACTTAACACAACAGGCCTTCATTGACTTAACACAACAGGACTTAGATGATACTAAGGAATTTAATAGTGATCAATTTGTTGAAGAAGCATCCCAAAGTGCCAAAAATTTGAATAACTCGAAGAGAGACACATCCAGATCCCTTACTCCTGAAAGAAAAAGGAATGTCTCGAGCTCCACAAGCAATTATTCTCGCAACCCTCACACTAATGGAAATAGTGAACCGTGCTTCGTCATACACGGTAACAGCAACGTTATTCATATGAACTCCTATGCGAACAGCCAATCTGACGCGCCCGATGCGAACAGATCATCTGCGCAATACATTGGCTCCAACGGAAATGTGTCTGAGTCCTCTGGAAAGGAAAAGAAAAAAGGTATTGTGTCATCGATTCTGAAAACGACACTTAACGGGACAATCGTGGTACTTAAAGGAACGCTAAATCTTGTTGGTGTAGCAGGTAGGTTTATCATGCAACACTATATTATTTCAGGGCTTGTAGCAGTCGGTGCGGTTAGTTATTTACGTGGAGGGAAAAGCGATACTGGTGGTACTTTAGGTCAGACCGTAAAGGATATTGAAAAGGATATTGAAGCCGTGTCGAAAGAGGTAACAGATAATAATACCGCCCAAGTAGTCAATTTTATTTTCAACAAATCCGGACACGCTACGGAATCCATTAAACGAATCAATGAAGCAATATTTAAAGCGGCCACAGACGGAAACTTGAGCGATCTGGAATATTATGCCAAATATCATCCTGGACCTGTGGGCTGGTTTACGCTAAACAACGAAAAAAATTGCTCAAAACTCGTCTTCTCCGAGCAGTTATCTAAGGTTTATGATTCGTGTAAATTTCTTTTGGAAAATTCAAAAAAAGGGTAAAATTATGTCAAAAGCCGGGGGTCTAACCGATAGTTCGTCAAAACAAGTCAATAATTTGCCAAAAAAATATAATATTACCTCTGAAGAGATGGGTAAGTTCTTGAAATCTGTTAAGGGAGATCTCAATAGAAAACCTTTTATTAGACAGATAGATACAATGTTAGCCGAAGGTAAGAAAAACCTGGACCGAAGGGTTAATTCCAAAGAATCCAGAGATGGCAACAAGCCAAAAGATACATCCAATTCAGATGGATGGTTTAGTTTTCCAAAAATACTGATAGTCTGTGGCAGTATTTTTGGAATTTACGAAGCATTGGGATATTGCAAAAATTTCGTGACGAAAATAATGAGCTTTAATCTTTATACTGAGTACTATAAGAATCTAAATAAGGGTCTCAACGCGTACGAAAAGACCTTAGCTGAGACGAAGGACGGGTGTACGAAAAACGGAATAAATGATATAACCCTAAAAATTCGGGACGAATTTTATCCTGGCGAAAATCTCAAAGAAATAAGAGACCTTGCAGAGAAAACCAAATCTATTATGCGATGTGTTGATACTAATTGCAAAATAGAAGCAGCGATTGGTGTGCTAAATGGAGGGTATAATCTCCAGATTAATACCACAGCAATTTCGGAAGCTAATAAAATCTATTGTAAGGAAGCAATTAACTCATTAGCTTCGGGTAATCTGAAGCTGGATATCAACAAGGACCTAGATAAAAAATATTTACGAATAACCGATCTGCTTGATGTAAAAAAGAATATCGAAACTAGTTTGAATGAATTTGTATCAGAGCATAAAATTGACGAAAAAGATCAAACATTTGTAGAAAAGCTCACAGAAGACACGATTGACGCCGCCAATGTTGTTGCCGATGGTGTTCATAAAGTCGGCGATGCTGTTAAAGCAGTGGGCCAAACGGCAACATTTTTTGGAACTGCTGCAGCATATCTGAACAACGGCCTTAAATTTCTGTTCGGCGAAGGAGTCAAAAAATAAACTTTTTTCCAGAAAAAATTTGACAAAAGGCTAAATAGTCATAGCAGGGGATTCTGAAGGATAACTTGCGTGAAGGCGCTCGATGCAGCAAATTTTGATGAAACACTGGAAAAGGGCGGCACCGTGGCCGTCGATTTCTGGGCTCCCTGGTGCGGGCCATGCCGTGCGCTGGCTCCTGTGATGGAACAGGTTGCGCAGGAGGTTGGCGATTCAGTCCTGGTAGCCAAGGTGAACATCGACGAAGCCCCCGAGCTCGGGGAAAGGTTCGGACTGCAGTCGATCCCGGCGATTATTTACTTTAAAAATGGGACGGAAGTCGGACGCAGCGTAGGGATGACGACGAAAACTGACGTCATTGCTGCGCTGAAGTCCCTGTGATTCGAGGCTCAATCCCGTTTGCACCTGGCTATGCAGGCGTCAACCAGAATCGATATGGTGTCGACGATGGGTTTTCCTCTGTGACTTTTGTCCCTTATCGCCAGTGGAATTTCCGTGCATCCGAGAACGATGGCGTCCGAATTTTGCGCAATCAAATCATCGGCTGCCTCCGTGAAAAATGCCTTCGCCTGTTCCGGGAAGCTGTGTGGTAGCCCGCTTTTCACTGCTGCGATTCCGCCATCGACGGACCTCTGCAAGTGTTCACTGGGAAATAGAAACTCACAGTCGATCCCGAGCTTTGCGGCATGGTTCTGATAAATTTTGGAAAATTTCGTTCCGGAACTGCCGAGGACACCGATTTTTTTTGCTCGTGGATATGCTTCCGCCAGGAACAGCAGTGTCTCTCGTACTATGTTCACGAAGGGAAGCCCAACGGCGTGCTCTATTTCATCGATGGAACAGTGGGCAGTGTTGCAGGGTATGCAGCAAATCGTCGCACCGCACGCTTTTAGTTTCTTTCCAACTTCAATGAAATACGGAGCGAATGAAACATTGCTTCTTCCCGCCGCAAAAGCAATTCTATTCGGGGCAAGCGTCGCCTGGAAAAGTATTGTTTCCGGTTGCTGACTGTCATCTATGCAGCCCAATTCCGTAAACTTTTTTTCCATGCGGCAGACGAATTCATTTGCCGCAGCTACTCCACACCCACCAATTATCCCAATGGTTTCTTTTGTGTAATTAGGCATAAATACTACTTTGGTTCGGGAACATCAGATTTATTTTCTATTACCGAATCCACTATCCCATACTCTTTTGCCTCGCTGGCAGTCATGAAAAAATCCCGATCGGAATCTTTTTCAATTTGCTCAATGGTGCGTGTGCTGTGCTTGGCCAGAATTTCATTCGTTACCTTTCGCCAGCGCAAAATTTCCTTCGCAGCAATGGAAATATCCGATGCCTGTCCGCTTGCGCCACCGGTCGGCTGGTGAATCATGATTCTGCTATTGGGAAGAGCATAGCGCTTGCCCTTTGTTCCTGCAGCCAGCAGAATTGTCCCCATGCTCGCAGCTTGCCCGACGCAGTAGGTCACCACATCGCACCGCATAAATTGCATGGTATCATAGATTGCCATTCCGGATGTTACACTCCCGCCGGGGGAGTTTATATAGATGTGGATGTCTTTCTTCGGATCCTCCATCTGCAAAAACAGTAGCTGGGCAACAACTGCATTGGCGACGAAATCATCGATCTGAGTTCCGATGAATATAATCCTGTCCTTCAGCAGCCTACTGTAAATATCCCAGGATCGCTCATTGCGACCATCTCTCTCATAAATATACGGCAACGGTAAATAACTACCCATGCCCCCTTTTTAATTAAAAATATGGGAAAATCTAGACAAAATTATTTCCGACGCGAAAATGCTGAGGATTTGTGCAACAATTTTCCCTAGTATAATTCAGAAATGTTGGAGAAATCAGGGAACCCAGAATTTGAGAATGAATTTACTAGATCATCAAAAGAGGCATTATTTAGAGATGGATCTGCATCGCGGGTAGGATGATAGCCGATTGATATTTGGGATACACAGTCCTCGATTTTATCGATCAAATCGATGAGTGCGTTATCATTTAGGAGAATTTTGCACGCAGATAGCCTCCCTTGGATAAAGGTTATATTTGCTAAATTTTTTAAAAATACTTTTTTGGAAATTTCGTCACGGTTTGTGTCAAATTGATTTATTGCTTCTCCTATATTTTCTATTGAATCTGAAATTTCCTGCAAATAGGATTTTAGTGTTTTAAGGTCTTTTTCCTTGTTTTTTGCTGCGAAAAATTTCGTAAAATTTTTGTATTTGGTTTTTAATTCTGTGTAGGGAATTTCTGCCTTCTCTTCTGCTTCCTTTTCTTCTGCTGATTTCTTTGTCTCTTCTATTGCCTTCCTTTTTGTCGCTGCCTTCCTTTCTGCTACCTTCCTTTCTGCCGCTGCCTTCCTTTCTGCCGTTGCCTTTTCTTCTGCCGTTGCCTTTTCTTCTGCCGCTGCCTTTTCTTCTGCCGCTGCCTTCCTTTCTGCTTCTTCTTCTAGGTCCGATACAGTTTTTTTAATTTTAGATGCGGTATCACATGCGTCCCGAATCACACGCTTCAAATCCCCGGCAGAGAGTCCCTGCGATATTGCCGTGACACTAGGGTCTTGCTCTATGTCAGTGACAGCGCTAAGACACTTTCTGATGTCAGCTATTTTTTCCAAAATAATTTTAGAATTTTGGGAATTAATTTCGCTGAGCAATAAATTTAGATTTTCTTTTATTTTAACGGCACTGGCACGTATCGATTCCATGTCTTTTTCTGTATTCTTGCTGTTCGAATAATTTGAAACGATACCTAGTAGATTGTCGACTTGAGATTGTACTGCGCTAAGCTTCTCTTCGATGAAAACTTCAATAGGATTCTTTTGTTCTTCCACATTTGCTGGATTTTCAAACCGTGCGTTCACGGTTCCTATTTCATGTGTACTTTTCGCATCTGTGGGCGTGATTTCTCTAGAATGTATACCTCTTGAGGATATTTTATCAATTATAAAAAAGAACGGCCGTGTTATGATCTTAAAGGAACGAAATATGATATCCCTAATAACAGAAACTCCTGCGAGAATTGCGTTGGCTATTTTAGTACTACTCATTAGGGATATTATACCAAAATTGCAAAATTCTTCAAGGAAAATAAATTTGAATATCAATTCGTGGGGAAGGCTGTATCTTTCACGTCCTTCGCGCCATCACATATCCACTGCCAGGCATCACTGCGATATTTTTCATGAAAATATTTCACGTTACTGCCAAACGCTTTGCCAAATGGGCGATCAACTAGAACCGCCAGCTTGTTCTGCTGTGCATGTACGAGAAATGCCATTCGTTCCACGTACGCGGAATATCTGAAGACAAATACGATATCGTCGAGGGTGGCCGCACCTGCCCATCCTTCAAAATTATCCAGTTCTATTAGGATGCGAATTTTTTTGTATCTTTTTATCAATTTTGCGAGATAGGGAACTATTTCCGCGTAATCATTGTGCGTCAATTTTCCAGAAAGAGTCATTGCTATGACATTTCCGGATGATAATTTTTTGATCTCGTGCATAGAAAATACCAACAGGTTGCGGGAGTCTACTAATCAGTGTGCCGTAGAAAAGCTCAAAATGATGCCGGATGCGTATTCTCTTTTTTTTAACAATTTTCGTTGTTCTATTATCAAAAATATGCATTTTCCAATTCAGATGCGTACTTTACTGAAAATATCATGTTTCGTGGCTGCAATTCTGGGAGTTGGCTGCCAATCGATTGGCCCAAAGGTTATAGAGAAATCTCACCCAAGCTACAATGACGCAGTGACCAATGCCATTGACCGTCAGCTGCTAATGAACATCGTGAGGTTAAAATATCGGGAAAACCCGATGTTTTTGGAGGTGAGTAGTGTGACGGAAAATTGGAAAATTGGTTTGGATGTTGGGCTCGACAAATCTGAACTTTTAACACGCGACAAAGCTAGTTTTCGCTCTTCATTCTATGGCCCCAAGGCGGTATTCGGAGAGTCACAATCTCCAACCATTTCATATCGTCCGGTGCGTGGAAAGGAATTCATAAAGCACATGATGACGCCAATTCCATTGAATGTGACACTTGGGATGGCATCTTCCGGATGGAAATTGCAGCGAGTGTTTAACATGTGCATCGAAAGAATAAACGACGTGGAAAACGCTCCGACGGCATCCGGGCCCATGCCGTGGAATAAACCAAATTACGAAAAATTTTACGAAATGACCGATTTGCTGAAAGAATTGGAGGATGCTGATCTTATCGTCATTGGAATAGATCCCGAGAACAATCAGAGCGTAATCATGCGCATAAAAGAAAACGCCGCTAAGAATAAACGGATAGAGACTTTTAAAGATATGCTTGGGCTCGATCAGAAGCAGAATGAATTCCGATTTGAAAGTAATTTTCTAAAATCTTCGGGCAAAGATCTCATCGTTCGCACGCGATCGCTGATGGGGGTATTGTTTTATTTGTCGCACGCGGTGGATGTGCCCGATGATGATGTGAAGCGTGGTGTCGTGCAAACGACGTTCAATGCGGATGGTTCGGTTTTTGACTGGGCCAATAATGCCAGTGGAACACTGCTGAAAGTACGCTGCTCAAAATCAAAACCGGAGAACTCTTTCATTTCGGTGCACTACCGCAACAACTGGTTCTACATAGAGGACAATGATCTCCATTCCAAGTCGACATTTATGTTTATTTCAACGCTATTCAATTTGCAAGCGGGAGAGGCGTCCTCAGCCGACGTGGTTCCAATGCTGACAATTCCAGTTGGCGGGCACTAGAGTAGTCGGGGTGTTGCTAATAAGTGACGACGGGCGAACTTTGCTAAATTAAATTTTTTCACAGCTCGAATATGCTAAAATTTTCATTGAATATTCCGTCCCGGGAAAGTGCAAATGGCATTGGAGAATTTTTAAATGAAAATGAATTGATCAGTTGGACAATTGAAAATGATGAATCAGGCAAATATTTGCTGTGCGGATACGCCAAAGATGAGCGGATTGGGAACGCTGAGTTTTCGAAAATAAAAAGCAAATTTAGTGATTTGGAAGAGCCCGATGTTACGGCGATAAGCGCAACGAATTGGGCGGATGAGTATAAAAAATTTCTGAAACCGTGGCGGAGCGAAGATCTCCATTGGATTCCGCTGTGCATGAAGGATGAGGTGAAGGTGGATGAGAATGCTGTGAGTGTGTACATTGATCCGGGAATGGCGTTTGGCTCGGGTTCTCACGAAACTACGCGGCTATGCGCGCGCATGATCCTCATGTTTAGAAATTTGCACGAAAAAACGAATGATTTGATGGTAAAAAATTGCATCGACGCTGGCTGCGGGTCAGGAATACTTGGGATTTCCGCCATAAAACTGGGCCTGTCCCATGTGACGTTCGTGGATTTGGACAGTGATGCCCTGAGGATCTGCCAAGAAAATGCCAGGCGAAATGATGTTTTCGATGATCAAATGGATTTTGCCCTCGGGGATTTGAAAATTTCTCTGGTCGGACGACAAACGGATTTGCTGGTAGCCAATATTCTGGCGAATGTTCTGGTCGAAAATGCAAATTTGCTGGTGAGTTCGGTGAGGCCCGGAGGATTGCTCTGTTTGAGCGGAATTTTGAAAAATGAAAGTGCGGATGTTGCCTCCGTGTTTACTAATTTGATCAAAAGCAAGTGGGAATCTGTCTTTGAAAATTCGTTAGATGATGGGGAATGGACGGCCTTATCATATTTTCGCGGATAAATTTCCTTGCATTTGAAAGTAAAATTAATCTATATAGGGTCCTATGAAAAAATTCTTGTCAGCTGGAGGTTTTCCTCTGAATTTTGTGCTATTCGTTTTTTTGATGCTCGCGCCTGGATGCACGCAAACCACGGGAACGCTCGGTGGAGCTGCCGCTGGAACTGGGTTAGGAGCTGGCGTCGGATATGCGCTTGGAGGGAAAGGGGGAGCCATTGTCGGTGGTGCCGTTGGAGGACTAGCCGGTGGAGCAGTTGGAAGCCATGCGGCAGCTCAGAGCGAAGCAAGGAATTACAATCCTCCTCCACAGCAAAGCTCATCTTCCAAAGCCTACGAGGCTGAACTTGAGAGGCAAAGAAGGGATTTGGAGCGGCAGAGATTGGAAGTGGAAAAAGAGCGACTGGAGCTTGAAAGGCAGAGGCAGAGAAGCAATTAAATTGCGGAGTGAACGGGCAGAAATATGGCCGATGAATCGAATGTGGTGGAAGATGGCGAGCAGCTTGATTTGAGCGAGTTGAAAAATTTTTCTTTTCACGCAGATTTTGATAGGGCGAGGCCAGAAAAAATTTTCAGCGATGTGCGGGAAAGGAAGAGCGGTTTTCGCGGTAGAAGCGGCGGGTTTTCCGGCAATAATTTCCGGAAAAATTCCGGAGGTGGAAATAGAGAAAATAGTGGGCGTTCGTTCGGCGACAACAGGCGCTCAGCTGGTAAATTTTCCCGCGGCAGGGAACAAAATTATTCGCAGCGGCGGAATGAAGACTTCCCCAAAGGTCGCCGCGATGCCAGTGCTCAGAGGAATTTTCGCCCGCGCTTTGAGCCGATGGTCGACGTTAAATTTTATCCCAATGACGAAGTGTTTGCTGCGGTTATTTCCGCTCTGAAGGCTACCTGCAAAACCTATGAATTATTTGTAACTGCCAGGCTATTTCTGGAAAAACCAGAGCGGTTTGCTATGGTGGTGAGCAAAAAAGATTCGCAGACGAGCAAGAGTTTATACCTGACGAATGATGACGGCTTTGTTTTCGAAACGGAAAATGAGGCCATTGCTCATGTTCTGAATGCTCACATTGCAAAGTATTTTGACGTGGCGGAGCAAGAAATTACTCCCCCGGCAGGAAATTTCATTTGTCTGCACAGGTGCGGCATAACCGGCAAAGATCTGTGTCCTCCCAACTACCACAAGTATCAGGAAATTCTGCTGAACCACCAGGAAAAGTTTCTGCCGAATTTGCCGTTCCAAAAGTTTAGGGACAGAATTGAAAAAATTACGGATCAGCAGCAAATAGAAAACTGGAGGGCCGCCTCCGCAAAGGTGCAAATTTTCACAGCCAGAGAAAGCAGAGTGGAGTTGAAATCGGACGTCGAAGTGCAGAAATATTTCGTGGAAAATTTGAAATCCCAGGCTGTGACTGAGTACAATTCCGTGCGCATTCCCGGTGAAGTATTTACTAAAATGCCACGAACGCTGCTCAGCAAGTCAATATTCGTAACCCTGGAGAGGGAAAAGGCTTTTCCTTTGGAATTTTCGAATAGTCTGCGCGGGCGATTGCGCCGTGCAGGGTTTACAATTTACAAAATCAATGGAAAATCCGGAGTCAGCTATATTTCAGGAATTAAGCGGAAATTTAGGACAGTCGGAGATGTATTTGCCGACGATATTCAGAAAATAATTTCATGCATAGATGCCAATCCGAAAATTTCCATTGCATCGCTGTGTTTGCAATGCGCGTGTCCTGCGGTCCCTAGTGATTCCGTGAAAAGTGAAGCAGATTCATCTGTGGAAGCGGCGGATGCTGTGAATTCTTCCGCCGAAGAGGAAATTGAAAATCAAAAATTTTTGAGAAATTTACACTGGTTAATTCGCGAGGGATATGTGGCAGAGTTTGAAAATGGCACGCTGATCGCTACGGAAATTATGCCGGCCCAGAAGTGTCCGAAAAATGGCAGCAGCGATAGGTCAGTTGAGGAGGAATCCGCAGCTGAGCCCGTTGTCGAGAGCGCGAATCCCATCGATTGCTAGCGTCGTCCTTTTTTTTGCGGCTTTGCCTCTTGGGCTCTAAAGTCATTCAGCCATTTTTTAAATTCATCGGTGAGTGCAAGTAGTTCTTGGAATTTAATGGTTTTTATGATGTTTTTATAGTAAATATCCTCGTTGTTTTTATTTTTATTTGAATTACCACGTTGTCGTTGTAGCCGAGGTGGAACGTACCCAAGTTCATTTGCAGTATTCTTAAAATTTGATTGTGCAAGGATGAAGGTTTGAAGTTTACCATTTTTTTTCAATTCTTTGAGGCCTTCTTCAGAGGAGATTGCTCCTTTTGAAGGCCCTTTAGGAGAAGAATTTCCTCTAGTTCCTGGCAAAGGATTTACCGCCGGATTTGCCGGATTTGCTGGATTTGCCGGAGCCGCCGGATTTGCCGGAGCCGCCGGATTTGCTGGAGCCGCTGGATTTGCCGGATTACTAGCTGTACTTCCACCGTTTCTACCGTTCCCTATTATTTTTGGCGGAGTTGCTTTGGGAGGAGTGGTTGGAGCTAGTGGTGCCGCTGGGGGAGCATATGTGTAGAATAAAATTTCGACATTGCCATCTATTTCCGGATATTTACTTATCTTGAGCTTGTAAGCTTTCAGGTGGGGGATCGAATTTGAACCAAGCTCTTCTTTTTGCACGTCGAAAAATCTACCTGGCAAAGTCATGGATTGGACTGATGTTCCCCTATTTGAGGTTGTAATTCCCATGGATCTGTGATCCACGTTGGATATGCAATTTCTGATATCAAGTATTAGAGAGTGGGCGATTTTGCCAGTTTCAGCTAACCTGATCATCCGAAAATAATTCATGAAAGCACTGACTATCGTTACAAGTGATCCGACAAAGATAATCATTGCAAATAAAAGTTCTAGTAGAGAAAATGCCTTGTTTTTCTTTTTCATTGCAATTTTATTTGTGAAAATTTGTCAACAATTATTGATCTTTTGACGCCATTACAGGTAAACTTTACTTGAAATGGCATGAAAAAACCATTGTGAAAAAATATTGTCGCGACCTCTCTTTCGCGAAGACCACGGAGATTCGAAGATGAATCCCTAATGGTAAAAAATTTGACATCTTTTATTGCGGGGTCTATCGCTTCTCCTTCCGGAGATCTGACTTTTATGACGCTAGCTGTATAGGGATTTACCGCAGTATTCGGTTCATTATAATGTTCATCGCCTGTGAATCTCCCTTTCTGAATCGAAAAACTTTTGGCTGAAGCTCGTCCAAATATCCAAAATCTTCTTGTCCCGCCGTAAATTGCTACTTCAGCGTGCCCCTCAATCAGTGATCTTTCCCTGGCCTTTGAAACAATTCTTAGGATAGCGGAATTAAATTCTCTCTCTTTCTTTTCATTCGAATTTTTGTAGGGCAGGGTAAAACGTGCTGCGAATACTAGCATCAGCGTTAGTACCATAATTATTTCAACTAGCGTAAAACCACGGCCTCGCCTGAAAAGAGATCCCGACATATGGGCAATTGTACTGAAATAGTATGATTTGGTCAAGCATTAGTTTGAGTCATCCGAAGATTTTGCAAAAAAAAAAGCGCCGCGAATTCCGGGCGCTTTTTCGGGTATTATTTGAGATATTAAAAAAGTTTTACCGTGTTGATAGTTCTACTCGAAGTCTTCGATTGGAATAACTACCTTTGGGTCAGAAGCAGCAGTATGGCCCTCTACGGTAATTGTCACGCCTTTGTTTGCGCCGGTAGTAGAATAAGCAACGAGGTAGTTAGTTCCCCAGGGGCTTTTGATTGGAGAGCCAACGATTGTGGAGACATTTCCTTTCATTAAGCTAGTCAATATCTGTGCCGTAGATTTCGAAGTGTTTGCGGGAAGGTTTCGTTCTCTCGCAAACCTCATAATGAGAGAAGTTTTAACAGCGCCATTCATGTCCACTAGGGCTTGCTGCTCCTTTGCGGCATCCTTTGCGCCTCTGATGCCTCTTGTTAGCATCACAACTATGCCAAGCATAATGGCAAGAACAATAAGTATTTCGATGATCGTCATACCGCGGTTTCGTTTATTTAAAAATAATTTCATAGTAGGTGTGATTGTGTTTGCAAAGATACGGCAGTCAAGCATTTTTTAATATTTTTAGAAATTTTTCACAAATCTCCATTTCGGGAATATTCCTGAGGAGGCAGTGATTGCCTTGGTAGATGGACAGTGTGCCATTGGAGCTGCCGACGATGGCGAAATCAGCATTGCCAGCTTCTCTGAGTCCATTGACCACGCATCCCATGACGGCGATTTTAAGATTTTTGCCAGTATTCTCTTCGGAGATGGCGCGTTTAATTTCTGCCAGGACCGCTTGAATGTTGAAAGATGTCCGCCCGCAGGAGGGACACGCAATTAGTTCAACTGAGAAACGCCTAATTCCGCATGCCTGCAGAATATTTTTCGCCACTTCAATTTCCTTTGCGGGATCCTCTGCCAGTGAAACGCGAATCGTATCCCCTATGCCGTCAAACAGGAGCACACCGATCCCAGCTGCTGATTTTGTGCGGGCATAATCCCCGCTGCCGGACTCCGTTACACCCAGGTGAATGGGGTAATTCCATCCGATTTTATCCATTTGCGAACAGGCAAAACGGTTAACGGTCACCATTTTTTGCACGTCACTTGCCTTGAACGACAGAACTATGGAATCGAACTGCACCTCATCGGCTGCTTCGAGGCATTCCTTCGCGCTTTCCCACATCGCAGCATCAGAATTTTCGAATTTGTAAACCATCCGGGGAGCCAGCGATCCGTAGTTTATGCCGACTCTAACCGGTTTATTTTCATTTTTTGCCAGTGTGAAAAATGATTTCAATTTTTCCTGAAGTTTTCGCTTTCCTGCGGTGAATTCTTCGTCTGAAAATCGCTGAGAGCCCAGAATTTTATCGGAAAAATTGCCAGCATTTATGCGCACCTTATCCGCCACTTTCAGGCAGTGCATGGCAATTATTGGAGAAAAGTGAACATCCGCCACGAGAGGAATTTTTATCTTCTGTGCGCGCAGAACATCCCCGATGGCCGCAAGGAATTTTACATCTTCGAGACTGGTCACCGCCAACCTTACGATTTCACATCCACACTCTGCTAGTTCAGAGATTTGTCTGACGTTCGCAGCCACATCCCTTGTCGGGATGTTTGTCATGGACTGGATACTTATGCCGCTAGCGCCCCCAACTCCGACGCTGCCAATGGAAATTTCTCGAGTTTTTCTTCGCCTAATCATCATAGTGGATTAGCAGGCGGGATTGCCTTTGCAGCTCAAAAGCTTGGCGACTTTCCGCCAGGATACGCCTGATGTCGAAAAATGTTACATAGGCTATTAGCCCCATTAGCAGAGCAAAGCACAGAATTTGTATTTTTGAAAGAACTCTATCCAGGCACTTCCACCCGGTGATTTTTTCCAATACTGCGATTGCGATCAATCCACCATCCAGAACCGGGAATGGTAATAAATTTAGAATTGCCAAATTTATATTTACCAGAACCACCAGCCAGAGCAGCCATGGAAAACTAGTTTTGGCCGATGAATACAGCACCTTTATCATGCCAGCTGGCCCCATTAGATGTTCCGCTGAGATATTTGAACTTGCGCTGAACAAACTGCTGAGAGTTTTAAATGTCAGTGCAGTTACGTCAGCGATTTGAGATAGTGGATTGGGGTGATCGGTGACAATATTGTATTTGCCAATTACTCCCAGAAGAGAGTCGGACGCCGTTCCGTAGAATTGCGCATCGGAAATTGCTCCAAAGTTGACTGTCTTTTCCCCTGATTCCGTCAATATTTTCATGGAAAGCTCCGGAGATTCCAGTGTAATTTTTTCAAATCTGCGCAGGGATTTGGTTTCTTCATTATTTACCGAGGTGATCAGATCCCCATTTTCAATTCCATTTGCTTTTAAAAAATTCTTACCGCTGCAGAAAATCTTTAGGCCCGCAAATTGCGTCCTGCGCTCATTGAATGCAGATGCATGGTCCTCGGGAACCACGTCGATTGGTGTGCCATCCGCAAGTACTATGCCGAGATATGGCTTCAAAATGGCCAGTTTAGTTACCGGAACTTGAAAAATTTTCCGTTCGCCATCGCGTTCAACTTCCAGTGCAACAATGCCGCCGCACTTGGCAATGTCATGCAGCGCTTTCCAGTTAAAAATTGGTGTGCCATTTGCAGAAATTACGCTATCTCCCCTGCGAAGTCCGGAATCTCTGGCAGTCGTGCCACTGTGCAAATTTTCGATTACCAGATTTTGCTTTGGCCAAACTCCAATCATTCTTATTTTATCGTCGCTTATTTTAGCTTCATCTGAGTCGTGGGGGGATATTATAACGGGATTCACTTCCAGTTGCAATTTCCTTCCGTCCCTCTCAATTTCTAGGAGAGAAAGCGGATGCCCCCTTTCGTCTTTGCCATTTCCAAGCGCAATGAATTCCAAAATTTCGCTGAATTTTTTGACGCGGTGTCCATCAACGGCCAAAATCCTATCATTTGGCAGCATGCTAGCTCTGTATGCCGGAGACAAAACTTCCTCTCCGCCGGGCAACGCTAGTGTTGGTGGCACATAGCCAATGTTTGTTCCGAGAGTTTCCTCCGCTACTGGAATTCCGATGAAATAGACAGCTACGGCTAGAATCACAGCAAACAGCATGTTGAAAAGTGGTCCGGTAACCGCAGTGATTATTTTGTCAAGACAGGTGATTGTTTTTAAATTGCTGGGGACGTTGTACGAGCCTTCAACGGAGTTAAAATCGGCCAGCTGCGGGATGGAAACATACCCGCCCAGCGGAAACAGAGATACTGCGAACTCCGTTCCACCGATTTTAAATCCGAATAATTTCGGACCAAAGCCTATGGAAAATTTCGGAACAAATAATCCTCTTTTCTTTGCAGCCAGGTAATGTCCAAATTCGTGAACGAAAATCGAGCCTCCGAAAAACAATACCACATAGATGACGGGCAGCAAATCGAAAAAAAATCTTTTCACTGCCAGCTACCCTATTCCCTATCGCGGGACAGTCAAGCAAATCAATTGGTGTGGAAGTTTATCTTTTCCCGGGCGCGAAAAATTTTGGGGAAAATTTTTATCCAGGGTAATTTTTTTTGCCGCGTCCAGAATCTCTTCGCCAATTTTTTTGTTTGGTTTGTCTGAAATTCCGCGGAGTGCTATGAACAGATAGTCACAGTCTGCCCTAAAAATTTTCGGATTTAATCGAAAATTTTCACGAATTATGCGGCGAATTCTATTCCTTGCGACCGCATTGCCGATTTTTTTTGAAGTGATAATTCCGAACCTCGGAAACGAATTGCGAGGAGAGCCGCAGGAATGCCCAACGACCTTAAGGACAATCGTCCCGCAATTCACACTCTGTGCCTGCCTTGAGCGAAATTTGGCGAAATCTGAAGATCGGCAGATGTGCTGACTTTTGAACAGCCTGTACATTTCCGCTAAAACCTGATGCTGGTGCACAGACGTTTGCGATTGATGCGCCTTCGGGCTGATAGTACTTTGCGTCCACCGCGTGTCGCCATGCGAGCACGAAATCCGCACTTCCTGATCCTCTTCAAATTCGATGGATGATAGGTAGGATGCATAAATTTTTCCTTTTCTGCCAAAAAAAAAAAAAATCAATGCGAGTCAAGGTCTTAGTGGAAAGAGTATAAAATTTTATTGCCAACGCTGCCCAAAAGCTTGTAAATTAACTTTCGTGGCAGGGGAAATTTTTATTGGAGACGGAGAAGTAAAGCCTTTGGGCATATTGTTTATCATCTCCGGGCCATCCGGTGTTGGGAAAAATACTGTGGCCGAGCGGCTGCTCCGGAAAGTCGGAAATGAAAGTTTAAAAAAAGTCGTTACCGTGACCACACGTCCGCCAAGAGCTTTCGAAGAAAACGGCGTCGCCTATCACTTCATCAGCGAGGCGAAATTTGCTGAAAAAATACGCCAGTCGGAGTTCATGGAATATGCCAACGTGCACGGTGATGCCTACTACGGATCTCCCCGCACCGGCGTGGAGAAAATTTTATCCTCCGGAAGAAACGCGCTGCTGCTGATTGACACAAGCGGTGTTTCGCAAATTTTGCAGCAAAAAAATAATTTTAAAATTGTTGCAATTTTTATTGCCCCTCGGACCTTGAGTGATCTAAAGCAGCGCATCATTGCACGAGGAACGGAGACGGAAAATGCCATTGCCAGGCGAATGCAGACAGCGGAGAATGAAATAAAATTGTCGAATATATACGATTACGTTGTGGCTAGCGGCTCCTGCGAGGATGATTTTCTGGCAGTCCTGAAAATATACAGCGAAGAAACCAGAAATAATTTTTGATTCTGGAGACTCACTTGTTTGGTGCGGGGGAAAATTTTCCACCGGCAGATGTTTTACGGCGAACATAAATTTTTACAACTTTTCGATGGTGTAGCTTTCCCTGCTATCACTCATATTCCATCCGAGCTCGAGTAATTCCTGGCGCAATTTATCCGCCTCCGTGAAGTTTTTACTCGTTTTTGCTTTCCACCGTTTGCCGGCTAAAATTTTTACATTTTCCGGAACTTCAACATCCGCTTCCTTTTCATCCAGGGTTAGGCCAAGGCAGTACATCAGCGTGGAAAATTCTCTGGAAAGATTTGATTTTTGATCATCGCCCAGTGTGCCGCTGTCGATTTCGTTGATTTTTTTGAAAATATTTCCGAGGCATTCGGGCGTATTCATATTGTTCAGCAGCGATTCGAACGCGTCTCCGAAAAATTCCCACACGGTAATTTTGAATTTTTGAATGCCGCTGCCATCTGAGATTTTTGCGAAGAATTTTTGCAATTTTCCGAGGGCATTTTTTGCTGCCACAAGGTTATTGAATGTAAAATTTAGCTGCTGGCTATAGTGAGCTGCGATTAGGGCATAGCGCAGACACTGCGGAGAATATCCATGCTTCCGGATGTCATCCAGCGTGTATAGATTTCCAAGGCTTTTCGACATTTTTGCGCCATCTATGAGGAGGTGATTTATGTGCATCCAGTAGTGGGAAAATTTTTCCCCATTGGCGCATTCGGACTGCGCTATTTCATTTTCATGGTGTGGAAATTTCAAATCGATGCCGCCGGAGTGCAGATCAATGGTTTTTCCAAGATATTTTTTTGCCATTGCGCTGCATTCGATGTGCCATCCGGGGCGGCCATTTCCCCAGGGACTTGGCCAAAAATTTTCACCGTCCTCCGCCTTTGCTGCTTTCCAAAGTGCGAAATCGCAAACGCTGTCCCGGTTGTATTCATCGGCTAAATTTTTCCCTCCTCCACTGTCGAGTTCCTGCGTTTTGAGGTCCCGTTTGTCCAAATTCGACAACATTCCATAGCCATCGAAAGCTGAAATTCTAAAATAGACGGATCCATCCGGAGCGACGTAGGCAAATCCTTTGCCGATGAGGGTCTCTATCATTGCAATTTGTTCGCCAATGTGTTCCGTTGCCTTCGGTTCAAAATCAGGGGGTTTGATGCTTAGGGCACGGCAGTCATCGTGGAAAATTTTTGTCCATTTTTCTGTGAAGTCCCCGAGCGAAGTCCCAGTCTTCATCGCATCGCGAATTGTTTTATCATCGACGTCGGTGATATTTCGAACAACGCATGGATTGTAGCCATCGACTTCCAGAGTGCGAACGAGAACATCCTGCAAAAGATAGGTGCGAAAGTTTCCGATGTGGGCGTAGCTGTAGACGGTCGGGCCGCAGAAATACATTTTAAATTTGCCGGTGTTGTGGCGCAGCTTTTCATTTTTCCCGCTCAGTGTGTTAAATAATTTCATCAGGAATGAATCTCCGCTGAATTAATTAAAAAAACAAAGCATTTGAAACTCAGTCAATTAGTCCGCTTCTCAGGAATAGTGGTTCGATGTCAGGATCTCGGCCCATAAAATCACGATACAAAACGTCAGCCTCCTCGCTGTCGCCTCTGGAAAGAATTTTTTTCCGAAATTCGTCCCCAACCTTTCTGCTTAGGACGCCATCGCTTTTAAATTTATTGAATGCATCGGCGTCAAGGACCTCAGCCCATTTGTAGGAGTAATATCCCGCTGCATATCCACCACCGAAAATGTGTTTGAAGCTGAGAATTATCGTTGGTACGTATTCGGAAAGCTCAATGCGGTATGATTTCAATATCTCCCTAAGCTCTTGCTCAATGTCAACATCTGCATAATTGTCGTACTTTTGGTGCAATTCAAGGTCGAGCTTCGCGAAGCACAGCTGCCCCATCATTCCGCTGCCGGAGAGATGATTTTTCGCAGCAATCATTTTCCTGAACAACTCCTCAGGGATTGATTCTCCAGTTTTAAAATGCTTTGCGAAAATATCCAGGCTTTCCCTCTCCCAGCAGAAATTTTCCATGATTTGTGACGGCAATTCGACGAAGTCCCAGGCAACGTTTGCTCCGTTCATGGATTCATATTTAACTTCTCCAAATAGATGGTGCAGTGTGTGCCCAAATTCGTGGAATAGCGTTTCCACCTCTCTGTGAGACAGCAGCGATGGTGTGCTCTCCGTTGACGGTGTCAGATTTGTGCAAATGGTGGCCACGGGATACTGCCAAATGCCATTTTCGTCCAAATATCCTGTTTTTATGTCGCTCATCCATCCGCCGGCGTGCTTCGATTCGCGTGGATGAATGTCCAAATAAAGTCCACCGATGTACGTTCCATCCTCTTCGAATGCCTTGAAATATTTCACATCACTATGCCACACGGGAATTGTCCCCTCCGGTGGCGTTGCTTTTTCGTCGGAAGTGAAGAATGTCGGCTGTTCGACAAATTTTATGCCGTAGAGTCTATTTGCCGTTTCGAATAGCCCGCCGATTACATTTTCCAGTTTGAAGTACGGGCGCAATTCCTCCTCGTCAAAATCGAACTCCGCCTGCCTAAATTTTTCCGCCAGGTAAGCCGTTTCCCAGGGTGTTAGCCTCGCCTTTTCAATGGCGAAAAATTTTGAGCGAAAGCTCTCCAAATCGGCAATGTTTGCTTGGAAAAATTTTAGCGTCCTGTCGTGTAGATTTTCCACGAATTTCAATGCCGCAGCCCCATTTTTTGCCATTCGATGCTTCAGAGCCAGATCGGCGTAGGTTTCATGCCCGAGGATTTTAGCGGTTTCATTGCGTAGTTTTAGAATATCGGCTATAATTTTTTCATTGTTGTATGGATCATCGCGTCCAACCGCGAGCGATGCACGGAAAATTTCTTCGCGCAGTTCTTCATTTTTCAAATACTGCATGCACTTTGCTGAGCTGCTCGGATTGAGGGATATGCGATAGCCATCGCGGCCATGTTCGATCGCATCTGCGTGTAAAACATCCACAGTTATTCTGGGCAAACCCTCCAGTTCGGACGCATCGTCGATGTATTTTTCCCAGGCATTTCTGGAATCTAGGACGTTTTCGGTAAATTTTTGTGACTTCTGTGAAACTTCTATCCTAATGGCCTTCAGCCGCTCCCTCTGCTCGCGGGGCAAATCAGCACCGCTATCGCGGAAACCATCGAGAGTGTCGCTGAGAAGCTTTTTGTCAATGCCCTGTAATTTTTCCGCTTCCTCTGTCTTCGCGAACGTTTTTATGCGCAGCCAAAGATCATCGTTTAGCAGGATATTTGCTCCGAACTCAGCGACCAGCGGGAGCATTTTATTATACTCGGCGCGCAATTCATCCGAATTGCAGGTTGCGTCCAGGTGTCCAACGTAGCTCCAAGCCATGTGCAATTTTCGACCAGCTCTTTCCAGCGCAAGAATTGTGTTTTTAAATGTTAGCTCGTTGATGGGAACAGAGGTAATTCCATCAATGTTCATCTGGGCTTCATCAATGGCGAGTCTAATGTCAGATTCGATATGTTTTGGCAGAAGCGTGTGCCACCCAATTGGATCGCTGTCGAGTAAAAATGGATGATAATCTGACTCCATCTGACATCCTTCTAAAAAGTTGCCCGCAAAAAACAACACCATTAATGCAAATTGTTTCATGTCCCTCAAAAAAGTGCAACCCGTGGAATTTGCAAGATATTTTGGAAGTTTGGTTGGCTCCAGAAATTATATGCAGGCTGAATTTTTTAAAAAACTTTTTGCCCGTTCGGTTTGTGGATTAGAGAAAAAATCTTTTGTCGGCCTATCCTCAATAATTTTTCCATGTTCGAGGAATAAAATTCTATGGGAAACTCGCCGTGCCATCGCAAGATCATGGGAGACAATTAGAATTGCCATGCCCTGTGCTGCTATGTCCCCTATGGTGGTGATTAAATCGCTGGTCATTTCCGGATCAAGGGCGGAAGTGGGCTCGTCGAACAGTAAAATTTTTGGATTCATTACAAGGGTGCGGGCAATTGCGACGCGCTGCTTTTGTCCGCCTGATAAGCTGTTTGGATAGGAATTGGCCTTGTTTTCGAGTCCAAATTTTGCCAGCATTTCCAGAGCAATTTTTTTTGATTTTTCCGGGGGAAATTTTTTGACGGCTCCGAGTGCATAGGACACATTTTTTAGAATTGTCATGTGCTCAAACAGACAGCAGCCCTGCTGGACGAGTCCGTAATCTCCGCGTTTGGATTTATGTTCACCGATGCTGATTTTGCCCTGGGAAATTTTTTCGAGTCCGCAGAGTGTGCGAATAATTGTGGTTTTCCCGGCTCCGGATCCTCCGATAATCGTAGCGATTTCTCCGTTGGCGATGGTGAATGAGATGCCATTCAGGATTTCGTCAGTGCCAAATCGGCAGTGCAAATTTTTTACTTCGAGCATGACAATTTTCTTTCCATGTATTTGGCGAAACAGCTCAGGATAATTATCATGCAATAGTAGCAAGCTCCGGCCACAAGCAGGGGCTCCAAATACAGGTAATGTTCGCTGGCGACGATGTTTGCCCTGCGCATAAGGTCTGACTCTCCGATTATTGAAATAATGGCAGATTCCTTCAGAAGATCGATCATTTCATTGGCAAGTGACGGCAGGACTTTCCTTATTCCCTGAGCCAGGACAATGTCGCGCATTATCTGAGTTTTAGAGCAGCCGAGGACTTTTGCAATTTCTATCTGCCCAACGTCTACGCTTTGAATCCCAGCTCGTATTATTTCCGAAACGTAGGCGGAGGAATTTAGGGAAAAAGCAATTATTCCCGCCAGAAATGCTGGAATTGGACGTCCCATAACTTGCGGCAGGGCAAAGTAGATTACAGACAGCTGCAAGAGCAGTGGTGTTCCTCGAAAAATGGACAAATACAATGATCCAAAAGCGCGAAAAATTTTACACGCCTGGAGCCTGATTATTGCGAGCAATGTTCCTCCACAAAACCCGAAAAACATCGAAAGAATGGCGTACTCAAGGGTTACGATCGCACCCTTCGCGATGTAGGGAATTTCTCCGCATATTTGCCGGAATCCTTCAAAAAGACTCATCTTCAATTGCCCCCCTTTCTTTAAAAGTCGGAAACCATCCCGTCATTTGATTGAAAAATCATTCCTTCTCTGGCCACCACTTTTTTTCAATGGCGGAAAGTTCTCCTGTATTTTTTAGCAACTCGATGATTTTATTAATTTCCTCTGTGAGGGGAGATCTTTTTGGCAGAGCGATGGCGCAGTGCCCACCGAGCTGCGGAACTGCAAAGGCGCACAGCTTTGAATTTTTCCTAGCTAACTCTTTTGCTGCTGCATAATCCAAGATAATCGCGTGCAGCGTTCCATTCCCGTTGGCGGAATTGGAAATTTCAGCAATCATCGTCCCTATGTTGTCATATCTTCTCATTGTCAAGCCGAGAATATTAGATTCCTTGATTTTCGTTTCCTGGGTTGTTCCCAGCTGCACCCCAATTGTTTTCCCTGCGAGCATATCGAAGGTGAAAACGCCATCTCCGGAGCCCATGAGCTCAAATTCTTTTTTTGTGGTGACAACTCCACCATCGTCGATGTGGTAGGATATCGATAAATCCACATTCTTTTCCCTGGGATTCGTTGGCTCAATGGCAGCCATTGCAAAATCTCCCTGTTTGGATACTATTGCTGGGATAAGAGAAGCAAACGACATATCCTTCAGGACTAATTTCCTGCCGAGTTTTTCAGCAATGACTTTCGCCAAATCTACGTCGAATCCAACAATTTCTCCGGATTTTGTAAATTCGTAGGGCGGATTATCTGCGCTTGTGAGCATCACGATCTCTTCCATCTCTCCAAAGCAAAACAATTGCAGGGAAAAAAAAGACGCAAATGCGACCAGTAGCATTTTTATTTTCACTTTCGCTAAAAAATGATTTCCATTGACTGTGTCAATTTTTTAAAAAAATTCACTCCATTCTCCCACTGGTGTATGTGCGGAGGATAAAATAAAATTACGGAAATAATCCAAGTGTTTTACAGGATATGAAAAACGAACGCCCAGATGGGAGTGCTGAAAACTGGAATGGAGTTGTCCGATTTCTGGTGTTTTATCTGGGGATTTTGCTTCTGGCGGCCATACTTACTCCGATTATGTTTTTCTCCGTCAAATACTGTGCCGAGAGATTTTCGGTTGAAATATTCCATCATTTTATTGGCAAAGGATTCGGGAAATTTTTTGACAGAGCAAAATTAATATCGGCTATCATTTTGCTATTCCCGCTGGTGAAAATCAGTGGAATAAGGTCTGCGAAGGACATTTGGCTTGAAAAATTTTCCAAAAGACAATTTTTTTTAATTTTTGCCAGTGGGTTCATTTTTACTCATCTAGTTTACGGGTGGCTGATGTGTGCAAATCATTTTTCAGCGGAGGCAGTTCCCGTGAAAATTTATTTCTCCAACCTCGGTAAGTTCGCGGTGGCAGCAACTGGCGTAGGGTTTTTAGAGGAATTGCTTTTTCGCGGTGTAATTTTTCGACTTTTTTCCGAAAGTCTTGGGAGGATTTCGGCAATTGTTTTGGCGTCGCTATTTTTTGCTTATTGCCATGGCGGAGTCGGGGAAAGTGCGAAAATAAATACGGACAGCGCTACGATTTTTTCCGGATTCAGCTGCATAATTCCATCTCTGCTGAGCATTTGCCGCAATTTCAATTTGCTGAGCTTTTTAAACTTAACGATGTTTGGAATTTTTTTATCCGTTCTGCTGGTGGACTTGAAGAGCATTTTCGCTCCAATTGCTTTTCATATCGGTGTTGTGTTTGCCGTAATGAATGTCAGGAGCTTCATAAAAATTGCGGCAATTGGAGTGCTCGACACTCGGCTGACGTTTGTGCTCATTGGAACACTAATAATTTTCATCTCCTGGAGGATAAAAACGCACTCCACACGAGCAATGATGTAAGAATTAGAAAATAAATCACGGCAAATCTACGAATTTCATGGAATGTTGGATGTCGACGAAGCAATTATCAAACGTGTCAAAAGATTAGTTCGAGAATCCTGTTGGAGGTGCCTGGGATCCCGGTTCTTTTGAAATTTTTCCAATTGATTAATTTTTCTAAATTCCTAGTGCTTGTCCAATGAAATGCCCTAGGTGCGGACATTTGGAGTCAAAAGTTACTGATACACGCGCGATTTTACACTCGGGGTCTGTGCGGCGCAGGCGCATGTGCTTGGACTGCGGCCATAGATTTTTCACAAATGAAATTGTCTGCGAAGAATATCCAACTGTTATCAAGCGAGACGGAAGGGAAGAGGGGTTTGACAAAAAGAAGATAAAAATTGGCTTGATGAAAGCATTCAAAAAATGCATCGGTGTTGAGGAAAGGGTTGAAGAAATTTACAAGAAAGTTCTTGCGGAAGTCGTCTCCGCCTATGTGGATAAAATTAAATCGGAGGCAATAGGCAGCATCATAATGGAGATATTGAAAGCGAGCGATCAGGTGGCATATCTCCGTTTTGCAAGCGTGTATAAAAATTTTGAAACCGCTGATGATTTTGCCTGTGAGTTTAAGAAAATATCTTCAAAGGAGTAGGGCACAGAGCTGAGCCTTACCCGGCAAAGCATTTCCAACGGGAGAAATTGCTGTTATTTTTCAACGCAAAATGTTTTGAAAAATAACAAAATGACCAAAAAAATTTTTTTGATTGACTTTTTTACAAAATTCTCCCATAAAGTTTAGGTAGTTAATCTTGAAAGGAAAAAATGAGCGATATTATAAAATGTAACATAAATTGTTCCGAAAATTATGATCTTGATGGAACAAATTTTTATGATCTTGATGGAAGAGATTTTGCCCAAAAAGCATGTAATCTGAAGGGTGATGCCGTGGAAGATTTTGTAACCGCGTATGTCATTGATGGATTCTTCGATGAAGAGTCTATATCTGTTGCCATGGCGAATGCTTATATTAGCGCAACTGGCAAAAAAACAAATTTTAACCTAAAGATGCAAGAACTTGAACTCGAAGGCAATGAGATGACGATTCTCAGAAATAGAGAGCCGAATTCCGAGGAAGTTCAAGAATGCAAAAATTTGTCGGATAAAGAAAAAAATAACTTTGCTCATGCATATGCTCTGTTGAGAATACGGGAAATGCTGTCAGAACAAGCCCTATTGGGTGCCAGCTATATAGCTGGATATATCAGTGGAACAGCACTCGGTGTAAAGACTTCGACGTTCTCACTCTATGAGGATGCGGAAAAATATGCTAGTCAATACTACGAAACTTACCATACTTACTTAGAAGAGTATTTGGAGAAGAGTATTTCAACATTTGGTGAACCAAGTATGAAAGAAGAGAGAGCTGTTCAAAATGGAAAGTATGTAAATTGGGTTGCAAATAATGCGCTTTCAAATAACGGAAAAACCCCTTTTGAATTGATTCAATTCTAAGACGATAGACGACGAACACCATGGCTCGGAATAGGCATTTCCCAAATTTTTGAATAAAATTAAATCAGCATCCTAGTTTGCGGAATTTCTATTCTTTGCCTGCAAATATTTCCGTTCGGCAAAAAACACAATAAAATTATGCATAGCTTCTGCCGGTTTTTTCCATAAAGTTTTTCATTACTTTTACATGAATAAATTTTTCAAAGGAAAAAATGAATTAAACAGACAAAAATGCACTCCATTGAGTCAGTTCACTAATTTAATTTTTAAATAAAATATGAAGGAGGGATGCGAGCTTTGCGAAGATTCGCCTAAAACTTTTATGCGAAGTCTCATAAACCTTCGAAGAATCCGAAAATTCTCCCGGAGATTTTGGGATTTTCACTTTCAGAACTTTGCACTGGGTCGGTGTTTTTTTCGCCGAATTGTTTAGCAAATATAAAGATTTTGTGTTTTTATTTCTTGAACCGCAGCTTTCAATCCTTAATCAACAGATCATCGATTTAGTACAGGTTTTATTGGGTGAATTATGGTTAAGGTTTTTTATGTTGTTCCACTTGTTGCGGTGATTGCACTTGGATTCGCGCGGTATTTTTTCCTGGGAATGAAAAAAGAACACCAGGGGTCTGATAAAATGGTGGAAATTGCTTCTCGGGTTGCGGATGGCGCAATAGCATATTTGAAGCAGCAGTACAAGGTTGTGGGATGTGTATTCATCGTGATAGCCGCACTACTCGGGGTGTTAT
Source organism: Puniceicoccales bacterium (assembly GCA_031267915.1). Classification (GTDB taxonomy): domain Bacteria; phylum Verrucomicrobiota; class Verrucomicrobiia; order Opitutales; family JAIRKQ01; genus JAIRKQ01. The sequence goes on from JAIRYE010000006.1 coordinate 94,591, forward strand.
CCTACGGGTTTGGAATGCAGAATAAATTGGTCCCATTTGCGTTTTTGACGGCTGGATTTTTTTCAGGATTCGCAGGCTTTTGCGGAATGAAAACGGCGACCGCTGCATCTTCAAGGACTGCCTACGCGGCGTCAAAATCGCTTGATTCCGCTCTGAAAGTTGCATTCCGCAGCGGTGCAGTAATGGGCTTAGTCGTGGTTGGTTTGGCGCTGATTGATTATTCCATGTGGTTCCTGCTTTTAAACAAATTTTCAGCGAATTTGACAGGTCCAGAAAAATTGATCTGGATAACCAACACAATGGTGACATTTGCAATGGGAACGTCGCTACAGGCACTGTTTGCGCGCGTTGGAGGTGGAATTTTCACAAAAGCCGCCGATGTGGGAGCTGATCTCGTCGGAAAGGTTGAAACGGGAATTCCGGAGGATGATCCGAGAAATCCGGCAACCATAGCTGACAATGTGGGAGATAACGTGGGAGACGTTGCCGGAATGGGCGCAGACCTATACGAATCGTACTATGGAGCTGTTCTGGCTGCAGCCGTACTGGGATCCGTCGCCTTTGCCAAATTTGGCTGGGAAATTCAACTGAAGGCAGTCATTGCCCCGGCCCTGCTGTGTGCTGTCGGGATTCTGGCCTCCATTATTGGAATGTTTTTTGTGAGGGCGGAGGAGGGAGCTGATAGCTTGCAGCTTTTGAAGTCACTGTCGCGGGGAATAAAAGTCAGTTCCATCATAATCTCACTGGGATCGCTGGTGACTCTAAAGATGCTCGGAATTCCAAATGTAATTGGAGTTTGGGGTGCTGTAATTTTTGGATTAATTACCGGTTTATACATAGGCAAAGCAACGGAATATTTCACGTCAGAAGCTTATAAACCCACAAAAACCATCGCTCAGAGTTCGACCACGGGAGCTGCGACAGTCATAATTTCTGGATTTGGAACGGGAATGCTGTCCACATCACTGCCAGTTCTAGCTGTGGTTGGCGGGACCATATTGTCCTTCTACTGCGCTTCCGGGTTCAACATGGAAAATGTTTCCATGGGACTCTACGGAGTTGGCATTGCCGCCGTTGGAATGCTTTCAACCCTTGGCATAACACTGGCCACCGACGCCTATGGCCCAATAGCCGACAATGCTGGCGGAAATGCTGAGATGAGTGGGTTGTCAGCGGAGGTGAGGGCGAGGACTGATGCTCTGGACGCTCTGGGAAACACAACGGCTGCCACGGGAAAAGGTTTTGCCATTGGATCAGCTGCGCTCACAGCTCTGGCACTGATTGCATCCTATATGGAAGGAATACGAGCCTGTTTCATTGAGTCGGGAAAAGAGTTTATAAATATCGGAGTAAGTCGCGTGTCAGTTGTGGCGATAAAATTGTCGGAAATCATGCAATACTATGACATTCATGTGCTGAACCCGAAGGTCATATGCGGCATGTTCATTGGGGCCATGCTAACATTTGTTTTTTGTGGATTGACCACGCTGGCAGTTGGCCGTGCAGCTGGGAAAATGGTTACGGAAGTCCGCAGACAATTTCGAGAGGTTACCGGCATTATGACAGGGGAAAGTATGCCTGACTACGGCCGATGCATTACCATTGCAACTGTGGCAGCGCAGCGGGAAATGATTTTACCATCGCTGATAGCAATAATTTCTCCGGTGATCATATCATTTGTTTTCGGGGTTCCTGGGGTGCTTGGGTTACTTTGCGGCTCGCTATCAAGCGGATTTGTTCTGGCATTATTCATGTCCAACGCAGGTGGTGCCTGGGATAATGCAAAAAAATACATCGAAACCGGAGTTCTGGGCGGAAAATATTCCGAAGCTCACAAAGCGGTTGTCGTTGGAGATACGGTGGGGGATCCGTTTAAGGACACCGCCGGCCCAAGCCTAAATATTCTCATTAAATTAATGACCATAGTTTCAATAGTGACAGTTGGGATAGCAGTGTCGCACAGTCTGCTCTAGGAATGCCATTGGGCGTTCCCTAGTGCAAAAAATGCAGTGCGAAAATTGTGCCAAGTGGCAGCGCAAATAGCAGGCTGTCGGTCAGGTCGAAAATTCCCCCCATGCCTGGCAAAATGTTTCCGGAATCCTTTTCCTTTGCCAGGCGCTTTATTGCTGATTCCAAGAAATCTCCCAGCATGGAGAATATTGCCAGAAGTGTGGAGGCAGCGACCACAGAGACTATTGTCCCCGGAAAAGTTAACTTTGCCACGAGGAAGGATCCGTGAAGCAGCGCAATCGCCATTCCAACGACATTGGAACACAGGATCCCACCGATGGCTCCTTCGATCGTTTTGTTTGGGCTAATTCTGGCTACCAGCTTGCGTCTGCCAAAGTATTTTCCGGCAAATATACCACCGATATCACAGGCTTTAGCCGTGAAAATCACGTAGAACACCACTCTGATGCCGAAATTATCTCTGCCGGAGATGGCAATGAACTTGAGCGGAAATGTGCACATAAATGGAACAATCAGGCCCATGGTCGTCGGAATGATTCGCCTGACCATTTCCGGTGAACGTGGAAGCAGCGCTCTCAGGATCACCAGTGTTATCAGAAGAGCCAGGCATTCATCCGAATTTGGCACGAAAGTCGAAAACAATGGAGAATGCGCGCATAAAAATTGAAATTTATGCGACAGATATACCCCGAGCATTAGCAAAATTCCGCATGCCATTCCCATCAGCACAAACGGTTTTTGCTCCATTTTTTTCAGTAGGGTGTAAAATTCCATTTGCGTCGATAGGCCAATTAGAGTAATCAGAGTTGCGACTCCATCTGCCCCCAAGCGGTAAGCTCCGCATAGGATCGCCAGGACTAAAATGCTGCTAAGTATTCGTTTTTTCATCTGTATTTCCCATTCTTCTTTTCCTGTGTTGATAATCTTCGATGGCCGTCAAAAATTCCTTTTCTCCGAAATCTGGCCAGAAGGTTTTTGTAAAATAGAGTTCCGCGTAGGCTGCTTGCAGCAGTAAAAAATTGCTCAATCTCTGCTCTCCGGATGTTCGAATGATCAGATCGGGGTCCGGTAGATTCGCCGTATAAAGATATTTTTGCAGCATGTCCCAGCTGGTGCGCCGGGTGTCGATTTCTTTGCCGTCGCAGAGATTTTTGATGGCCATAACTATTTCGCTGCGCGCTCCGTAGTTCAGGGCAATTGTGACATTAAAATTATCGAATGCTTCCGTATGTTTGGCCAATTTTTCAACAACAATCCGCAGAGAATTTGGCAACTTCGACAGGTCTCCAATTGCCCGAAAGCGAATTTTGTTTTCGGAAAAAATTCTAGCGTACTTCTTTGCATATTTTTCAAAAAGATTCATTAGGAAATTTACTTCGGCCTTTGGTCGCGAAAAATTTTCCGATGAGAAGGCGTAGAGAGTTACGTGAGTAATGCCGATTTTTTCTGCAGTGCGCAGGACCTTCCTGACAGACATGGCTCCCCGGCGGTGTCCTTCGCTCCTTGTAAGCCCATGCAGTGCTGCCCATCGGCCATTGCCATCCATAATAAGCGCGACATGTGTTGGAACACCAAGCATATGCCAGTGTGTATAAAATTTCAGTGCAAATAATCAAGATTCATGTTTGCCGCGGCCAAAGGATTAGGCTTTGGGGTCGGTGGAGTTCGCTGCCGCGCGCAGAAGTCTATCGTCTATGGCAATGCCGATTCCGCTGCGCAGAGGTCGTTCGCAAAAAATTACATCGTAGTGATCTGCGTCGAGCTTTTGCAGTGTTGCAAACAAATTTCGTGCGATTTCACTCTGATCTCCGTTTTCACTGAACCAAAAAATATTTTCACGGGAGCTGTGAAAATTTTCAGCTATTTCATCCAAATCGAGTGGTTTGCTATTAAAAACCACGGCAATACTTCCCTGAGTTTTTCCCGCATATTTGCGGATTCCATTGGGGAAAAGTTCTAGTTTTGTGCGGGTGGAATAGTGCTGTTTAAGCTGGCCGGGAGATGTTGGGTTTTCGGAAACAATTGGTTCGTAGGTGGCAATTGGCTCCACAAGAATTTTCGAAATTTCATCGGCTGCTATCGCTCCGGGCCTTAGAATTTTTGGAACGTTTTGCGTAAGATCCAGAATGGTTGATTCCAGGCCAATTGAGCATTGTCCCCCGTCGACGATTACTTTGACCTTGTGCCCGAGAGTTTGCCGCACCTGTTCGGCAGTTGTTGGACTGACGTAGCCAAATGGATTGGCGCTGGGTGCCGCCAGCGGGAAATTGCAGGCTTGCAGAATGCTGCGAAATAATTCATGGTCCGGACAGCGAATGGCAACTTTGCCGGATCCAGCTGTCACAATGTCCGGAATTGTGATTTTTTTCCCGAGGACCAGAGTGAGTGGCCCTGGCCAAAAATTTTCCACGAGCTTTTTTACACGCCCTGGATTGTCACCCAGGTTAGCATATTTTTCGATCCAGGTTCCGCCGAGCACGTGCACTATGAGGGGATTACTTGGGGGGCGCTCTTTTATGTGGTAAATTTTCTCAACTGCTTTGGCATCAAGCGCATTGGCAGCAAGGCCGTAGACAGTCTCCGTTGGCAGCGCAACGACACCGCCACGTTTCAGCTCCCGAATCGCAGAGAAAACATCACCTCCCATGGACGCCTCTACTTCATGAGAAGCATGTTGCGGGCGCGTTTTATCATCTTTGTGACATGTCGCTGTTGCTGGGATGTCAACCCTGTGAATTTGCGTGGCAAGATTTTTCCAATCCCAGAAACGAACACGGATAATTTTTCAACATCCGTATATTTCAATTCCAGAGGGGAAATGTTTCCTAGCAGCTGCGAACCGAGGGTAATTTCTTCTTCCATGGTGAAAACAAATGGCAAACTATGCCCATTTGCAAGATAAAAATGCCTAAAATCTCAATGATTGTTCTTCAATTTGCAAAAACACTGTGGTGCTTGCCTGAATCGCTACTTTCCGTAAATCGAAAATAGTGCATCCGCAATTCTTGTTGGAGTTTCGGCAATCGCAACTCCAGCATCGCGCAGCGCGGATAGTTTGCTTTCAGCGGTGCCGCTTTTCCCGGAAACTATTGCTCCGGCATGCCCCATTCGACGGCCCTTTGGAGCTGTGACTCCGGCGATGAATGCCGCGACGGGCTTCTTCACTTGTGCTTTTATGTACTCGGCGGCGACTTCCTCCGAGTCTCCACCTATTTCCCCTATCATAATTATTGCTTCCGTTGCCGGATCATCGTTGAATAGTTTGATGGCGTCCAGATGGGTAGTGCCAATGATGGGGTCTCCGCCGATTCCAAGGCACGTTGACTGGCCACTGCCGTGTTGAGTTACCTGCCAGACGGCTTCGTAGGTTAGGGTTCCCGACCTGGAAACGATTCCCACCGGACCGGGTCTGTGAATATAGGCTGGCATAATTCCGATTTTGCACTGGCCTGGAGTGATAATTCCCGGGCAATTTGGTCCAATTAGACGCGTGCCGGAGCGCTCCAGTTTGGCATTTACCTCAACCATGTCGCGGACGGGGATTCCCTCGCTTATGCAAATCACGAGCTGAATGTTTGCATCGATGCACTCCATTATCGATTCAGCGGCGAAGAGCGGAGGGACAAAGATCAATGCCGCGTTGGCACCTTCGTTTTTTACGCTTTCTTCGGCGGAATTGAAAATTGGAACATTCTCTGCGGTTTTCTGTCCGCCTTTGCCCGGCGTTATGCCAGCAACTATTTTGGTCCCGTAATCCAAACACTGCTTTGCGTGAAATGCTCCGGATTTTCCGGTGATTCCACAGACAACAACGCGCGTATCCTTATCAACTAAAATGCTCACATTATTTCCCCATTAATTTTTATTTTGCCAGTGCAACTATTTGCTTTGCCGCGCCGTCGAGATCAGCGGCCGATGCGATTTGCAGCCCACTTTCGCTTAGCAATTGCTTTCCTCTCTCAACGTTTGTCCCTTCCAGGCGCACAACGAGTGGCAGCGATAATTTTGTGGCATTTGCTGCGTTTATGATTCCCTGGGCAACGACGTCGCATCTGACGATTCCTCCGAAAATATTTACGAGAATGCCGCGCACGTGGCTATCGCCAAGAATGATTTCAAAGGCGTGGGTAATTTGTTCCTCATTTGCTCCGCCACCCACATCCAAAAAATTTGCCGGACTTCCCCCGTAGTACTTAATTATGTCCATGGTTGCCATTGCCAACCCGGCGCCATTCACAAGACATGCTATGCTTCCGTCGAGAGCGATGTAGTTCAAATTGTATTTTGCGGCTTCTGTTTCCTTGGGGTCCTCCTCATTCACATCGCGCAATTCAAGAATTTCCTGGTGCCGGCACAGTGCATTGTCGTCGAATGTCACCTTCGAGTCGATGGCAACAAAGTGACCATCTTTTACCAATACGAGCGGGTTGACCTCAGCGAGGGAACAATCCATTTGCGTGAACAACTTGTGCAAATTTAGCAGGAGATGCGACAGTTCGTTTGCCTGATCCTTCCCCAGTCCAATTTTATAGGCAAGCTCCGTCGTCTGGTAGGATTTTAGTCCGAACAGTGGGTCGATGGCTACCTTGTGCAGTTTCTCAGGAAATTTTTCGGCAACGATTTCAATGTCCATGCCTCCTTCCGTGGAAATTATTAGCGTTGGCCGGCGAAGTTTTCTGTCGAGGAGAATTGCGACGTAGTACTCGTGTTCAATTTCAACAGGTTTGACCAGATAAACGGCATTTACGATTCGGCCAGCGTCTCCCGTTTGCTTTGTAACCAGTGTGTTGCCGAGCATGCTTTTTGCGATGTCGGCGGCCTCTGCCTTCGAATTGGCGATTTTGACACCCCCGTAGCCGAGGTCATTTTTAAAATATCCTTTGCCTCGTCCTCCGGCGTGAATTTGTGCTTTTACGCAAATTCTGTCGAAATCAAGGGCTTCTATGATTGAACTGGCGTCATCTCCAATTTTTATTGCAACCCCCGCCGGCACTGGAATTTTGAATTTTTCAAATAAATTCTGCGCCTGATATTCATGAATATTCATGTAGCTTTCCCCTGTCTGTTACAATATAGGCCACAATTTTACGCACACAAGAATTTTTTATGGCTAACGGTAAAAGTTTTCCTACCGCTGATTTTGCCGCTGTAAAATGTCTTTTTCGTAAAAATTTTATAAAAATCATTTTGTTTGATTTTAAAAGAATTATTTTTGTTGACTTTCGCAATTTCTGATATTACACCGCCATCTTTTTACGATTAGTGCATATGATGCATAGAAATACTCCCGTAGTTGTGCTGGCTGAAGATGATGTGAGGCTGGCAGATATTTTGCAAAAACAAATAGAAATGTCCGGAATGGAAGTTCAGACTTTCTACGATGGTGCAGGAACGATTAGATTTCTGCAGAAGGAAGCGGCGAGCGTGCTCCTTCTGGACATAAATTTGCCCGACATTGACGGCTTCGATGTTATAAAACAGCTGCAGAGTAATCACGTCGATGTTCCGGTGATTTTTCTGACGGCCTTCTCGGATGAATACTATAAAATCAAAGGATTCGATGCGGGGGCTGAGGACTTTATAACAAAGCCATTCAGCTTTACGGAGCTGATAGCGAGAATAAAGGTTGTTTTGCGGAGAGCGTATGGAAAGGACAGAGATAGTGTGTCCGGCAATGCTGCACTTTGCGATGAGGACTTCGAATTTTGCGATGCGGTGGTCAAGCCTTCGATGATGAAAATAGTGTTCAAAAATGGAAATTCTGCTCCCATAGGGCGAAAGGAATTGGGAGTGCTCAAGCATTTTTCTTCAAATGAAAATACAATCCTGAGTAGACGTAACCTTATTCACAGTATTTGGGGCAAATATGCGAATGTGAAGAGCCGCTCTCTGGATCAGTACATTGTGAAAATTCGCCAGCTGCTGAAGGATAATGGAGCGAACGCGGATGCTCTGCACACTTTGCACGGCATAGGATATATTTATACCACAAAGCCTGGCATTCCCGATATGACTCGCCGGGAATATGCCGATGCTTTCGATGTCATGCTGTAGTTTGGCATTTGAATGAAATTTCTGTGGGTTCTTGTCCGGGCGGCTGCAAATCGCTGAGAAGCGGAGTGATTTTCTCTCTGTGAAATTTCCACGAGAGAAGAGCTTTTTTTGGAAATATGTAATGTTTTTCCTTGATAAGGTAAAAAAAATGTTTTTATTTTGCACAAATGGATATCTCTCATGTTTCGAATCAAAACCAATTGCGCATTGTCAGCTATTTGCAGCGAAGTGCCTGCGATCAGTACTATTTGGGTGAGTACAGGGAAGATAGTGAAAATGATAGGTTGACGGCGGAAGTTGTATATCTCGGGGAGCATCAAATTCACTGCGGAGCAGGTGCCAACCCCAGTAATTTCATGGGAAGAATGTTTCTCTTCTATGATGGGAATGCCTATCTTTTAGGGAAAGGTACCTACAGGCTTGAGAAAATGAAAGATAGAGTGCGCATGAGCGAAGATTTTTCCAAAGTCATGTTTAAATATAACTTGGGTAAATTTGAGTTGGATCTTAGCCCAGCAGAAACAGAGAGACTTATCTCCAATTTGCCGAAAGCTAACGTTTCGAAGCTTTCTAAAAAAACTATAGCGCGACTAATAGATCCATGCTTTTGCACGAAATTGGAAGCCAGGCAGGTGAATGCTATTTCCTCTGACGCGAAGAGTTCGGAGGAAATAGATTTGAGATTCTACGATCCGCTGAGATGCCAGTGGTAAAAGCTGCAGCTTCTGAAAAATACTTTCCGAGCCGGGTCTCATGCAAGTGTTCACGCGGGGAGTTGCCTTTTGCGAAGGCAGTTAAAATTGTTCTGGAAAAGATTCCAAGCCTCAAAAGACGGGGGAGCAAATAATTTTAAAAAAAACTTGTAAAGCGGAAAAAAGTTATAATGTTGCGGGGAGCGCTAGAGCAGAATGCTCCACGATTTTTGCGCAATCTTTTTGATTACGCAATGAGCGGAGTTGCGGATATTGTCTGTGGCTCGGGTGTGTGTCACACGCCTCGAAATCGTGCAAATGTGGTAGAGTTAATGGAGAAGAATGATATAATTTCCGAATTCGGAAAAGACGAAAAAGATACGGGTTCGAGCTGTGTTCAAATAGCTCTGCTGACGCAAAGAATTAGACATCTCACGGAACATTTGAAAATTCACAGGAAGGATTTTCATTCCCGTCGCGGCCTCGTGGCAATGACGAACCGGCGAAGAAAATTACTGAGCTATCTCAAGTTGTATAAACCGGAGAATTACAGGGAGATAATTCAAAAACTCAATTTACGCAAATAATTTGCCGAGAATTCCGCTGTTTTTATCTTGCTAAATGATTAAAGCAGTTGATGGTGGCTGATGATGAAAAAGCATAAGGAAAGATAAATGGATCATAAATACGAAGAAATAGTTGATGAGTTTCAGATGAAGTTTTCAACTGGTACACTTGCGAAGCAAGCGAATGGAGCAGTTTGGGTGAGTTCGGGAGAAACAACAATTTTGGTGACGGCGACAGCAGCGAATGCACTATCCTCCAATCAGGATTTTTTCCCGCTCTCCGTGGATTACCGTGAAAAATTTTCCGCCGCTGGTCGCATGCCTGGTGGCTATAACAAGCGGGAAGGGAGGCCCTCTGAAAAGGAAGTTTTGACTGCCAGAATGTGCGATCGCCCACTGCGTCCCCTTTTCCCAAAAGGATTTTTCAATGAGGTTCAAATTATTGGAACTCTCTATTCGACGGATCTGAAAAATGAGGCCGATGTTTTGATGATAAACGGAGCGTCAGTTGCGCTGATGTGCTCGGATATTCCGTGGAATGGCCCAATTGCCTGCATCAGAATTGGTGAAATCGATGGTAAATTTGTCGCAAGTCCCACCAGTGAGCAGATGTTTTCATCCACGCTGGATTTGATATACGTCGGCAATGAGCGCGACATGATGATGATAGAAGGGAATGCGGATCAGATTTCCGAGGAGCGTTTCATAGAGGCTTTGGAGTTTGGGCAGCGGGAAATTCAGCCGATTATAGCAGCCCAAAAGAGATTGGCTGGGATTGCTGGCAAGGCTAAGAGACAGTTTGAAATTGTTTTGCCAAAGGCGGAAATCGTTAGAATTTGCGCCGAGTTCGGAGACAAATTGAGTGCTGCCGTTTTCCAGCCCGGAAAAACAGATAGAGAGAGCGCGATCAGGGAGATAAAAGAAGAGGCGAGAGATGCCGTGATTGAAAAGCTTGGAGAAGATGAATACTGTGAAATTTCTTTGAACATGGCGTTTGAAGAGCTGCAGGAGAAATTATACAGAGATAATATTTTGGACCACAATCGGCGTGTTGATGACCGCGGCTTGACTGAGTTGCGTCCCATAGAGTGTGCGGTGGACGTTCTGCCGGTAGTCCATGGATCATCCCTGTTTCAGCGCGGAGAAACTCAGGCGTTGGTGTCACTGACGCTAGGCTGTTCCGATGGGACCCAGGAAATTGATGCAATCACCGGTGGTGTGCAGTCCAAGTCTTTCTACCTGCACTACAACTTTCCACCGTTTTCGGTGGGAGAAACCGGGCGCATTGGATCCGTTGGGCGGCGTGAAATTGGGCACGGGGCGCTTGCGGAGCGTTCGCTGTCTCCGATAATTCCTGCGGAGGATGATTTTCCCTATTCTCTGAGAATTGTGTCGGATATTTTGGAATCGAATGGTTCCTCCTCCATGGCAAGTGTTTGCGGTGGATGTTTGGCGCTCATGGATGCTGGAATTCCGATAACGGACACCGTTGCTGGCATTTCAGTTGGGCTGGTAACCCGCAGCAACAAAAGCGGGAGCATCACAGAACACGTCATTTTGACTGATATCATAGGTACTGAAGATCATTTTGGCGATATGGATTTCAAGCTTGCTGGCACACGAAAGGGTATTACCGGCATGCAGCTGGATTTAAAAATTCAGGGATTGCCCATTGAAATTGCCAAGGAAGCGATCATGCAAAACAAAGATGCCAGAATGCAAATTATTGACGCAATGGAATCGGTAATTCCAGCTCCCCGCAAGGCGCTGAAGCCGAATGTTCCAAAAATTCACAGCATGCAAATTGATCCAGACAAAATCGGAGCTCTAATCGGCCCCGGTGGAAAAAATATCAAGCGCATAACTGAAGTAACTGGCGCACAAATTGACATTAATGAGGACAATAGCGGGAAGATCGTCGTTTTTGCTCCCAAGCAGGAGGCTCTGGATTTCGCGATTAGGGAGATCGAGCTGATTTGCTGCGACATTGAGCAGGGTCAAGTTTATCGTGGAAAGGTTACTTCCGTGAAAGAATTTGGAATTTTTGTGGAATGTTTACCCGGGAAAGAGGGTCTGGTCCACGTTTCGGAGATGGCAGATTTTCGCGTAGAAAATCCAGCCGATATCTGCAAAGTTGGCGATGAAATTATCGTCAAATGCGTAGGAGTCGATGAAAAGGGGCGCATTAGATTGAGCCGCCGGGCCGTAATCTGTGAAGCAAAGGGGGTTCCCTATGAAACGAGTACTCCTAAACACTCCGGTGGAGACAGGAGAAGTCGCTCATTTGGAGAGGATAGAAGGCCCGCTCGCAGCAGAGATTTTCGCTCCGGAGGGAGAGGAGAACGAAGCGACAGAGGCGGTGGCGACAGGCGCAATTTCCGCGAAGGCGGTGGTGGCGGCGGCGGCAGGGATCGTGATAGAAGAGGCAGGTAGTTTCTTTTGCTTCCAAGAAGTTAAAATATTTCCCATTCTGAAAAGTTTTGCAAAATCGATTTGCGATTTTGCAAATGCGGAAGCTAGTATCTGGCAAGCCCGGAAGCTAGTGCTGAGTCGCCAAGTGTTCCTTGTAGCAGATTACTGGATTTGAAGCCGGTAAAAAGGGTGTTGTACGTAGTTACCAGGAGTGATGGAAACATTGATTGAGAAATGTTAATTCTTTGCTCAAGGGTAATGCCGAAAGGTTCACCGATATAGCCTTTTCCCAATAGAAATGCGAGCGCCGAAACGCATGAAGCAAGCATGCCAGTTCTGTCTTTGCCGCTTTTGCAATTTATCGACACGTTATATCCCAGCTTGTGACTCAAAATCATCAGTATTTCCTGGATTGCATACGGATTCGAAGATTCTTTAAAGTACAGATCCTCGTGCCATATGTTCGCTATTTGGGCTGCCAAGCAGAAGACAATTTTTTTATCTTGTGGGCTGTTCTTCTCATCCGATAAGTATTTTCCTACGATGCAGTCGTTGCCGAAAAATCCGATGGCAGCAGAAGTTAAATTCATGCCGTTTATAGCCGTATTGCTGCCCTTTATCTCCTTATAAATCTTTTGGAGATTTTTATTTTTATTGTTTCTTTTATTTGCAATGTCCGTGCCGAGCAGTGCTTCCATTGGCGGGGTATTTTCTTCTTTGCACTTCGAAAAAATTGGGCTCAAAAGAACACTGAAATGCTGCCAATTGCTCCCAAAATTAAAAAGCAGTGGTTTTTCTATTTTTACGAAAATTTTTTTCCCATTTACCTCTAGCTCTGTTGATTCCTTTTCGGCTTGTGCTTTTATCCCATTTATTTGCTTCGAGTGCAGATCTTTGTCGCCGGCGAAAGAATTTGGCGATAGGAGTTGAATGCTGGAGAGCTTCAGCGTGAACGGATTTTCTGCGGAATATTCAGTAGTCGTATCAAAGGAAGGATCCGTGGTGACGATGGCGGCCAGGAGCTCTTTCGTTGCCTTATCTTTTCCATTGGTGCAGGCACTTCGGGTGAAAACCAATGCGGGTTTTGTCATGGTATTTTCCGCAGAAGTTTCTTCGATGCTTACCTCTTGCGTCCAGCAATTTCTGAGATGTTCGCCCGATTCTTCGTTTGATGTTCTTCCGCGAAATTCTTCGTTTTTGTCCTTGACGAATATGGGCGTAAGTTTTTGAAAAACTCTGTGTGTGCTTGTGTTTGCGAGCAGGTTGCAGCTGTATTCTATCGGATTCCATGAGCCTTCAACAGTATTTGGGGCGTGCACAAAGAACGCTTCATTTATTTCTGTTTTCGAGATTTCATCGGCTTTTGCTTGCTCGAATAAATCTTTTTTCATTTTTTTACACGCTTGAATAAATTTTTCTGGAACTGCATTGTGTTTCGTGTCATTGTCTTTTTTAAGAAATTCACTAATGCCGTTTTTAAAATTTTGTAAACTAGGGCTGTTGCTATGGTTTTCAATTAATTTATTCGCTGCGCACAAAATGGCATTGGCGAAGTAGTGAAACTTTTCCTGGGAAAAAGCGAATTCCTTCCGTGCTTTCACAGAAAGATCTAGTATTTCCTTTAATTTCGCATCGACTTGGATGTTCTCCGCATCGGCCAGTTCATTTATTTTATTCTCCAGAGTTTGGCTTGAGTCTGTATCAAAGATATTCTTCGCCGGCAGCGGAGAAAAGACAGGGTTTGCGCTTATGGAAGGAGAAGTGGAAGTGAAATTAGGAGAAGTGGAAGTGAGATTAGGAGAAGTGGAATCGGGATCAGAGAGAGAAGAAAGTGAAGAAGAAAGTGAATTGAGGGTGGAAGTGGGAGTCTCAGATGAAGATATCTTGTTTCCGTCGGGCGAATAAATTCTTGCTTTTCTACTACCTAGGGCTATGGAGTCACTGTTATACAGAGGGGTAGAGATACTTGCTGAAAGGTTGGATTTAATTTCTTCATATGAAGAAAGATTAGGGGATTTGGCAACGGGAATCATAATCTCCTTACTATTGACTTCTCTAGAGCGCATGGGGCTAGTATATTAAGGGGCAGAATTTTTTAAATAAAAATTTCATGTTTTTGCAAAACATTTGCGAATTGAGCACCCAGAAGCGGTAATTGCCCCGAATTTGGGAAAAATCTTGAAATAGCTGTCCATGTGATTATTCTAGACAAGACAAGGGTTACAAGTATGGCAGTAAATATAGCAATAAATGGTTTTGGGCGCATTGGACGCCTGGTTTTTAGAGCACTAGTCGATGCGGGAAAGCTTGGTGGTGCGGTGAATGTGGTGGCAATAAATGATTTGGTGCCAGCTGATAATTTGGCGTATCTGCTGAAGTACGACTCCATCCAGGGGAGATTCGAGGGGAGTGCTGCTGCGGATGCGGACAACAATTTACTAATAAATGGGAATAAAATTAAGTGTCTGGCAATTAAAGATGGTCCTGCCGCGATGCCGTGGCGAGATCTCGGAGTTGACATCGTGATCGAATCGACTGGCCTATTTACGCAGGATGAAAAGGCCGAAGGACATTTGAAGGCAGGAGCAAAGAAGGTGATTATTTCTGCTCCGGGAAAAGGTGACAGGGTGAAAACTGTTGTGCTTGGCGTAAATGATCACACTTTGACACGGGAAGATGTTATCGTTTCAAACGCTTCCTGCTCGACCAACTGCCTGGCGCCGGTTACGAAGGTCATTTTGGATAATTTTGGCATTATTGAGGGCCTAATGACAGCGGTTCACAGCTACACTGCAACGCAGAAGACGGTCGATGGGCCATCCTCGAAGGATTGGAAAGGTGGCCGCGCAGCTGCGATAAACATCATTCCATCATCCACCGGAGCAGCAAAGGCAGTCGGTCTTGTTTTGCCGGAAGTTAAGGGTAAATTGACCGGCATGTCATTTCGCGTTCCAACGCCGACTGTGTCTGTCATTGATTTAACCGTTCGCACGGAAAAGAAGACTTCCTATGAGGAAATTTGCAAAAAAATGAAGGAAGCCTCGGAAGGATCCCTGAAGGGAATTTTGGGATACACGGAGGACGAGGTCGTCTCCAGTGATTTTATTCACTGCCCCTTGTCTTCAATTTTTGACGCCAGTGCAGGCATAGGGCTGTCCGACCAATTTTTCAAATTAGTGAGCTGGTATGACAACGAGTGGGGCTACAGTTGCCGCTGCGTAGATCTGATCGGAAAGCTGTCAGAGCTGCTCTAGAGCCGACAGAATATAAATATTCACCAAGGTAAATACAGCCAAGAGGATATTCTTTGGCGCTGCTGTGAAAATTTATTTTGGCGACAGTTTCGCCGGTGTTTTTGAAGTTTTCACTTCGCCTTCCTATTGCGGCACATTTGCTGCATTGATCTCTGGATCTTTGCAAACCAAAGACTGCAGGTGATCCAGTGTTTTCCCTCTCAGAATACGCTTGCGAAGATCAGAAAGCTTACTGCTGTCACGTCTAAGTTCACCAATATACTTGTTTGCATCGAGTTTTTGAGCGCGTATGTCGTGCAAAACCATGTTTTCAAAGTCCTCATGGGAAATCTTAATGTTTTCCTTTTCTGCGATTTTATCCAAAATTACGGCAAGTTTCACTCTGGTTTCTGCCGTAGGCCGTAGGCTATCGAGGATACTTTGCGAATATTTTTCAATTTCGTCGGAATTGATTCCATGCTTTGCCTGCTGTGTTACAAATTCATTTAGCAGTGAAATATTTTTTTCATCTATGGAACTTTGCGGGATTTTAATGCTGGTGCCTGCAATGAGTTTAGCTACCAATTCCTCCCGCTGTTTTATTTTTGCCTGGGAAGTTTTGTGACTGAGAATGAGGGCTTTTGTTTTTTCATGCAGTTCACTCTCCGATTGCACACCAATCACTTTGAGAAAATCATCGGTCAATTCGGGCAATATGCATTCGCGAACCTCAATAATTTCAATGTCATAGGTGATACTTTCTCCGCGCAGCTCTGAGATTTTGAAATCATCTTCAAATTTTTGCAAAACCGTTTTCCTGTCACCTGCTTTGGTTCCGATAATTCCTTCGACTATTGCGTGAACTCCGGGAGCAGAAGTGTTTCCTGCTTCTTCCCATGTGTTTGTTTGGGTTCCGTAAATTGTGGGAATGCTTTTAATTTCTGCCACGCTGCCGCCGCCGCTGAACTTTCCAAGATAATTCAATTTGACATAGTCTCCTGTCTTTGCCTCTCTTTCAACAATTTCGTACTTTGCGTATTGTTTCAGAGCGCTTTTGGCTGCATTTCTGACCTCATCTTCTCCGACAACCACATCTATAGGATCGATTGAGATGCTTTCGTAATCTGGCAATTCGAAACTGGGAATTATGTCAATTGTTACCGTGCAAACCATTCCGTTCGGAGTATCCTCATGCTTCACATCGACGATTGAGGCAATTGTCCACCGTTCAGTCTGCTTTTCCAGAGCACTAAATACCTTCTTGGTAATACTGGATTTTAGCTGCTTGCCTATGGCGCTGGAAAATTTAGATTGAATAATGCCTTTTGGAGCTTTCCCCTTTCTAAATCCGGGAATGTCGGCTTCTCTGCAAAATTCTTCGACCACCGATTCATTCTCCGCTGCCACCTCATCCGAATCAAATGCGTACACCACATTCAAACGCGTGTCGCTGATATTTATAATTTCTTCTTTCACGATTTCCTTCGCATCGTTCCTGCTTCCAGCCTAGAAGTAAGTAATACTGTGGCCCGGTCAATAAATTTCTGGGAACATTCTTAAAAATACCTTTGCGAATTTTTATGAAAAAATGACAATTGGGCAATTCCAGGCAAAAGAGATGGGGAAGGGTAGGGGCTATGTTTTCGAAAGCAGCAGTGGAAATGACAAATGCGGATTTGGCAAAATGCTTACTGAATTCGGCAATAATTGATTTTGAATTTTTCAATGGGCTGAAGAATTTATCTGCAAAGGATGCAAATTTTACACTGCTGAAATTTCTTCGAACCTTTTCGGACAAGGAGAAAATTGCCAGTATCCTAGGGATGGATATTTTGGAAGAAAATTTCACAAGAAGTCAGGAGGCCATTGATTTTTTTGGTGAAAAATTTGCCATTGCCGATTCCGTCATTCCCGTTGCTGTGGGCGATGACGGCTTGATTATTGCGGTGGTCGATCCATTCAACGTAAAACTTATGGATAGACTACTCCTAAAATTTTCTCTGCCGATTTCCTTCAAGCTGGCATCGTTAGAGCAGATGGAAAGGTTTTGGGAAAAGATTTTACCGCCGGAGGAAGTGCTCCCCGCCGAATCCGAAAGTGCCTCCATCTCCGAAGGAAAAGAATCGGAACTAGTTCCGTTGGACAGATTTTTTGAAAATTTAATGGAAGAGGCTATTCGGGAGCGTGCATCCGACGTTCACCTGGAAAATATTTGCGATGGGATGCGTCTGCGGATCAGAGTTGATGGGAAATTGCACACGCTTCAAACCATTGACAGAGTTCTGGCTCAGGCCGTAGTTGCGAAGATAAAAATTAAATCCAATGCGAAGGTTGACGAGGTGCGTTTGCCGCAGGATAAAAGAATACGTGCGAAAGTTTTTGATAGAAATTACGATTTGCGCATATCGATTTTACCGACGATCTACGGAGAAAACATAGCCATCAGAATTTTCGATCAGGAGGAGAACGATTTCAGTCTGGAGACAATCGGCTTATTCCCGGAGCAGAGGAAATTCATGGATTCAATGATAAATTCCAGGAATGGATTGGTGCTGCTCTGCGGGCCAACCGGATGTGGAAAAACAACCACGCTCTACACGATTTTAAAGAAAATTTCATCCCCAGAAAAGAAAGTCGTTACCATCGAAGATCCAATAGAATACCGTTTGGACGGAATTAATCAGGTTCCCGTTGATGATGAAATTGGGCTGTCATTTGTATCCATACTGCGTTCCGTTTTGCGCCAGTCGCCAAATGTCATAATGATCGGCGAAGTTCGCGATAGAGAAACAGCTGAGCTGGCAATTCAAGCAGCTTTGACGGGACATTTGGTGTTTAGCACTCTGCATTGCAATAATTCCGCCGGTTCAATTACGCGGCTACTGGATTTTAAAATTTCGGAACACTTGATAAAAAGCTGTCTGCGCGGTGCGATTTCACAAAAACTTTTGCGAAAACCCTGCCAATCCTGCATGACGCTGAGGGAATTATCCCAACGGGAACATGCGATATTTCCTCAGCTTTCGGAAGCTGTGCGGGCGGTTCCGGAATTGCACGGCTGTGCCCAGTGTTCACGGAGGGGGTACATGGGTCGCATTTCCGCATTTGATTTTTTAATAAACAAGAGCTTGGTTTCGTCTTGTCAGGCGGATGAAAACGATAGTGTTTTCGATGATTTCATACACTGTGAAACATTTGCCAGCAGCGCCGTGAAGCTGCTGAAATCCGATTGTGCGGTTTTTGAGGATGTGTGCCAGCTACTTCTGCTGTAGGGCGGGGCGCATTTGCGCGGAAGGTTTTGCTGCGATCTCCGATCCGGGAAAATAAATTGCATCCCATAAAAAGCTTGACCGGAGTGCCAAATATTTCAAATTGCAGGCTCATTGGCGAGTATAGTTTAGTGGTAAAACTTCTGCCTTCCAAGCAGGTGTCGTCGGTTCAATTCCGTCTACTCGCACCATTTGCCAGACGAATATTTATACGAGTGCTACTCGGGGAAGTTGGAAAATTTTCATGCAAAATGATTGCGTAATTGTTGAGACGACTGTGGACTCGATTCAACTGGCGGAAAGCCTTGCCGAAAGTATGATCAGCAAAGGGTTAGCTGCCTGTGTTCAGGTGCAAAAGGTGGAGAGTTTTTACCGCTGGGAAAATAAAATTGAGCGCGTGGAAGAATATCTTTTATCGGCAAAAACAATGGCAATTTTATTCAGGGAGCTGGAAGAATTCATCGAAAAAAATCACAGCTACGACACCCCTGAGATACTTCAAATCCCCATAGTAGGTGGATCCAAGCGATATTTAAACTGGGTGCAATCGGCAGCAATGCCTCCGCACAAATGAAAGAAAGAAAATTTTAAGATTCACTGCCGCTTGCAAGTTGCATTTCAGCAGCTTTCATCCCTGCCGCTGAAAATCCTGTGACTTCATTTGCATTTTCCGTCTCAGAAATATGCTCTGGTAGCCCTGGCAAATGCCTTCCCGTATGTTTTGGGATCTGCCACCGCGTTTGCAGGCTTGCATCCCGCGATGTTGCAAATTTCATCGAAGTGCAGTACACACAATTTGTAATTCCCGTTTGCGAAGTTATTTAGGCATGATTGCGTGTGCGAAAAATTGGTGTCAGAAGTTTTAATTCCGCTGATTTTACTGTCGCAGCTGCAGCTCGCCACTGCAAAAAGTTCCCGCTGCAAATCGTATGACGGAGCGGCGTGGAAATTTGCCTCACCGTCGATGACAGTCGGCAGCAGTCTGTGGCGTTTCAAAATAACTTCATTGATTGGCAAAAGTGGCTCATTGAAATCAAAAAAATACGGAAAGTTATTGAAGTGGGAGTCCAAGTATTCGAAAAACATATCCGTCGGGAGATTTACCCACCTTCCCTGCTTTGGACTATTTTCGTCGCATGCAACTTCCCAGTATTGAAAAATTGCATGCCCGTTCAGTAAAAATATCGCGTCGAACATTCCCTGCCACCGGGAAAACAGATGCTCAAAAAAATCGTAGTGGGTGTCTTTTAGAGCTCCGATTCTATAGGGAACTTTCGTTGTTTTTATGCCTTCGCTGTGTGGACCACGGGGAGGTAGTCCGGCAAAGATAGTTGCCGTGGAAAGAGCATTAACGAAAAATATTTTCTGGTTTTCCCAAACATCGGCTCCGAGGCTTTCGCAGAGAATATTACAATCTCCGCAGAGAAAAATCCCAGCTCTGTTTGCTAAATTTTTTATCAAATCGAGTTGCTTGCTGGCAAAAAATTGAACTATTCTGCGGCGCATGATTTCGTCCGCCAGCTGCTTTTTCACTATTTCAGCAGTTTTGTGGCTGCATATGCGAAGAATGTCCGGCCATTGGGGGAAGTTATTTGTGCCTATTTGCTGTGCCAGTGCACAAAATATGCAATAACCATCAAGCCAGTGCTTATTGGTGCTGCAGAATGTCGTAAACTCCTCCCTAATTTCCCGAGTTTTTTGTGCGCTGAAAAATTTTACAGCAGAGTCGGTGATTTCCGCTGCCGGAATATCCCTGTCGAAAATGGCAGATGTCAGAAAATTTTCGCACAGAGCGAAGGATGAAATGGGTTTTTCCGCCTGGAGAGCAAAAATCGACCCAATGTTCAGCAGTTTTACTCCGCATTCGCCAAGGAACGCCATAAGCATTTCAATGCTTTGCCTGGAGCGGAATAGTTGCATGTTTTCCAGCGCATCCAGACGTACTCCAAGTGATTTTTTCTTTTCATCGAAAGATTTTACAAAGGTCGCTCTGACATCCGGCATAGCAAAGCCTACATTTTGCTTAGTTCCTTCGCCCGGGCAAGTTTTTTTTCGAAAAGCAGATGGCTCGTCCGGTAAAATAGTTTCTGTAAAATCGGCCGGCAGATTTACTGCATGTCCGCTGGGGAAATTTTTGATCACATTTTGCCAGGGACACATTTCATGCTTTCCAGGACCATTACTTTTTCCAGGCGCTTCGAGTGGCGCGGATCAAATTTTGTTTGCAGGAATACGTCGACGATGTCACTTGCATTTTTCGCATCCACAAAATCTGCTCCAAGGCAGAGCACATTGGCATTATTGTGCGATCTTGCAAGTTGTGCGATTTCCACATTCCAGCAATTTACTGCGCGGATGCCATTTATTTTATTGGCAGCTAGGCACATGCCCGCTCCCGTTCTGCAGATTAAAATTCCAATTTCGCTTCTGGAGGAAATTACGTCATTGCCAACGCACCTTGCATAGTCCGGGTAGTCAACTGGATTGTTTTTCGAAAAAGCTCCGTGATAGAAAATAGTACCGCAGGAGCTTTTTAATTCCTTTAGCAAATACATCGCTAAATTATAGCCACCGTGATCATTTCCAATGCTAAGCCTTACAGTCATTTACTAAAAATTTTACAATTGAGTCCATCGCAACCCTTATGTCATCGCGGACGTGCTCGTAATCTTTGATAGTCCCCAAAAACGGATCGGCAATATCTTTGTTTTTATGATTCAAAAATTCTTTCACTAGAAAACATTTTTTTTCAATTCCTCTAAAATTTGCCAGCAGAAATTTTCTATGATTTTCCGTCAGGCAAAAAATTACATTCGCTCCGTCCAACAGCTTTTGGGTAACTTTTTGCGATCTGTGCTTGGCGATGTTCGAATCGAAATCGCGCATTACCTGTACGGCAAGGGTACTCGCCGGAGAGCAGCCATCGGTCGCTGTGCCAGCGGAAATCACACTGAAGTTATCCGAAATTTTTGCCTCAAGCAGCGCGGATTTGAGCAAATATTCTGCCATGGGACTCCTGCAAGTATTCCCAGAGCATATAAATATCACTTCTTTTTTCATTGCGCCAAACCGTATATTTTTCCATTGGAAAAAATTTTAGCAAACATAAAATGCGATGCCGCCTTCTGTCGCCAATTGAAGTTAAATGATTTGAATGCAGCAGCTGAGCCAGCGGTTGCGCCATTCACCAACTTTGAGACAAAAACAACCGGCTGAGACATGCTCAGCCGGTCCTCCCTTAACTAAACCGCACTTCCTAACGGTCGTGATTATATATTTGCATATTATATCGATTTTTACAATAAAAAACGCATTTTAATGTTTTTTTAACTGAAATCCTTCGAAATCGACATTGAATAGGTCAATATTTTTTAATTGCATTAAATTTCTTGACATTGAGCGCCAAACATCATCGAGCCACAGTAGTCCTTTCGAATTTGAGTCGGAATAAATATTTAGTAGCAGAGAAAAAATATACCACATGGGGAAAATGTTTTTGCCGGGAGGATTTACTGCCCTGTAAAATTTTTGCAATCGCCAACTGTCATTGACAAGGGTGCCGGTGGATTCAAAAACGGTTGCCGTTGGGATGATGGTTGCTGCGCGTTTGGAAGTTTCATTTTCCTGTGTTCCCATGTAAAATATTTTCACGCTATCGGATATTTCGCGGGATATTCCCAGCGAAAAAATATCTTCGCCGAGCGATAGAATTTGATCACATTGCCCGGATTTGATTTTTCGATTTAGAGAGTTCAAATTATCAATGGCATTTATTTCGGAAGTGAGCCCATTTAGGATTGCGCCGTTGAAATTTGGGGTGGCGTCCGACGATATGAGAAAATTATCTGCAGTTCTGGTTTTTCTGAGAAAGCATATGTCGCACACCACCATGTCCAGCCACCTGCGCAAAACGAACTGATCTTCCAGTGACATTTTACCTGAGCAGACGACAAACAATTTGTGTCCACGAATGGACTCTACAATTCGGGAGATGGCGATTTTTATGTGTGATGGCCTACCGTTTTGCATTGTTTTTGTTAGCCTTTTTCCTTCGCAGAAGTCCATGTGTTCATTTCTTGCTGAATTTGGAATCCAGTCATCATTCACATATTTATTTGTCCGTGGGATTATTCGGAAAATTTTGTTGCCGCCGTGGAGGACATAGGTATTTACTCCGACACTACTTTCCGTCGAAATGCTAGGCGTACGCATCAGTTCCCATTCCATTGGTTGATAGGTGCAGCTTTTGTCAATGAATGCACCCGCTGGGCACAGATCAACGAGGTTTAGAGAGTAGTTATTGTCCAGTGTTTTCCCGGGGTAGAGAGTCACTTCCTTGTAGCCCTGGTCATTGGGGAGAAATCCGATGAATTCCTCACCGAGAACATCTCTGCAGAATCTTACGCATCTCTGGCATCCAATGCATTTCATTCTATCAAATGCGATGTGCACCCCAAAGTCCTCATATCCCAGGTTTAAGTTTCGCTTTTTGGCTATTCGTGTGAAACTGCCAATTCCAAGAGCCACAGCAAATTTGTGCAAAAAGCAGGATCCTATTTTATTGCATATGGAACAATCAAATGGGTGTTTCATCAAATACAGTGTGAGCAATTCATTCCGTTTGGCTACCGCTTCGGGAAATTTTGTGTCCACTTCCATGCCATCACTTGCAGTGGCAGTGCACGCAAAGACCGTTGAAAATTTATTGCCTGATTTTCGCCGTGCTCCAATTAGGCATAGGCCGCAGTGGCCAGTCGCCGTCAGAAATTTACTGTAGCAGGGAGATGGGAAAAATTTTTCATGCCTTCTGATTACATCCACAAGTTTTTCTCCCTTTTCTGCTTCGACATTTTTGCCGTTGAGAATTACATTTATTCCTTTGCCATCCATTTGCTCTCGAATGGAGTCTATTTCCGTCGACGATTTTCTCAATACAATTTTGCGGATGCCATGCCTAGAGTTTTCCAACTAATGCCGCTTGAAAAGATGGAGAGGATGTGGCGAATTTTCGGGGAATTGTAAAATTTCCACCGGCGGAATGGGCAGTAATTTTTCCGAAGCATCTTCAATGAAAATACTCAGCAAGAATTTTCTTTGCTATTGGAGCAGCATTTTTCCCTCCCCAGAAGGAATCGTTTGTATTTTTTTCCTGCACTACGACAGTTACGG
The DNA here is from genome assembly GCA_031267915.1 of Puniceicoccales bacterium. Lineage (GTDB taxonomy): Bacteria > Verrucomicrobiota > Verrucomicrobiia > Opitutales > JAIRKQ01 > JAIRKQ01. The sequence goes on from JAIRYE010000006.1 coordinate 117,957, forward strand.
CAATTTCAGGGTCATCGGCGGGGGCAAAGCAAGTAAACCATGCCAAATTTCTTTTTTGACCGTGTTCAAAAAATTGAGCTGTTCCGGTTTTGCCGGCAATTTTTAAGCCGTCCAGTTTTGCCCTTCGTCCAGTTCCAGTTTTAGCGTCAACCACTTCAAACATGGAGGTTACAAGAAAGTTGTAGTCAGAGTCGCTCAGCCCCAGATTTGGTTCGTTGGGAAGGAGTCCTTTGTTTCCGTTGAAAAAGATCGTTGGTTTTGTGCGCAGTCGATTCGTTGCAATGGAGGCGGTGAAGCAGCATACTTCCAGTGGAGTGGCGAGGAGATAGCCCTGCCCTATGGATAAATTTATCGTGTCTCCGAGTACCCAATTCCCAAAGCCGCGGGATTTTTTCCACTCCTCCGTCGGGACGAAACCAGCCCCCTCATAGGGCAATTCGATGCCGGTTTTTTCAGCGAATCCCAGATTAACTGCCTCCAGTATTATTCTATTTTTTTTCACCTTCTTTGCATTTTCATAGAAAAATGTATTGCAGCTTCTTGCGATTGCCTCTCCAAATGTTATCGTCATCCCCGCCTGGTGATTGCGGCAGTGGAATTTTCTCTCCCCAATTTCCGTTACTCCGCTGCAGAAAACGGAGTCCGTTTGCAGGACCTCTCCGGATTTCAGGAACGCCATTGCCGAAACCAATTTAAACACAGATCCCAGCGGGAATTTTCCCTGCATCGCAAGATTTGCCCAGCCCTGCTGAGCCGTTATTTCATCGTATACGCTGTGAAAAATTTTTGGCGTGAGTAAATTTATATTGTAGCTGGGCTTGTTGGCCATGGCTAAAATTTCTCCGGTTCGCACACTCATCACAATTGCACAGCCTCTGTTATCTTCGATCGCATGTTCAGCGGCGCTTTGCAAGTTTTTGTCAATGCTGAGCATTACGGAACTTCCGTGCTTTGGCTCTTCAGACTTTAGCAGCTCTCTATTGCGCCCCATTGTGTCGACCTGCCACAGTTTATAGCCCGGAACTCCGTGAAGAATGTCATCTTTCGCCAATTCGATCCCCGCTTTTCCAACCTGTCTCTTAATGGCGAACGTTCTCACCTTTTCCGGAAAAATCTGAGTATCATGGCTATTTTCATCCAGCACCGTGTAGCCGATGACATGGCACGCCAAAGAATCGTGGGGATAGTGTCTAACCTCATCCACTGCTAATTGCAGCGGGGAATTTCTCGGGAGAATGTAGATAAGTTTTTCGTAGTCCTCCTGGGAAATATCATCGGCAAGTACCATTGGCAGCAGAAATTTTTGATTCAGGTGCTTTTCAATTTCTTTTCCGGAAATTTCGTAGCTTGATCCAATTGCCGCGTTGACGGTGCTCAGATACTTTTGGACAATGTTTTCTCTGACGCTGCGGCGAAGCTCTTCGGGATTAAAACTAACTCCTCGCTCATTTAGATCATTCACGTTGCGCAAATATTCCCTTTGAAATTCGCTTTGCAATTCATCCAAATGCAAATTCAGGGAGAAGAGTTTTCTGTGCCCAGCCAGCAAAATTCCATTCCTGTCGTAAATGTTTCCGCGTGTTCCGGGAAGAATTATTCTGCGCAAATTTTGCTGAGTTTCCTTCTGCTGAAAGAATTTGTACTGGACGATTTGACGGTAGAAAATTCCGCCAATGAGATAGCAGAATATAATCACCGCTGCCATGTAAAATTTTACAATGCGGCCATTCCTCAGCCTATGAAAGTATGTAATCTCACGCATGCCTTCTAATTCTAAAATTCGGAAAGAAACAACCTAAAGAATTTTCTTCCTTTTTCCAGCATAGAAATTGCAATATTTTCATTGGGTGCGTGTATGTTGTCTTCGCTTGTGGACAGTCCAATCAGCAGCGAATCAATCCCTAAAACTTCTTTAAGCGTTGAAACAAGTCCGATGGACCCTCCTTCTCTCAGATAGAGCGGGGGATTTCCGAAGACCTTTTCCACTGCAGGGTTGACGATGTCAATCGCTTTGGCAAGTATAGCATTTTTATTGCTTCGAATGTCGAATAGGTATGGGTTTGAAGCCTGGGCAAACTTCATTGACAGAGACATTTCCCTGGGGCAAAGTTGAATCAGGGTTTTTTTCAGTAAATTTTGAATTTTCTTTGCGCTCTGGTTGCACACCAGCCGGCAGGTGATTTTCACGGACGCACAGTGTGGAATTATAGTTTTTATTCCTTCTCCCTGGAACCCGCCTGCTATGCCGTTAAATTCCAGAGTTGGAAAAAATCGCATGGTCTCTGCGGCGGAAAATTTCGAATCCGGCATTTTGAAATATTTAATCCCCAACTCTCTTTTCATTTGATCTTCCGAAATTGGCAAATGTCGCATATTTTCCCGTTCCCAATCCTGAGGCATGACAACGTCGTCATAGAATCCTGGAATATTTACAAATCCTTCTCTGCTGTGCAGTGACGAACAGATGTCGACCAGTGCTTGAATTGGATTCAAAATACATCCTCCATAACCGGAGTGCAAATCCCGATCCGATCCCCGGAGCTCTACTTCACAGCTAATTATGCCACGCAGCGCCGTTGTAATGACAATGTTTTGTTCACTCAATGCCCAGGTGTCTGCCACAAGCGCGAAGTCTGCGTCAAGCTCATCCTTCATTTCCCTTAAAAATCGTTCCATGCCGCAGCTGCCAATTTCCTCTTCCCCTTCGACGATGAATTTCAAATTTACTGGCAAATCTTTCCCTTCACTGATAATGTCATGAACGGCAGCCAGAATTGTTGCATATGGACCCTTGTTGTCCGACACTCCTCTGCCATACAGGTGGCAATTCCTTTCCGTCAGGGTGAACGGATCGCTTGCCCATAGGTCGACTTCATCCGCAGGCTGCACGTCGTAGTGGCCGTAGACAAGTATAGTTGGACGTCCGGCTACCTGTTTGGTTTTTGCAAAGACAACGGCATGGGTTCCGATGTTTATTTCCCTGGCGTCGATGGACAGCTCGTTGAAAAATTTTATCAAATGCCTGCGTGCAGCAGCCATTCCGCTTTCAAGTGTGCTGTCCGACGATACGCTTTTGCATGCGACGTAATCTGCTAAAAAATTCTTCAGATCCATTTTATGCTGGGAGGTAAAAATTTTACGTCTAAACTTTTATTAAATCGGAGCTTTTCAGGTGCAGGCTTTCATCGATTTCTTTTATGGCCGCATCGGTAAGTGTTTGAATTTCCTTTTCCAAGCGTTTTAAATCGTCTTCGCCGATAACTCCGTCCTTTTTTGCTTTTTTGAAAAGCTCGATCGTATCCCGGCGAATCACGCGAACCTTTATTCTGCCATCCTCCGCCATTCCATTTGCAACCTTGCTCAGTTCCTGCCTGCGTTCACCACTCATTTCCGGCATGACGCAGCGCACAATCATACCGCTTACGATGGGAGTAACTCCCAAATTCGCTGCGAGGATCGCCTTCTCCACGGCCTTAACGCTCTCCTTGTCCCAGGGTTGAATTTGTATTGTCTTCACGTCCGGTGTTGTTATTGCTGCAATTTCACGCAGTTTCGAAATTGATCCGTAGACCTCCACCGATAAATTTTCCACCATGCCCGGGGATGCTTTGCCTGTGTGCAGGGTGTTAAATTCCGTCAAAGTATGTTTCACGGCATTTTCCATTGCCGTTTTTGTTTTTTTAATTTCTGCGTTCGTGTCCATATTTGAAAAATTTAAATGATTTTAGTCGCTGAAAATTGTCGTCCCAACGGCCTCTCCTCGCAGCGCCCGGCCGATATTCTTCCAATTTTCCTCACCGCTTACGATTACCAGGGGAATATTGTTGTCCATGCACAGTGAAAACGCTGTGGAGTCCATGACAGCCAGCCGCTGAGCCAAAACCTCCCGGAAGAAAATTCTGTCAAATTTTTTTGCGTCGCTGTATTTCTGAGGATCTCTGTCATAGACGCCATCAACTTTCGTAACTTTTACTACGACATCGGCATTCAACTCGCTGGCTCTCAGAGCCGCAGCACTGTCCGTGGAAAAAAATGCCCGCCCTGTCCCTCCTGCGAGCAGCAGCACTTTTCCAGCTGCAATGTCCCGCTGCGCATGTCTGGGATAATATGTTTCGCAGATGTCAGGCATTGGCATTGATGAAAAAACAGTTGCCGCAACGCCAAGTTTGGCTAATCCATCTGCGACTAGCATGGAATTTATTGTGGTCGCAAGCATTCCCACATAATCTGCAGAAACGCGATCACACTTGAACATTTCATTGGCCGTGGCTCCCCGGAAAATATTTCCACCACCCACGACTATACCCAGCTCGAATCCTCCGCCGTGGAGATCTCTTATCGCCTCGCAGAACACACGAACGGCCCCGATTGCGATAGCTTCCCCGCCGAATTTATCTTTCAGCATCTCTCCGCTGATTTTTAAAATTGCCCGTTTATACCCTGTGCTCAAATCATCTTTCCACGTGGCTTTCTAGTAAAATCTTTTGGCCAGTCAATAAAACTTAGAGCCGCCGGTGAAAATTGAAGATGTTTGTTTCCGACAGGTAAAGCTACATGGTAATATTATCGGAAAGTATGCTGGGCAATGGCAATTGTTCGAGAGCTCCCATCTTCTCTAGAAGATCAATCAACTCTGAGGGCAATATGGTAGTCAAGTCTTTTATGTTCCCAAATGGCATGTTAAATATGGGAACATCTTCGAAAAGCTCGGGATATTGTTTTGAAATTTTATCTTCAATTTTTATTTGTTCGGATCGTTTGAAAGCTTTGAGTGCAGCAGAATTAAAGTTTTTAGGTTTAAATTCTTTTTCCCACTCGGATAAGCGTTCACTAATTACCGCGTCCAGTATCATTTCTTTCAAATTTTTATCAAGTTCTTTCAGGGTTTCAACTATGATCATTGCGGCAAAACCCGAACATGTGGTGTGAATTTCATCTCCTTCATGATAATTTGACAGCGGGGTAATTCTATGAGAATCATCCTGCACATATTTTGAAAAGAATGCGGTAGTTTTTCGCAAAATAGAATAAAAAAAAGCTCTAATTAGAGTTGGTGTTGGTGCATTTATGTGATATTCTTTTGCCGTTTTTAATTTTTTCGACATGATCTCCCGAAATTTTTCCTGTACATTTGTAATTTTCAACATTTGAGCGTACTGTGTTTTGAGTAATTTCATTGGATATATGGCATACCTGTCCCCTGTGAGTAGATTCATTGTGCGTAATGAGTCTTGTGTCTGAATTTTTTCACCCTTGGATTTGTTTGTTGCTCCGTATAGCTTCTGGGAGGTATTACTGTCAGCGACTTTAGTCTCAATTATTCTTACATGCCCATTTTTTACATATCGCTCTGGCTTTAGCGGTAAGAATCTTATGCCGAATGCAATAGTGACTTTATCATTATCTTGTACCAAAATATCTCCGGGGTCTTCCTGGGGATCTTTCAAAGCTCGTTGATATTTTTGTTCGAATTTTTGTAACAAAGATTTGTTCTTTACAGCCAACTGCAGAAAGGCAGATTTTTCAGTAAGAGCGTCAACGATGTGAGCATCTATCCCTGAAAGCAAAAAGGAAAATTTTTCCAGATTGCAAAATTCCCTAGATGTAAGCTTGTGCTGCTTATCAACTTTTGCTCCTCCGTCAATCGCATAAACTATTTGTTCTAATTTTGAAACAGATTTTTCCAGTTCGCTCTTGGAAGCAATGTGTGAAAATGCCCACATAAAATCGGTAAAATCTCCTGATCCTTTACATATTGTTTCCGCATATCGCATTGATATTTTTCTATGTGCGAAACACGCGTCTAAGGCAGCGCCAATATTTCCAGAGAGCTCGCTGTTTATCACTAGCTTGTTGTCGACCACCAGCTTGGTGTTTGATTTTTGAACTCCATTAAAATATTCTTTCAACAATCTAAGGCTTTGGCCAACATCAGCTTTAATACTCACGATGCCCAGTGTATCTGTTTTTATATTTTTTGAAAGCTTTTTTCTCAGAAGATTTCAGGTTCAGAAAAAAATTTTTTCAATTGCGTTTGCGCGACGCATCATTTCCATTGCGTAGAAATATACGACAGGGGAATGTTTTGGATTTACACGAAATAGAGCAGTTGGCAAATTTGTTGAAAAGTGCCGGGTTGCAGGAGCTGGAAATTGAGCGTAAAAATATGCGGGTGAAGATCGTTAACCGACAGGAATCGCCACACGTAAAGTGCGAAGCTCCGGCTTCTCCGCACCAACTGCACACGATCATACGCGAAGATAAAATGTCACATATCATAAACCTGGAGGATGATTCAAATTACTGCGTGGTAAGAGCTCCGATAGTGGGAACTTTTTACAGCGCTCCCTCTCCGGAATCCCCTGATTTTGTCTCAAAAAACACTCCCGTGGACGTTAATTCCGTGGTTTGCGTAATAGAAGCAATGAAGGTTATGAATGAGATACAGGCTGAGGTGAAGGGCATAGTTGCCGATGTTCTCGTGCAGGATGGACAGGCCGTCGAATTTGGACAACCGCTGTTCAAAATCAAAAAATCCTAGCTTATGTTTGAGAAAATTCTAATAGCGAACCGTGGGGAAATTGCACTGCGGGTGGTTCGTGCGTGCCGCGAACTTGGAATAAAAACGGTCGCCGTCTACTCCGAAGTGGATGACCAGTCGCTGCATGTTCAACTTGCGGATGAGGCCATTTGCATAGGAGCTGCAGCCAGTTCCGACAGCTATCTTCGTGCAGATAGAATTTTCAGTGCGGCGGAAATTACAAACGTGGATGCCATACACCCCGGCTACGGATTTCTATCAGAAAATGCCACATTTGCAGAGCAATGCCTGGACTGCAACATCGCATTTGTCGGTCCTCTGCCAAAAACAATCGCCCAGATGGGGAATAAGTCCATTGCAAAAAGCGTCGCCAGGAGCGTTCGCGTCCCATGTGTTCCGGGCAGTGATGAGGTGATGGACAACGAGCTGGAAGCAAAGAAACTGGCGGGTTTCATTGGCTATCCAGTTATTATAAAGGCAGCTGCGGGAGGAGGAGGGAAGGGAATGCGCTTGGTTAACAACTCAGTTTCCTTTTGCAAAGAATATAAAATGGCTCGCTCGGAGGCGGAAAAAGCCTTTGGCGACGGAAGTGTCTACATTGAAAAATTTATAGAGGAACCACACCACATAGAGTTTCAGATTTTAGCGGACAAGTATGGCAATATAATTCATTTGTTTGATCGGGATTGTTCCATTCAAAGGCGCTATCAAAAGCTGGTGGAGGAGGCCCCATCTCCCTTCCTGTCGAAAAAATTACGCGATGAAATGGGCCATGCTGCCATAAAAATTGCCAGAAAATGCAACTATCAGAATGCTGGAACCGTTGAGTTTCTGGTGGACAAGCATGGACACTATTATTTTATAGAAATGAACGCCAGACTGCAAGTTGAACACGGAGTTACTGAGCAGATAACAGGGTTGGACATTGTAAAATGGCAGCTGCTAATTGCGGCGGGGGAAAAGTTAACCATCGAGCAAAAGGATGTGAAAATATGCGGCCATGCCATCGAATGCAGAATTAATGCCGAAGATCCCATTAAAAATTTCACTCCCTTCCCCGGGGAGATAACACTGTACTATTCTCCCGGCGGGCATGGAATTCGCATCGATTCGCATGTTTACGCTGGATATAAAATTCCCCCAAACTATGACAGCATGGTGGCGAAGCTGATAACCTTTGGAAAAACCAGAGAGATCGCAATTAGCAAGATGCACAGTGCTCTCAGTGAATACCTTGTGCGTGGAGTAAAAACAACCATTTCATTCCTGCGGGCGATAATGATGGACAAGGGCTACATTGCCGGTAATTATACAACGAAATTTGTGGAGGATTTTCTTGAAAGAACCCCGGTTGATGCATTAAACTTTAAAAATTGTTAAATATTATGGCTAAAGAAAAAGTTGAAAAAAAAGAAAAAGACACCTCTTTTTCCATTCCAATTGTTTCCGACGACTCCGCATGTTCAATGGGAGAAGTGAAGGTAAATCATTCTGTGATCGCCAACATTGCAACGCTTGGTGCTATGCAAGTGGAGGGCGTTCTGGGAATTGGCAAGCGGGGTTTTGCAAACGGACTTGTTTCGTTTTTTTCCAGCAAAAAACCAACCAGCAACGGAGTTAATATTTCCGAGGATGAGTTTGGGAACTACATCATAGATATTTGCGTTCGACTGAAATTCGGGTGCGAACTTTCAAAAGTTGCATCAGGCATTCAGCAAAGCGTGGCTGAACACATCACAAAAATGACAGCCACCGGCGTGAGTAAGGTAAATGTCATAATCGACAGCGTTGAAATAGGAACGAATGAGAAACAGAACTCAGTGAAAGGTGAGTCATGAGAAAATTTTTAGAAAACTTGCACATGCCGTCCCTTGACTGTCGGCTGGTTAGAGGCGGTTATGTCCTCTGCGGAATAGTACTGTGCTGCATTCTCTACCTCCTAATCTGTAGAAACAGGCGAATACTAATAGTAAAAGGAGAGGATGGTTCCGTTTTGCTGGCCAGGAGTGCCCTTCGGGAAATGATTGCATCCATTGCCGGAGACATTGGCATTTCAAGTAAAATTTGCACGAAAATTAAATGTTCCCATGGGCAAATATTCATCGACGTAATGATTCGCACCGGTAGCTGGCAAAATCTATCGCAAGTTTCCAGTTCCCTACAAAAAAGGTTGTTTGATGCCCTGGTTACCCACATCGGGCTAGCAGCAATCAAAAAGATCAATGTTGTCGTTGTTGGATTTCGCCTCCCCAAAAGGATTTGCGCCAGAGAGCAATTCCAAACAGACAATGATAAGGTGAGCGGCAGCTGCTACTTCGACGGCAGGCAGAGCGAAGAATAGGCGATTGCTTTTCGAATGAATTTACATTATGCCAGGAATTCGATCGCTAGCGGGGCGGGGGCGGTCCATTTTACCAAGTATCATGCTCTGGGTAATAGTTATCTGTTCCTGGATGCGTCGGAGTTTCAACTGCCAGCTAGTGCCGGAATAAGAAAAATTTGCGACGGAAATTTTGGTCTGGGTTCCGACGGACTTCTCCACGGGGGAAAAATTTGCGATGGAAATTTTTCCCTGCGGATATTTAATCCGGACGGCAGTGAAGCGGAAATAAGCGGCAATGGCCTTCGAATTTTTTCCCGTGCCATGTTTGATCTGGGTCATGTTTCCGCCGGTGGGGAATTTTTTGTTAAAACAGCAAAAAAAAATGTCGCATGCAAAGTTATTTCCACTGGCGAAATCGAGGTTGACATGGGATTTCCCATGTTCCGCGATGGCAATATCCCTTTCTTCGGGGAAGGATCATTTCCGTTGGCGGCGAACGGGAAAAGCTACGAGTGCTACCCTGTGTCGATGGGAAATCCGCACTGCGTGATTTTTACGGCTGAGTTGAGTTCCGATGAGGTGAGGACATCGGGAAAAATTTTGGAACAGAATCAAATGTTTCCGGAGAGAACCAATGTGGAATTTGCCAAAGTCATTGACCGCGGCAGCATTGAAGTTGAAATTTGGGAACGCGGGACTGGATATACCCTCGCATGCGGCTCGGGAGCATGTGCAGTATTTGCCGTGGCAAAAAAATTAGACCTTTGTTCCGATCATGCCGAAATTCAAATGCCGGGGGGAAGTCTGAGGTTGAAAATGCTCAGCAATGGAAGTATCATCCAGACTGGGCCGGTCGAAAGGATAGCAAGCTGCTGTGTCGATGACATGTACCTTGGCTCCCTGGAAAAAAAATGAGCGAACCTTTCGCTTCGCTCATTCAATATTTATCAAACTAAATCTAACATTAGAGCTGCTATGCTCTATACGGGGTAAGACTCCGCAAATGTGAATTCGTTCAAAAAAATGAAAATATTCCTATTTTTTTATCGCGCTGAACATTTCTAGCATTCTTTCGGTCACATAGTATCCGCTGACAACATTGACTGTGGCGAAGACCACCGCAAGGAATCCACAGATTGCAACAATCATCGAATTTCCAGTGTTTCCCAGGGTCAGAATTGCACCGATTAGCGTAATGCCAGAAACGGCATTTGACCCGGACATCAGGGGTGTGTGCAGCTGGGATGGAACCCTGGAAATTAGCTCAAATCCCAGGAAGCCTGCCAGAATAAAAATGAATACCATTGCCGATAAATCCACACCTCTATCCAAGTGGAAAATTTGTCACTGTCAACTGCGTAATTCAAGCTCGGCAAGGAAATCCTGCAAAATTATCATGGCTGCCTGAGAGTCCAGCGAGCCTCGTCGCCGCTCCTTTTTTTTCCTGCTGGCTGACTGCCGCCCGTGAAATAATTTCGATGTGCCAATCGCCTGCTCACTGGTTAGTCGTTCGTCCATGCGGGCAATTTGCACGCCACTGGGTAATTTGCTTGCTAGTTTTTCCACAAATTTGTCCACTTCTTTTGCCATGTCTCCAGCGGTTCCGTCCATATTCAGGGGATATCCAATGGCGATGCCATCGATTGCGTTTTGCTCAACAATTCTGAGAATTTTATCGATTTTTCCCCCATCGTTTTCCGAAATTATGGCGTCCATGGGCAGGATAATTCCAACCTTTCCAAGGCAAATGCTAACTCCTACTTTCTTGCGTCCGTAGTCTATGCCGAGGTAATTCACTGGGCGAATATCAAAAGATCTTTGAAAGTTATCAATTAAATTTATTGATTTATCGAAATTCTTGTGTAATAGTCTTTACTCTGTTCTTTATAGTTTGGGGGTGCCATGGATTCGACCGTGTATTATAGAATAACACTGCATGTCGAAGTTGACGGTTGGCTTCGTTATCAAACCGTTAAAATATTAAATGGCAATAATGTCATAAATGTTGACTTCAGCAATGAAGTCAGCGTAGCCGCCTAGTTTAAGGTGGCACATCGCGTTGCCTGATGCTCGGTGGGGCAAATGCGGTGTCGACTTATCGAGCGTTCATGTGGTACTGCGTGGCATGCCCTGTGAACTACCTGTGTCACGCTAGCTGCGGCACAGCATGTCGGTGTGCGGTGTTGCGGCGAGATTAAATCGCCGGACAAGCGTGTAGATGTGTTTTTTGAAGATATATGGGACGCGGGTTCAATTCCCGCCACCTCCACCAGAATTCACCAGAAATTTGTATTTTCGTGGTTACGCATAGGAAATTTTGTCTTTCCCCTGGGAAGCAAATTTTTCAGTGGTAGCCAGATGTTTTTGGAGATATTTCAGTTATTATTTTTCGTAAAATTTATAGAAAAGTGAGAAATTTTTTTCAATTTGTGTTGATTGAAATATCCAATTAGTTACATGTGTCACTGCAATGAGCCTCAGTGATTCCAGCACAATTCTAGTAACCGGTGGAGCAGGCTTCATTGGAAGTGCTCTGATTAGTGAACTTAATAGCCGTGGATTTGAAAATATCCTGGCTGCAGATTTTCTAGAGAGTGACAATAAATTTCTCAATCTTGTTCCGCTGAGATTCAGTGACTATGTGGAAGCGGACTCATTGCTTTCGATGGTGGAAAAAAATGATTCCATGCTCGGCGGCGTTACACATATTTTTCACCTGGGAGCGTGTTCGTCGACAATAGAATCTGATAATTCCTATCTGCTGAAAAATAACTACGAGTATACTAAAGCACTGGCTCACTTCGCGAATAGAAAAAACATTCGCTTCGTATATGCTTCCTCGGCAGCGACCTACGGAGATGGTTCCTGCGGAATGTCTGATCAAAATTCGAATGTGGATCTGCGTCCGCTGAACATGTACGCCTATTCCAAGCATTTGTTTGATTTGTATGCTGCGAAAAATAATTTACACTGCTACGGCATAAAATATTTCAACATTTTCGGGCCAAATGAATACCACAAAGGGAACATGAGGAGCATGGTACTCAAAGCCTACGAATCCATTTCCACGGGCGGAAAAATTTCTCTGTTCAAAAGTGAAAATAGTGCCTACGCAGACGGCGAGCAGAAGCGAGATTTCCTCTATGTGAAGGATGCCGTCGCGATGACGATATTTCTGGGAGAAATCTCCGAGAGTATTGGTGGAAAGTCCACCCATGGGATTTATAATGCAGGATCGGGAATAGCATCCAGCTGGAAAGAATTGGTGACTCCAGTTTTTGAAGCGCTGAATCTCCCCATTCACATAGAGTATGTGGACATGCCAGAGAGCTTGAGAAGCAAGTATCAGTACTACACCTGCGCAAATATCTCCAAAATTCGCAGTGCCGGATACTCTGAAAATATTACGCCTCTCAGAGATGCGGTAACCGATTATGTAAAAAATTATCTGATGCAGGGGATGAAGAATTTATCTCCAAATACTCTCTGAGCATTTTTTAATATATATATATTTTTTTTTGGATTGAAATCACAAAAATATTCATCTATAGCGTAGTCTATCATGGAAACATATCAAAACATTTCTTCTGAAAATACAAGTCAGCAGCCGTATGCGTTGCAAACTCATCAAGACTCGGAATCATCCAATTCGTTTTCCAACCATGTGATTAATTCGAATACCCCGCCGCTCTTGAATAAAATCCTTCAATATTTTCCACATCCAATCCGTTTTTCAACCATGCGATTAGTCAAGACTCGGAATCATCCAGTTCGTTTTCCAACCATGTGATTAATTCGACCCCGCCGCTCTTGAATAATCCTTCAATATTTTCCACATCCAATCCGTTTTTCAGACATGCGATTAGTCAAAACTCGGAATCATCTAGTTCCGTGTTTCCCCAGAATTTCCAAAACTCATGTCAGCCGTTTTGGGGTTTAGGTAATTCATTGCATAATTCATTGCATTTGGATTCCAAATTCAGAGAAAAGAAAAATAACGACGATGGCAACCATGTCAGATACAGCGCCATTGATGTTGATAATATCCATGACGATGACGACACGGACGACGATGGTATTTCCTCAAAAAAATTGGACGATGAAAGTCTTCTAGATCTTATGCTTGAGATGAATCAATCTCAGGTAATGCCAATAAGCCAAAGACTCGAGGCTGCCGAAAAAAAAGGTAAGGTGCCGAAAATGGCGACGCTGCTGGAGAATATTTTTTCGAATAAAAAATACGCCAGGTTAGATGTTAAAACAGGTGACGGAAAAGATACAAATCTAGCGAGTCTAACCTCGCAGCGCGAGGCAGTAAAGTTTTTGAAAGGTCTCCCTCTGGCAAAATGCACACGAATTTTCACATATCTCGAAAAGAATAGTATTTATTCCAATCCGCTATACTTAATTTGCTCAGTAAATAATGACGCGATCATTTCTGAAGTTGCCAGGATGCTCAGTGCTTTTGATAATCCAAGCAAAAAAAAGTGTTTGGATATTTTAAGGAGAATTGAAAATAGTAGAAGAAGCATGCGGGCAGAAACTCCAACCAAAGCACAGCTGGGATTAATTAGGGATGCTCTGAGGATAAACCATTAGGCCTGCCAAAGATATTTTTAATTATCTCGAAAGATGCTGCTCCGCTTCGATGGAAGTTTTCCTTCGAAATTAGGGGTGATTTTTGGCGGAATTTACGGGCATTGCGCGGGAGAGAATTTGTCTCCAAAAATTCAATGACCGGCGGAGGCTCGAATTCTGGAACTTCAATGGAAGTTTTTCCAGCTCCGGTGTAATTTTCCAGGAATTTAGGGGCATTGCGCGGGAGGGAGAATTTATCTCCAAAAATTCAATGACCGGAGGGAACTCTTCCCTAGCTACTTCGCCCATTGGCGCAAAGCAGATCTTCCGGCCGCTTTGTTTTTCGCAGTTGATTTGTGCCTCAGATACTGCTTTGGCATGAAATTTGCTACAGTATTTTCCACATATAAAATTCGTAACTGGTGAATTATGAGTAGCAAAAAATCAAAAATTTTAGGTATCGATTTGGGAACGACAAATTCGTGTATGGCAATCATGGAGGGCGGCGAAGCAGTTGTTATTCCCAATGCTGAAGGGGCACGCACAACGCCTTCCGTTGTAGCTTTCACAAAAACAGGCGAACGAGTAGTCGGGCAGGCGGCGAAGCGGCAGGCAGTTACAAACCCCAAAAACACAATTTTTTCGGCAAAGCGGCTGATCGGCCATAAGCTTGGAGAAATTCAGAGCATAGTAAAAAATTTGCCATACAAGGTTGTGGAAGGCTCCAATGGAGATGCTTGGATTGAGTGCCAGGTTGGAAGTAAGACGGAAAAATTTTCTCCGGAGCAAATTTCTTCGATGATTTTGGCAAAATTGAAATCAGATGCCGAAACCTATTTGGGATGCCCGATTACACAGGCAGTAATTACGGTGCCGGCGTATTTCAACGATTCCCAGCGGCAGGCAACGAAGGATGCCGGGAAAATTGCTGGCCTCGAGGTTCTGCGCATTATAAATGAGCCAACTGCAGCATCTTTGGCCTATGGACTAGACAAAAAGAAAGATGAGAAAATTGCTGTTTATGACCTGGGCGGTGGAACATTCGATATTTCAATCTTAGAAATTGGAGATGGCGTTTTCGAAGTAAAAGCCACCAATGGAGACACTTTGCTCGGTGGAGATGACTGGGATAAAAAACTCATCGATTGGCTAGCGGATACATTTCAAAGGGAAAACGGCATTGATTTGAGGCAGGATCCGATGGCTGCGCAGCGTCTGAAAGAAGAAGCCGAAAAGGCAAAGATAGCATTGTCTTCTGCCCAGCAGGTGGATATCAATCTGCCATTTATTACCGCCGATGCCAGCGGCCCGAAGCATCTGAATATTTCGCTGAGCCGTTCACAATTGGAAAAAATTTGTGACGATCTGTATCAGCGCACACTCGGTCCATGCAAAAACTGTCTGAGTGACGCGGGAATTAGCACTTCCGATATCTCGGAGCTAGTCCTCGTCGGAGGAATGACGCGCGCTCCGAAGGTTATTGAGATAGCCAGAGGTTTGGTTGGCAAAACTCCGCACCAGGGAGTAAACCCCGATGAAGTCGTTGCCATTGGAGCGGCCATTCAGGGTGGTGTTTTGCAGGGGGAAGTGACCGACGTTCTTCTTCTGGATGTGACTCCACTCACACTTGGCATTGAAACTGCTGGTGCCGTGGCAACTCCAATGATCGAGCGCAATACGACTATTCCCACAAAGAAAACACAAATATTTTCCACCTACGCAGAAAATCAAACGGCGGTGGATATTCAAGTGCTGCAGGGGGAACGGCCAATGGCTCGTGATAACAAACTGCTCGGGCAATTTCGCCTGGATGGAATCCCACTAGCTCCCAGAGGAATGCCACAGATTGAAGTCACATTCGACATCGATGCCAACGGTATTCTCCACGTAACAGCGAAGGACAAGGGAACGGGAAAAGATCAGAAAATTACCATTACAAGTGCTTCCGGTCTGTCCGATGAAGAGGTGGAAAAATTGAGGAAGGAAGCGGAAGCTCACGCCGAAGAGGATAAAAAACGCAGGGAAGCCGTTGAGGAACGCAATCAGTTGGATAACTTTATATATCAAACGGAAAAACAACTGAAAGAATTGGGAGGCAATCTCACGGAGGAAAAGAAAAAACCGCTAGAAGATGCCATAGCGGAGGCCAAAAAGGTTTACGAAAACAATGATGCGAAGACGGATGAGCTGAAGTCTGCCCGTGAAAAACTAACAACGATTTTTCAGGGAATGGCTCAGGATTTATATTCACAGGCGCAAACTGCTCAATCTAATTCGAATGTGCAGCCCGATGGGAGTAATCCTCAACCGGAAGGTGAACAGAAGAAAAATGATAAGGTCGTGGATGCCGATTTTGAAGTTGTGAACGATGGAAAATGAAAGTTGGGACATTTAATTTTTCAACAATTATGTTAATAAGTTATGAATAATAAAATTAAACCATTAGGAAATCGTGTCCTCGTAAGAAAATTCGAGGAGCGGGAACAAGTAAAAGGTGGAATTATTATTCCCGATGCAGCAAAAGAAGCCTCCCAGGAAGCGGAGGTGGTTGCGCTGGGTTCGGGAAGAAATGATGAGGGGAAAATCCTGGATTTTGAAGTAAAAATAGGAGATCATGTTCTCATCAGCAAGTACGGAGGGACTGAAGTAAAACAAGACAAGGAAATCTTTGTGGTACTGAAACAGGACGATATTTTAGCAGTTTTAGGATAAAATTAGAAAAAGGAAATTACTATGGCAAAACAATTGATATTTGATGAGCAGGCACGGAAAAAGATTCTTTCCGGCGTATCGCAGCTGGCCGGTGCTGTTAAAATTACCCTTGGACCAAAGGGAAGGAACGTAATTTTGGACAAAAAATTTGGAGCTCCGAGTGTAACCAAGGACGGCGTAACCGTCGCAAAGGAGATCGAACTCAAGGATCCCTTTGAAAATATGGGAGCTCAAATGGTGAAGGAGGTTGCTTCCAAGACCTCCGATGTTGCCGGCGATGGAACGACAACGGCCACAATTCTAGCGGAATCAATCTACCGTGAAGGCCTGAAAAACGTTGCTGCGGGAGCCAATCCAATCTTTGTGAAACGCGGAATCGACAAAGCCGTTGATGCGGCGGTTGCCGAGTTGGCCAAGACTTCCAAAAAGGTTGAGGGCGATGAAATCCGCCAGGTGGCAACCGTTTCCGCCAACTGGGATGAGGAAATCGGCGAAATCATTGCCGAAGCCATGAAGCGCGTTGGCAAGGATGGAACGATAACCGTCGAAGAGGCAAAAACCATCGAAACATCACTGGATGTCGTGGAGGGCATGCAGTTCGACAAGGGATATCTGAGTCCATATTTTGTCAACAATCCGGACAGCATGGAGTGTGTTCTCGAAAATGCCTATGTTCTTATTTTTGAAAAGAAAATTTCAAATCTAAATGAGCTGCTGCCGACTCTTCAAACCATTGCGCAGTCGGGGAAACCGCTGATGATCATTGCCGAAGACATTGAGGGGGAAGCTCTGGCAACTCTGGTTGTGAATAAATTGCGTGGCACGCTTAATATCTGCGCCGTGAAAGCCCCTGGATTTGGGGATCGCAGAAAAGCTATGCTGGAGGACATTGCCATTCTCACCGGAGGAAAATTCATATCCGAAGATTTGGGAATCAAGTTGGAAAACGTAAAAATTGAAGATCTGGGAAAGGCCAAGCGCATAACCGTAGACAAGGAGCACACAACGATAGTTGAAGGCAACGGAAGTAGCGCGGATATTGCCGCTCGAGTGAAGCTAATTCGCAAACAGATCGAAGAAGCAACATCGGACTACGATAAGGAAAAGCTACAAGAACGCTTGGCGAAGCTTGCAGGTGGTGTGGCAGTCATCAGCATTGGTGCTGCGACCGAACCGGAAATGAAGGAGAAAAAAGATCGCGTGGACGATGCTCTCCACGCAACTCGTGCTGCCGTGGAGGAAGGAATTTCCGCGGGAGGAAGTGTTGCTTTGCTCAGAACGCACAAGGCGATCGAAGCGGTCAAAGAGGAGGGTGACATTGCCATTGGCGTGGGAATCGTCCGCAGAGCAATCGAAGCTCCTCTGCGCCAGCTTTGCGAAAATGCAGGTGTGGAAGGTTCAATTATTGTGCAGGAGGTTCTCCGCGGAGAAGGATCTTTTGGGTACAACGTCGTGACCGGAAAATTCGAAGATTTGATGAAATCCGGAGTGGTTGATCCCACCAAAGTCACGCGTGCATCGCTGCAAAACGCTGCGTCCATCGCGGGATTGCTGCTGACGACGGAATGCATGATTTCAGAGCTTCCAGAGGAAAAGAAAAATTCTCCCATGCCGGACATGAATGGAATGGGCGGAATGATGTAATACTAAAACCAGTAATTCAAATGAAAAGAGGGCAGGGATCCTGCCTTCTTTTATTTTTTTGAGCTTAAAATTATCACTTTCCAGGGAAATTTTTTAATTGCTAGTAATTCATCTCTTCACCAAGCAATTCCGAATGCCACCTGATGACAACCAGATTGCCGCCCTTTTTTAGTCCCTCTTCCAGCAAAAAATTCAGTCTTTCGAGTGCATTCTTTTTCCGCGTATAAACAAGTCCATCATTGTGATTCCTAAATTCCAGAAAACCACCATTGAAAGAAATCAGAACGCTATTGGCCTTGCTTGTTCTAAACCTGTTCTTTTGCTGTCTAATTACGACGTAGTCACTGTCCTGCATCATGCCAAGAACCATCCTTTTCTCCTCCAGGGAATGCTTCTTTTTCGTGTCAAAAATAAATATCACCTGATCCATTCTGTCCAACCCATGGGTGCAATGTGGAAGAATTCCGTTGGAAACAAAGTGCAGCAATCCGGAAGAATCAAATCCCCGCAATTCGTAGGGCCTGTTGAGCGCGCTTGGGGTATTTCCCGCAGTGAATTCATACATTCCCCTGAGATCAATTTTCTTAAAATTATTTGCTCCATAGCAGTAGGGGACCCTCTCATCCACGCATCGCTGAAAAATTTTCCTGATTTTCTCCAGGGGAAGTGGTGCCAGCTTTTTGTTCAGTGTATTTTCCCAAGTTTCCTCGTCCGCGTGCACCATTGCTCTATCGAAGAAATTAAGATGCACGAATCCTTCGCCCCTAACTCTGTCACTCAGAAAAAATTCCACTTCAACATTTTTGTTCCTGAGCACATTGATTACGCGGATCGCAGTGTCACTCCAGAGGACGGTATCGAGCCTGTAGCAATTGGTTCCCTCGCTTCCAATTTCATAGATTAAATTGACATCCCAGCTAGTGAACACCGGAACGTAGCATCCTTTTTTTACAATAAATATGTCTCCCCGCTTTATTTCTCCGAAGCACTGCACACACAAAAAAACACAAGCTGAGAGTATGCAAAATCCTGCTGTGGTTATTTTTTTCATGACAATTCAAAGGCGCCGACTATAAATTGCCAATGAAAAAATACAACAATAAATTAATGGGATGCGGAGACTGGACCAGTTCCGTTCCCATCACGGGGGGCATTGTAGAAATTCACCAGTGTGCAGCGAAAAAAATACATACGAGCTTTGCAGCTTCAGAAAAAATTACAGTGCCGAAATAAATTTCGCAAATTTTTTGCTATTTTGTCAGGCTAATTTCAATTGGTGAGTTGGGGTAATTTCCTGCTATCACATCCGGCAAATATTTTGGCAAGAGCACTGGATGTATTATCTCTCTGCTGTTTTTTATGTCGCCAAGAGAGAACCATCTGATTTCTTCAACTACCGATTTTTCACTGGCAGTCATGTTTGACATGTCGAATGCAGTTACTTTTGTTTTTGCCACAATAAATCGTTCGTTGCAGGTCGTCAATTTACCCTCAAAACGAAGATCGAAAGTGCATTTCCAAACTTCCGGGCCAAATTCCACATCGCTGATCCCAATGCCGGTTTCTTCAAATAATTCCCGTTCTGCTGCGTCCAGGAGCGTTTCTCCAGGCTCAATTCCTCCGCCTACCATAAACCAGAAGCGGCCCTGGGGTTCGTCATTTGCGAGTGTTATTCGCTTGTCGTCAGCGCACATCAGTGCCAGCTCATCCCTTTCGTTTAGCAGAATCAACTTGACGCTGTTTCTCTGTGATATTTTTTCACTGTCCATGGGAACCTCCCGTGGAGCGCCAGCTAATTTTGGGTCAGGAAGGTGTCAAGTCTTTTTCTATATTCCGAGTTGGTTTCGTAGAATTCTTTGGTGAACTGGTAGAACAGCGTCATTTTTTTGAACAATTTTTCGGACATGATGTGCTCAATGCGGCAGGAGTTTTCAGCTGCTTCGGATTGTTTCAACTTCAAAATATTTACGAAGAAGCTGATCATCGTTTCGTATCTTCTGATCAGCACTGCGGCGATTTCGCTGCCCAGGTCCGTCATGGTAATTTGATTGTAGGGGACGTGGTGAATTAATTTCTTTTCGGACAGAATATTTAGGGCCGCAGTTGCGGACGACTTCTTCACGTTAAGTGCCCTGGCTATGTCGGTTATTTTAGCATATCCTTTTTCAGTAACTTCCAGGTATATTTCCTTCAGATAATTTTCCTGGCTAGGAGTTAGGTGGCAGAAATTTGTGTCACACATTGGGGGATTTCATTAGAAGCTTTCCAAAATTCTTGTCAAGATCGATCCCACCGCTATGGAAATTGTAAATGTACTTCCCCAGAGCGCACATGCCATCCTCCATCCTCTTTCCTTCCATATTACCATAAGAGCATTGACGCATGGGACAAATAGACTAACGACGACGGTTGCCGTCAAAATTTGAGGTTTTGTCAGTATCCCTCTGGCCATTTCGAATACTCCGACGGATGCAAAATCTCTCCTTATTACTCCCATGACAAAAATATTGGAGAATTCTCGGGGCAAATGCAGCAAGTTTTCCACAACGGGGGACAAATTTACCTGCAGCCAGTGCAAAAATCCAAGGCCGTGCAGGAGAGTTATAACTGCTGAATTTGCTGTGAATATTGCCAGCGACTCCGACAGAAAAACTAGAATTCTGTGCCATGTCTTTCTGAGACAATTTCTGGGTGATGGCAGGCGCAATGGAGGTAGTTCCATAGTGAAGTTGGACTTTGGTTCCCTTAGGAACATGGCCAGAGTTTTTCCGCTGATCAGCATAACCAGCAGCAGAGTGGATGCATATATAAGCCAGGCCCAAATGCTGTGCAATGAAGCGAGTAGGGCGATGATAATTCCCTGCTGAGCTGAGCAGGGAATGCCTATGCCAATCAGTGCCGTTGCGATAATTTTTTCCTTCTTTGTTTCAAGAATTCTTGTGGAAATTGTTCCCATTGCGCCGCAGCCAAATCCGAGCAGAATGGGAATTACAGCATTTCCGTTTAGTCCGAAATAATTAAAAAATTTATTGCTAATGGAGGCCAGTCTGGGAATGTATCCCGAATCTTCAAGCAGCGACATGATCACGTAGAACCCTGCAATCAAAGGTAGTAAAATGCCAACGATCATTTTTACCTCCATTGTCAGTATGCCGAATTCTCCGATGAGTATTTTCGCAAGTAGGTTATCCCCAAGCCAGTGAATTACGCAGGTTGATATCAGGGGGATGTAAAATTTGTCAATGGCCGCAATGATTCCATCGACGATATATCCGGAGATGGCGATTCCAAGCGTGGCGAATAGGGCGCAGAGAATGGCTATTGCTACAGGCCAGCCTATCAGTGGATTCAGCAGCAAACTATCTATTTTGCGTGAAATGCGAGAATGTGGATTCCCTCCGCTGGTGCATTTGCCAGGTATTTGTTCAGTGCAAGCTGAGTAATTTGGGTGGCAGGTGAGATTTTCAATTCTATTGCCGATTGCGAGCAGAACGTTTTCTCTGCCAATTTTTTTCGTCGCCACTGTTTTTATAATGCTCATGCCGAGGCGTTCCGAAAGTTTTTCATAGTCGATCACAATTTTTCGCTTTTCCGCCTCATCCACTTGATTCGCCACCAGTATCAAATTGCAGCCTGCGCCAAGGAGCTGCTGCGTCAGAATTAGATCCCTGTCGAGGGTAAGTGCGCTAACTACATTTACGACGACATCAGCCTTTTCCACATATTTTCGTGTAATTCCCGTGAGTTGCGAATGACTTTTGAAATCCAAAATTCCCGGTGTGTCAACCAGCTCCCCGAAGTCCATTTTTGCTCTGGCCACATCAACGCTTGTTCCCGGATAATTACTGACCTCCGTGTACTTTTCGGAAAGCATGTTGAAGACTGAGCTTTTGCCAACATTTGGATTCCCAACGAGAATCACCGAATATCTTTTCTTCAGAGGACAATTTTCACAGGACATACGCCATTCTATTCCTTTCCTGGGCAAAGTTATGCACTTCTAACATAATTAGCCTTGGCTAACTCTGTGTCAATATCCATTTCCACTGGTAAAAATATTTTTTTCTATTTTGGGAAAATCTGACCCAATGAATCATTATTGTTTCCAAGCGTTATCCGATTGCCTTAGCGTGGTGTTTTTCATAATTCTATTGGAACCATCTAATTTCAAATGCCATAAGAGTATGGTATGCAAAGTTTAGATTGGGTTGCGAACTGTGGATGAGTTCAAAAAAGTTAAACAAAAATTCGAGGGAATAAATGAAATTGCAAAAATGAAATCGGAAAGGTGAAATACAGAGGCAAAAGAGCAAAGAAAAAATGCTGTGCTAGGAAAAAAATCTTCGCTGCAGATGGAGCATGCCGCATCCGCTGCGAAAAATCTTCTAGCTGGGACTCGGAACGGAGGAAATCCAAAGCGTCGGACTTACGAAATTTTAACATTTTCGACACTAATGAATCAGGCAATCTGCCCGTGATGTTGATGGATCCAGGGATTTGACACGTGCATATATTTTGACCACTTGGCAGTTAAATTTCACCGCCGCGTGCTGCCTGTGAGTTCGCGGACGGAAAGTTCATCTTCGGCGGAAGCTTTCCTGCACAAAATTCCTCCGAAAAACGAAAAGAAAATTCCGCTCCCGGCGGCATCTTTCCAGAGGTATTGTTTGATAGCTGGCCGTTAAAATCAGAAGTTTTTTCCTCGCCCCTGAGGAGAAAAAAACTTGATTTTGAGGGAAAACACACTACAGTCCAAGGGAAACGGAGGAGAGTATGGAATTGATGGGTGTATTGGATCGCATTTTTGGAGGGCGTGGTCGGCCGAGAAAGCAGTTGTCTGCAGCGGCCATGGAAATTCGGAAATTTCCCGCTGGCACCGATTTTCACGGCGAAAAATTTATCCCCGGCGGAGATTTTTCCGGAGAAAGCAGCGGTGAATTCAAAGGCGAAAAGATCAAATTTTTCTCCGAA
>JAIRYE010000020.1 GCA_031267915.1 Puniceicoccales bacterium
AGGAATATTGCAAATTGGCGAAGAGTTCTCCAAAGCGGAGGCGAACTGAAGTGGAAGATAGAATTTTGCAGGATGTGAAGAGATATTTAGAAACAATATCGGAAGTACTCAAACATGCCAGAGATACTAATAGTACTAAATGCAAGATATATGGTAATGCTTATACTTCTGACTACGTGAATTATGCTAATGCTTATCTTATTGAATGCAATAAGTATGTTACTAATTTTGTTCAGATAATTGATAATATTGACGATGTTGTCGAAGATAACAGTCTTAACGAGATTATCAAATTTTTTGAGAATAGCAAAATCGACGGATGGATCGCGTTCAAGCCCGACGATATCGACGACGACACCGACGACACCAACGACGATGAAGTTGCATATGAGCAAGATTATGATCCGTACTCACAATACGAACAAAAATAGAACTCCGCGCCTCCATGTGATGCAAATTATGATCCGTGCGCACGTAATGAGTACAATCCCTGTCTCCGCAGGATATGCGTTTTTTCCTTGCAAAAAAAAAAAATAAAACTAGACTCCGGGAGGCAGGGAAGGTTATGGAGGATTACATCGGAAGTGATGAGTTTGCTGAAAAAGCGGAAGAACTTTTAAAAACAAACGAAGACGAGTGCGTCACTTTTGCAAGTAACAATGGATCGTATACGATAGGACTTTGTTCCGAAGAAGCGAATGGGTTCCGCGGTCTTTTAAATAAATTTTTGAAGTTTTTTGGTTTGAAATTGTGCAACAGGCATGTGACTGTGATAGTGAACTGCGGAGATGGAAAAGAGTTCACTGGGAAATATAAGTTTAGCGGCAAGAAAGATTTCAGAAAAAAGATACTGCAAGCCTACGATGAAAGTAAAAAAGCTAACTTTAAGGCTATCTTGGGAAATTTAAAAAAAATAAATACCGTTCAAGAATTGGGGAATGCGCTGAATGACAAGATTTTTCAAGTGAAAAACTTTAATCTTTCCAGTCAAAAATATAAATGCTCACACCTAAGTGCCATTGAGGTGTGCAAGCGATCCGGGCTGGAGAAGCAAATGTACGCGGATGCCAGGGAATATCTGCAAACGCTGAAGGAAATGGTGGTGGAATTACTGGGACGGGTGGTAGAGGAATTTGTTCAGGTGGGAGCAAAATTGCATGAAATAGAATCACTTGGCGGACAACAAAAAATTAAATGGAAGATACCAGGGTCAGAAGAGACAGATTACTATGCAGATTTGATTGCAATGAACTTATATCAAAAAGCACAAGAAATTGAATCGAACCATAAAGCATGTGAAATTAAACCGAAAAGGCTAGCGCCAATATTGCCAAATTGCTATGCAAATTCGAATGAAACAAACTTATCTCAAAAACCAAAAAAAACTGTGGAGATACCAGTGCCAGTTATGCCCGATAACTGTAAAAGTTCCGAAGAACATTTGGATGACTTGTTGGGGCGTTTCGCTTCTCATAAGGCAAAGCTGTTTCCAGCGAAAAACAAGCTCGCTTTTCGGTACTACAAGCTCCTTTCCCTGAGAGAAGATCTCATTGAATTTGTTAAATCTATAAACAAATGTCTTCAAGGTTTTGACAGAGCCGGCTAAACCAACCAACCGCCGCGGAAATAAATTTTCTCCCAATATGGGAAGCAGGCGGATTATTTTACATTTTCCCTTGCAAAAAAAAAAAAAAGAACTAAGCTCGAAAAGAGCAGGGAGGATTATGAATGATTATGGTTGTCAGTACGCCGGGAAGAATGAGGTTGTTGCAGTAGCGAAGCAGCTTTTAAATGGAAACAAAGACGGTTTCGCCATTTTTCAAAGTGGTGCCAAATTGTATACGATAGAAATTGCCTCAGAAAAAGTAAAGAAGGGTGTTCGTGGTTTTCTTAACAGATGCTTTGGTTTGAATTTGGTCGACAGGTCTGTGACTGTGGCATTGAAGTACAACAATGCTGAAGTGTCCAAAAAGCAATATAAGTTTAGCGGCAAGAAAGATTTCAGAAAAAAAATACGGCAAGCCTACGATGAAAGCAAAAAAGCTAACTTTAAGGCTATTTTGGGAAATTTAGAAAAAATAACTACTGCCCAAGGATTGTGGGATGCGCTGAATGACAAGATTTTTGCTTGTCGAACTTACAATAAACAATCTTTCGATCTAAAAACAAAAAATGCAATTAATGTGTACATTTCTAAAAACAAGAACATACAATTGAGCGATTTCGGCGTCTACTCTAATCTTGTAATAGGAAATAATCTTGATAAAAAAACTAGAGAAGATATTTGCAAAAAGAAATCCGAGCTGGAAAAACAAATTTACGCGGATGCCAAAAAATACCTGCAAACACTGAAGAAAGTAAGCGAGAAATTGTCGAAAAATATGAAAGATAAGCTTGATAAGGCACAAAATGCCATTTCCAGCAAGAAAACCAAAGAGAAAAACCATGAAGAAATAAAAAAGGGTCTCTCAGAGGCAGTAAGTAAACTTCCCGAGGCACAAAAAGAAGCGGAGAGAATTCCACAGATGGGAAAAGGTAAATACTGTTTGTCGGAATCAGGAAGCAAAGCGAACGATTTAGAAGCCGAATGTGAAAAATTCAAAAATAAATATAATGAGCTCGAAACCTTTTGTAAACATATTGACTACGTACTAGAGTATCAGCAACTGCCGCAGCAGCAGAAATAAATTTTCTCCCGATGCGGGAAGTGCCCCGCCGATTACTTCTTTGAATACTTTCTGGCGAAATATTTGTACAGTTCGCTGGAAATTGCTCCCGCGATGGGGCCAAGAATAATTGCTCCGAGCATGATGGTCATGAAGCAGCGCATGGCGTACTTGCTACACTGGAGGAAATTGCTGTGCTGCAGCAGGGAAATGATTTCTCCAATGGAAATGGTCTGGGAAGATTCAACTCCAAAAAGTGCAATGGTGAAGAGGCCAATTTTGTAATTTATTCCCCAGAGCGGTACGAAAGTTACCGGATTTGAAATCAGCTGCAAAAACGTTAGTACCATTGCGTTTGCCCTGCACATTATAGCAAAAAAAAACGCTATGATGATTTGTATAATCGATGGGAACGGCATGAACGTTATTATCCACCCGAGATAAAACGCTGGGACGACCTCTTCGACTTTGAACGACCACAAATAGGTGCGTTTCCGCGCCACGTCTGCAAATTTATTCAAAATTGGATACTTGTGAATTGATGCCTTTCTCGGGACATGGCGCAGGAGTTTTTTAACAAATCTAATGCGTCTAAATCTGGAATCACTGTCATCTTCTTTGGCTGGAATTTTGCCGCACATGCACAACTTTATGATCCAAATCCCGACTTTAGCAACAACTCTTTTAGCCCGGATGCATTTACGCTAGCAAGTTTTAGCGCTGCGCCTTGTGTCTCTGAATCGCACATTTGTTCCGGAAAACAATCCCAGTCTCTGGTCTGTTTTTTTGATTTTTACGCGTGAATTGCTCGCCAGGGAGACTTTGTGATACTTCAAAGCCTTTGGCGTGCTCAGTTGAGATTTTGTATTTCCGAGCAAGCCCAGGCCGTTGGCAGGGCGATATGAACTTTTGGAGTTCGGGAACAGCGAAGTCAACGCTCCAGACGCACCGCTCTGGCTATCAATCCTACGACTTGTAGTATTCACACCCATCTTAACTCCCAACTTTTTCCTCAACTAGGACCAATTAGTGTTTGCACTATTGATCTTCGTTGGCAATTAATTCCGCTTCAGAAGACATTTTCTCAAGTTTGTTTATCCAAGTTTCGGTTATTTCCACAAAAAGAGCTAATCGTTCTTCAAAATTTTCTTTTCTTTTCAAAGGAAGTTCTATTGGAAACGCCAATACGACCGTCTGTGTTTGCTTATCGATGCCTATCGTGGCTCCCTGCGTGTCTTTCCAAAAAAGATTTGACTCCAGCAGTGTTTCGAAGATGGTTTCGCGACCTTCGAATGGCACTTCTCCTATGTAGGAATAAATTATGAGCAACTCTTTCTCGGCATCAAGCTCCATGTTTAGGACAACCTTGTCATCGAACAGAAGCACGCAATGCCCATTTGCATCGAGGACAAGACCAGGCAAATCCAGCGATTTTCCTATGGCCTGCAACAATTCGTTTACGTATTTATTAAAATCCATGTTCAAGCAGCCTGCGTCCCTATTAACTACGGGCGTAGTTTATAATGTATAGTTTTTGAAAAAAATCAATATAATTTTTCGCAAAATATAATTTTCGTTGAAAAGTATTCAAGCTGCGGTTTTTTTTGTCCAGGCATGGCAGAGAGCGATGGCGATTGCATCACTTTCGTCGTAGGAAATATCATGGTTTATGTTTAAAATATTACGGACGGTTCTCCGAACCTGCTCCTTTGATGCGCGGCCGACGCCGGTAACCGATTGTTTTATTCTCAGCGGAGGATACTCGGAAATTTCCAAACCTTTGCTTGTCAGGGCAACAATGATTGCTCCTTTTGCTGCCCCTAAAATATGGGAAATTTTGTAGTTTTGCACGTAGATTGTCTGCTCAAGCGCTGCGCTGTCCAGTTGAAAATTGTTCAATATGGCACTTACTTCGCTGAAAATTTTTTCAATGCACTGGTAGAATGACAATTTTGGCGGACACGATATTCGCGTTGAAAATGCCAACCTGGGCGTCGTTTCCGTAAAATTTACAATTGCGATTCCCGTCCCGCGGAGGCTTGCGTCTATGCCGATTATGGTGCCATGGAATGCCCGAATCCCCGAAATGCAATGAGGCTGGTTATTCCCTTTTAAAAATTTACTGCCGTCGCTGTCGGACAGTTTTTCCGTCCACATGCGTCGCAGACTTTTAGCGCCCATTTCCCAGGAATATTGGTTATTTATGATTTGTCCAGCGCTTTCAGACCGAACCTTGGTTTGAATTTTGTAAAAATTCAAATCTTCGGCTTGACATTTGTGAAAAAAATGAAAAACACAACATCTACTATTATAAAGGAAGCATATGATAAAAGATATAAGTAAATTTAACGAAAACTTAACTGGAATTTTTAATGAAACGAGTGAGCACCATCCATACCGCTCCATACGCTACAGAGTGGGACATAATCTTGATTTATATCCAGAGGACAAAAGACGGGAAAATATGATAAAAGATATAAGTAAATTTAACAAAAACTTAACTGGAATTTTTAATGAAACGAGTGAGCACCATCCATATCGCTCCATACGCTATAGAGTGGGACATGATCTTGATTTATATCCAGATAACAAAAGACGGGAAAACGAGCAAAAAAAACGTGCCCTATCTTCGAGACAATCAAAAATTGCCACCGCACAACAAAATCTCCCCAAGAAGAAAGCAGTGAAAATTATCTTCAAGAAGAAAGCAGTGAAAATTAATTCCTCGGATGAAACTAGAGAGAAAACAGATGATACTAAGTCCAATCGTAGCAGCCACAGGAGCTATAAGAATAATGCATTGTATAGCGATTTTGAGACATTAAATTCGGTAAATTACAACGATAAAAAAATGAGACAAATAGCAGACGATAAACTGATTGCAGGCGATGAAATTAAGAAGATAAAAAAAGAAAACAAAGAATTAGAAGCCGAAAAAAACTCTCTTATGAAAGAAATGAAACGAATCTCTCCGACCATAAGAAGGGATGGGAAGCTTGTTCGCGTGGTGCTGCCAAAATTTTTCACACTACAAAGAATAGCGATTCGACTGAGCTTGAAGCAACTAAAAAAATGCATAGAAACAAATGAAATAAATCTCAACTACTACAAAACACGTATATCTCAACTAAGGACGGAGAAAAATGAGCTCGCAAAAGACATTAAGCAGATCGATAAAATGAAAGAAAAACTCCTGCTAGGAAAGCTACCAGTAAAAAAAGATTAAAAATTCCAATTTTCAGGCACAATAATAACCTCTTGGCTCCTATCGCTAAGGGGTTGTTTGCTTCAATTGGACCGGAGATAGCGCCCATTTCCCCAAGGAATATTGGTTATTTATGATTTATCCAACATTTTCAATTTTTGAAATTTTTTATATTTCTCGAAGAAATACTTTTTTTTGACTTGACATTTGCGAATTTTCATGGCAGAAATTATTTAGTTTTACAAAAGAATGTTATGAAAACGAGTTTAAAGAGATTTGTATTAGATGAAAAGCAGCATGAAAAAAACATTTTGGAATTTGCGAAGATAAAGAATAGCTTGCAGCCTCGACAGAAGGGAGACAATAGAGCTTGGTTCCTTAAAATAGCTAATCAGAATACAATTAGATTTACGGATAAATCCAAAAATCAAATAGTTATACATAAGCCGACGCTTGTGTCTCCCGTCAAACCAGAGGAAAAGCGTAATACCTTGGCTGATAAAAATACAATTGTGTATAAGCCCTCGGCCGATCTACTAAAGTTAAAGTAAGAGAAACCAGCAAAAAGTTTGTTTTTAGGCGGCCCAATAACTCCTTGGCTTCATGCCAAAGGGTTATTGTCTTCAGTCGGATGGCTTGTGCAAATTTCAGAGATGGAAAATTTGAATATTTTTCATCCTTGCATTTTCCATGGCGTGGATTTTAAACAAATCTGCTGTGGGTAAAGCGCTGAGAATTTTCGTAAAGACCTATGGCTGCCAAATGAATGAGCGGGATAGCGAGATGATCCTGTCGCAGCTGCAGCGGGCAGGGCATGTGATCGCCGCGAATGAAAGTGTGGCCGATGTTGTCATTCTGAATACCTGCAGCATTCGGGAGCAGGCGGAGGTAAAGGCGCTCGGAAAGTCTGGTTACCTGTCCCGGAGGAAGCGGGCAGATCCAAATTTCAGAATTGGCATTGTTGGCTGCATGGCTGAAAATTTTGGAGGAAAATTATTTGAATTGAACAGTGCCATAGATTTTGTCGTTGGACCACGCAGATTGCACGAACTTGCTGATGTAATTGCCAACGGAATGGACAATTTGCGCACCGGAGAACCCGGGAAAGAAAATTTTTCACAGGGTTTCGATCACCTCCGCAGCCAGTCAAAGTGCACTGCATTTGTGTCAATTATGCAGGGTTGCAACATGCGGTGCAGCTATTGCATCGTCCCGCGGACACGTGGCCGCGAAAGTTATCGACGGATGGACGATGTCGCCGAAGAGGTGAAATTTTTGGCTCGGAATGGAGTCAGGGAGATCACTCTGCTGGGGCAAATCGTCAACAGCTACGGCGGTAGGAAAATGTCGATCGCCGGAGGAAAAACGCCGTTTGTTCAACTGCTGGAAAAGCTTAGCGAAGTGGACGGTATTCTCAGAATTCGCTACATGTCGCCGCATCCGTGCAGCTTTTCGAATGATTTGATCGCTGCCCATGGGAATTTGCCGAAGCTGTGCCCGGCGGTGCACCTGCCTATTCAGAGCGGATCGGATCGCATTCTCAGTGATATGAGGCGCCAGTACACCGGGGAAAAGATTTTGCAAATTGTTGAAAAATTGCGTGCTGCCGTGCCACACATAGGGCTTTCAACGGATGTGATAGTTGGATATCCGGGGGAGACGGAGGAGGATTTCGCGGAGACAGTTTCCCTATTTGACTCAGCAAAGTTCAACATGGCATTCGTTTTTAAGTACAGTCCACGCGCGGGGACAAAGTCAGCGGAAATGGTCGATGACGTTCCGGAAAGTGAAAAGGTGCGGCGCAATCAAATACTGCTGAAGCATATCGAAGAGGCCTCATTGCGATGCCACCGGCAGTTTGTCGATCACACCGTAGAAGTCCTGGTCGAGGGTCGTGCCAAGCGCGGGGAAAACATGATGTTTGGATGGACCCCAAATCATCTGAAAGTGATATTTGAAACGGCGGGAAATGCCATCGGAGAGATTGTCCGCGTTAGAGTTACGAGTTTTGCAGCTACGGTACTGTGTGGCGTAGTTGCTTGAATTGAAATTTTGGAATTTACTGCCCCAGGAAATAATTCCTTTGCCTATCGCCAATGGGCACATTCAGCCTTTCCATGACCCGCAGCATATCCTCCCAGACGATGCGCTTCGCGGCGTTTGTATTGTTGCGCAGCAGGTAGGATGGGTGAAAAGTTACAATTAGATGAATGCCGGAGAAAGTTGTCCACCTGCCGCGAATATCTGCCATTCGCCGCGACGGATCACGGCCCAGCAGTCCGCTGGCTGCGGTGGCTCCGAGGGCAACGATCACTTTGGGTTGTATGATTTCGATTTGCGCCAGCAAATATGGCAAACAGAATGCCATTTCTTCCTGCGTAGGGGGGCGATTCCCGGTTCCAATTGGCATTTCCGGACGCCAATTCATGATATTTGCAATGTACACGTCTCCGCGGCCAAAGCCCATGGCGGAAATTATTTTTGTGAGCAGTTGCCCGGCCCGACCAACGAAGGGTTCGCCAATGGTCTCCTCATCGGCGCCTGGGGCTTCTCCGCAGAAAAAAATATCCGCGTTAATATTTCCAACGCCAAAGACGATTTTTTTTCCGGGATGAACATGTTTCCTGCAAATTTCGCAATTCAGAACTTTATTTTTCAACCATTCATATTTTTCAGCTTTGGGGGAGTCTGGAATGATAATTTTTTCACAAATTCCACGGGAAAAGGAATGATCCGGCAGCATATTTTTTTCCATTTGTGAGGTGCTTTCTTCCAATCTTTGGGAAGATTCCGGGAGAATTTTGGAAGGCTCTGGAGTGGCGGAAAATGCTTCCCTGAGCGAAATTATTCCGCTGTGTGAAATTGGCAGATCGCCAACTCCGTCGTCCTTTAAAGCTTGCAGCTCCATTTCCAATAATTCCAGAACTTTAAGTGGAGAAAGCGGCATATTAAAATTGAAAATTCTCCTGTGCCGTCGCGTGTTCAAGCCCACTTTTTTGCCAACCTTTGGAGGTTAGAATTCTTCCCTGGGCTGTCCTTTGCACATACCCCTCCGTTATCAGATATGGTTCATGCACTTCCTCAATTGTCTGCAAATCTTCCCCGACTGCCATCGCAACTGTTCCGAACCCAACGGGACCGCCGGAATAGTTCTGCGCCATGCAGATGAGAATTTTTTTGTCCATTTCGTCCAGGCCGTCAATGTCGATCTCCAGCATTTCCAGTGCCGCTTTTACCGAATCCATAGATGCTCGCCCCAGCGCTTTTTGCTGTGTGAAATCACGGACAAAGCGCAGCAAATTATTGGCGATTCTCGGTGTTCCACGCGACCGGTTGGCTACTTCATTGGCGCAGCTACTGTTCATTTCAAACGACAGCAGCTTTCCGTTGCGCAGAATGATTTTTGTCAAATTTTCGCGGGAGTAGTAATCCAGGCGCGTTTGCAGAGTAAATCTACTTCTCAGCGGAGAACTTAGTAATCCCGTCCTCGTCGTGGCACCGACTAGCGTAAACGGCGGCAGGCTAAGGCTGACGCTGCGGGCATTTGGTCCCTGGTCGATCATTATGTCGATGCGAAAATCCTCCATTGCGGAATACAAATACTCTTCCACCGATTTGGGGATGCGGTGAATTTCATCAATGAACAGAATATCGGACGGTTCGAGACTCGTCAGCAAACCCGCCAGATCCCCGGCTTTTTCTATGACGGGGCCAGAGGTTATGCGAATATTGCTTCCCATTTCCTGCCCAAGGATCATGGCAAGCGTTGTTTTCCCGAGGCCCGGGGGTCCGCTGAGCAAAATGTGGCTCAGGGCCTCTCCGCGTTTTTTTGCGGCGCCGGTCATAATTCTTAGCCTTTCAACGGTTTTATCCTGGCCGACGAAATCCACAAAATCAGATGGCCGCAGCGACTGCTCTGCCGCGTCATTTTTTACATTGAGTATCTGTGGTACATTTGATTTCATTCCATGCTGTGGGTGAGAAGGGCGAGCTTCAATGCCTAGTCCGATGCCAAAGTTTTGCAATTAAAAATTTTTCCACTCCGCATCGTAGGTGTTGTTCTGATATATATTGTTCTGCAGAAGCTTGTACAAAATTTTTGTGAGATCTGAGTAATCCGGAGATCCAACGGTTCCCCTGATGACAAATTTTGGCATGCGCACGAATTTCGTATTATTTAACCTCTGAGTCGTGAGCCCAAGCTCGTTCATGGCATCACCCAATTCATCTGTGGCCTCTATTTCTATGCCGGCTATGATTGGGTAATTGTGAAAATGTTTATATTTTACGTTTGCGCAGGTGATTTTTGCATTTGCATTTGCTCGAAGTTTTGGCCCGTTTACATTAAATTCATCCAGGGAAATATGCAGGTCCTGTCCGCGATTGATGCGAATTTTCATGTTGTCATATTTGATTTCTCTCAGGCCATTGACCAGTACTCCCGTGTAGTATATTTTACTGTTTCCGTTCCCCAGCAGCAGGCTAGTTGTTCCTATGGTTCCAGCCACAGTTTGGTAAATGTGAGGGAACAGGTGTGATACGCGGAGAACTCCATGTTCGCACTCAATATTTAGGCTTCCCTGTGCAGATTCGAGTGTTTCGTCGATGTTATCCCCCTCGGACATTAATTGCAGAGAAATATCTCCTGTTCCGCTTATTACAGCCGGACGAGAGGGATCAATTAGTTGGCAAATTTTTTCCATATCTCGCATGCTAAAAGTGCCGTCCAGTGAAAAAGCATATGGCTGTTTGCTTCCGTGCTTTAGATATTCGAGCTTTGCTTCTATCTTGAGGGGAGACTCAGCTACGAAGCAACTGATTTCCCTCAGATCGACATTCGAATCTGTTACCGAGCAGTAGCATTCTAATTTGTCCACACGGAAAAAATCGCCAAGGAAAACCTTGCCAAGTTCCACGGTTAACTGGCCGTTTATTTTTTTCAGATAGCCGGATTGTGCTTTCCCAAGCAAATTGAAGCCTCTCTCGCTTTTTTTATTCACGGAGAAAAGATCCTGGGTACTGGAGATGAGTCTGGCGTTTTCACGACTAAACACGCCCACCGGAATTTTTAGGATATCTGCTGCTTCCGAGAGGGACAGAGAATCCCCTTTTATGTCAATTTTTGCATTTATTTGTCCCGAGTTTACATTCACAGTTCCGTCAATGGTTGCCGCTGCGGATGTCGGGTGTTTCCCCTCAGCATTCAGTGTTGCGCTTGCCTGCAGAGTGTCGGATGCGCAGGAGAATATGATTTTACTTTCTCCGTTTATCGGAATTGCATCATTTTCCAATGTTAACATGGTGAATTTTAAATTCACTTCCCCATCGGTTACGCCATTGTTTTGCGCCAAATGTACCGCTCCGAGACAGGTTCCAGACTTCACTGGCAAATCCCTTGGGAAAAGCGAGACGGCATGGAGCTGATCCAATTGCAAAAGCAGATTACAGTCGGCGAAATTTTCTTTCGTTTTGGAAGATGCAAAATTGATGGATCCATTGCAAATTTCATTTCCCTCGGGGGTATTGAGTGTGCCATTAAACGCCACCCGTGTTTTTTCACCGAATTCAAAATTTGCGTAGCAGCTAATGTCAACATTGTTCAGGTATTTTTTGGAGTTTTTTGAAATTGTGCAATTTTTTAGCACCAGCGGATCTTTCTGCGATCTTACGCAGATTGTGCCGGCTTTTGAAAACACCATAAATTTTCCGGCAATCAGAGCGTCTACTTTGAATGGAAAATTCCCGAGAATAATTTCCGGATCGGAGTGTTCGATCTCCAGTTCCAGTAAGTTTTTGTTGCCATTGAAGATGTTGTCTTCGATAATAAATCCGGAAGGTTTTTCCCATATTACCAGTGGATCTACGGAGGAGCAAAGAATTTTAAAAGAATCATCCGCGTCCACACACGTCCCACTGAAGGATTCCAGCGTTAGGACTCCATTTGACATTTTGAAGGTTTGTTCCGCGGAAAGGAATATGTCGAAATTTACAGCGGGAAACTTCAGGGCGGGGAATAGCTCTCTGATGAGGTTGCTCGCAATGGCAATCTTTCCCGAACTTTTTAGCATGCCCTGGTCCGGATCAAATTCTCCGGCCAGCTTTATTGCCGTTTCAAATTTTGGGAAATTATGCTTTTCGGAAACGCTGGGAAGCAGGCTGGTATCAAAATTTTCAGTGCATTCAATGAATAATTTTTTCTGCCCGTTGTCATATTTTATATCTGCATTGCAAATCACATTCTCGTTCTTGTCATCCACAACATCCATGTGGTAGAAATTTTTGCTTTCCGTTATTTTCGCAAACGCTCCTATGTGAAATGTTTTGGCCAGCTGATCGGAGTCGGTGAACATTTTCAAATTGTAGCTTGAATCCATGTCACTCAGTAGGCCTTCGTCGGATTGAAAAATTTTCATCTGCCCATTGCAATCGATTTTTAGCGACTGCTGATCGACGTTTATGCCTTCCCCCAAATGAATTGTCGATTTAACATCGAGAATCGCAGTGCCAAGGGGAGCAAAACCGCTCCCGTCCACGGTTAGATCAATTGTCACGAACTCGGAGATATCCGCGAGCCCATTTATTGCAATGTGGTTTATCGTTGTTTTCAGGGGAAGTTGAGGGTTTTTCATAAACCGTGCGGCGTGAAATGCCGCGATGATTTTGCTTCTGAGATCTTTGTAAATTTCCCCGGCGGAAATGCGCTGATCATTTGTTGGAGGTTGATAGATTATGAACACATCCATCGCCACATCCTTGATTTTCAGCTGCTTGAAAAAAATCAAATTCCACAGTGACCATTTAATTTTACACTTTTCAATCATAAGTGTAGTGTTGTTCGTCGTCACCGAAAGATTCCGTATCTTTGCTGTCATCGGCCACACAGAAATTTTATCCAGATAAACTTCACTGTAGTACTTATCCAGGTGGCGTATTACTATTTTTTTTTGGAAAGCCGGTGATAGAACTACACAAACTGCTATGCCCATGAGTATGAGCAGGAGACTGAAAATTTTTTTTAAAAACTTGACCATAATTTTGAAGCGTCAGCTCTCCATTTCTATGAAATTTTTAAGAGTCTCCAATGTTATTCCGAAGTCATTCAGCAAATCACGAGGCTGCCCACTGTATCCGAAATTTTCCACACCTGCGATTCTGCCATCCGTCCCAACATATTTGTGCCAGGGAGTTGCAATGCCAGCTTCAATGGCAATTTTATTTCGGCAAGCCCTGGGGATGACTGCGTCTTTGTAGGTTTCAGATTGCCTTTCGAATGCCTCCATGCAGGGCATTGAAACAACGCGAGTGTCCGGAAATAGCTTTGCCGCTTGGATTGCCAGGTGCAGCTCGCTTCCGGATGCCAAAATTACGCGCCGCAGTTCCCCGACCTCGTCCAGAGCCACATAGGCCCCCCTTTGCGTTCCCTCTCGCCTTTTACTGGTGGATATTTCACTGAGCAGCGGCAGGTCCTGCCTGGACAGTACCAGTGCCGTTGCGCGGCTTCTGTTTTCCAGGGCCAGTTGCCAGGCCCCAACGGTTTCTTCGTAATCCGCAGGGCGCAGTACGTCCAAACATGGAATGCACCGCAGAGCAGCAATTGTTTCCACTGGCTGATGTGTTGGGCCATCTTCTCCAACCGCTATGGAGTCGTGAGTTAGAATGAATATCGTCCCCAGCTTTGCCAGTGCGGAAATGCGCATTGCCGCACGCATGTAGTCGGAAAAAACTAGAAATGTCGAACAGGACAGGCGAAAGACTCCATCGTAGGAAATTCCATTGGCAATGGCTGCCATTGCGTGTTCCCGTACGCCAAAATAAATGTTTCGCCCATCCGGATTATCATGGGAAAAATCTCCACCTCCCCTGATGTAATTTCCAGCGGAACTGAATAAATCTGCACTGCCTGCCAGCATAAATCTATCCTGGGCAATTGTTTGTAAAATTTCTCCGGCAGCGGCGCGCGTCGACATTTTCTCCTTGGCGGATGGCGGTAGAATATTCAAATTTCCGCTGGCTGCCGTTTCGCTGGCACCTTTCAGAGTTCGTGCCAGTTCAGGATTTTCCTTTTCCCAGGCGCCGAAAGTCTCCAGCCAATCGGAATGCTTTTTACTGCACTCCAACTTCCTCCGCGTAAAAAAATCTTTGGTCTCCTTGGAAATGAAAAATTTTTCATCCGGAAGTCCAAGTCTTCGCTTTGTTTCGGCAAGAAATTCAGTTCCGGCAGCACCATGAGCTCTGCTCGTTCCTGCGATTTCATCGATGCCACAGCCGATGATCGTTTTGGCGATTAGCAGTCTCGGAGAGTGTGACCGCAGTGACTGCGCCCGATTAAATATTTCGGTGAAGTTTTCCAGGTCATTGCCATTGGCCTCAAATACTTCGAATCCATGTGCTTTGAACCGCTTTGCGACGTCTTCGCTCTGCGTTTTGGCCAGATCGGAGTCCAGGGTGACGTCATTGGAATCGAAGATCAGCGTCAAGTTGTCCAATTTCCAGTGGCCGGCAAGGGAACATGCCTCCGAGGCGATCCCCTCCTGAAGGCATCCGTCTCCGCACAAACAAACGACGTGATTAGTGAAAATTTTGTGCTTCTGGGTGTTAAACATTTTCGCTTGTTTTTTGCAGGATAGCGCCATGCCAACAGCATTAGCTATTCCCTGGCCGAGGGGTCCAGTCGTGCATTCTATGCCAAGTTTTTTATTAAATTCCGGGTGTCCGTGTGTGATGCTGCCTGTTTTCCTGAAATTTTCTATGTCACGCAGTGAGATTTCATATCCTGCCAGGTGCAGCCATGTGTACAGGAATATGCTGCCATGGCCGGCTGAGAGAACAAATCTATCACGGTTTATCCAAGTTGGATTTTTGGGATCGAAATTCAGCAGCTCTCCGAATAGTGCTGCTCCCATCTCGGCGCATCCCATTGGCATTCCCAGATGCCCTGAATTTGCTGCCGCAACGGCATCGAGTGCCAGTCCTCGGGCGTCATTTGCAGCGGATAATAATGAATCGCGTCGGCCAACAGACATCTGCGTACACTTGTGTGCAATTTTGAGAGAAAACTGCAAGTGAAAATATTAGTTCCCATTTCATTGGAAAAGTCAAAAATTCTTTGTGATGAGCATGGCGAGCAGATACATTGCAATGAATAAAAGGCCACACATCCTTGAAAACGTTTTTTTCGTTTTGAAAATATACCAACTTGTCAGCGTTGGTAGCAGGATGGCGATTGCCTCAAGCAGGAAAGCATTTTCCTGAAAAGAAAAAGGGTGTGCCGTTGCGCAAAGACCAGCTACGAGCGTCAAATTTACAAGGCTCGAACCAATTATATTGCCCGAACAAATTTCATAGCGCTTCTGCTTCGCCGCCATTATAACGACAAAAATTTCCGGAGCGCTGGTCCCGAACGCCAGCAGTGAAAAACCTATGAATGTTTTCGATATTCCGTATGAGTCCGCAATTTGGCAGGAAGACGCAACGAGTAGGTGTGCTCCGTAACCCAGCAGAATTGAGGAAAGTATAAAAGTAAAAATGCTTTTGCCCAGATGCCAGGTGCAAGAATTCGCAGCGTTGTTTTCCGTTTCTAATTTTGAAGTTTGTGAATTTTTCCCGCAGAGAATATGGGACACGTAGGCGGCAAAAGAGACAAGAAGAGCTATGCCCTCCAGCCGTGAAAGTTTTCCATCTATGCAAAAAAAGATAAAAACAATCGTCAAGACGAGCAGCAGTGGAAACTCCAGTATGGTAATTTTTTTTTCGCATTTGAATGGCGCAAACAGAGATGCCAGACCGAATCCGAGTGTTAGGTTGGTAAAATTACTTCCCAGTATGCTCCCAATGGAAATGTCCGTCTGCCCCTCAAATATTGCCACTGCCGCCGACATTAAATCTGGAGCTGCAGTTCCCAGAGAAATTAGGAGAACTTCGATGGCAATAAAATTGCACCCCAGTTTGCGCACCATGTGAATTGTGGAATTGCATAGTAGTTTCGCTCCGCTGGTCAGACAAATGAATCCGATGACGAGAGAAAGCACTACCAAAGACGCAGCCATTTCGGCGCAGTCTAAAGATCGGCCAAAATTCGCAAGGAAGAAAATAACTCCTCTGCCGGCGCCTGGGTTGGAAAATTCTCCGCCTAAAGGCGGATGAACTTACATTTCCCTGGAAAATCGCGAGTGCAGGGGTGGGCTGCGAACAAATTGTTGCTTTTATGGTTTTAATGCTTAGCAAGTTCTGCTGTACTTTTCATGAAAGCCCTTGAAATTAAGCATCTAAAAGTTTCCATTTGCGGGAAGGTTGTCCTGGAGGATTTTTCGCTGAGAATTGCTCCGGGAGAGATGCACGCATTCCTTGGAAAAAATGGAGTGGGAAAAACTTCTCTGGCGAAGGTGATAGCCGGAGATCCAAATTACGAAATTTTGGATGGCGATATTCTAATGGACGGAGAAAGTATTATTGGAAAAAGGCCTGATGAAATTGCGCGGCTGGGATTTTTTCTAGCATTTCAAAATCCGGTGGAGATCCCGGGAGTTTCCGTTGCGAATTTTATCCGCGCCGCGATGCGAGCAAAGTTGCCGAAGGAAGCTCCATTCAGTGCGGTGGATTTTTACAAAGAGCTGTATGCGAAGATGGAAATTTTGCACATGGATAGGGCATTTAGCTCACGGTCACTGAATGATGGTTTTTCCGGCGGGGAGAAGAAGCGCTGCGAAATTTTGCAGATGATGATGCTGGAGCCAAGATATGCGATTTTCGATGAGACGGACAGTGGTCTGGACGTCGACGCGATAAAAATTGTTGCCAGCGCCGTAAACAACATGCGCAGTGAAAATTTTTCAGCGCTGATAATTACGCACCACAGTAAACTGCTGGAACAGCTGAGGCCAGATTTTGTCCACATACTTTCCGCTGGAAAAATTGCTGCGAGCGGCAGCATGGAGTTGGTGGAAAATTTGGAAAAATTTGGCTATGATTTTTTCAGAGAGGGCGAAGGAGCGTGAGGCCATGGACAATTTTCAACAGTCAATGGATGAGGCGAACTTCCGCTGCGACGTAGACTACAAGTACGATGCCGGAGTGGGCCTGAGCCACCAAACGATTGACTACATTTCCGATGCCAAAAATGATGCCGACTGGATACGAAAATTTCGCCATGCGGCGCTGGAGAAATTCTACGAAACTCAGCTGCCAAAGTGGGTGACGAATGCCGATGTTCACAGTTTAGATTTTTCACGCATTCGCTACTACCTCGCCAATGACAGAGCGCCAAAGACTTCCTGGGAAAATGTCTCTCCGGATATAAAAGAAACCTTTGAGCGGCTTGGCATCCCCGAAAAGGAAAGAAAATTCCTGGCCGGTGTGGAGGCTCAATTTGACAGCGAATTTGCCTATTCTCGCATGCGGGAAGAGCTTGGGAAGCAGGGTGTAATATTCGTCGATTCGGCGGAGGGCCTCAATAAATTTCCCGAAATTTTTCGTAGATTTTTTGGGACAGTTGTTCCCGTGAGCGACAACAAGTTTAGCGCGCTGAACGGTGCAGTTTTCAGCGGAGGAAGCTTCGTTTACATTCCCAGGGGCGTTCGGGTCAAACAGCCGCTGCAGGCCTACTTTCGCATCAATGCGGAAAATTTCGGACAGTTTGAGCGTACGCTGATAGTTGTGGATGAGGAGGCCGAGGTGACCTACATGGAA
The DNA here is from genome assembly GCA_031267915.1 of Puniceicoccales bacterium. Classification (GTDB taxonomy): domain Bacteria; phylum Verrucomicrobiota; class Verrucomicrobiia; order Opitutales; family JAIRKQ01; genus JAIRKQ01. Next base: position 17,557 of record JAIRYE010000020.1, read on the forward strand.
GGTTGCACGGCGCCGAAATTCGAAACTTCGACGCTGCATTCTGCTGTCGTTGAGGTGGTGGCTCTGAAAAATTCAAAGGTCCAATACGTCACTGTGCAGAATTGGTCAAGTAATGTCTTTAACCTGGTGACAAAGCGTGCCGTGGCACATGAATGTGCAGAAATCAAGTGGATTGACTGCAACATTGGGTCCCGAGTGACCGTGAAATATCCGGCAATTTATCTGAAAGGGAAGGGAGCAAAGGGAGAAATTTTATCCATAGCGGTAGCTTCCGATGGGCAAATTCAGGATACCGGCGCAAAGGCAATACATCTCGCCGATGGCACGACTTCGAATATTGTTTCAAAATCCGTCTCCTTCCAGACCGGAATGGCGTCCTATCGTGGGATAGTCAGCATCCCAAATCACCTGAAAGGCTGCAAAAACAATACTCGCTGCGATGCACTTCTCGTGAATCCAACCAGCAGGACCGCAACGTTTCCAAAGATCAGCGTTGCCGGAAATGAAAATATTGTCCAGCATGAGGCCAGTGTTTCCAGAGTGAGTGAAGAGCAAATTTTTTACATGCAGCAGCGTGGAATTCCGGAGGCCCAGGCAATGAGCCTCAGCGTAAATGGATTTATCAATGATCTGGTTAGAGAGTTTCCAATGGAGTACAGCGTCGAGATGAAGCGGCTAATTGAAATGCAAACGGAGAAAGCGGTGGCATGAATACTTTGGCTTCTGCGGTGGCTTGGTGTGTTTCTTTCGAAAAAACATTCGCCTATTTGTGAAAATTTTCCATCATGCGATAGCCATTGATTTTGAGCAAATGGCAGCTGTTGCAGAACTAAAGTTTACATCGGGAAATGTTGCCCAGGTGACGATTTCCGGTAGCTGGAGTTTGCGTGAGAAATCCCCACATTTGAAGAGGTGTGAGGACGGAATTAGATCAAAAGCTTCCATCGGCGGCATTGCAATTAGAGCTGATAATTTGGAGGCTTGGGATTCCAGTTTAATAAATTTTCTGGTGAAAATTTTGAAAATTTGTGAGTCTAAAAAACTCAAAGTTGATGTCGGTGGTATGCCAAATGGAATACAAAAATTATTAAATTTGGCGATGATTCAAACCGATGGCGAATTAGAAAGCAGGGAAGAAAAAACTAAGACCCCGCTGATGTTTTTGCAAACGTGTTTATCCATAGCGTTTCTCCGCTGGAAAAATCTTGTGCAATTTTTCGGGGAAACATGCATTGGGTTTGCTACTTTTTTTAGGGGGAAAGCTCACGTTCGGGCGCGTGAATTTTTGGTGATTGTGCAGGAGGTCAGCGTAAAAGCGCTGCCAATCGTTGCGCTGATAAGTTTTCTGGTGGGATTAATAATAGCATTCATAAGTGTTTTGCAACTGGCGCAATTTGGGGCCGCCATCTATGTTGCGGATTTGGTGGGCATTGCCATGATGCGGGAAATGGGATGCATCATGACGGGAGTTATAATGTCGGGGCGCACGGGAGCTGCGTTTGCGGCAACAATAGGGACAATGGTTGTCAACGACGAGGTTGATGCCCTAAAGACAACTGGAATTTCGAACACCGATTTTCTTGTTTTGCCGCGAATATTCGCGCTGACGCTGACCATGCCATTTTTGTGCATGTTTTCCTCGTTCATAGGCATTCTGGGAGGAATGTGTGCCTCGATTTTTAAAACGGATTTGACAATTATTCAGTATTGCACGCAAACGGTAAATGCAATTTACATAAATGACTTTTTTGTTGGAATAGTAAAGGGTGGATTTTTTGGGCTACTAATTGCCACAATTGGTTGCCTGAAAGGTTTAGAATGTGGCCATAGCGCAGAGGATGTTGGCCTCGCGACGACATCTGCCGTTGTGACGAGCATCACCGCAATTATCACAGCAGATGCGATGTTTGCGATGCTGTTTTCCTCACTGGGTGTGTAAATGACCGCGAAAATATCAGTTAAAAATTTAAATGTCTCCTACGGTGATTATGTTGTGATGAGCGGCATCTCATTCGATGTGCAGCAGGGGGAAGTTTTTTTGGTAATTGGGAGAAGTGGGTGCGGGAAAAGCTCACTGCTAAAGTACTTGATGGGCCTCAGGTCGGTTGATAGCGGGACGATCTTCTACGACGGAAAGGACATAACTTCCGAAGTGGCGCATGATTTCTACGGGAAAAAAATTGGAGTGCTATACCAGAGTGGAGCACTCTGGAGTTCGATGACACTGGCGGAAAATGTGGCACTGCCTCTTGAAATGTACACACCACTGGATAAAGATGAAATAAATGAAATAGCTACCCTAAAGCTTTCACTGGTCGGGCTGAAGGGATTCGAAAATTTTTATCCATCGCAGATCTCCGGTGGCATGAAAAAACGCGCCGGACTGGCGAGAGCTATTGCTCTTGACCCGGAAATATTATTTTTTGATGAGCCATCCGCCGGCTTGGACCCTCTTTCCGCCAAGAGATTGGACGATTTGATTATTGAGCTGAGGGAAAGTTTTGGCATGACAATTGTCGTCGTGACCCATGAGTTGGCGAGCATTTTTGCAATTGGAACAAGGGCAATTTATCTTGATATTGACACAAAGACAGCCACAGCTCTGGGTTCTCCTCGGGAGCTATTGGAAACCTCCAGGGATAAAAACGTCATGGCATTTCTTACGCGTGGGACGAAGGAAATAGAGTGATTTTCCCATTGCGGACAAAATTTTTGAATTTGACGGAACAAACCCTCGCATAAGCAAAAAATATGATTATATCCGGCGTATGAAGGAAATAAAGGCAGAGGACATTGCGGATGTCGTAAAAAATGGTGATTGTGTGGCATTTGGGGGATTCACTCCGGCTGGGAGTCCAAAAATTATAGCCCCGGCAATTGCGAAAAAAGCGGAGGCGGAACAGGCCGCCGGAAAAGCGTTTCAAATACGCCTGCTTAGTGGTGCATCGACGGGAGATTCCATAGATGGGGCCCTGACGCGGGCAAAGGCGGTGCTTTCAAAAACTCCATATCAGACCAATGGCGACATGCGGGATGCCATAAACCGCGGTGAGATTCACTTCTGGGACATGCACGTTTCGCACTTTGCTCAGCAGGTGCAGGAAGGCATTTTGGGAGAGATAGATTTGGCAGTAATTGAGGCTGCAGACATTTCGGAATCCGGAGAAATTCTTCTAACGGCGGCGGTTGGTTTGGCTCCAACATTTTGCAGGTGCGCCAAAAGGATCGCGATTGAGCTCAATGAATATCATCCCCGAAAAATTCGTGGATTGCATGATATTTACGAAGTCGATCTGGCTCCAAACACACAGCCGATTCCACTTCGAACAGTTAGGGACAGAATCGGAACGGAGGTTATTGCGGTGGATCCGGCGAAAATTGTCGGGGTCATAAAAACGCACATGCCGGATCAGGCCAGGCCACTGGCGGATGCCGATGAAGAAACAAATAGAATAGGGGAAAATGTGGCGAAATTTTTGGCAGACGAAGTGCGCAGCGGGCGTATTCCCACCCAGTTTCTGCCAATCCAATCTGGCGTTGGAAATATTGCAAATGCAGTATTGGAGGCGATGTCAGCGAATTCCTCGATTCCGACATATGCGATGTACTCGGAGGTTTTGCAGGACTCCGTCATAGAGGCGATAAAATCCGGAGACATATCATTTGCGAGTGCCACTGCTCTGGCTGTCACTGAAAATTGCTTGCAGGAAGTGTATGATAACTATGATTTTTTCAAAACACGCCTGATTCTGAGGCCGGAAGGGATTTCAAATCACCCGGAAATCGCCCTGCGCCTCGGGTTAATTGGCATAAACACGGCACTGGAAGCTGACATTTGCGGAAATGTAAATAGTACCCATGTCCTTGGATCGAAAATTATGAACGGCATAGGTGGTTCTGCGGACTTCGCAAGAAATGCACGCATTTCTATTTTTTCTTGCAAATCAACGGCAAAGGATGGAAAAATCAGTGCCATTGTTCCCCTGTGCAGCCATGTTGACCATTCGGAGCACTCCGTCAAAGTTTTGATCACGGAGCAGGGAATTGCGGATTTGCGCGGAAAGGATCCTCGGCAGCGCGCACACGCAATCATCGATAATTGCGCGCATCCGGAGTATCGGGATCTGCTCAGGCAATACATGTCGATAGCAAACGGAGGGCATCAGCCATTTTCTCTGGCAAATGCATTTGGAATGCACGAAGCATTTGTCGAAAATGGAGATATGCGCAAAACCATTTGGAAAGTATAGGAAAGCACTCCCCGGCTGATAGGCACCCAGCTGCTGAATTTTGAGCGGGCGTTTCGCTGGAAACTAGAGCGATTTCTCCCCGGAAAGAGTGTCCTGTGTTCTGTTTCTTACTTCCTCGAATGTGCCTTCCGAGTCGATTTCAAAAAAATCTAAACTGTCTCGCAGGATCTCTATGCACTCACTGATTGACTTTTTGTAGAGCTGGTATCTGAGCGATGCCGCTTCCTCAGACATATCAGTCGCGCGGAGGGCCGTTTGCTTCTGCCCGAGCTTTGAGGCTTTTTGGTTTTGCTGTATGGTAGTTGTTCCGCGGAACAGCTGCCTGCTCACACTTGTTTGCTGCGAGACGGAGAAATTTACCATTTTAAAAACTGGCTTTTCCTCCCCTGTGTCTTCCGCTAACCTATCAATCAGGATTTTTAGAAAATACGCCTGAATTGTGGTGCGCGGGAATCCGTCTATTATGATGCCTCGGGCATTTGCCGGCCTCAGTATTTCCCGCATGATTTGTGCGATCACTATGTCATCGCCAACCAGCATTCCCTTTTCCTTCAATTCCTCGCATTCTGGGGTCGTGAGTAGCGAACTAACTTCCACAGGCTTACTGGAAATTTCAAACACCCTCATGACTGTTATGGTGTTCGTTCCTTTACCGGCACCTGGGGCTCCATTGAGAAAAATTATTTGCCTTGGGAATTTCAAATTTTTCTCTCCAAATTTGGAGCACAGATCTTCCCACACTCTCTGAAATAGCGAGTATGCCGCCATGGCGTCTTCATTCTTTTCCATATCGACGATATTTCTATTGATCATTCGAGAGGCTCCTTTTCCAAGTGCTGCTTTGCATTCAGCTGACATATTTCCAATTCCAAATATAACTAAGGCGATCCCCCAAATTTTCGCTGATCTTGTTAAGTTCATGATACCACTTACCCATGTTAAAAGATTTTTTGTCCTAAAGAGAATATTTTTTCCGGAAAAGCAATCTTTTATTTATTAAAAAATTGTATTATCCGGAATTTCGGCGTTGCGTGTGATGCAGAGGATTCCATCCTTGACGCATATGCCATTGCTTTCATATCCGTTTGGTTTGCCATGTGGCGTCATGTGCACATTTTTGCCGATGCGAGCGTCTTTGTCGATAATGGCATGCTTTATCACTGAATTTTCTCCAATTCCCAGTGGGATTTTGTGCTGTCCAGTGGATTCGGAAAGATTTTGGCAATCAAAGTAGTCGGCGCCGAACATTAGTACGTTTTCCAGATATGTTCCGCTTCCTATTACTGACCTTAGCCCCACAACACACCTGATCAGCGTGGCATTTGTTATTATGCACCCGTCCGACAGCAGTGTTCTTTCCATGCGGCAACTATTTACTTTGCAGGCAGGCAGGTAGCGTGCGCGTGTGTATATTGGGTTTTCCGCGTCGAAAAAATCAAACTCCGGGACAACATCGGTGAGCATGAGGTTTGTGTCAAAAAAAGATTTGACCGATCCTATGTCTTCCCAGAATCCATCGAATACGTAGGCATGCATGTTGTATTTTCCAAGCATGCCTGGCAGTATGTCCTTGCCGAAATCGTTTCCATCTCCGGAAAGTATCTCCAGTAATTTTTTAGCTCTGAAGGCATATATTCCCATCGAAGCGAGGTAATAGGGCGTGTTACTCCTATCTTTTAGGGTATCTCTGACATTTGATGCTAGGGCGCAGTGTTTGGCTAGAGGAGGGAGAGTTGGTTTTTCTATGAAATCTTTTATGCGCAGCGAATTATCCACCTGAAGTATGCCGAATTCGGAAAGTCTATGCTCCGGAACAGCCTTGGTGGCGATCGTCACATCCGCTTGAGTTTGCTGGTGCTTTGCTATAAAATCTGTGAAATTCATCCGGTATAGCTGGTCCCCCGAAAGAATCAGTATTACGTCATCCGGCTTTGGTTTTATGTACTTTAAATTTTTTCTGACCGCATCGGCTGTTCCGGCATACCACTGCTCTCCGGAGCTGTTAGTTTGCTCAGCGGAAAAAATTTCAATGGAATGATTCCCGAATGTATCGAATCTGTATGTTGTTTCTATGTGTCTGTGCAGCGACCGCGTGTGGAATTGAGTTAAAATGTAAATTTTTGAAAATCCAGCATTCAGACAATTGCTTATCGGAATGTCTACCAGCCTATACTTGCCAGCCAGGTGCACAGCCGGTTTGCAGCGTGTTTTTGTCAGCGGATACAGTCTGTCTCCGCGTCCTCCGCCCATTATAACACAGTAAACATCATGCCGCATTTGGTTACTATGTTTACAAATGCCAGAGGAATGTCAATTCTAATACAAAAATGGAATGGCTGATTTTTTTATGTGATTTTTTTTACAAATTTTCACCGGTGACAGCGCAACCTTTCCCGAATTTTAATTTTCTGGTACATCGCTGCCGCCGAAGATCAGAGGGAAGGACTGGCGGAGAAGTGGATGGAAAGTGGTGAATTAGAAATTTTACGCTGCTCAGTGTATTTTCCCCCGGGCCAGTCCAGCGGCCATCGACCTGACCGCCGAGCATCGGAGTAGGAAGTCGTAAAACCCTCCCGCGGCGTCACGTAAAAAGCAGAGTAAAATTATCTTTTTGAAAACTGATAGTGCTTTCGCGCGCCAGGTTGCCCAGGTTTTTTGCGCTCCCTGACTCTGCCATCGCGGGTTAGCAGCCCCGCCTTTTTTAGCGAGAGTCGAAGGGCCGGGTCCATTTTTTCGAGTGAGCGCGATAGGCCCAGCGAAATTGCTCCGACTTGCCCAATTATACCTCCTCCGGAGGTTTTTATTTTGGCATCGATCTTGTCGACTTTTCCCGTGATGATCAGGGGCGCAAGAATTTTTCGTTCCGCATCATCGAGGCTGCAAAATTCTATAATCGACTTTCCGTTTATATCGATTTTGCCACTTCCTTCGCGGATCTTCACGCGCGCGACAGCACATTTTCTCCGTCCGGTTCCACAAAATTCAACGCATTCTTTTTCTTTTTGTCCCATTGCAAATCTCACCTGTTGGATTGGATAAGGATTGGCTGCTGCGCTTCGTGAGGATGGCTGCCTCCCCTGTACACCTTTAATTTGGTCATTAGCTTTTCGGCCAGTTTATTTTTTGGAAGCATCCCGCGGACGGCATGCTCGATCAGGAATTCTGGTTTCCTGCTGCGCATTTTTGCCGCCGAAACATACTTCTCTCCGCCCTGATATCCGGAATAGAACATGTACTCCTTGTCTTCATCCTTACTTCCGCTAAGCTTGACCTTCTCCGAATTTATGACAACCACGAAGTCCCCGGCATCCATGTGTGGAGTGTACAGCGGTTTGTTGCGTCCGCGCAAAACATTGGCAATCTTCACCGCCAAACGCCCCAGGGCCTTTCCTTCGGCGTTGAACAGGTACCACTTTTTATTCGCAATATCTTCCACTGTCGCCAACGTCGTTTTCATCAGATGCCTACGCAAGCTAAAGCCGCCTTTCCCTTTGTCAAATAATTTTTGTAATTTTTCACAACTATTTTTGCCGCTGACTCCGGGGCCGCGAAAATACAAGTTGCTCCTGGGGATGCGCTGCGATGATTTCTCCGGGATTCATAGCAAATCCGTTGGTAAAATCTTTAATTTGCAGCATTTTTTTTCCCGGTCGCTGCAGTTCGTGGATGAGCAGGGCTCCTTCCCCGGTCGCAATTTTCACGAAATTTCTGTCGACTGCGATGATTTCACCAGGTTTGAATTCCGAGTAGTCTGAAAAATCAGCGGAGACTTTGCCAACTTTCAGAAGTGTTTCCCTGTGAATTACATGGCATCCGATGTGCGGCGTGAGCGCACGGACGCGATTTACCAGCGCCACTGCGGGCTTTGAAAAATCCAACATGCCATCAATTTTTGACAATTTTTTTGTGAAAGTTGCATCCGCTGGATTTTGTTTTTCCAACTTCAGGGTGCCATTGCAAATTTCCCCTAAATTTCTCTGCAGTAAAATTGGGCAAGCGGCTGCAATTTTTTCAGCAATTTCCGAGTAAGTACTGCCGCTGGTGATGGGTATTTTTTCCACGTCAGCCATATCCCCGGCATCCATTTCTTCGACGACTTCCATTAGGGACACTCCGGTTTCGGTCTCCCCGCAGGCAATCGCCGTTTCGATTGGAGATGCTCCGCGGTATTTTGGTAAAATTGATGCGTGGAAGTTGAAAATGCCAAGCGAAGGAAGGTCAAGGATGTTTCGCCTTAGAATATGCCCATAGGCCATGACGAGGATCAGATCGCATCCGGAGGATCGAATCCAGTCTGCGGTTTGCTCATCCGGTTTTGCGGGCGTTAGCAGAGGAATTTGATTTTGTTTGGCGAATTGGGAAATTGCCGTCTGCGTGAGCTTTTGTCCCCGCCCCGATGCTCTACTTGGCTGACTCACAATGCCAGTCACTTCAACAAAATCACTGCTGCGCAAAAATTCCAGCAGCGGCAGAGATATCCCATCGGACCCAAAAAATACCACCTTTTTTTTCATCGGCGTGGCAGAGCATTCGTTAAAACTTTTACGGCACGCAGGATCTGATCCGGATGCAGTTCAGGATAGATTGGCAAACTTAGGACTTCTTTGGAGGCAATGGCAGCATTGAAAGTTGGGTTTTTCGGGTCCGTAAATTGCCTGAAGCATTCCTGCGCGTCAAGGGGCAGTGGGTAGTAAATATTGCAGCCGATGCCGCTTGATCCAATGGTCTGGAAAACTTCGTCCCGGACTCCGTCCAAAATCCGCACCGTAAATTGATTCCATGTGTGAAAATTTCCTTCAATTTCCTGGGGAAGAATAAGTTGTGGTACGTTCTTCAGCTCCTCCGCGTAAATTTCCGCATTGTGCCTTCTGTTTCTAATGTAGCCATCGACGTGTGGCAATTTTATGTTCAGCAGTGCCGCCTGCAGTTCATCAATTCTGAAATTCCCGCCAATGTATCTGTGAAAGTAGCGCGGCTTTGCTCCGTGCACGCGGAGAATTCTGATTTTTTCAGCCAAGCTGTCATCATCCGTACAGACGAGGCCAGAATCTCCGAAGCCACCGAGATTTTTACTGGGAAAAAAGCTGAAGCATCCGGCTAGCCCAAACGTTCCGCTCTGCTTGCCTCCGTGTTTGGATCCGAATGACTGGGCGCAATCTTCTATTACCGCCAAATCAAATTCTTCGGCAATTTTCACCACACTGCTCATGTCCGCCGTTTGCCCGAAGAGATGAACCGGCAGAATTGCCTTGGTTCTTTTTGTTATTTTTTTGCGAATATCTCCGGTGGAGATATTGAAATCTTCGAGGTTTATGTCCGCAAACACCGGTTTTGCCCCCAGTCTTGCGATGCACCCTGCCGTCGCAAAAAACGTGAAGGATGGACAAATTACCTCATCGCCGGCTCCAATGCCGATTGCCATCAGCGATACCAGTATTGCATCTGTGCCGGACGACACTCCAATTGCGTGTTTTGTTCCCAAATACTGGGCCGCATTCTTTTCAAATGCTTCGACTTCTTTTCCGAGAATGAATTCCCCCGAATCAAAAACCGAGGAAAATTTTTCGATAATTTCACTTCGGATTTTCTCATTTTGAATTTGCAAATCTAAAAGTGGAACTTTCATGGGAGCTAATGTTTTTTTCCGGAGGTGTTTTTCAAGTAAAATTTATTTTCTGCACACTAAAACATGCGCTTTCGCACGCGTACTGCCCGTTTGGCGAAAAAATAAAACTTTTGGTGGCCAGATCCACTCTGTGAAATTTTAAAATCTTTGCCAAAATTGCGTTTTTTTTTAAAAAATACTTGCAATGAAATTTTTCATTTCCACCATAGGACCACTATGGTGAAAGGGAATAGTAACTAAATTTGCAAAGGAGTAAAATAATGAATAAAGCAGAACTCGTAGAAGAGGTTAAGAAATATATGGACTGTGATTGCTCAAAGGCTTGCGCTGAGAAGGCTTTGAATGCTGTTCTGCAGGCTATAACTTATGGTCTGAAGAGCACAAAAGGAGTGCAGCTAATCGGATTTGGAACATTTACGGTTGTCAAGCGTGCGTCTCGCACTGGTGTAAACCCGAAGACCAAAGCAAAGATTCAGATTCCTGCCTCGAAAACTGTCAAGTTTAGGCCTGGCAGCAAACTGAAAAGTTGCGTTGCCAAGTAATTGCCCGTCGCAGTTTTAATTTTGATACCGATTGTCGCATTGTGCGTCGGTATTTTCTTTTTTACGACATGCGAATAGGCTTATTTGGAAACATTTTAAAAAAATTCGAAACTCTTGGGAGGGTGATTGGTCGTATTTTTTCCAGGAAAAGGACGGCGAATGCCTGCCTGGGAAAACTTGGGGAGGATTTGGCCGTCGACTTTCTGAGAAGAAAACACTTCAAGATTCTCAGGAGAAATTGGACCTTTGGAAAGGGAGAAATTGACATCGTTGCCCTGGATATGAGTTGCGATGTGCTGGTTTTTGTTGAGGTCAAACTGAGGGCAAAGGGGGCACTGATTCCCGGATATTTCGCCGTAAACACAAAGAAAAAAAACATTCTGCGAAGGACATGCAGGGCGTATCTGAGGAATTTTGCCGCGGCGGATATTCCGCACAGATTTGACGTTATCGCAGTTGAAATGTGCGAATCCGGCAGCCCTGAAATATTTCACTATGAAAACGTAAAATTGTTCTAGGGCTCAAGTTCGATGGAGCTGTCAATGTCATAGTTGGCAAAGACGTTTCTCACATCGTCAAGCTCCTCGAGTTTTTCGATGGTTTTCAGAATTTTTGAGGCTAGTTCCGCATCCTCTATTGGAACGAGTACGCTGGGAATGTAGGCGATTTCAGAAGATAGACTTTTAATTTTTGCATTTGTCAGCGCCTGTTCCAATGTGTAGTAGGCGGTGATCGGGCAAAGAATTTCAAATCCTTCTTTGTCGACTTTGATATCTTCGGCACCGGCTTCGATGGTGATTTCCATCAGTTTTTCTTCCGTAGTTTCGTCATTGGAAATGAAAAATTGTCCCATTTTTTGGAAATTAAACATCAGCGCTCCCGGACTTGCCAGATTTCCTCCGTGCTTTGTCAGCACGCTGCGCACCTCGCTGGCAGCACGATTTTTATTGTCCGTGGTGACTTCTATTATCAGTCCAACTCCGCCGGCAGCATAGCCTTCATACAATAATTCTTCGATCAGCATGCCTGGCAATTCCCCGGTTCCCTTTTGGATGGCTCTTTTAATGTTTTCTGCGGGCATATTGGCTTCCTTTGCCTTTTGCACAATAAGCCTCAGCTTGGTGTTAAAGTTTACGTCTCCGCCGCCACTGCGCGCAGCCAGGGAAATGTCCTTGCTTAGCGTGCTAAACAGTTTCCCGCGCTTTGCATCAATGACTGCCTTATGCCTCTTTGTTGTTGCCCACTTGCTATGCCCTGACATTTTTTTTACTTCCCTTTTTAGCCTGTGAAGTGCGAACTCCGGTGTGTTTTTTTTCTCCGGACTTCTGAATTTCAGCATTCACACCAGCTGGCGCTTTACTAATTCGTGAGGTTGTGAATTGCTGGGCGATCGTCAATAAATTTTGCACGGTCCAGTAGAGGACCAGTCCAGACGGAAAATTGTAGCAGCAGAGAAGAAAAATTGCCGGCATCAGCTTAAAGATCATTTTTTGCGCTCCATCGGTTGCCGGCATCGGTGTCATGTGCATCTGCCAAAACATCGTCGCAGCCATTAGCAGCGGCAAGATATTCAGCGGGAAGGATCCAATGCGTGCAATGGTGTCCGGAAGTGACAGATCTTTTATCCATAAAAAATGTGCAAATCGCAGATCTGATGCCGTTCGGAGCATGTAGTATAGCCCAAAAAAAATGGGTATTTGTATGAAGATTGGCAGGCACCCCGCAGCTGGATTTATTTGATTTTCCCTGAACAATTTTAGCGTTTCAGCCTGGAGCTTCTGCGGATTATTTTTAAATTTTTCCCTGATCAGTTTCAGCGGTTGCTGGATGAGCGCCATTTTTTTTGAAGACCGCACCTGGGCGTTCGTTAGGGGCCAGAGCAGCAGCTTAACTATTGTGGTTAGAACGATAATCGTCCAGCCCCAGTTGGGGATTAGGGAGTGAATTTTCAGCATTACTCTCAGAAGCAGCTCGCTGATGATTCCGAAAAATCCGAATTGCATTACGCGGTCCTGCTCCCCAGTAAAAGCTGATAACCTCGAGAAATCCTTTGGCCCGACATAGAATTCCGAAAGCAGGGACTTTTTTTCGTTGCCACCGAGTAGGCCAACGCTGAAAGCCATTGCCGCTGCTATACCTTCGTCATTTTCGCTGGAATTTCCAATGGAAATTGGCCATGCGGCGTATCCATCTGCTCCTGCCCTAGCCTCCGGAGTAAGCACCGCCGTAAAGAATTGATTTTTTATGGATCCCCATGCGATTTTGTCATCCCTGGAAATTTTTTTGCGCTCGGGTCTTTTGCCGAGTCCAAAAAAGCCGTTGTTTGCCTTGAAATCACGCAATTTTACGAAATTGTCCTTCTTTCCATTAAAAGTTCCGAAGTTGAGGTAATCTCCGCTGCTGTCGCTTGCCGTGGCGGGCATTGTTCCCAGAGAGATCAGCAATTCTCCGGCGTTTACCGGAAAATTTGTGGTGTTCTCCATGGAAATTTCATGTTTTATGACGTATCCATCGCACTCCTTGCCGTCCTTTGGAGCAATGGAGTACTGCCTCTCTATGACGCAGCCGTTGGCCAGCGTTTTTGACAACTTAATGCTATTTTTAGTTGCGGAAAGTATGGCAAAATTCCCCTCTCTAAATATTTCGTCAAAACTTCTGTCGCCGAAGGTTAGTGCCATGGCATCGATGCTACTGCCGTCGTTGAAAATCACAGCATCGGGCTTATCCTGAACCGCTCTGTATTTTTTTAGAGTGGCTGTTCTGATTGCCCCGCTGGCGGTGGAAATAGTCACCCCAATGACGTCATTTTCCAGGAAGAAAAATTGTTCCTCTGCGTTTTCTCCGGCATTTGCTTCGGGAAATTCCATGCCGCCAGAAATTTGACTGCCATGGGCGGAATTTTTCGACGGGGCCACAGCGCTCCCCAGTTCGCCATTTACGGGTGCCACCTGCGAGAAATTTTTATTTCCCCTACTCCCGCCGAACACCAGCAGAAAGGCACAAATTAGTAGCAAAATTCCAATGAGTTGACTTTTATCTTTCATTCTTCTTCGGAGAAGATTCGCACGCGTAAAAAATTTGCAAGCGCAAAATGGGACCATTCTGGAAGGGAGGCATTATTTTACGCTGGAAATACGCTCGCTGTAATTTTCATTTCGGAGTGGCGTGCTGCGGCTCATGTGGCTAGTGGCGCAGTTTTGTTGATGTTTTCGCTGCTTCCAGTTTTCCATCGGCCTTTGGAGATGTTCCCGGTCAAAATTTAGGCGAAATAATATGGCAGTTCACCATCGTTTGCATTGGCGATGATGGCATTGAATCAGTGAGGAAAGTGAAATGGGCGGCGTTATGATCCTGCTTGGGGATGTAAAAAGTGCGGAAAACTTGCACAGGACTAGCGATGAAATCTGGGGAGCAAAGTCAAAGTATATTTCCATTGCCATCGATCAGCAGGGAGAGCAAATATGCATCACAAATGGGATGAATGGATCCGTGGATTTTCAAGGGGCCGATGAAATATCAAGGAAAAAACAGAAGGAGGCGCACGAAATTTATTCCCGGATAGCTGATTTGCCGAAGGACTACCATTTTAATGTTAATTCCGTCCAGTGTGGCATTTGGGTCCTCAAAAATGAAATTAAATTCCCAGGATCAAATACCCCTGGAGTCATCCCTATCTTTGACCGCGTAGCCGCTTTCCTGCCGCCTGTGATTTATCATGTTTTTCTTGCAATAAACGTCGTAGACATCGTCCGCAGACATGCCAAGAACCTGAGCAATTGAAATCAAAAAATGCAGCAGATCAACGACCTCAACGCGGGCATTTTGCTCATCGAATTTCTGGTATTTTGCCCACCATTTCCATGGTACCGAGTCCACAAGTTCCGATGTTTCCTGCTGCAGCGCGCGGGCATATTTCAACACCCACTCAATTTTTTCTTCGCTGCTCAGGTTGGTGACACTAACGCCGATCTTGCTATTAAAATTCTCCTGTATTTCAAAAAGTTTGTCGAGCTTGTCCATAAAATCACAGTATGGAAGCATCGTCTAATGAAAATTGCAAACAGTGCAAGAAGTTAAACCTCCGCTTCGATGCAAACGCTCAAAAAAATGTAATCTGCGAGTTGTCTCCGGAGAAATTTTTCCTCCTGTGCCAAATGTTCTTTGTGAAAGTGTTTCCCTCATCTTCCAATTCGCGCAAAACTTCCTTCGCACGCGCGATCACTTCTTCTGGGATCCCCGCGAGACGTGCCACGTGAATGCCGTAGGATTTGTCCGCAGCGCCATCGATAACTCTGCGCATGAAAATTATTTCATCCTTCCACTCCTTCACTTCCATTTGAAAATTTTTTATGCGGGGAAGTGTTTGTGCTAGTTTGGTCAATTCGTGGTAGTGAGTAGCAAATAGAGTTTTTGGGCCCCTGAGGCTGTCCCCGTGGAGATGTTCAACAGTTGCCCAGGCCAGACTTAGTCCGTCGTAGGTGCTTGTTCCGCGACCAACTTCGTCTAAAATTACAAGACTGGAGTGCGTTGCATTATTTAAAATATTTGCCGTTTCCGCCATTTCTGTCATGAAGGTTGAGCGGCCGCGGGATAGATCATCTCCTGATCCTATGCGGGAAAAAATTTTATCGACGAGGGATAGTTTGCATTTTTTTGCCGGAACCCAGCAGCCGATGTGTGCCAGGAGTACAATCAGTGCCACCTGGCGGATATATGTGGATTTTCCGGCCATATTGGGGCCTGTGAGTAGTACAATTTGAGTTCCGCTGTTGCCTAGAGCTATGTCATTCGGCACGAAGTTTGATGTTTTCCCAAAGTTTTCCATGCTCTCATGCTTCAAAATTTGTTCGATGACAGGATGGCGGCCATCGGTGATTTCCAGGTGATCTTCGCTGACTATTTCCGGGCAACAGTAGCCGTGCTCCCGGGCTAAGTCCGCCCAGCCGCAGAAGACATCAATTTGCGCCAGTGTTTTTGCGGCGAGGGTCAATCCAGCGAAATCTTCGAGGGTTCTGCTGATGAGTCCGCTAAAAATTTTTTCCTCCAGTTCCACAGCCAGCGTCTGCGAATTCAGAATTTCCGTCTCCTTTTTTTTCAGCTCCTCCGTGACGTATCGTTCGCTGTTAACCGTTGTCTGCCGCCGAATGTAGTAGTCGGGAACAAGGTGCAGATTTGACTTTGTGACCTCAATGAAGTATCCGAAGTTGGCATTGTACTTCACCTTCAGACTTTTAATTTTGGTCTGCTCCCTCTCTTTGTTTTCGAAGTCATTTATCCAGGATCTGCAGTTGCTCGAGAGGCTGCGGTACTCGTCAAGCTGGGAATTATATCCCTCCCTTATGTATCCTCCGGAGAGTAGATCCGGAGGCAGGTTGCTGCTGTTTAGGGCGGAAGATAGTAGCCGTGTGAGTTCATCGAATGCTTGGATTTTTGAGGAAAGTTCGAGCAATTCCGGGACTCTGCTGCCCGCCAGCAATTGCTTCAGCACGGGAAACTGTTCGGTTGTTGTTTTTACCGCGTGCAGATCTCTCGGATTGCGCATGCGATTTTGCAAACGTGTCAAAATTCTTGGCAGATCATAGGTGTTCCTCAGACAACGCTGAACATTTATCTGCAGAGCTTCATCGCAGAAAAATGCTTGCACACAATTTTGCCGCCGGAGGATTTCATTTTTTTGCAGACTTGGTTCGATGAGAAAGTTTTCCAATTGTCTAGCTCCGGAAGGTGTTGTCGTGCGGTCAATGGCGTGCAGAAGAGATCCAACTAGGTGCCCCGATGCGGAATGAAAAATTTCCAAATTTTTTATGGTTGAATTGTCTATTTGGACTGATTCCTGTGATCTGTAGAGTCGCAGAGATTTTATGTTCTGAGGTCTCTGCCGAAAATTTTCTTCCGCGTAGTGGAAGAGTGCTCCTGTTGGTCCCAGAGCTGGGTAGTCCTCGGGCGTTATTCCGTAGCCATCAAAATTCGCAACACCCAAAATCTCCCTCGCAACATTTGCTCCGTGCATTGCATCGAAGTAAAAATCCGCCAACTCCGAAACTGTGCGGTTTTTAAGCAGGTCGCCTAGGGACTCCTTGGCGTTCGTAGCCAAATCTTTCCACTGCAACTGTGAGTTTTCCGAAATGATAATTTCCGTTGGGTTTAGGGCAAAGGCAATGGGTAATAATTTCTGGAAATCTTTGGTCGTTGCAATTTGAAGCTCTCCCGTTGAAGCCTCTAGCCAGGCCATTGAAAGCTCATGCTTCGTTGCGCTGATTGCCAAAATGTATTTGTTTTGCTTAGCTTCTATTTGCTGCTCTGCGAGGACAGTTCCGGGAGTCAAAATGCGCGACAGGGAACGTTTTACCAGATGTCCGGGCTTCTGGGGGCCGATCTGGTCACAGATGGCAACTTTGTATCCGCAGTGGAGAAGTTTGTTTATGTAGGTTGTCGCGGAGTGGTATGGAACGCCGGCCATCGGCATTATTCCGCGGCGCGTAAGAGTTATGCTGAGTATGTGCGCTGCAATTTTAGCATCTTCGTTGAATAGTTCGTAAAAATCTCCCAGGTGAAAAAATAGCAGTGTCTTTTTCGGCAAAGACTTCCTGATTTCTGCGTACTGGCGCATCATGGGAGTAGATGTGGAATCTTCTTGCATGGATTTTTTTGGAAAATATGGGCGGTTCTCGGAATTACAAATAAAATTTGTGCAATTGAATTTAATTTTAATGGCAAAATTTGCACATTACAATTCCCAGAGCATATGCCGCAGCGAAGAAATTTATTCCCCTGGCACGGAGATTTGGGGCCTCGTTCCCGGCCTGATTTCTTTGGAAAGCGGCAAGCAGCCATTTAAAATACGCGCATCCCAGAGAGCAAAAGCAGAGGATAAAAATTGCAGAGCTAAGCCCTTGTGCGGAATTGTAAATTGTCTTCAAAAATTTCATGCGCCAAAATACTTCTCCCAGCGGCGGAACTCCAATTAGAAATGAAATTGCCACGCACAGTGCCAGTGATGCAATTTTGTTTCCGTGAAATAAATTGTAAAAATGCTCAGTGCATGGAGTCTGTCCATCGCGTCCCTTCAGGCTTTCAACGGATAGCAAAATTGCGCTACTTGCCAGATAGGGGACGAAAAATGTGCAGAAAAATTCCCCTGGGTTTTCGAGGGGCCATCCGATGGCAAATAAATTCGCCAGGAATACGGATTGCGCCAAATCCGCATATTTGAAAAATTTTGAAAAATTTCCTGCGCACAGGGCAGGCGGAATGACCACCACCATTGCGAAATTTAGCACGCTGAAAACCCCGCCAAAGAGCTCCAATTTTATGGAGTACAGCAGACCCAAGAGTAAAATTTTACTTCCCCCATGAAGCAGTATTTTTACGGGCAGAGAGTTGGAATTGAAAAATTTTGGGGGATTTCCAGCTGCATGCAGCGCAAAAAAAAACAATACGATCAAAATATCCATCCAAAGACTTTTTGCTATGAATAAATTTTTCTCTGCGAATTTAAATGTTTTTCTTTCGCTCTAAATTTTGAAAAATCGAAAAATTTCTTGGCAAGCCACAAAAAACTTCTAGCTTGTGCGCAAGTCGAGTAGCGGCGCTTTGGTGGGATATCCAAGTGGCTAAAGGAAGCAGACTGTAAATCTGTCGGGTTTCACTCTTCAAGCGTTCGAATCGCTTTCCCACCACCACCCATAAATAGCGGTTTCTACGGCAATCGGAAAAAAATAAAGGCAAATGATTTCAGAAAGCCGTTGCCCCATTGTTGCCCCAAAATCAGTTTTTCTTTCATGATTCAAAGCAGGCATAACGGCATCCCTGGCCAGCGCCTTAGCTTTGCAAATAGAAATTTATGGCCAAATTAACTAATTTTTGTTTGACTTCGTTTTAAAGATTTGAGACAGTAAGATGCGCTGGAAGGCATAATGTCAAACAAGACTAATTCAAGTAATTCACCCAAAAGGTCGCTTTCGGCTCCTCTTACTTTTCCTGTACCGGAGAAAGGTTCATTCACTCCGAGAAGCAACAGCGCGTCACCAAAGATTGGTGCTATTGATTCGCCATCGCATGAAATAAATGTGGACGTGAGCGTTTCTCAAGAGTTACCAATCGTCAATTCAGTGTTTTCGGAAACATCGCTTGGTTCGAATCGAAAGATCGAAAAAAATTCCCCGACAAAAACTTCCAGCAGTTCGAGTCCTTCTTCGAGTTCAAGCTCATCCAGTTCGAGTAGCAGCTCGTCGTCATCAAGTTCCCCGAGCTCGAGCAGTAGTTCGCCTTTGGCAGAGCCGTTCGAAAAGTTGATTTTTGTTCCACCGCCTCTGCCAACACAAACAGAACTACAAGGTATAAACAAGGAATTTATAACAGTCTATGCAAAATATATGAAAGGATTGCGGCAGTGTAGAGATATTTCTCTCTTGTACAGCGAAGCTGTCATTAAAATCAATGAATATCAATCTATCGTAGAAAATTCTGCTGAAAGGGAAAAAGCAGCAAAAAATTGGCATGCTGCCGTTCAAGCTTACTCTAAGGTAGTAGAAAAATTTAAAAATAAATTTGGGGCATACCCCTTGGCATATGTAAAAACGATTTGGAGTGCATTTGCTTTTTGCATGGCATCGATATGTTTGGGCAATGATGGAAAAGTTAATCAGCCTAACTGTGTATGTTTGCTCTCTTTTTTAAATGGACTTTCTGGGATGCCAATTAGCATATTTCCCTATGATGCAGTCCCAGGAATGGAATTGATACGTGACCAGGCCATTGCTGTGTTGGAGAAACTTATAACTAAACCAGATAATTTCGAATCTTTAGCCTACGTATTGAATGAATCAACCAAAAATAAACTTTCAAGTAACGGGCAGCTGATTTTTGATAAAATATCCTCTTTTCAAGATCTTCCTTCCTCATCTTCGTCTTCTTCATCCACATTTTCCTCATCAGTGGAATCTTCCACACCACCATATACCGCGAGTCACGCCATACTGCAGTCACTATTTACGCCCCACAGGCAAATTGGACTACCAACTTGCAACATGGACGCGATAATAATTAATGAAGCGTTTAACAATCCGGCAAGACTTGCCAGAATATTTATGGATATTTTGACGCATAAGCCAGGAGAGAAAATTTATCTGGCATCGACCAATGAAATAGTCCTGCAAGGTGTTTCTATACCACCGTCGTCATCTTCCTCGCCAGTTTTATTTATGGAAGTAAGGCCCAGTACCCCTCATAATGCGGATAATCAAAAATATTTACTGGAAGAATCAAGCGATGGAGAGGCTATAGGCATAGAGTATATAAAGGGAGAGGTTGAAAATGATAACAACAATAATAATAACAACAATGCGAAAAATGAGATTAACATTGGCCTCAGAATCCCAATAAATGATCTAAATGATGCATTGCTTGCAAATCTTATGCAAAATGTATACGGCGGCGTGCAAGGGGGTGCTAGTAGCATTGCACGGGGAGTTGTTGTAACGAAAGGCTTTATCCGGTCTCGGCTGTTATATTTTGGAGTATCTGGAGACAGTGGGTTTATGGTCCACGTAAAACAGACCGCACAGCTGCCGGACACATCGATATCTGACTTACCATATCTTTTTAGTGAAGAAAGTATGAATACGTTACAACAACAGGCCAGTGAGTTAATGAAGAATGGCATTAGCATTGCGTCAACATTTTTTTCACAGCCAAGTCTGGAAGATACAAACATAGAACGTACTGAAGGTGAAATACATAAAGGAGAATACAATTTGGATAAAATCAATGGTCATGTTGAAAATCTGTATTTGCAGAACATCGTTGGCATTTCACAAATGAAGGTTGGAGAGCATCGAATTGTAGGAGACAGAAATTGGTGTAATGGTCAATTTGAGCCGGTTTATCTGGTAATTCAGAGAGTGGATGACCAATTGGAGGAAATTTCCTCCAAAAAAACGCCGAAAAAGCGCTTTGCATTCACGATGGCGGCAATTAACAGGGCGGCAAAAGAGGTGGAATTGAATCTGAAAGGCTTTCGGAAAATAGGGGAAATATTTGTTTATAACCAAAAAACCTAAAATAAATCTTGACATTATTCGGTGGATGTGATTTTTTATACTAAATTCAGTGGAGGTAAATATGAACTCAGGGCCGCTAACTAAAGTAAAGTATGGAACAGTGATACCCACCTATCACGGGCTAGGCAATATGGATTTTAGGGAAATGGAACCATATAAAAGCCTATTGAAAATGTTTTCTTTCGAGGGAGATGGAGGTGGTTTTTCATGTGCCGCTGCGAAAGCTAGTGGTTCTAAAAACTTGGGAGAATTCAAGAAGTTGGAAGAAAGGCCGGGAGAGGTGTTCGTCGACGAAGAAATAAAATCGTGATTTAACGTTCGGTGGTGCCCGTGTGGCTGCGGGAGTTTGCTGCTTCCCCGTGACTTGGTGTGGATAGGTGATGGGGTGGGATTGTTATGTGTGTTTGATAATTGGGGTTTGCGCGTGAGTTTATCGCGAATGCATCCTTGTTTGTAGTGAAAATCAGCCAAGATTTTCGCCGATTCGTGTGTATGCTGCAGTTTCTGCAGCTTGCTTATTTTTTGCTAAAACATGTTGGTTATATGTTAATTCTTGGGGGGAAATGGGCTACAAATTAACGTGAAAATTAACACAGTGATACCTCTATCATCGCCCACAAAGCCTATGAAATCAGGAATTGTTGCCCGCAGCGCGAAGAATTAACATGAAACGTCCCCATGGGAATGAAGTATGTTAATCCTTTCGGTCTACTGTCCCTTTGTCGACACAACAGCCAAGTTTACTTTCGCTTTGGAGAAGGATACAGTTCATCAAGGTATTTTTCCAATTCCTCATTAAAATACAGCATGTTTACGAACTCTTCGAAATTGTTGGCAATGAACACTACCCTGTGCTCGAGCCCCATGTCGTGGTTCCAGATTACAATTGGCGGATTGTCTGTAATTCTGTCATTTCGGTAATCGAAGCAAATCAGATCTCCTCCTCCATTTGTTCCAAACGGAACCAGTCCGTCTTCGAATGCCGTTCCGTATCCTGGAAAATTTCCATCTGCTTTCTTTAATCTATTTATTTTATTCTCTATTTCTTCAAATCTTACAAATGCTATGCTGTCCGAATTTCTTCCGCTTTTCATGTTGGGATCTTGATAGTCAAAAATTCTCGCGAAAATTGAAGCTCCGTTATGCTTGGTAACGAAATCTACATAGCTAGACGGCAAAGAAATATTCAATTCCTTTTCGAGCTTTTTTACTTCATCAGAATCGATTTCGCCATAGTCTAGTAAAATATTATCCTGTTCCAGGTTCTTCATTTTTTCTTCCCCCACATTTCAAACCCACCAACGTGTCCAACGTCTTCATGTATATTCTCAGGAACTAGCTGCATTCTACCTACGTCCTGGTGGTGATGCCATATGTAACCATTGCTTTTTCATTCCAGTAATTTTCTCAAATCTTCTAGTATGTGTCTTCTTTTGTCAAATTGCCCATTTTTTTC